>JAFYHG010000033.1 GCA_017539265.1 Alphaproteobacteria bacterium | reverse complement strand
TGACCATGGTGCCGGTGCTGCCGGTATGGGTGGCATGGGCGGAATGGGCGGTATGTATTAATTCGTCCCGTTATAAGAAAGGGCTTCTGTTTAAAAACAGAGGCCTTTTTTTGTATTTATTTTACAATATGTTATAGAATTCATTTTATAAAAAGCCGAAAAAACTTTTCATAAATCGTTATTTATGGTATAATATAAGTGTAAGGTTACTTTAGCAAAGGAGGTTTAATATGAGTTTTAAGAAAACATTAGTGGCGGCTGGTTTGGCTGCAATGGCCGGTTGGGCTCCGCTTCAATCCAAAGCAAATGAAAAAAGTCAAGCAGATGAAGCAACTGTTCGTCAGGAACAATTTCAAGCCGTTTTGCGGACTGCGATGAATGCTAACATGGATCCGTTGGCTGTGAAAGATGAGGCTGTAAAGTATTTGGCTTTCCCCTCTTTTATTCCTGTTACAAAGGATGGTAAATTTGATGAAAAGCTATGCCAACAATGGGTAAAGGATTTTGATGTTAAAGAAAATTTACCACATATTAAGGAATATTTGGATTCTGTGGAAAAAGGAACTCCGCTGAATGAGGCTTACATGGAATTGGCTAAAAAAGTGGCAAAAGGGGATAGAGAAAAAGAGCAGAATTTGTTGAATGCATATGGGCCTTTGCGGGAAACAATGGAAAAAATGCCTGAAAATAGTGCTGGAGGTTATTTAGTTGCTGGTCTCATTCTTCTGTTGGGAGCGGCTGCTGTGCTTGGCGATGACTTTGAGGAATCGGGAGTTGGTTGTGGTTGTCTCAGTGCTATCGTTGGAGGCACTATAATTGCCGCATGTATTTCCCATACTGTCACTGATTCTGATCGGGTTAAATATTTGGAAAAATCTTTACCTGCAGCCTATCGCTCGGTTTATAATGCATATGTTGATCAGACCATTGTTACCGAAAAACAAAATATTGTAATAATGGATGCAAAACAGGCCGCCCAGATGATTGAATTTTCCAAGAAAGAACAAACTCAAAAACAACCGCAACCGATTCCGTCCTCTCGAGAAAATAGGTAATATTGGTCTCGTTTTTGATAAATTTCCCTGCCTTTTAAGGGGGGGGATTTTTTCTAATTTATTTTTTTCTTGACTTTTAAAAAAAATGACATTATAATCACTCCAGTTTAACTTAACAAAAGGAACAATAAAATGGCAAAACCAACAGTCGTCAAAATTAAACTTGAAAGCAAGGCCGGCACCGGCACTTTTTATACCGCTAAGAAAAATCCGCGTACAAAAACGGAAAAGTATTCTTTCCGTAAGTATGATAAGAAAACACGGAAACACGAAGAATTCGGTGAAAAGAAAATCAAGTAAGTTTTGTCTTGTGAATTTGCCCGCTTTTTTAGCGGGCTTTTTTGTTGCTTTTTATTTTTTTGTAGAAATTTTATCATATAAAATCAAAATGATAGGGGTTTATTTGTTAAAATTACTTGACAAAATTATATTTCAGGTTTAAAATACGTTCCACTGTAAAATAAGAAAGGAAAAAAAATGATTACAAAAGAAAGACAAGAATTTAACCATGCCCTTCGTTCACGTAATGTGTCTGAGATCATCCGCCAAATCAATATCGGAAATAACATAAATACCGATGTAGGCGTTCGTGTTTTTGATGTGTTGCTCAGCCTTAAAAGTTTGGAAGCTGAAAAGGGTTTTAAGGTTGTTTTAAATAGCCCTTCATGGAATCCCAATTATCGCGCTGCTGATACATGGCATCCTGAAGAACGTGCTATGTTTCACCATCGTGAAGATTTGGCAATTCGGGTTATCAGCCATCCGAATTTTGATAAAAAAGAATATCCGCGTGTTATTCGGTCTGCAAATTTGTTTAAGGCCGATAAAGTTTTGGACTTTTTGGCACAGCGGACTCGCTCATAAAATGTACATCCAAAAGATCAATCCCCGATGCATCGGGGATTTTTTTGTTATTTTTTTCTTGATTTTGACATAAAGACATATTATGTTAATCCCGTAAAGGAGAACAAAATGATAGGACTTATTATTTTAGGCGTATTCGCTTTAATTATTGTATACATTATTTCTATTTATAACGGATTAATCGCTGCGCGCCAGCACGTGGATGAGGCTTGGAGTACCATCAATACTCAACTTAAACGCCGCTATGATTTAATCCCGAACCTGATGAAATTGCTAAAAGAGTATATGAAGCATGAAAGTGATACTTTCGTCAAGGTTACTGAAGCTCGCACATCTGCCATGAAGGCAATTTCCCCCGCGGATAAAGGTAAGGCCGAAAACGCGCTTTCCGGTACGTTGAAGTCACTCTTTGCCCTAAGTGAAAGCTATCCGGAACTTAAGGCCGATAAAAGTTATGCAAATGCTCAACAGCAACTGGCTGATACGGAAACGAAGATTCAGGCATCCCGCCAATTCTATAACTCTGTCGTTATGACGTTTAATACCAAAATTGCCATGTTTCCCAACAATATCCTGGCAAATCTTTTCCACATGGAAAAAGCCAGTTATTTTGAATTGGATGCCGATGAGGCCCAAAAGGTTCAACAACCACCTAAGATCCAATTATAATCATGCTGATGCCACGGGACGTTTATCAACAACTTGCCGCCAATAATCGGAAATTGGCGGCCTTGGTGATGTTTTTCCCGCTGGCACTGGCGGCTTTTGTTTATGTCTTTTTAAGGTTATTTGAATCTATTTATAATGCCTCAAATTATCAGGATTTATCAAACAATGTTCGTTATGAGCCTGTTGAACTCCTGACGCATGATAATTTAATGCTTATTTTGGCAATAGTTCTAATTGTAGCATTTTTAATTGTTATTTTTTCATTCACGCGTGGTAAGAATTTGATTTTTTCCTTAACCGGTGCGCAACCTTGTCCCCAGGATTCAGAGCATATTGCTATTTTTCAAGCGGTCGAAAATGTGGCTTTGGCGGCAGGATTACCGACGCCGAAAGTGTATTTGATAGATGATAAAGCCATGAACGCTTTTGCAACCGGTTATTCCCCCAAAGATGCGGCAATTACTCTGACCACCGGTTTGGTGGAACGCCTGACTCCTTTGGAATTAGAGGCTGTTATCGCCCATGAAATGGGGCATATTATGAATCGGGATATTCGGCTGAATTTGTTTATTATCACGGGGATAGGTGTTATTGGTCTTTTGGGTGAAATACTTTTGCGGGTTCGTTCGCGGGGGAACAGCCGTGGTAAAGGGGGAGGGGCCGTTATTATCTTTTTGGCGGTCGGGTTTGGTTTTTATCTTTTTCGATTGCTTGTCGCCCCGTTTATCCATATGGCGATTTCCCGCACACAAGAGTTTCAGGCCGATGCCACCAGTGCCCATCTTACCCGCCATCCGCAAGCCCTTATTGATGCCCTTGTAAAGATTTCCGAAAATCCGACGGTGCCGACTTTGGCAAACACCCGTGCTTTTGCGTCCATGTGTATTTTTTCACCGCTTAAGAACCTGTCTCATCTGTTGGATACGCACCCGAGTATTGAAGAACGAATCCGCCGTTTGCAGGAAATGTCATAAAAATATAATCATCCCCCTCTTGAAATCTGTCCAAAAATGAAGTAAAATAAACCCGTTTTTTTTAAGAGGTGAATTTCAGTGAAACCAAGAGTCTTTTTATCAGATAACGACGGAACATTAACGGTTGCGCGTCGGCCTATTCGTGGCGAAATGGCAGAAACAATAGTTGCCTTTGCCAATCATTTTAAATTTGCGATTGTAACGGGCTCTCCTTTCCATGATATGGAAGAGCAAATGCCCCCCGAAATCTTAACAAATCCGAACATAGATTATTGGTGCAATATGGGTAATACGCTTTATCGTAACGGAAAAGAAGTCTATAATGCCAACAATGTAATTGATTTTGATTCGTTTAACCCTGTTTTACAGGATATTTTAAAGAACTGTCCGCATCAATTTCATAAATCATTTCCGCGCCATCATGAAATTCATGCCAACTGCGCGATAAATTTCACGATGCTTGGCCGCCCCGAGGTTGGAGAGCCTTCTTTAGAAGATCGTGCCGAATATGTTGCCTGGGATGCTAAGGTCGGTCAAAGACGCTGGATTATCAATCATTTAAATGAGCTTTATCCTGAATATAATATGTCGCTTGGCGGTCAGATTTCGGTGGATATCGTGAAAAAGGGCTGTGATAAAGCCCAAGTTGTCGACCATTACAAGGATAAATATGATATTGCTTATTTTGGCGATCGGATTTATAAGATGGGAAATGACAACGCTATCGCGCATGAGGTAGTTGATGTTGGCGGCACAATTTATTCTGTGTCCTGCCCGCACGATACCATGCGTATTATGCAGATATTAATTGAAGAAGATAAGAAACAAGCCGTTTAATAAAAAGCCCGAGAAAAATCTCGGGCTTTTGTTTTAGGTCAGTATATTTTATTAGCCATTACCGCCGTTACCACCCCATCTGAACAGGCGTGCCCAGAAACTGGTATTTTGCTGAGGATTTGCTTCCTGTTCCAAGCTTTTCCGGACTTTTCTGGGAATGGGGATTTTAGTCGTTACTGTGGCGTTGCGGAGTGCTTCCTCTCTGGACATCATTCCATATAGAAACATTCTTGTCATATAGTCTGATATGGCCCCTTGATAACTTACCTCTACCATTGGTGGGTTGCGCCATACCGCTACGCCATTGGGATTAGGGCAATTCTTTGCCGAAATGCCTACATTAGTCGTATCTATAATTTCTCCCCCTTTACAGTATACAACTGTACAACTGACTTTTCCACCTTTTTTGGTATATCCGCCAAAGGCTACATGGCTACTATTTTTCCCAATATTAACAGGGATAAATTCAGACATTTCACTTACCCCCTTTTGTTCAAGGAGATAATTCTGCACCTGTTCTAAAGTAACCTGTTTCGGTTTTGACGCTTCCTGCGGTGTCGCAGGTACAGCTTTTTGTTCTGTGATCGGTGCAGGATGATTTCCTGTTTTCATGCCATCGATAATTTTTCCTGGTACAGAAAATGTTCTGGAACCGGCGGCAGAATCGATCTTTATCACAGATGGAAAGCCATCGCTATAATTTACCGATATGCCGTCTAATCTGGGGCATGTCCCTTTTGCGATAATAGCACTGTCTGTGGCCAGAACCTCATTATCTCTGCAATAAACGGTCATACAAGATACTTTCCCATCCCGTTTGGCATAGGTTCCGAAAGCGGTATATCCGTTCTCTAATTTAACACCGATGACATCAGATACTTCCGTAGCGTTTAACTGTTTTGTCAGGTATTCTCTGACGCGAGCTGATGTATTTACCTTTGTTGCTTCTTCTTGTTTTGGGGAAGTTTCAGATGTTTTTCCTTCTGTTCCCTTCACTTTTTCGGGTGTTTGCGGATCCCTGATAGATTCCGGAACAGTAAAACCGATTTGTTCACTCATTTCTCTTTCTCCTCTCATTTTATCTGCCATATCGGCAAAAAAAGTTGGCTTTTCCAAAATTCGCGGTGTCATTCGGCAAATATCGCCGCTGACCTCTACTGTTGGAGAACCGATAAATTCTCGTTTAAAATCAGTTTGAATACCATCTCGGTCCGTCACGAAAAAATGAAAAGCGTTTTGATCCCATTGTTTCGTTTTTAAAATTTTGTTTCCTTCACAAAGGCCGACAACGGCAATCAAATGGCGATTAACATAATCAAGTCCGGGTGCCAAATCGTTGTCCATATAAGGTATTGTCATATAGGCCCCAAAGCAAGCATATTTATCATCCTTAGTTAATGGAATAAACTGAATCCCGTTAACTTCAGGATAAAAACCGGAAATGTATTCACCACCAAATTTTACCAAAAGATCCTCTTTAATTTTTTCTTCGTCTCTTTTTTCCTTGGCAGCTCTTTCTTGGAAAGAAGTTAAATAGTGTTGATAATTGAGCTCATTTAACCGCCATTCCAGACTATCCCAATTAATTTGCTTTTTGGAAGAATCGATTTTCTGTGATTTTAAAACACCTTTTTCTAAATCAACCAACATTACCTCCCCATCAAAGCGATCATGGACACCATTATCGGGATGTTGTTCCCATAACGATTGATGAAGCATATAATAATAACTGTTATAGCATATACCCACACCATACAGATTATCTCCTAGATGCTTTACGCGGGCACTTAACAAGACATCACTTGTAAAGTTATTCCGACTCCTTGTCTCGCGTAAGTGGATAAGCCCATTTTGCTCTAAAATTTTAACGGCTTTGATATGCTCGCCTTCTTGGATACATTGATTAAATTGTGCTTGGTTCTGCATTTTATACCTCCTTATATAAAACAAACCCTACACTCTAATTATACCATGAAGTGATATTTTTGTAAAGTTTTTTCGAAAATATAGTGGTATTCCCAATAAATATTTTATTTTTATCTTATTGAATAAAATTGATTTTTTTAAATTATCAATCCGCTTTCCTATTTATTAAAGAAAGCAATTTTTTCCCTCTTTGGATGTTCTCCGAAGAGGGATTAAAGGTAAGATAAAATAATCTTGAATTTACACTTTCCCTTGCCGAATGCGGGTAATTAACGCATTAGTGGACGAATCGTGCTTTAATTCGCCCTTATCCGTCAGTTCCGGAATGATTTTCTTTGCCAACTGTTTCCCAAGTTCAACCCCCCATTGGTCAAAACTGTCAATGCCCCAGATGACACCCGATACAAAGACTTTGTGCTCATACAAGGCAATCAGGTTTCCCAATGTTTTAGGCGTTAATTTATTGAATAAGATACTGGTGCTTGGCCGATTTCCTGTAAATGTTTTAAAGGGGATGAGTTCTTCTTTAACCCCTTCGGCGCGGAGTTCTTCCGCCGTTTTTCCCATCATAAGGGCTTCTGTTTGTGCCACAAAGTTCGCCAGCAACAGCGTATGGTGGTTTCCCACCTTGTTTAAGGTTTCAATCGGCGCAATAAAGTCGCACGGAATCAGGTGAGTTCCCTGATGAATCAACTGATAGAACGAATGTTGTCCGTTTGTTCCGGGTTCCCCGAACAGGATTGTTCCCGTTTTATAATCCACAAAACGACCGCTTTTTTTCACGCCTTTGCCGTTGCTTTCCATATCCAATTGTTGCAATATGCCGGCAGCCGCCTCAGGTATTGATCATAGGGTAGCACCGCATGGCTTTCCGCGTTCATATATGTGCTGTACCACACTTCCAACAAGCCCATAATGACGGGCATATTATGTTTAAAATCAGCGGTTTGAAAATGCTTATCCATCTCAAAAGCGCCGGTTAGAAGTTCTACAAACTGATCATATCCGATTGCGATCATTAACGATAGCCCGATCGCTGACCACAGGGAGTATCTTCCCCCCACAAAATCCCAGAATACAAACATATTGTCCGTATCAATGCCGAATTCCGCTACGGCAGGGGTATTGGTGGATACGGCTACAAAGTGCTTTTTAACCGCCTGTTCCCCCAGGGCTTTTACAAGCCATTCCCGTGCTGTTTTCGCATTCGTCAGGGTTTCCAAAGTCGTAAATGTTTTTGATGAAATAATGAACAGAGTCGTTTCCGGCGCACAAGTCCTCAGGTTTTCCGCCATATCTGTTCCGTCCACATTGGAAACAAAGTGAAAATTAATGTTTTTTGCTTTGTAATGTTTTAATGCTTCTACCGCCATGGCCGGCCCCAAATCCGAACCGCCGATACCGATATTCACGACATCTGTAATGGCTTTACCAGTTGCACCGACCCAACTGCCGTTTCTTACCTTATCCGAAAAGGTATGCATTTTATCTAATACGGCGTTAATTTCCGGCATGACGTCTTTGCCGTCCAACAAAATGGGATGATTGTCCCGATTCCTCAGGGCTGTATGTAAAACAGCCCGATTTTCCGTTGTGTTGATACGTTTACCGGTGAACATATCTTGAATCGCTTGCTTCAGGTTTGATTCTTCTGCCAGCCGGATAAGCAAATCTATCGTTTCCGCATTGATATTATTTTTGGAATAGTCCAACAAAAAGTCCTGCCAATCTACATGAAATTCCTCAAATCGATTGGGATTTTTGGCAAATAATTCTCTTAAAGTTAAACTTTTAATAACGTTACTATGCCTTTGTAATTGTGTATAAATTTCTTTCATATTTTTATTCTCCTTTTATATAAACATGAAAAAACAAATTAACGCGTAATAAGTCATAAATAATATCCCCAGAAAGACAAAAAATATTAAAATTCTACCAACGAAAGAATGTTTCTGAATAGAGATTAGATATTTTTCGATATTTGATTTTTGTTTGCTGTTTTCAATATATAATTTCCATAAATGAAAAAGAAACCATATGGATAGAAACCAAAGAAAACCGCCCAATAGAAATACCATAATTAAAAAGGGAATACTCTGCATTGATAATATAGATACTACTAGGAATAGTATGGGTGCTGCTGTGCAGATGGGAACTATTATTAGAGAATACAGTAATGTTAGTAAAAAACGCATATAGGTTTCCCTTTTTATTGTTTTAAATCTGATTGAGTCACTTCTTCTTCCGGCACAATATCAAATTCCGGTGGGATGATAATGGACTTGCCATCTACCACCTGTGTCGGTGACAAAGGCGGTTTTTTAACACCGCTGCACGCTATTACCGAACAACACAAAAGCAAAATTATACATATTTTTTTCATTTTTTCTCTCCTTTTTTAAACGAACTTAAAAGCAAGATGGCAACCCCGATACAAATGGCGCTGTCGGCGATATTAAATGCCGGCCAGTGGTATTCCCCCAGATAAAAATCCAGAAAATCGACAACTGCCCCGAATCGGATTCGGTCAATAACATTTCCTAATGCACCCCCCAAGATAAGAGCCAGCCCTACCTTTGCCATTTTATTTTTTTCTTTTTGTATCCAATAGATAAGTAATCCCGCTACCACCAATGTAAAAGCGGATAATAACATCGGTGCATAGGCCGAATCGCTTGTTAACAGGGAAAAACTAACCCCTCTGTTAAAGGTTAAAAACAGGTTAAATAGGGGAAATATTTCCATGGTTTCGTGTTCCACACACTTATCCAAAACGATTATCTTGGATAATTGGTCGAACAAAATCACAAAAAGGGACCATAAATAAATCATAATTACCCTTATAGCGCAAATAAAATCAAAAGTCACTCTTTTTTTATTTCTTTTTTAAAAAAGTGTGTTATAATAGCCTTATGACAGAACTAAAACGACCACAGATGAAATTAGCAAATACCAAGGTTTCCGAAAAGGATATGATATACTTTTCCCTTGGTTTAGAAGCAGAAGATTATGTCTTACCCTCTCAGCGCAATGACTATCATTCTGATGCTCGTGCCGTAAAGTTGGTTGAAGATATTCGCGCCGGTCGGGATCTGTCCGGTCAGGATTTTTCAGGTATTAATTTAAAAGGCGCCGATATATCCGGTGGCCATTTTGCGGGTGCCTCTTTTAAAGGGGCTATCTTTTATCAAACAGATGCCCGTGGAGCTGATTTTACCGATTGCGATTTTACGGAAGCTTATTTTGAAGATACCGATTTGTCTGAGGCTATTCTGACCGGTGCCGATTTTTCAAAAACATATTTGCGCCGCCTTAAAACGAAAAATACTGTTGCCGATGCTGATTTTGAAAATCGTTTATCTGTCATGGAAGTTCTTATTCAAAAACTTGAATCCGGTGAAATTGAAATTCACTCTCTTACGCGTTCGGAACTGATGTGTCTGGATTTAAGGCGTCTGGATTTATCGAAAATTGACCTGTCCGGATTGGACCTTTCCATGTTCAATCTTGAGGGGGTTAATTTGCGTGGGGTTTACATCAATCCCCTTCAAAAACTGAGTATGGATAACTGGCAAAAAGACTTGCTGGATGTTCAGAAATTACAAGAAAAAAAGCTTAAAGAAGAAACATTAAAATCATTAAAAAACAAACGGTTGGAATTGGAAACTTATGCAAAACAACAACTTGAAGTTTTGCCACCAAAGGCTAAAAATCCCTCGCGTCCCGCTCAGAAAAAAGATGAATTTGAACGAACCGAAACGCCCCCTGTTTCCAAACCTATAAAATCTGCACCGACCGATGAAACGGATAACAGTATGGTCCTTCCCGATAATACCCCTAAACCCCGTTTGATACACGAACAAATTCGTCCCCAAAAACCGAAAGAAAAGAAACACAAAAACAGGACATAGTATGATTTTTGATTTTTTTGACAGTAAATTTGCTTCCCGTCGTAACTGCCTGAAATGGTGGTGGTGGCGGGCTTTGGCCGGTTTTATGATTTTATGGGTATGTTATTTGTTTTTATTACCTTTTACCGAATGGTTGATGCCTTATAACGAGCGTAGTTTAAGTTCCCTTTACCTCTCTTTTTGGGGAAAGACGCTTTCCGGTCATATTTTTTGGCCGTGGCAAGCCGGATGGCGTTGGTTCTACGGTTATGCTTTTCATGAACCGCTTCATTACACATGGGATAGTTTTTTCGCATGGAAATTTCCTTTAATCCCAACCTTTTTCTTTTTTATGTATGAACTGTGGCTTTTTGTTTTGAATCCCTATACCTTTCAAGATCAAACATTTGGTTCCGGCCATGAAGCGCGAGATGATGAAATTCAAAAAATGGGTCTTTTTGATGGAAAGTATTTATTTTTAGGTACGTTCGGCCCTAAGAAAAAGAAATTAAAACTCCCCGATACCAGGTCTGTTTTCTGTATCGGTATGCCGGGATCCGGTAAAACTTTGGGGGTTGTTGTCCCCGCGATTTTGGAAATGGATAATGCCTGCCTTATTATCAATGATCCTAAAGGGGAATTAGCCAAACTTACCAGTGGCCATCGTGCCGAATTGGGACCCGTTTTTATGATGAATTGGGCCGGTGTGGACGATACTCAAAAGGGGATACGTTGGCCCTGTTGGAATCCGATCGGTGGCGGTAATCTACCGCCTCTTCATGCCGGCCGTGAAGGTTATATTGATACCTTAATTTCGTTTTTGATTCCTGATGGTCCCACGGGGGCAGATCCGTATTGGACTAAATCGGGCAGGGGGTGCCTCACGGGATTAACAGGGTATTTATGTGGTAAGGTTGAACAGGCCAATGCCAATGACTACTTTGTCTCGCGCCTTCAAGAGGGGGCGCTGGATGATGAAGATTACGCAGTTTTGCTCTCATACTATAAATCTATGCGTGATTTCCCTGAGGTTGTATCGGCTATAAAAAATGCTGAGGAGAAAAAAATTACACTTCAAAACTATTTGCCGATCGGGCGCTGGGATCCGCTCCCGCCCAACTGGCAGGGGGCAAAAGACGCCTGTTTTGCAATGCTCTTGGATATTATTACCAATTCTCAAATTCAAATAAATGAACAATTGGCCGAACGTCGCCGCATGGGTGATCCTACCGTGATGATGACGGATGCGTGGAAGATATTGTTGGACGATATTGTGTTGGAAACGGCTTACTACGGATACGGTCGGCGGACGCTTTTGGAACTTAATCAGGTTTCAAGCCTTCCTGATAAACAGCGCGGTTCCGTTATTTCTATGGCTCTTTCGGGGATTAATCTGTTTAAGAATGCGGCCGTCCGCACCAGAACCAGTATGAATGATTTTAATTATGATCAGCTCAGAGGTATGAAAGATCCCGAAACAGGTGAATACATGCCTGTTACCGTCTATATGTCTGTGCCGTATGAGGACTTAAACTCTTCTATTTTGCTCAGTACTCTTTTTATTAATATGGCGACAGGGTACTTGATGGAACATGGTCCTGATGACGGTAAAGTCGGTCCATATCCCATGGGCTTTATTTTGGATGAATTTCAACATATGCCTTCTTTGCAAAGTATTTCTGACGGTATTGTTTTTGGTCGCGCAAAACAAAATATGTTCTTGGTTTCCGTTCAAGATTGGCATCAAATTTCCGCCAAGTACGGTCAAGAAACAACCGATGTGATTTTGTCTTCTTCTGCCGTTAAGATTGTCAAACGCCAAAACAATCCCGAAACGCGTAATCCGTTGTTAAAAGGTTTGCCTTCATTAACCAAAGTTGTTCATTCTTACAGTAGTGATCAAAGCCGCTTAGGTCCCTTTTGGGGTAGCGGTAAGATGAAAAAAGGGCTTTATAACTTTTATCATGAACGCTCCCATAAAATTAAAATTCAGGCCGATACTGTCATCGGGGGCGCCGGTATTTTATCCATGGCGATAAATAAACAACTGGTTATTTATGCCGGACACTTACGCCAACCCATTCGTGCAGAAACCCCGCTATGTTATAAGACTTCTCCTTATAAGGAAATGAGTTCTCTTCTACCCGCTCCCAAAATGCCCGAGGATATTGAACATGATGAAACTATTGAAAATGCTGTTTCATCCGTTCAAATCGGCGGATAATAATTTCTGTTTTCGATTTACTTTGAAAATCCCTCTCTTATCATGAACATGTTTTATCATCTTATCCCTTTTTCGGGGGATTTTCTATTTCTTTTGTAATTTTTTTGTTATTGTTTTTTCTTTTTAACGATTTGAATAAATTAGAATAATTTTGTGGTATTTTATTTAATCAAAAAAATATAAAAAATCTTTCAAATTTTGCTTGACAACACAGAATATATAGTATATAATGCGTTTCGCTGTCGGAAGGCGGCGGATGTTAGAGAGAGTGAATATAGGATAGGAAACGGATGCACGGACGGCTATTTAGGTAGATGGGCCGTGAAGTGCATTAGGAACTAT
>JAFYHG010000032.1 GCA_017539265.1 Alphaproteobacteria bacterium | reverse complement strand
TAAAATCCCGTTTTGGATATCCGCTATTCCCGTCATTTGATTTAAAATAAAATCTTTTGTTAAATTCAGCTGCTGAATATCAAAAACAATATGTGCATTAAATTGGTTGAGAAAATTCAAATTAAGTTCTCCTTTTTGGGGAAAACCTGCTTTTGTATTTTGACTGTTTTTTATTGATAACGCTTTTTCCTGTGAAAAAGTTAAAGAAGGAATATCCAGTAAAGAAGCATTAATCTTAGCCTGAATATCCATTTTTTCCTTTAAGGATATATCCGCCTCTGCTTGTAAAATACTTTTACCAAAATCCAACTGTTTTGTTTTGAAAGATATTTTTTTGGGGGCAGCATTTATGTCTGATTTTAAATGAAATGCTGGCAGATTAAAATTTCCTTCTGAAGAAATAACATCAACTTCTCCTTTAACATTCCAATTTTCAAAAATATCGGTTGCTTCAACAGACGCCTTTATCTGACAATTCAAAGCATCTGTATCAATTTCGGCATGATATGATTTCCCCTTTATCAAATGTTCCAGAGCATCTCCTTTCATCGTACCTTTAACTTTCTGATCATTGTATAAAAGGTTATAATCCACAAATATCTGATTTTTATCCGGTTTTAAAGAGAGATATTTTATTTGCAAGTTCATCTTCGTTTTTGAACTATCATAGGTTATAATGCCATCTTCAACAGAAAGCTGTTTAATCATCAACTTCATATCAGAGAGAAAACCTTTCTGTGTTTCAGGGATATTTTCGGTTACTTTTGATATTTGCTCTTCAAAAATCCAATTTCCTTCACCTTTTTCATTCAATGACAAATGAATCTTTGGTTGAATAAGCTTAATGTTTTCAACACAAATCTCTTTACTAAACAAAGGGATAATCGCAATAGAAACATCAACTTCCTCTGCCATTATCATTGGGGTATCTCCTGCCCAATTTGCATCCGCAAGTGAAGCCTTTTTTATATTAAGAGTTGGTTTCAAAGACATTTTAAAGCCGATATCACCCATTAGGGACAATTTTCGCCCAGTTTGTTTTAAGACCATCTGCTCAATTTGTGGTTTATAGGTATTTAAATCTAAATTATAAATGAAAACAACACCCGTCAAAAGGCCAATAAATAACAAAGAAAATAAAATTATAAACATCCATTTTAAAAATTTTTTCATTTCATTCCTTTTTTAATAACATTAGACATCGGATTTGTAAAATAATTCATAATGTCTTCCTTTCCCTATAATTTCAGTATCATACATCTTTGGGCTAAGTTTAAATAATTTTTATGATTAGTGCAAATAAAAAATTAAACCTATTCAAAATTGTTAGATTCCGTTATTTAATCGCTACAGAATAAATACATTAAGACACATAAGGAGACTTAATGATATTAGACTTTAATGACATTGCTGAAAAATTGTCTGAAATAAAAAGAAATTTGAATACCCCAGAACGAACCGTGCCACCTGCGCCAGAGAAGGTCAAATCAATTGATGATGAGGTGGCAGATGAACTGAGTGACCCACGTAACCAAGAGCAAACAGAGGATGCCCAGTTTATAACGAAATGCTACAAATACCTCAAGAAATTAGGGTATATAGATAGTCAGTACCAATTTTCTGAGCAGTTTTTAAATAAAAATAAGTATTACTATGGAATGATATTATGCGAGCAACGTCATCCCTCAATAGATTCAGTCCACAATTTAATACGAAACATTGCAGATTTAAATGACGGTATCACAAAACGTCTTTACCTAGACCGACTTTATGAAGAGGGTCAATCCATCTTGACAAAGAGGTTATTAAAATATTTGTGACAGATGGTCATTTAAACCATTTGCCCACTCAATCCTTTTACCCAAGTTTTACATTTAAATTTTTATGACGAATGGTCGGGTAACACAAGAGGGATTTTAGGACAGTCATCACCCCCCTTCATCCCTGTAGCCCTGGACTGTAACACCGCTTTCAAAAGTCAAAAAAAAATGTCCTAAAAATCAGGACATTATTTTTGTAATGGTGCCGCTGGAGAGAATCGGACTCTCGACCCCATCCTTACCAAGGATGTGCTCTACCACTGAGCCACAGCGGCACAAAAAGCGTGTATCCTTTTAGCCTATTTTGAGGCTCTTGTCAAGTCTTTTTTGGAGGAGGGGGAAAAGAAAAAGGAAAATGACCTTATCTCTTTCTTGGGGGGGCGATGTTTGTTTTGACGATATCCAGTAATTTTTGCTCATACCGCTCATCCCAGCCGACTAAGATTTGACCGTTGAAGTAAATTACCGGTGTTCCGAGCCTATCGTGAGGGATGCGATGACGTTTTGCCAGAGCCATTAAGCGCGCAAAATTGTTATCATGGTCGATATCCCAGTTCAAGATGGGTAAAGCCGGGAATTGTTTTTTAACGTCGGCATTAATAAAGGTCATCGCGTCATGACAATGATAACAACCCGTTTTGGTAAATACGACAAGTGCGTTTTGCGGAATGCTATCCAGGGCAATTTGTTCCCCCCGCTTCATCAGGAAAAAGAAAAAACCGATTATGACAAGTAAAAGAGCAAAGATTTTTTTCATGTGATTACTCAATACAACAGTTAACAGCGTTTTTAATGAAAGCTTTCATTTTTTGAAAGCCGGTTTTAGGCTCATCCGTCGGGGCGGGCGTATCCGTCAGGCGGGTGGCAATTTTCTTTGTTTTTTCATCAGAATCAGAAATCCATTTGACATCTTTCGTGTCAATCAGGTTCATATTTAGCCCCCAGAACAAGCAATACAAATCATAAGCTTGGTTGAAGAGTTTATAGGCTTCTTCGGTGTTGTTCATGCTTTGTTGCTTGGTGCCGACTTCCATCAGGCGCATACTTGTCGCCAAGAGGTGTTTTGAAATGCACCACACTTCGCCTTCATACGCCGGAATGATTTTTAACATCAGGTTCTTACGTGTTTCCCGAATGTCACGAATCATGTCAAAAAAACTGTTCTTACCGGTTTTGGCGCCGGAAAACATGAGATGCTCTTCAATGGAAATCAAATTCATGATGGCGATTGTCAAGTCTTGATCCGAGGATAAATCCTTGGGGTTCAATTTTTTGGAAGCGTCCACGCGTTCCACAAATTCTTTAACGTTTTCGGCTTTTTTAAACATGGTTTGTCCTTTCGTAAACTTTTGTCCTTTTTAGCACGCTTTTACGCCGATGTCAAATTTTATTCTTGCTTTTTCGGGAAAAATGTGGTGAAATATCGCCACAATTTTTAATGAAAGGAAAAAATATGCAATTTAAAACTTTAAATGATTTTGATTTTAACGGAAAGACCGTTTTTGTGCGGGCGGACCTAAACGTGCCGGCTAAAGACGGAAAAATTACGGATATGACCCGAATTGATCGGTTTGTTCCGACATTGAAAGAAATTGTTGGAAAAGGCGGTAAAGTGGTTGTGGCTTCACATTTTGGACGGCCAAAAGGTGAGAAAAAGTCAGAATTTTCGATGGCGTTTATGGTACCGGCAATTGAAAAAGCCAGTGGCCTTAAAGTCACTTTTGTGGACAATTGTATCGGGGATAAGCGCGACGAAGCCGTGCGCGCCATGAAACAAGGTGATGTGATTTTGCTTGAGAACCTGCGCTTTTATGCCGGTGAAGAAGCAAATGACCATACTTTCGCCGAACAATTGGCCAGCGGAATCGATATTTACATCAATGATGCTTTTTCGACGGCTCATCGGGCACATGCTTCAACGGAAGGAATGGCGCACTTATTGCCGCGCGGGGCAGGGCGCTTGATGCAGGAAGAATTGGAGGCGCTTGATAAAGCCCTCGGGAATCCGGTGCGGCCGGCCGTTGCCTTGGTGGGCGGGTCAAAAGTGTCGACTAAGTTGGATTTGTTATCGAATTTGGTTAAAAAAGTGGATTACTTGTGTATCGGGGGCGGAATGGCTCATACATTCCTAGCAGCCAAAGGTATTCCGATGGGAGAAGGTTCTTTGGTGGAGCCGACCATGATTGATACGGCCAAATCCATTTTGGCTAATGCTGGGAACTGCACGATTGTGTTGCCGTCTGACCTGACATGGGCGGATGCGTTTGGT
Source organism: Alphaproteobacteria bacterium (assembly GCA_017539265.1). Classification (GTDB taxonomy): domain Bacteria; phylum Pseudomonadota; class Alphaproteobacteria; order CAAHEQ01; family UBA3637; genus CALXZG01. The sequence continues at coordinate 24,507 of JAFYHG010000032.1, read as the reverse complement.
GAAGGACAAGAACCCCATGTATCCGATGCGGATAAAGTGCCGGCGGGAAAGGTGTTGTTGGATATCGGACCAAAGTCTGCCGAAGCCTTTATTGACACGATTAAGAAATGTAAAACGCTTATTTGGAACGGACCTGTGGGTGCCTTTGAGATTAAGCCGTTTGATAAATCCACTAACGAAATTGCCAAAGCGGTTGCAACCTTAACCAAAGAGGGTAAATTAACTTCTGTAGCCGGTGGCGGGGATACGGTGTCAGCCCTGAAAAAAGCGGGAGCTGAACCCGATATGACCTATGTATCGGCGGCGGGTGGTGCCTTTTTGGAATGGATGGAAGGGAAAACCCTGCCGGGCGTTGCCATTTTGGAACAATAATAAAAAGCCTTATGAAAAACACCCGCATTTGTGCGGGTGTTTTTTTAATGCTACCTTTTGGGAGTTAACTTGTCTTTTGCCCGAGGGTCGGAGAATAGGTTGTCTTCTTTTTCGGGAGCAGTGGGGCTGGCTGGACCGCTTACACCTTCTTCCCCCATTTTTCCTCTTCCTCCTCTGGGTGAGTTGCGTCCCATTCCTAAAATCTTGCTGGTAGTATAATAGACGCCGTTTGTTTGCTCTTGCGTATGCTGATTGATTCGTGCGTAAAAATTCGGTATAACCGTCTCTTTCCCCGGTTGACCCAAAGTATAATCCGTCCGAATAATTTGGCAGGATCCGTTCGAATCTGAGCGTAATTCGTTTTCCGCGGATTTAATCACTTGTTTTTGGCCGTCGCCGTTATCAACCTCTAAATCACCATCGGCATTATGTGTGCAGGGAATGACTTGCCCGTTTGCATCTAATATGCCGATAAATTCGTCTTCGCCGTTAGGACTTTCGGTATAATACTCAGTCGGTGCAATGGGTTGTTTTCCGCGCACAGCCGTTAGTGTATAGGTAGAACCATATTCCTTAACCGGCCTTTGCCCTATGGGGCGCCCCATGAAATAGTCTGTGCGAATGACTTGGGCGTATTGGGGGTTTTCCTTTAATTCGTTTTCTGCAGATTTAATCACTTGTTTTTGTTGATTTATATCCGTGAATTCAATATTGCCTTCGGCATTGCGAGTACAAGGGATTAAGTTCCCATCCATTCCCAATATGCCGAAAAAAGCCGCTTTTTTTTGACCGTCTTGCGGTTGTGTGTAGTATTCTATCGGTCCGATGGGCTTACCGCCACTCATGTGTGTGAGAGTATAGGCCTCAGATTCATGAAAAGTTTTACCGTCGGAATCTTTGATGGTTTCCTCGGATTGAAAGACGCTTTGACGATTGAGCATATTTGTTTTCACAACAGTTCGGGGCAAATCTGATGCTTTGGCCACATTTTCCGCCGAAGGAATGACTTGAATTTGTTGATCTTCAGTGATGACTTCAAAGTCACCTTTTTCATTTTTATGGCAAGGAACCAAGTAGCCTTCGCCATCCAAGATTCCTTTTAAAACGGCTTCTTTGGTTTGGTCCCCGTCGGGATAGGCATAAATTTCCGTTGGTCCCAAGGGAACATCTTGATAAGAATCACCATCATCGGATTTGATTTTTACCCGACAGGTTGTATTTAACGAATATTCGTCCGATTCAACGACCGGTTGATTATCAAACCACACCTTATCGGCATACTTTCCCAAATAGGATGCTAAACCTGATCTCTTTTTTTCTTCTGCCATGGTTCCTTCTCCTTTCGTCATAAACTCACATCACTATCTAAGTATAACACGATTTTAATATTCTGTCAAATTGTAATGTGATTCATATATAGAACAAAACAAAAATTATCATAAAAATTAAGAAAAAGTTTGATTTTTATGAGTAAAATATTAACCTAAGATGCATATCTTATGAAAATCAAAAAAATATATGGATAATACACATACCCTTAGGAAGAATAAAATAACCCCACCTATCATACATGAGATATGATTCAATTTTTGTTTTAACTCTGTCAGTATCCGTAGTCTATAATCTCTGTCTTTGTTGTTTTTCTTGAAGTTTTATCTCTCGTTGTAATTCTTTCATAGCACCACGATAAGCAGTAACTACACCCTCTTTTTCGATAACAAAAACGGAGTCACCCAGGCATGTATATTGTGCGCCCTTAGAATCCTTATAGGTAAATGTGGGACAGGGAGCCGATTGATCAATTTCTACAGCCAAGCACCCGCCTTTTATCGTTTGAGCGCACAAGATATTCAAATTCTTTTGGTAACGATAAAGTCGCTTTATTTTACCAACACGTTTTGGCGAAATTTCCAGACCTTTTTTATCAAAACAAAACTGCTTCATCTCTTGTGTTTTGGGGTCGTTACACCGTGCGAACAATACACCATTTATATCTTCCCAAAAAACACGTAGGGGCTGACCGGTGCTAAAATCATCAATTCCTTTATCTTTCATGCATTTATTAATACGTTCCCAAGCAGTACTTGCTTCCTTAATGGCTACTAAATTATTTAAGAATACCCGCCTGTCTGCTGATTGCATTTTATTCACCCCTTCCAAACGAACGGGAATAATTGCATCACCTCGTTGGACCTTTACGTCTGATGTCGTTGAAAAAACCTGAGCTATTTGTGTTCCCCGTTGAGATGTTATCAATGAAGGGGCATTAATCATAGTATCTTCATCTTTTTCTGATTGGTGTGCCATGCCGGCAACATCTCTTTGAGGGGTTACCGTTTTTCGTGCGCGACGAGGTCCTGCTTCAGCAATTTGAGCAAAAGCAGCTATTCCCGCAAGAAGGGTATATCCTATCATTCTTTTTACATTTTCCATTATTGTTTTCCTTTCATTTTGCATATTCCCTCATAATCTAATTCTGCTATACATGAAAACTTCCTTAAAATCAAGCTATTTTTGAAAATATAATCATATAAAAAACGAAATAAATAATAAGTTTTTGATTATAAAATATTTTATAGCCATTTTGAAATTATCAGAGGTATAACTTTTCCTGTTATATGAAGATATCAAGGGATTGCTGATAATAAAACTAAGGTATAAAATCGAATCCATTTAGATATCGTCCAGAAAAAAAAGCTTGACTTTTTGGGGGCTTTATGGTTAGATGGCGGTGCTTAAAAAGGAGGAAAAATGCCGCAAATATCCATTATTATCCCTGTGTACAAAGTCGAAAAATACTTGCCGGAGTGTTTGGATTCTGTTTTGGCGCAAACTTTTACAGATTTTGAAGCTATCTGTATTGATGACGGTAGTCCGGATAATTGCGGAAAAATTTTGGCTGATTATGCCCAAAAAGATAAGCGTATTCAGGTTATAACCCAAGAAAATCAAGGTGTGTCTGAGGCCAGAAATAATGGCTTAAAGCAGGCAAAGGGAGATTATATCTGTTTTTTGGATTCAGATGATGCTTTGGCGGATACCTTTTTGGAAGAAATGTATGATAAAATTGTATCGACGGGTTCCGATATTATTTCGTGTAATGCGCAAAATGCACCTTTTAAAAAAGGAAGTGTTTCAAAAGTGAGAGGAAATGTTAGAACATATGATGCCGTTTTTGATCGATTCTTGGCTAAGAACCCAAAAATTGTTTCCTCTATTTGGGCCAAATTGTACAAAAAATCTGTCCTAAAAGATATCTGGTTCCCGAAAGGTGTTCAGATGGGGCAGGATTTAGTCTTTTTATACCCGGTTTTGTATCAGGCAAAACAGGCTTCTTATTTGCCGGAAAAGCTCTATTTTTATCGGGTACGGGAAGGGTCTACAACACATTCCAATTTTTCGGAAAAAAAGATTGTGGGAAATATTCAAATAGCAACCCATTGGCATGATTATTTTAAAGATAAAGAATTGTACCCTGAAACAAGGCGATTGTTAAATAAAAGAATTGCACGGCAAATTTTTAAAGCGACAATTTGGGCACCCAGAAAATATGACCGAGAGCATGTCGATAAATGGTATACTTTATCCCGTCCGCTCGTTTGGGATCTTAAACAAAAAGGGATTTATCAACCCGAATATTTAGGTATTAAAAATCGCCTAAAATCTTGGTGGTTTTTAAGGGGGTAATATAGCCTTTTGGGGCTAGATGGTTCTTTGTCGGGTAAGTTGTTCGCTGAGCATTTTAAGGCGATAAGCGCATGCCTCTTTTAGCCACGGGCTTTGGGCTCGATTTAATGCTTGACGAGTACACCTGATGGCGTGTTCTATATCCCCTTTTTCTTCGGTAAAGGGAATTATAGTCGTGTCTTGTTGTGTATTAGTATTTGCTTTTATCATGTGGATATTATACCATATTTTTGCCCTTTTGAAAAGAGTAAAAATAAAGACTTTTTCTCTTTTTAGAGGGGCAAATTAAAGCTTAAAAATGGTAATTTTTTATATCCTACCCTAATGGTAACGGTTTTAGGCGCTTTTTAAGCGCGATGGTCAGCACCTGCTCGGCGCGGGATACCGGAACGATGCGGATGTTTTGCTTAACCTCGTCGGGGATTTCCTCAAGATCCTTTTTGTTTTCTTCGGGGATAATCACCGTCTTGATACCGGCACGCAAAGCCGCCAATAATTTTTCCTTTAGTCCTCCAATCGGTAAAACATGGCCGCGCAACGTAATTTCACCGGTCATGGCAACGCTTTTACGCACGGGATTGCCGGTTAGGGCCGATACCAAGGACGTCATCATGGCGATACCGGCGGAAGGGCCGTCTTTGGGTGTGGCGCCTTCGGGGACATGGACATGCAGGTCATTCTTTTCAAATACTTCGGAGGCTATGCCAAATTGGGCATGACGGGATCGCACGAAAGAACGAGCGGCCTCAACAGACTCTTTCATCACGTCGCCGAGTTGCCCCGTTAAGGTTACATGGCCTTTACCGGGCATGGTGACGGCTTCAATGGATAGGATTTCACCGCCGACCTCTGTCCACGCAAGGCCTGTTGTCGTGCCGATTTGATCTTCGTTTTCCGCTACGCCGAAGATATATTTGGGAACACCCGCGTATTTTTTAAGGTTTTTGGTCGTAACGGTTACGGATTTAAGGTTTTCGATTTGAATTTCTTTGACAACCTTACGGGCGATATTGGCAATTTCCCGTTCCAGATTTCGCACACCAGATTCACGGGTATAGCACCGGATAAGTTCCAAAAGGGTATCATCCGTGATGGTGAGTTCTTCCGGTTTTAAGCCCGCCAAGTTCAGTTGTTTCCCGATCAGGTGGCGTTTGGCAATTTCCACTTTTTCCCGTTCGGTATAGCCGGAGAGTTGAATAATCTCCATTCTGTCCAACAGGGGACGCGGCATTTTAAGGGTATTTGCCGTGGTGATAAACATCACGTGGGAGAGGTCATAATCAACCTCTAGATAATGGTCGCTGAAAGTTGTGTTTTGTTCGGGATCCAGCACTTCCAAAAGCGCTGAAGACGGATCGCCCCGATAATCGTTCCCGAGTTTATCAATTTCATCCAACAAGAAGAGCGGGTTAATGGTCTTGGCTTTTTTCATATTTTGAATGATTTTGCCGGGCATAGAGCCGATATAAGTACGTCGATGACCACGGATTTCGGCTTCATCACGCATACCGCCTAAGGATGCCTTTACAAATGTTCGTCCCGTGGCGCGCGCAATGGACCGCCCCAGAGATGTCTTACCGACCCCCGGAGGACCCACAAGACACAAAATAGACCCCTTAACACTGTTGGTGCGTTTTTGAACAGCCAAGAATTCCAAAATACGTTCTTTAACTTTTTCGAGACCATAATGATCTTCATCCAGAATTTTTTTAGCCTGAGCTAAATCGGTTTGCAGGGTATCTTTTTTCTTCCAGGGAAGTGCCAACAGCCAATCCAAGTAATTGCGAATAACACCGGCTTCGGCCGACATCGGGCCCATCATTTTTAATTTTTTAAGTTCGCCGAGGGCTTTGTCTTCGGCTTCTTTACTCATACCGGCGGCTTTGATTTTCTTTTCCAAATCGGGGGCGTCGCGGCCGTCATCATCGCCGAGTTCTTGTTGAATGGCTTTTATTTGCTCATTCAAGTAATACTCGCGTTGGCTTTTCTCCATTTGTTTTTTGACGCGTTTGCGGATTTTTTGTTCGACCTGTAGTACGTCGATTTCTTTTTCCATTAGTTTAAACAAACTTTCAAGGCGGGCGGCCAAAGTATTTTGTTCCAAAAGTTTCTGCTTATCTTCAACCTTAATATTCAGGTGTGTGGCAATAATATCGGCCAATTCTTCGGGCTTTTGGATTTTTTCAATCGCAACCAAAAGTTCGGGATTGGCCTGTTTATCCAATTGAATATAATCGCGGAAAGCATCACGCACGGAGCGGGAAAGGGCTTCAATTTCCTTTTCTCGAGTAGCTTTATCGGCAACTACCTCGGCATAGGCTTCAAAAAAGAGTTCATTTTGTGTCCAATCTTTCACTTTGGCACGGGTTTTACCTTCAACCAAGATTTTTACTGTGCCGTCAGGCAGTTTTACCATTTGTAAAATGGTGGCCAAGGTGCCAACCATGTATAAATCGCCCGTGTGGGGGGTATCGATATCCGAATCGGTTTGTGCAACCAATAAAATGTTTTTATTAAAAGCAACCGCATTTTCAAGGGCAGCAATAGACTTGTCGCGCCCCACAAACAAAGGCACAACAACGTGCGGAAAAATTACAATATCCCGAAGCGGTAGAACAGGATAAACACCATCTGTAATAGAAACAACCATAGACGACACCTCCAAATAATATATTAATATTTATGTATGTTTTCGTCTTTTGTCAAGTGATAAATGTATTTTGGCGGTTAAAAAGAGCCTCCCCCCGAAAAAAAGTGCTGGACAGAAATAGGGAACCATGGTATAATTTAGAATATAAGGTCAATTAAGTATAGGAGGTTTATTATGACAGAAAAGACACCGGATTTTGTAAAACGAGTTAGAAAGAAGTTTTTGCCAATATCTATATCTTCTTATGATTATAGCCTTGAATTTCCTAAAAATGAGGAAAACCAAAAACGACTGGAAGCGCTTGGAGTAAATATCTCAGACAGAGGAACTTTTCAATTAGGTTCTCTAAATGGGAAGCCTGTAGAGTGGAATTACTACTACTACTCAGATTTTGATAATAGTGTTTGGTGTCCCAAAGGTGTGTCAAAATCGGAGCATCGTTGTGTGCAATTATTCGGCATTAAGGAATGGACGCACTGTCGTGATTTTTATAAAAAGAAATATGATGTCGACAAGAAAAATTTTGAATCCCAAAACCCCATTTGGAAACAATTACAGGAACTGAATTCACCCGAGATGAAGGCTGTGTTATCTGAAAGTGAACGTAACGCCATGAAAAACCTGTATGAGGCAAAACTGAAAAAAGATCCAAATTATCAATCATTACAAGAATTAAAGAAAGATATTTTTGATTTGGATACTTATGTCAAATATATAGCGAAAGCAGCTAAATCATCCAGCCGAAGGGGATTTAAAGAACGGTTGAGTAAATTAAAAGCGGAATACGATTCCGGCGATGTTAAAGGGGCTATTCCCGATGAAAAACGGCGTTTATCCGCGCGCGGGGTCATGCATAAAAAATTGAAAAAAGAAGCCGAATTATAAGTAGGTTTTGTCTTAAACAAACACCCGCCGATTGGCGGGTGTTTTTGTAAAAGATTAAAACTTATCCGGCCTTTTGGGCTTCGTCTGTATAAACAAATACGGGTTTGGATTTACCCAAAACCACATTTTTATTGACGATAATTTCCTTTAGTCCCGCATTGATTGTCGGTAAATCATACATCAGGTCAAGCAAAATCCCCTCAGTAATCGAACGAAGTCCTCGGGCGCCCGTGTTCCGTTCCAGGGCCTGATGTGCCATCTCGGTCAACGCATCGGGTTCAAAGGTGAGGGTTACATTATCCATCCCGAAAAGGGTTTGATATTGCTTAACCAGAGCATTTTTAGGCTCAGTCAAAATACGGACCAGGTCTTTTTCACCTAAGTCTTCTAAACTGACTACTACGGGCAGACGGCCGATAAATTCGGGAATAAGACCGTATTTGAGTAAATCGGCAGGCTCTAATTTCGCCAGTAATTCGCCCGTTTTCTTATCGCCTTTTTCACGAACCTTGGCCCCGAAACCGATAGAGGACGAATCATCCCGATTTTCAATCACTTTATCCAGCCCTGAAAAAGCACCGCCACAGATGAACAGAATATTTTGGGTATCAACCTTTATATATTCTTGATTTGGGTGTTTGCGGCCGCCCTGGGGAGGGAGAGAAGCTATTGTCCCTTCGATCAATTTGAGCAAGGCTTGTTGTACACCTTCGCCCGATACGTCGCGCGTGATGGATGGGCCATCGGATTTGCGGGAAATTTTATCGATCTCATCAATATAAATTATACCCCGTTCGGCGCGCGATACATCATAATTTGCGTTTTGAAGCAGTTTTAAGACCACATTTTCAACGTCTTCCCCGACATAACCGGCCTCGGTCAACGTTGTGGCATCCGCAATCGCAAAAGGCACATCCAAAATCCGCGCCAATGTCTTGGCCAGTAAGGTTTTACCGGATCCCGTCGGTCCTAAAAGAAGAATATTCGATTTATCAAGTTCTACCGCACCATTGGCATCTTTATTACGCAGGCGTTTGTAATGATTATAGACCGCCACAGACAGTACTTTTTTTGCCCGATTCTGCCCAATGACGTAATCGTCCAGTGCAGCATGAATTTCTTGTGGTGTTTTAAGCGGTGTTTCCGGTTGTTCGGTCTTTTTTTCGTTTTCTTTGGGATCACCGGCATTAATGACATCGCGGCATAAATCCACACATTCATCGCAAATGAAAACGGTTTTGACTTCTCCGTCACCGGATTTGAGAGCGCGGCCTGAAATTAAACGGCGCACTTCGTTTTGGGTTTTGCCGCAAAAAGAACAACGGCGGACTTCGTCTTGGGTGGTATCTGTCATGTCTTACTCCGGTTTCTGAACAATAACGGCGTCGATAAGGCCAAAGTTTTTCGCTTCTTCTGCCGTCATGAAATTATCACGTTCCATGGCTTTTTCAATGACGGACAATTTTTGCCCGGTTTGTTCCACATAAATTTGATTGAGGCGTGCTTTAATCGCCAAAATTTCACGTGCATGGATTTCAATGTCGGTAGCTTGACCCTGAAAACCGCCGGAAGGTTGGTGAATCATGACCCGTGCGTGCGGTAAAGCAAAACGACGTCCCTTGGTCCCGCAGGTTAAAAGTAAACTGCCCATAGAGGCGGCCTGACCCATGACAACAGTGGAAACAGGGCACTTGATATAATTCATTGTGTCCAAAATAGCTAAACCCGAGGTAACAACACCGCCTGGGGAATTGATGTAAAAGGAGATTTCCTTTTTGGGGTTTTCGGCCTCTAAAAACAGCAGTTGTGCGCAGATAAGGCTTGAAACCTCATCATTGACCTCGCCGGTCAGAAAAATAATCCGTTCCTTTAAAAGGCGCGAATAAATATCAAAGGCCCTTTCCCCACGGCCGGTTTGTTCAATGACGGTGGGAACTAAATAATCTTGTATCATGATTTCTCCTTTCCTTGTCCCATTAAAGCGTTGTAAATTTGTAGGGGCGTTTTTGCCCGTTGTAAATGCGAAATAACTTGCTGTTTCTTCTTATCAAAAAAATCCGGTTCCTTTTCCAAAACAATGGGAACCAATTTTTCAAAAATAGCCGGATCGCGAGGATAACAACCCTTTTGAAACAACAGATGAACCAAATCTTTTCGATCGGTGCAATTTTGCGCGTGGATAGCAGATTCTTCTTTGGTTTCACCGGGGTAGGGGGCTTTCCATTCTAGGTAAAAAGTTAACGAATCTGCCAATTTTTCAAAGGTTCTGTCCGGATTTTGGGGATACGTAAAACCGTCAGTCTTGGCGATTTCCAAAGCCGCATAACTTTTTCTTTCGGATAAAAATTGATCAAAAAGGGGTTTTTTATAAAAATAGCTGTAAAAATTTGGATTGGCACCCGCATCCAAAATCAAGCGGATAAGACTTTTTTCCTTGTTTATTTGATCAACGGTATCGGGAAAATTTGCACTGACCAAGCGTTCTAAGGTGCTATTTAAGGCATCCTCACGCCGTTTTTTATCCTTAAAATACCCGTTTCCCAATTCATTTTGCCAATCGACGGGCCAATCACGGCCGCCGCGATAAAAATCTTCCACGTGACCATACAAACGAATAGTCCGATTACGGGCTATTTCCATTAATTTTTTGAGTGCTTCTTCTCTTTTTGCGTTATTAACCATATTTGCTATTCTTTAAAATAAAGGGGGCCCCGAATAGCCCCCCTTAAAGGCCTTATTTCCCTTTTTTCTTGGATTTCGGGGCGTCCGGATCAAAGTCATACAAGTCTTTGGCGGAAACGGTTTCCTCATCCAACTTTACTTTGCCGAGCATAAAGTCAACGACTTTTTCTTCGAACAAAGGCGCACGTAAAGCTTCCACAGCCTGCGGATTCTTTTGATAGTACTCAAATACCATCTTTTCCTGACCGGGATAACGGCGAGCCTCAGCCATCACGGCATTGGTTAAATCTTCATTGGACAAAGTAACCTTGTTTTGATTGGCGACTTCAGCCAGTAATAATCCTAACCGTACGCGGCGTTCGGCAATGGCACGATATTCTTTTTTGATAGCGTCTTCGGATTTGGATTTTTCTTCAGCATCCAGACGATTTTCCTTTTTGGCCTGTTCATACTGGGCCATGATGGAATTGAATTCCAAATCAACCATACCGGCGGGGACTTCAAAATCGTATTCCGCGGCCAAAGCGTCCAAAAGCGAACGTTTCGCATGGGTGCGGGCAACGCGGGCGTATTCTTTATCCAATTCGCCTTTTACCATGTCTTTTAATTTGGCCAAGTTTTCCATTCCGAAGCCTTTGGCAAATTCGTCATTGATTTCGGGCAATTTGAATTGGCGTAATTCTTTGATAGTTGTTTTAAACAGAGCCTTTTTGCCAGCCAATTCTTTGGCATGGTATTCGGCAGGGAATGTGACATTGACATCAACCGTTGCACCGATTTTTTGGCCGGTCAATTGGTCTTCAAAGCCGGGGATAAATGTATTGGAACCCAAGGCCAAATAGTAATCTTTACCGTTGCCACCTTTGAATTCTTTACCATCAATGGTGCCGACAAAGTCAATCACAATGACGTCGCCAGTTTTAGTGGCACGTTTTTCGCTTGACGGTTCGGTCGTTTTTTTGGATTCGGCCAGTTTGTTTAAAGCGTCGGTTACTTCTTTATCACCGGCGGTAGCCTTCATCCGATGAACGGTGAGTCCCGTGAAATCCTTCACCTTTACTTCGGGGAGTGCTTCGACTTCAATCTTAACGGTGATGTCTTTACCGTCTTCAAATTTATCGAGTTCAACCTTGGGCCGGATCGCAGGGCGAATATTTTCTTTCTTAAATGTAGCTTCTACCTGTTCTTGAATAAGGGTATCCAAAACTTCCCCTTTAACGGCGGATTCGTATTTTGCCCGAATCAAATTCATCGGTGTTTGCCCCGGACGGAAACCGGCGATTTTGGCATCTTTTTGAATTTCAGCCAATTTTGCATCAATCTTTTCGGCAAAAGTTTTGGCCGGAATTGTGATTTTTAAAGAGTGTTCCAATTTGCTTTTTGTCATAATTTATCCTTTTCTATCAATAAATGGTGCGGACGAAGAGACTCGAACTCTTACGCTTGTGGCATTGGCTTCTAAGACCAACGTGTCTACCATTCCACCACGTCCGCTTTTCTTCGCGCATATAAATAGCACATTTTCACAAAAAAAGAAAGAGTTTTTTGGTATTTTCTTTCTTTTTACTTGATAAAAATAAAAAATCACTTTAAAATAACCCCAAAAAAGGAGATTTAAAATGGTTTTTTGGCTTAGTGTTATCGTTTTTATCGCGGGGATTATGATGTATATGTTCTTTCCGCGCAATGATCAATACCAACAAGATATGTATCAACAGGAAGGAAACATTATTTCTTTTGTGAACCAACATCAGGTTGCCAAGGATTTGATGCAACAACGGATTATGTGGAAAATCAATGATTCAGAAAATATCGGAATTTATGCCCTTCCGCATGCTGATTTAATCCATATGGTGCCGGATGTGATGCAGGTTAGGGATATATATGCCCTGCATCCCGATTCTGAAACGTTTGAAACTAATTTGAATCCTGATCCGAATGTAGTGGGGGCCAGCGGGAATTATACCAGTGCAATTGTGTGTTTGGAATCTTGTGCAGAGGGAACATCAGGGTGTGTTAACAGGAAACGTATGGTGGCCTGTCCGTCGGCAGAACAGTATGTGGTTACCTATGGCTATATGCCGGATTGGTGGGGGGATTCAAGTGCTAGACGTCAACAACCACGGAATAAAGTGCAAAGCCAGGCTTGGTTTAAGTCTATGTTGAAGCGTACACACGGAGGAGTCGGGTGCGGATTGTTGGCCTATCGGGGTGTGGATGACTTGACCGGCCTGTATGCATTGGATACTTCTCAAAAATATATCGGGTATCAGATTGTTAATGGTAAACGGGTTATTCCACCGGTTCTGACAAAAAAATTGCAAACAGATATTCATTTGAATACCTGTGAAACCGGATCGTCATGTACTGATCCCCTGCAAGACTTGATGTTTTGTATAACACCTGTTTCAAATCCGTATTTGGGGGATCCCTTGTTTTGGTGGGATAACCTGAATAATACGGGAACGGGTGTGGATATGCTTCAACACGGGACAGCCCTTACGGGGACATTAGCCGGGGAGTATGTGACCCCTTGGACGGCACAGGCAAGTTATACAATAGTGGGAATTGTTTCCGCCCAAAAAGACGGCGATGCCCAAAAAGACCTCTTTTTGCTGAATAACGCTGATAATACACATTTGCGAGAAGTTTGTGGGGGGACATCTTGTACGTTGGCGGTTCGTCGCGAAGATGATAATCTGTTGTCTGTTGAAAACATTCCGAATAATAAAGACTATGTTTTCCTTTATACGGTTGTGGCAGGCACCCAACAAAAGTTGACGGTATATTATACCCAAGTCGGAGGTACCTTTGTTGAATTGACGGCCGAATCGGGCAGTAATTTACCGGTTCTTTCAACGCCGGCTTTTATGGATAATATTCGGCTTAATCCGCATTTGCGCTCGGTTCGAATCTATAACGGTCAATTAAACACACGGCAGGTTGAAAAGAATCTTAAAGCAGATAAAAAGCGATTTGGATTATAATTTGAGATATATAAAAAACCCCGATGAAAATCGGGGCTTTTAAAAACTTAAAAACTTATTCTTCAAAAGTATAGAGGCTGTCAAAACGGGCGGCATACATAACGTCTTTAACTTTCCCCTTAACACCCCGAATGGAAAGAGTAACACCTTTGGATGAAGCTTCATCATGGGCAATTACGAACATCCCAAGCGCGGCCGAATCGATAAAATCACAATCCGACATATCAAAGATAATCTTTTTATCTTGTCCGCTTTTGATTAAGGACACGATTTCGAAAAATGTATCGTGATCCCGAAATGTGAACGAATCGGAAATAAGGATTTCTTTGCCGTCCTTGGTGTCTTTTGTTTTATAGTTCATGGTATATCTCCTTTTTTTCTATCTTTACCTGTTTTTTTTGTATTCGTCAAGAGTTATTTTTCATTTTTTTAATTTTTTTTCAAAAATCAGATAAGTCGGTTTTCGTCCGGCCGCCAGCCCTTTCTTTTCGTAACGGGTCGGAATCCAATCCGGCGGGGGTAGGGCGGTATTGGGATGAACTTGCCGGAATAAGCCGGATATATCCATTTGCTCTACGGCCCAATCGGCGTAATCTTGAACGTCTGTTGCAACATAAACGGCCCCTCTGGGCGTTAATAAGCGGGCCAGTTCCGGAATATTGCGCCCGTTTACGAATCGGCGCTCGGCATGGCGAGCCTTGGGCCACGGATCGGGATATAAAATAAAAATGCGTTCAAAACTGTTATCCGGAAAGTGCGGAAACAAAATCCGAATATCGTCCGGCCAAATGCGTACATTATCTACTCGGTCGGGGGACAGGTCGCAGGTCTTAGCCTCTTTCATATGGGAGCCGTTGAGGTGTGCCAATAAAGAAGCAACCCCGTTTAAAAACGGTTCGGCGCCGATTATACCGATATCAGGATACTTTTGGGCGATTTCGGCCACGTGTTCACCGCCGCCAAATCCGATTTCAAGCCAAACCTCCCGTGGGGTGATACCGAAGGAATTCTTTAAATCAATGGAACCTTCCTCGGGGCAGGTAATTTGAACTTTGGGCAGCAGGCCGTCCAATAATTTTTGGCGGGATTCTTTGATGGGTTTGCCTTTGCGACGGCCGTAAAAACGTTTGTCTTCCATTACTTTTTTCCCAGAGAACTTTTAACGTGCCAGATGTCTTTGGCGTATTCGCGAACAGTTCTGTCGATTGAAAATTTACCCGAATTGGCAATGTTTAAAAGGGCTTTTTGTGCCCACAGGCGTTTATCCAAATAATCGGTTGCCAGTTGTTCTTGTGTTTCGGCATAGGATTCAAAGTCGGCCAGCAACATATAATAATCCTTAAACATGATGGATTGGAAAAGTGGTACAAACAAATCCCGGTCTTCGTTGGGGGTAAAGATACCGGACGTTAATGAGTCCATGACGCGCTTTATTGCCGGATTTTGATTGTAATAATCCCACGGCCGATGTGTGCCGTTTAAGTGGCGATCGTGGACTTCTTCCGCCGTTAAACCGAACAGATAGAAATTATCGGTTCCGACCTTTTGAAGAATTTCCACATTGGCGCCGTCCAAAGTTCCGATAGTTAAAGCCCCGTTCATTGCAAATTTCATATTGCTGGTTCCTGAAGCTTCAAAGCCGGCAGTTGAAATTTGTTCACTGACATCTGCACCGGGGAATACCACTTCGGCAATGGATACTTTATAGTCCGGAATAAAGACAACCTTTAACTGATCCCCGACACGCGGGTCATTGTTGACGACTTTAGCAATATTATTGATAAGTTTAATGACGCGTTTTGCGATTTCATAACTGGGTGCCGCTTTCCCGCCAAAAATATAGACGCGTGGGGCCGTTAGGGTAACGCCGTCCTCAATAATCGAAAGATATTGATGAATGATATGAAGCGCATTTAGCAGTTGCCGCTTGTATTCATGAATGCGCTTGACCTGACAATCAAAAATGGCATTTGGATCCACAATGACGCTGGTTGTTTTTTCAATCAAAGCCGCCAATCGTTTTTTATTCTCATACTTAATGCGGATGAGTTCATCCAATGCCTTTTTGTCATTGGCCAGCGGTGCCAGTTTTTTGAGTTCCGCTAAATCAGTAATCCATTTATCCCCGATATGCTTGGTAATAAAGGATGCTAAGCCCCCGTTAGAGGCTAACAACCAACGGCGAGGGGTAACTCCATTCGTTTTGTTATTAAAGCGTTCCGGCCACATATCGTAAAAGTCAGGTACCAGATTATGCTTAACCAGTTCAGTATGAATTTCGGCAACACCATTGATGGAAAAACTGCCGCAAATGGCCAAGTTTGCCATACGAACTTTCTTTTCGGGGCCTTCTTCAATCAGAGACATACGGGTCAGTTTTGCCGTATCACCGGGGTATCTGTCCATAACCTGACGCATCAGCCAATCGTTGATTTCATAGATAATCAGTAAATGACGCGGCAGGATTTTTTCAAACATGGCAACCGGCCATTTTTCCAATGCTTCCGGCAATAAGGTGTGGTTTGTATAAGCCATTGTGTGGCAGGTAATGTTCCATGCCCGATCCCAATCCAGACGATAGACGTCCGTTAGCATGCGCATTAACTCTACGATTGCCAAAGTCGGATGTGTATCATTTAATTGAATAACGACTTTTTCGGGGAGTTGATCAAAATCCATGTGTTCTTCGGAGAAACGGCGTAAAATATCACTGATGACACAGGAAACGAAAAAGTATTGTTGAATTAAGCGCAGGTACTTGCCTTCTTCAATATCATCCGCGGGGTAGAGAACCTTGGAAATGGTTTCGATTTGAATGTTTTGCTCAACCGCTTTAACATAGCCGCCTTTGTTAAAGACCTCAATATCCAAAGTATTGGTGGAGTGAGCCGAAAATAGGCGCAGGTAGTTCACTGTTTTGCCGCCGTATCCCACGATCGGCATGTCAAACGGAATACCGAGGATTTGCCGTGTATCGATCCAGTGCGGATAGCGGTGTCCTTTCTTTTCTTCAAAAACAACACGGCCCCCCAGTTGCACCAGATAAGATCGGTCGGCCCGCTCAATTTGCCAAGGAGATGATTGTTCCAGCCACGAATCGGCGCGTTCTTTTTGCCAACCATTTTCAAAGTATTGTTTAAAAAGGCCGAATTGATAGTTGATGCCGTATCCGTATCCGGGGAGCCCTTCGGTCGCCATGGAATCCAAAATGCAGGCTGCCAAGCGTCCAAGTCCCCCGTTCCCGAGAGCAGGATCATATTCGCAATCCAGAACACTTTTAAGCGGGATAGGATTATCCAAATGGATTTTATCCAGTAAATCCATGATTTCAAAATTATAGAGATTATTCGGTAATAGCCGACCCAGTAAGTATTCCAAAGACAGGTAATACACCCGTTTCGGGTCTTTCTTTTGATGGCGTTTAGCCGTTTCGAACATGTTATCAATGCACAAATCCCGAATCGCCAATACAAGCGCCGTGAATAAATGATCCTTATGGGCTTCACACACCCGTTTGGATAAAGAATATTTAACGTGCCATTCAATTAATTTTTGTAATTGTTCTGCGGTTATTTTGCCCGTATGGGACATATCCGTTAATGCATTCATTTCAAAACTCCTTCATCTGATAAAGTATCAATACAAAAAAAACGAACTTTTTGCAACAAAAAAGTGAGAAATAAATTTATTTTTGATTGGGACGAATTATTCTTTCGTCCGTTGTGTAGGTCGACAACCCCGTGGCAAAGAGGGATTTATTCGTTTACGCGTTGGATTTCGGGCTTGATGTGTGTACGGGCCGAATAGGGAACAATGTGAAATTTTTTCTCTTCGACATCTTCAATGATGACAGTGTTGCCCCGCCTGAGTTGTTTTTTTAAAACGGCAATTTCTATCGGTGTCTTTACTTTTTGACGAATAATCGTTAAAAGCGGTCTGGCACCGGCGGAAGGATCTTTGGCCCTTTCGACCAATTTTTGTTTGGCTTCGGGCGATAAGGCAACCCGAACACCCAATTTATCAAACCGGGGTTTAACCATGCCCATGAATTTATCCACAATTTTGCCCAAAGCCTCATCCGACAGGGGATGAAACAAAATTTTGGCATCAATGCGCCCCAATAATTCAGGGGGAAATTCTTCTTGTATCAAGCCTTTATCTGCCACGTAAGTCGGATTTGGCGAAGCACCGAAACCAACCTCTTTATCGGATTTGACACCCGCATTTGATGTCAAGATAAGTGTTGTTTGTTTCATATCAATGGGGCCGGCATGATTATCAAATACAGACCCTTTATCAAAGATTCCCAAAAACATTTGTTGAACTTGCGGATGAGCTTTTTCAAATTCGTCCAAGACAATAACGGATTGAGGCTCTTTTTTAACGATTTTAGCGAGTAGCCCGTCTTCATCGGAATCCACATATCCTTTGGAAGAGCCGGTTAAAATGGAAACTTTAAACGAATCGGCATATTCGGACATATTGATAATGGATGCTTTTTGACCGGTGAGGGCAAAAGAAATTTCCTCGGCCAAAGCCGTTTTACCGACGCCGGAGGGGCCGAAAAATGCCAATACGGTCGGTTTTTCGCGATGATCATCGTCCAAATTGGACAGGATACTGTCGTAACAGGCTTCAACGGCTTCGTCTTGACCGAAAATCTTTTTCTTCAGGTGTGTATCTAAATTTGCCAAAGCCTTCGTGCGATTGTGAATCGGTGCCATTTTGTTCAATACTTGTCGAACGGTGCTCTTAGAAATAGCGGTTTGTTTGTTTTCTTTTGTGGTAACAATAACTTGATTCATTAACTCGAAAACTTTAAAGAAAACATCCTTATGAGAGAAACGTCTGATGGCGGAGTTCACAAAGAATTTAACAACGGACGGATCACATTGTAAATCATTATCAAAGGCCATGCGGGATAAATGGTGGGCAAAATAGATTTGTTTTTCATCTTGTGTTAAAGGAGCAATTTTCAATTCGGAAGCCCGCGCTAACCCCTTGGGTTCATAGGGCACTTCCGGATTTTCCAAACCGCCGGAAATTTGCTTATCTTGTTCAACGTTGGCGCGAATATCTTCCAATTCTTCATGGCGGACCAGCAAGATGGCCGGCATATCTTTTTTTAAAAAGTTGCCGACGAATGTCCCCAAAATATCACGATCGTTATAATCAATTAAATCGCAATAAACAGGCAATGCAGTGTGTAAATCACCGTCTTCAATGATAGTGCCGCCTAGGTTTAGGCTTTTGCGCAGGTCGTAAGAAAAATCCGAATCAACAAAATCCATTCCAAAGTCGGAAGGAGTTACGGAAAAGAAAGAAGCTTTTTCCCCTTGTTTTGTTCGTTCATGGACATAAAGACTGAGCAGTGGAAGGGCGTCTTCCTGCCTTTCCACAATAAGCATCGGCACGTTCATGAAAGGGGCATTTAAGATATCCCGAAAACGATGAAGTTCCTTTCGGCGCAGAGCTGTTTGCTTGAAATCCAAAGCCTCAATCGTGTAAAAATTATAGCGTCCTTCGCTATCATCGGTATCGTCCAAATCAACGTTCGGATTTTTTCTCTCTTTTTTTTCGGCAGAGGAATCTTTTTCGGAATCAGGAATAGATTGCTGATTAGCGGGAGGAGTATCAACAATTTTATCGGTATCGTTGTTTTCTTGCATGGACGAACCTCCTTTCACGGTGGAAACATGCTTTAAAATACCACACTCAAAATCGTTTGTCAAGAATTTTTATTTATTGAGTTTTTTTTGTGGATTTTTTTGCTTTACAAACAGGAAAAAAAATAGTATAGTCCGTCTTGGATACGGAGGTCCGTATCCCCTGAGACCGAAAGGTGTCAGAGGGCTGTCACAAGCCGATCACATAAGGGTGGCCAAGCCATCCCGAAAGATATGTTCCTTTTTAGAAAAGGTGCACTATCTTTTAAACCCCAGACCGATTGGTCGGGGAGCCTATGGCGTATGTCCAGAGGTTAGGCCCTAAAGGTCTAACCTTAAAGGCCAAGGAATCATTTTGTGATCTGATTGTGAACTCTCCGACCACCTGACTTTTCGGGTGGTTTTTTATTGTTGGGAAAATGCTTAATGCATACGAAAATATTCTTAAAAATTAAGACGATAGTATGGATTTTTACAAAAATAATCTTATATGGATTAAGCATCGGAAAGGAGAAATAATGCCTAAAATATCTGTTATCGTGCCGGTTTACAATGTGGAAAAGTATTTGCCGAAGTGTTTGGAATCTTTAATCAATCAAACATTAAAAGAAATTGAAATTATTTGTGTAAATGATGAATCACCCGATTCGTGTGATCAAATTTTAAAGGAGTATCAGGAAAGGGATAAGCGTATAATTGTCCTTAATCAAAAAAACAGCGGGCAGGGAAGTGCGCGTAATCGGGGATTGGAAATCACGAAAGGTAAATACATTCAATTTTTGGATTCCGATGATTATTTTGAGCCCACCTGTTGCGCGGAAATGTATCAATTGATGGAGGAACATCCCGAAATTGATGTGGCATGTTTTGATACACATATTATTTATGAAGCCTATGCGGATAAAAAAGAAGGGGACGAACGCTATTTCAAAATGCGGTATCGCGGTAAACAAAAAGTGAAACCTTCCATGGCACATCAATTGGTGGATTGTAATTGTTGGAATAAGATTTTTAGAAAAACCTTTATCGACAAATATCATTTGCGATTTCCGGAAAAGTTGCATTATGAAGATGTGGGTTTTTTGTGGTTTTGGATAACGCGGGCACAGTATATTTACTTCTATCCCAAAAAATTAACGAATTATTTGCGCCGAAAAGGCTCTTTTTTAGGGGAAATATATGAAAAATCGAGTCAGACAATTTTTGATGCGTTTAAAGTGAATGAGCTAATTTGTCGGGATTTGAAAAAAAACAACAAATGGGATGAATATAAGGCCTATTTTATTCAGGCTTATTTACTAAAAATTCGATGGTTGATTAAGTGCTTCCCAAAAGAAAAATGGCGGGAAAGAAAACGTTTAATTGATATATGTGCCGATTTTTTTAAAACATGTAATATGCAAGGGATAATTTTGGCCAATGATGAACAAAGGTGTTTGGATAATATTATGCGCAGAAATTATTATGCTTTTAATGCTTTTAATGATGGAGATGTAGAAAACCTTTGTCCGGCCTTTGGGCAAAATAATGTGCCGATTGTGTTTTCAACGGATAGAAATTATGTGCCTTGTTTATCGGTGGCATTGACGTCTGTTTTGGAAAATGCTTCACCGCGGAATAATTACGATATTGTTGTTTTGTATCAGGATATTTATGAGTATCAAAAACGTTTTTTAATGACGTTAGCCCAAAATCGACCGAATGTTTCCGTTCGCTTTTTCAATATGGGGGATTATGTTAAAGAGTATGCCTTAAACAAATCATTTACGGTCAATCATATCACATTTTCGGCTTATTTCCGATTGTTTGTGGGGCAGATTTTTAAGGTCTATGAAAAAATTTTGTATTTGGATTGTGATTTAGTCGTTTTGAAAGATATTGCAGAATTATACAGAATAAATATCGCACCTTTCCCGATAGCAGCGGTTCGAGATACAACGATTAGTCATGCCTTAACAACCGGTGGATTTAATAAGGCGGCTTGGGAATATTTCGGACGATATATGAAAGAAACCCTTGATTTCACGACACCGCAAAAATATTTTAATTCAGGTGTCTTGATTGTGGATATTGCGAAGTTTAATGAGGTCGATTTAGATCACTTAGTGGATTTGGTGCGGCGCAATAATAAATTTTTCCATGATCAAAATGTGCTTAATGCGGCATTCGAAAATAATTATTACGAATTGCCGATTTGTTGGAATTTTCAATGGAATATTAAATTTCACAGCCATGATTATAAATCGGTGTTGCCACCGGATGTTTTGGCTTTTTATGAAGATCCTAATTTGTGTGCGAATATTATACACTATACCTCGCATGAAAAACCGTGGAAAAATCCCTATCATACGTTTGCAGATATTTGGTGGCAGTATGCCCGAAAATCGCCTTTTTATGAAATTATTCTGAAGGAAAATTTGGTCGGAAAAGGGAACCCTGTGGACATGGAAAACAGTAGAAATCTTTCGTTTGTTTTGGCACACCCGATTTATTCCAAAATTAAAAAGGCATTTTATAAAATAAAGAAAACATATGGTAAGAAGCATCGGCGGGATAAATTTCAGGCCAAGTATAATGCTTTGACGGAGGCTATCAAAGCGGCAAAGAAATTTAAACGACAAGCAAAATTTTAAAAAACTTGACAGGAGGGCGTTTTTCTGCTTTATAGGGTTTAAGAAAGGAGATAATAATGCCTAAGAAAGTTTTAATCATATCTGCAAGTCCCCGAAAAGGCGGAAATTCGGATACCCTTTGTGATGAATTTATGCGCGGGGCGACAGAGGCCGGTCATACGGTAAAAAAAGTAAGGCTCGCGGAACAGAAAATCGGCTATTGCACCGGTTGCGGGGTGTGTAATCAAACGCACCAATGTATCTTAAAAGACGATATGACGGGTCTATTGGACACGATGAAAGCGGCGGATGTGATTGTCTTGGCAACGCCGGTTTATTTTTACGCCATGAATGGGCAGTTAAAGACCTTTATTGACCGGTGTGTGCCTAAGTATACAGAAATTAAAGATAAGGATTTTTATTTCATTATTACGGCAGCCGATACGGATAGGGGTATTATGGAAAAGGTGATTGAATCCTTACGCGGATTTACACGGGATTGCCTTGAAAATGCCCATGAGAAAGGCATTATTTACGGTTTGGGTGTATGGCAGGCCGGGGATGTTAAACGGACGCCGGCTCTTAATGAAGCCTATGAAATGGGGAAAAAGGTTTAGTGTGCAAATGCGCAATCGGGTGTGTGAGCATTAAAAACCCCGATGGCGCAAAGGTAGGCGTGAATTGTGGTTGCTCCTACAAAGGTCATACCCCGCTTTTTTAGGTCTTTTGAGATTTGTTCGGCAAGGGGGCTTTGGGTTTTCGTGCCGTCCATTTTAAGGACTTTCCCGTTTGTCCAATGCCAAAGGTAATGATTGAAACTGCCGAATCCCTGTTGAATCTTTATAAAAACGCGGGCATTTTGAACGCTGGATTCCATCTTTTTGCGATGTCGAATCAGGGCTGAATTTTGAACCAATTCGCCTATCTTTTTTGGGGAATAGGCGGCTACTTTCCCCACATCAAAATTATCAAAAGCTTGGCGGAAAGCATTCCTTTTATGTAGGACGCATTGCCAGGAAAGGCCGGCCTGAAAACTTTCCAGAACAAGCATTTCAAACAACGTCCGATCATCGTGAACGGGTATGCCCCATTCGGTATCATGATAGCGGATATATTCTTCATCCTTTAAATCAACCCAAAAACATCTGTGCATAGGGTGAGTATAAGGGAAATCCGATTGCAGGTCAAGATTTTTAAAGGTATCAAACTTGACAGATTTCTTATTCGGGTGTACAATTGCACTGTAGAGGGTTTTAAAATGGCCGAAAAGAGTGTATTCGAACAAATCAAAAAACAAAATGGTGAACGGTTTGCCAAGGCTATCCGCGGTTATGATAACGGCATTTTTGATATTCCCGGCATTGTGGACATCGTCAAATACGCCGGCCACGAGGCCGAACCCATTATGGAGTATCTGGAATCCCTGAAAGAGATTAAAATTGAAGAAACCGGTGTCTATCAAGATCCTCTTACTCTTCTTGATGCAGCTGGCTATGATGCTTATTATGTCACAAATCTGGAAGAACAAAATCGTATTCAAAAATACTATGCCGATGGGGAAAAGCTCTGTACATTCCACGATCCACACCGATTTGAAAACTACCATATCATTAACGCGGTACGCAAAGATGTTGACCAAATTCGTCGTGAAGATTTTCGGGGAAGAGAAAAACGTGAAGACGAATACGGCACCAGTGTCCTTTCCATTCAAATCTTAAAATCCGGTGGTTTTATTTCCATCAAGAATCGCTATAATCATACAGTCGACAATCCCGATAATACTTTTTTCAGCAATCCTGATTTGATTATCCCGGGACTATCCAATTCTCTGCGCCACCATTTTAATACGGATTTTTCATCTTCAAAAAGTGCCTTACCCGATAGTAATTATACCCTAATCAACGGACAGATTGTTCGCTTTAATTATGAACTGGATAACACCTATTTTGGGCCTAATTTTTATGCAAAAGACGGGCAAATTCATCATCTAAAAGACCATGAAATTATGTTGGGTTCACATATTTTTGATATGCGGACCAAAACCCTTTCCTACCCCGGCGCCCTCTATACTTTTATAAAAACGGAAGAAGATACGGAATTTGAAAAGGCTTTCCTAAAGGAAATTGAAGGGCATAAGGTTATCCTTAAAAAGGATAAAGATGGTCAACACCTGTTCATCCGGCGTGAAGGCGAAAAAGATCCATCCAAAGACATTGAAATCCTAACGGTCAAAGATGGCGTAATTACTGCCTTAAACCTACCGACAACTACAAAAATCGGTAATCACTTTTTAGAATTAACTGGGGCTTCAATAAAAACATTTACTACCCCCCGTTTGGAATATATGGGATCAGGATGCTTTTACTTCCCGAATTCTTTAACAACATTACAGTTACCCAACTTAAAACACTTGGGTGATAAATGTTTTGGGTATTTGTATAGTTTAAAGTCTTTGGATTTACCCGCTTTAACAGAAATAGGTAACCGGTGTTTTGTTTCGATAGGATCTTTGGAAACATTAAATTTGCCCTCTTTAACCGATATGGGTGATTGCTGTTTACGCCGGTCAAATAACTTAAAATCCCTCTATCTCCCCGCTTTGACTCATATGGGGGATGGTTGCTTCGACTATCCTTCCGTAAAAACGGCTAATTTACCTGCTTTAACAACGATGGGTAAGGGATGCTTTTGGCGCAAAAAGAATTTAGAAACGGCAATCCTACCTCTCCTAACCCAAATGGGACCGGAGTGTTTTGACTATACAACATCCTTAAAGTCATTTTATGCCCCTCTTTTAAGCGAACGGCCTAAACGTTTTGCTTCACATATGAACCCCATTAAACGAATGATTTTATGGATGAAACGCAAACAACCGCCCAAAGATCTTCCCGTCGCCGAAACTGGTATATCTGCCGCTCTTCGCGCCACAGAATCGACAAAAACCGGGGATCCAAAAGGCATCTCTG
>JAFYHG010000031.1 GCA_017539265.1 Alphaproteobacteria bacterium | reverse complement strand
TATACATAATAATAGAGGACAAAAAGATTTTGTGGAAGATCGGACACGTGAACTTTTGCATAGTACATATTTAGACAGTGCGGCGACCCGGGATACGGCGGCACAGATGTCGGTTACGATGGCCGAGAGTATCCAAGGCGGTGGACAAGACAGAAGATTATCTAATGCCCTCTATGAGCTCTCCGAACAAGTGAGTGAAGTTCAGGCTCAGAAAAAAACAAAGAGAGGGGATCGATGATAAGGTTATTCCAACATAAATTCTTCTTCATAAAACTTAAGTATTTAGCTCTATGTGGATTGGGGCTTATGTTGACTGCTTGTGGTGAAGCTCCGACTTTACCCAACCAACAAAATAGTTATTCTGATTGTTGGCCATGTAAAGTTTATGAAACGGCATTTGATTGTATCCAAAAGTCCATGAGTACGCTGGTTGATTTAACCGCTAAAAATGCATTGACCCTGTTGGGACTCTGTTTATTGTTTTGGTTATTGTTCCATGTCGGTAAGTTTTTGGTAACGATTCGTGTGCCCAATATGCGTAAGTTTGTTTTTCCGATTACAACAACGCTTTTTAAGGCAATTGTTGTGGCCGGATTGCTTTATAAGCCTGAAGGGTCAGAACATTGTTATTTGGTTGATTTTGCAGGGGATATTATTTCCCCTATAATGGAGTTTTTTGCTAACGTTGCCCGGCTTATTCTGGATAGTAATTTTGTGGTAAAAGAAGCAACTCAAGCTGCCTCTACCTCAAGCTTGGCGTCAGTTGATACGAACACTATTTTTAAAGGATCTGCTCGCACTTTCTTGGATATTATTTATCGGATTTATGTGGCCTTAAAGTTAGGAATGAGTTTAGGATTTACACTCTGGCGACAGCATGATGCTGCCGGTTGGCTCTTTGGTATTTTAATTATGTGCATGTTCTGGGTAACCCTTGTGACAATGCCAATATCTCTTTTGGATTCAATTGTGCGAATTATGGCCTCTGTCATTGTGGCTCCGTTTGCTTTGGTTGGTTGGGTGTTCCCGCCGACAAAATGGATGCTTGGGCGACTTTGGGGGGTGTTTTTTGGGGCTGGTCTTAATTTAATATTTATCGCTTTCTATATTGCCCTAACTGTTTATGTGGTTGTTGTTTTTGCTGAAAAGACTTACCCCGGTATTTTGGGAAATGCCACCCAACAGAATGATCCTGATTTGGTTGATTTGGTTAAGACGTTTTCACCGGGTCTGATCGGCTTCTTCGTGTTGATTCTGTGTATGAATAAGTTGGGTGCTTATATCTTTAAATTCGCTAATCAATTGGGGGGCGAAAGTGTGGAAGGCAGTTTTATTCGTGCATTTCAAGGTTTTAAAAAGTTGGCTATTGCCGCCGGTAAAATGGCAATTGCGGTTGCGGTGTCTTCTCCGACTGTTGCCATGGAAGCTGTGCGTGATACAAAAAATGTGGCAAAAGAAATTGCCCAAAATAATGCGAGCGATGGAGGGTAGTTTATGAAAAGATTATTTAAACACTTTTTTCAAACGGCTCTTTTGGTGGCATTGGCTTGGGTTATTATAATGCTCCCACAGGATACTTGGACTACCTATATTAATCCGATTGTTTGGGGATTGATAGTTTTAATTTTAATTGTAATGGGCATCTATCTTTATCGTGGACATAAAAAGGGATTGTTTATTTTTACGGGATTGATGATTTTATGTCTGTCGTGCCCGACATTTGCTTATCAACAGGTTACTTGCACTAATGAAACAAGTGTTACCCTTAGCAAGTCATCTTCCGAGTGTTCCAGTAGTACGGGATGTTCTTATCATACGTGTATGATAGATACATATCAAAATAAGGCAGATTATTGTTCTTTAAGTAAAAATTTTGACATTGATGAAGCTGTAAAAAATGAATCAAAGGCTCCTAAAAAAGATGATATTACCTATGCAACCAAATATATAGATTCTTTTGAACGTGCTGAAGTAGCTGGTTGCATTAATTTTCGCACAGATGGCTATAATTACAAGGGGCAGAAGCAAAAAAAACGGAGGTGTGCTAAAGCATACCTATCAAAGGTGTCAAAATATAAGAATAAGAAAAGAGAATTAAATACTTCAACTGTGTATCAAATTATGAAAAGTGATAAAGATTCTTGTTGGCCCTGTGGTCTAGTTCATGTCATGATGGTGGCGGTTGAAAAGTTGGCTTTATCTATGGAAGATGAGCTCAGTAAAGCTGCTTTATGGTTATTAGGGCTTATGTTCCTGTTTTGGCTGCTGTTTAAGGTATTCATGTTAATCGGTCAATTTGGGACAGCCAATAATGCTGAATTTTTTACGGATTTACTCACGCGTGTCGTTTTAGCCGTCATGGCGGTTGGTCTTTTGAACGGGCCGATGGGGTTTGTTTATCGAATTACCTTTTCAAGCTTATTGGATGTTACTGTGACACTTTCCTCGCAAATTGTGGCTGTGTCAAACTCTAGCAGCGGTCTTACGAGTAATAGTCTTTCTACTATCAATAATGTTAAAGGTTTGGGCAACAAATTGGTTAATAACCAGAATGTGAGTTGTGAGTGTTGTACCAGCGAAAGTAGTGACTGTAACGGCGGCGAAATCAGTGAATGTAAAGTAAATTATACCGGAACGACATCTTATGCGGGAACTGGTTTTTCGGATGATGAGGTCAAAATGCTCTTTTCCAAAAAGGATAAGCAGGCTTTGATGTGTCTTACCTGTAAAACCTATAAGGAAACTGCTCCCTTTGTTGCTGCCGGTCGGGTTTTGATCTATTATGCATGGAAGAACAAGAAACTTCTTTCTAAAGCTGCCGAATGGGTGGGCGGTGTGATAGGTGATTTTGTTTCAAGTGTGCCTAATCCATTTAGTATGTGGTTTATTGGTATGACACTTATTGTCTGTTTCTCCTGGATTGGATATGTTATTGCCTTTAAGCTTTTGGATATATTTTTGCGAATAGGTTTTATTATTATTTTAACACCATTCCTCATCACTGCATTTGTTTTTCCAATATCGCGTCAATATACTAAGCGTGGTTGGGAATTCTTGGCGCATGCCCTCCTTAGTATTTTTGGTGTTTCTATAGGAATTGCAATTTATATGGCGGCCTTAACGGCTTCTTTACCGACATCAATGGTTAATAAACTTAAAACGGTATTTACAATGACGGAGGTTGGTGAAGATCAGGACTATCCCCAAAAATTAATGGATGCTATAGTTGGTGCTGAAGAGGGGGGGGGAGCCTTTACTGCTTTCCTTGTCATTTTGCTTCTCTGTTTCTGCGGGATTAAAGTTTTACAAGCCAGTCAGGTCATTGTAGAGGGGTTATCTGGCATTACCTGCGGGATACCATCCATTGCCGGTGCAGCAGTGGTAGGTGCCATTCGTGCGGCGTTGGCACCATTTAGAATGGCAAAGAATATTATAATGGATAAAATCCAACCCGGAAAATTAGGAAAAGCTTGGAAACGTGCTAAAAAAGAAGATGAAAGGAAGGAAGCAGAAAAAGATAACCCTGATCAACCCGGGTTTATGAGTAAGATTGGTGGCGTCACAGGGACAGGTATAGAAAAAGGTGGAGCTGCCGCCGGTAAAGCCGCCGGTAAAACGACCGAGTATACAATGAAAGGTGTCGGATATGGGGTTGAGGGTGTTGGAAAAGCAAATACAGCTCTTGGCAAGGGCCTCTCCAAAATACCATATGTGGGAGCGGTTATTGCTGCACCCTTCTTGGTGGTTGGTAAAACTCTTGAAGCAACAGGAAAAACAATACGTGCCGTGGCTCCTTATGTAGGACAGGCAGTTGAAAAAGGTGTTAAAGCCGGTGCCCGTACGGCGGCTAGAGGAGTTAAAAGAGGAAGTAGAAGTGCTCAAAGAGTTTGGAATCGCGTTAAACGTAGAGTTATTAATCGGATTAAGCAGATACCGGCTAAAATTAAGCAAAAATTATCAAGGAAAGGTCGCCGTGATCGCGCAAAGAAAAAATACGGGCGGCATAAAGAGGGCGGGTCGGATAGATCCTCGTCTGGTGATAAAAAAGAAGAGAAAAAGTCTGAAGAAAAACCCGATAAAAAGCCTAAGCCGGAGGAACGGAAAAAGAAAACAACCGATCCTAAGGCGTATCGTCGGTGGCTTAGGACTAAAAACGCTCTGGATGGGGCAGAAGATAGGATTGATGAATCCCTTGATGCTGCCGAAAGGTCATTCGGTAATGATGGTAATCAGGTTTTACCTGATACAAATTCCGGTGATTCGAAGCCAGACGATGAGTAAAATCCATCCCATTTATGATATTCCTTTGCGCACAGTTTTAGGAAATATTTTTCCTACTCGATAAAAATTTTTATAAAAATGCTTGCGCTTTTAAAAAAAATATGCTTATAATAGAGACATATATAATCATCAATGAAAGGGAAAAAATATGACAAAAACAATTACACGGGCTGATATAGCCGACTCTTTGTATAACGAATTGGGTTTTTCTCATACCGAATCGCTTAAATTGGTAGACAGTATTTTTGCCAAGATGGTTGAAACACTATCTGCCGGTGAAGAATTAAAGTTATCCGGTTTTGCGTCGTTTATTCCGCATCGTAAGAATAGTCGTATGGGACGGAATCCCCGCACTGGCGAACAACATATAATAACGCCACGTATGGTTCTGTCTTTTAAGGCCTCTCATTTACTTAAGAAAGCCTTGTTAGGAAAGAAATAACCGATGGCTAAGGCAGAAACAGCCTATCGTACAATTGCAGAGGTGTCTGACCTGTTGCAGGTTCAGCCCTCTGTTTTACGCTTTTGGGAAACCCAATTTCATCAATTAAAACCCCTAAAGCGTATGGGAAATCGCCGTTATTACAGCGCTGAAGACATCACTTTGGTTACGCGCATTCGCGATTTGCTTTATAAGGAAGGTTTTACCATCAAAGGCGTCCAAAAGAAATTAAAGGAGAAAGAGGATGTCCCCGAATCGCAAACAGAAGCACCTATATCGGCCGCACCGGTGGCTGAGTTCATTTCAGAACTGACCGCTATTCGCGATTCGTTAAAACCGTTTTTAGATTAAAAATTCCTTGCTTTTTAATATTTTTTGTGATAGAGTAATTCCCGCAACGATCCTGCCGACACAGGGGAGCATAAGGGAAGAACGGCTTTATTGCTTATTAGACCCCTTCGGGAACGCCCGTTACAGCGTGTTTAAGGGGGCTCATGTGGCCCTAAAGCAAGGTGGCACAGCGGACGAAATCCGCCCTTGCACTTAACAAAAGAAAAAGGAATAAATAATGAAACAATATAGAACAAAATTGTGTGGGGTGCTTCGGGCGTCCGATGCAGGCCAGACGGTTATTTTATCCGGCTGGATCCAGACCAAGCGCGATCACGGGAACCTGCTCTTTGTGGATTTGCGTGATAATGATGGGATAACACAATGCGTGGCGGATGTGAATGCCCCGTGTTTTCAGGTTCTGGAAAAAGCCCGCTTGGAAACTGTTATTCGTGTGGAAGGTAAAGTATTACTTCGTGATGCGGCGACCATTAACCCAAAAATGCCGACCGGTGAGATTGAAGTTAGTGTATCGAATGTTGAAATTCTGGGTGAAGCTCAAGTTTTACCGTTCTCAATTACCTCAGAGACAAGTGAGCTCAGTGAGGAGCAACGTCTCACATATCGGTTCTTGGATTTACGTCGTCAAAAACCTCATGCAAATATTTTAATGCGCAACCGGCTTAATAAATTTGTGCGTGACCGAATGTGGGAAATGGGCTTTACGGAATTTCAAACCCCGATTTTAGCTTCGTCCAGCCCCGAAGGTGCACGGGATTATCTGGTGCCGAGCCGTGTGCATAAAGGTGAATTTTATGCGCTTCCTCAATCACCGCAACAATTTAAGCAATTATTGATGGTGGCCGGTTTTGATCGCTATTTCCAATTGGCACCGTGTTTTCGTGATGAAGATAGCCGTGCCGATCGTTCCCCAGGTGAATTTTACCAAATTGACTGGGAAATGTCTTTTGTAAACCAAGATGATATTATCGCTGTCGGAGAAAAGTTAATTTCGGCTATATTTAAAGAGTTTGCGCCAACGGCTGCGGTAACACAGGCCCCGTTCCCGCGCATTCCGTATTCTGAATCGCTGTTGACCTACGGGACGGACAAACCGGATCTACGGAACCCCTTAAAAATCGTAGATGTGTCTGAGGTTTTTGCAGGCTCTGATTTCGGTATTTTTGCGAACACCGTAGCCGAGGGCGGCTTTGTTCGGGCAATCAGAACCCCGAAAACCATTGACAAACCGCGCAGTTGGTTTGATAAGATGAATGCCTTTGCGGTAGAAAACAACATGGGCGGCCTTGGGTATGTCACTTTTGCACCCGAAGGTCCCAAAGGCCCTATCGCCAAGAAATTGGATGAAACCCGTTTACAAAAATTAACGGCTCTTACGGGGGCAGAGCAGGGCGACAGTGTCTTCTTTGTCTGTGGTAAGGGCGATTCGCCGGTTGCTTTTGCCGGTCGGGTTCGGAACTTACTGGGGCACGAATTGGATCTGTTTGAAAAGAACGCCTATCGCTTCTGTTGGGTAGTGGATTTCCCGTTCTATGAAAAGGATCCCGAAACCGGTAAGCCGGTCTTTAGCCATAATCCATTCTCCATGCCTCAAGGCGAATTGGATGCTTTAACAAATCAAGATCCGCTCACTATCAAAGCCTATCAATTTGATATGGTCGGTAACGGGTATGAGATGCTTTCGGGCGCTATCCGTAACCACAGGCCAGATGTCATGTTTAAGGCCTTTGAAATTGCGGGCTATGGCCCTGAGGTTGTTGAACAAAAGTTCGGCGGACTCTTAAATGCCTTTAAGTACGGTGCCCCGCCGCACGGTGGAGCTGCTTTCGGCTTTGACCGAATCGTGATGATGCTTGAAAATGAAGAATTTATTCGTGAGGTCATCGCTTTCCCCTTCAACCAACAGGCGCGCGATTTATTGATGAATGCCCCGTCGCCGGTTACGGAAAAGCAACTGCGCGAAGTGCACGTCAAATTGCGTTAAGTTATGTAAAAAGAAGTGGGGATTTATTCCCCACTTCTTCTTTATCTGTCTGGCCCGCCATGTGTGGGCGGAATAGGGGCTTTTGCTTTGTCGGGCTTACCCCGCCAACGCCGGATGATGCCGCGGGTTGCACTAGCTAACATCGTTTCAAAACGGGATCTTTCCCCTGTTGCCTTATAAAGGCGTTTATGCTTCTTGGGATCGGCCATTAGCCTGATAGTACCACTGGTCATAACATCCTTCATTTTTTGAATGATTGTCTTGGGACGGGATAATCCACCCTTAACCGCAATTTCATGCAGGCGCATGACATCAGCCGCACTTGCCGAACGAAGTGTATCTCTTAAATCGGTATTTACATGGGGTTTTACTTCTGGTTCAGGGGCATTTTCTGCTGCTATTAACAGATTATCAAATTTTTCTGCAGATTTTTCATTATCTTCTTTCTTTTGTTGTTCGGTTATTTTTTCCTCTTCGTTTTGGGGATCATGAAGGCTACCGTCATTTACATATTTTCTTTTCTCTTCTTCTGTCGGATGGGGATAAACCTTAACATCTGTCGGCAAATGGTTTCCATTTTCATCTTTCTTTTGATCCAAATAAACGATATTCGATACATCAAGTCTTAATAATTCGGTCGGATTATGTGAGGTATAAATAATCGTCTTCCTTTTACCTAATTGATTAATGTAGGCTAACACTCGTTCAATATTTGCCTTGTCAATACTGGCTGTCGGTTCATCCAATACCAATATTTTCCTCGGGGATACAAGGGTACAAATGGTTCCAATCCGGGCTTTTTGTCCTTTGGATAAATCGGAAAACTTTTTGGGCTCTGTATGATTGTCATCCGCCCAAAGAGGAACATCAAACATTTCACTGCTGCTTATTTCTTCCAAGGCCTTTTTTGATAGTTTTGGGTTGGCTCTCTGAATAAGTTCTATGGCCGTTGTATCCCCTTTATAAGGGATATCTGAAAATGAAAAGGCGGTTGTACTGCACGCATCGTCTATGGACAAATCGGTCAGTTTCTTTCCGACGAAACGCCCGTTCTCCATTGTGCCGACGGAAATACTGCCGCGACTGACGTCATCAAAATGGCGCATCAGCCTATATAGGGTACTTTTACCGGCCCCTGACACACCCCCAAGGACATTAATACCGGGGGTAAAATAAAATTTTTGAGAAAAGTCTAATACAGGCTTTTCCCTGCGTTTCCCTA
Source organism: Alphaproteobacteria bacterium (assembly GCA_017539265.1). Lineage (GTDB taxonomy): Bacteria > Pseudomonadota > Alphaproteobacteria > CAAHEQ01 > UBA3637 > CALXZG01. The sequence continues at coordinate 7,309 of JAFYHG010000031.1, read as the reverse complement.
ATTCTGCTTCGTTAGATTTACGCCACGAATATTGGGGGCAGTCAATTTCAAAAGTATCCACTTTTTCCGGTAATTTTTGATTTCCTGTTTGCAGGGTAAATTCCTTTTGATGTTTAATCATGTCATGGTTACGTCTCATACTTTTTAAGGCTTCCCTTCCCGTATGGCGCGCCATTGACCAAGATTGAAGACTCCCTAAAAATAGATTTGTCGCCACATATAGACCAGCCAAGGCAGACAACGGTAATGCCGACCATGATGTCGCTAAAGCAACCCCTGTTAGAGCTGTTGTCACCAGAACGGATTGCCAAATAAAAGGTTTTTGCCGTTTTTGGCGATATTCGGTTATTTCCTTTAAATCTTCGTTGGCCTGACGTAATTCTTCCGCTTGTTTCTTTTTGTCATTTTGAATAAAGTGTTGTTCAACATTACTGGAAGCGCTAAAACTTTTTCTAAAAGTCTTATAGATTGCTTCACGTTCATGGGGGAAAATTACTTTTTCAATTTCTCCTCTTTTTTCGGATAAATACCGGCCCATCAGGTACGCCGGTACCCCCAATGTCAATAAGGCCGGATTGAGCATGGCTAATGCGGCGGTTGAACCGATAACACCAATCAAACTTGAATATTTTCGGGCTCGAGCACTCACAAAATCACTAGCTCTATTACTTATTGTTTCCACACTATTTTCCAAAGTACTGGATTTCATATCCCATTCTACTTCCGGCATGGTTTGTGTGATTTCATCGGCCAAAGCACTTCTGGTTTTGATATAAATACTTCTGCGTGAAGCACCATCTGCATTATTGCTGAATTCTTCTGTGGCACCGGCTCCCTGTGAAAGTCCAAAGGTTCCTATTAATGCAACATTACTTAAACCCGCAAAAGGGGATACCGTGCGTAGGGCCTGCGAAAATAAGTCTCTGGCAAATGATCTTTTCCCAACTTTTTGAACTTCACTTGGTTTTCTGAACATAAGCCACGCGCGCTTCCAAAAAGATGCGGAGGCATTTTCATCAATCATACTATTTAACTTTTTTTCATATTCTTGATCTGTTTTTTCTTCCTCGGTTCGCTGTGTAAACCTTGTCCACAGGCGCCTCCAAAGTGGGAGTTTGGGCGCGTCATCGGTAGCGGGACGACTGTCCTGCTCTTGTTTCTTTTCATCAACCTGTGTTTTTTCCTGAGGCATTTCAGTAACCCTCCATAACACCCTATGCACTCATTATAGCATATTTTCGAAAATCTGTCAAATTTTGTTATGCTTTAGTATTGACAGAATTGCATAAATTGCTATAATAAGCTAGCAAAAACAGGCAAAAATATGATATGATGTCACAAACTAGGTAAAAGGAACATAAAATGGTATTGGAACAAAGTAAGCAAGATATCTATAATAAATTACATTCTGAATTGAAAGAGACGACTGATTTCTCGTCTTTCTTGTCACAAAAAGTAACCTTTGACGGACGGGATTGGACAGCTGGGCAATTTTTGTATAAATATTGCTTTGATGAATGGCAACCATTTGCCTATTATGCACGGGACCATTTTGAAGCCTTAACAGGGACCGAAAAAAAATTAGCCGAGAAAATTTATGCTGTGATTGATAAAGGGCTTACGCTCCCCAAAAATGCTTATCAATTCATTGAAAACGGTGAAACACTCGATGTTTTTAACGGCAATACCCAGAAAGAGACATTTTATCAGAATTTATTTACAGGCCCTAAACGTTCTTTGAAAAATAATCCGTGTTATTGGCATCCTGTATCACGTCTTCAAACCGCTTTTGTTGAATATAAACTTGCCCAGATGGGAATGTCGGAAGAACAAATTTTATCCTTGATGAAACATTGTGAAGCAGAACGTGAAAAAGCAGAGAAAAAAGCCATCCAAAATATGCCCCATGAGTTTGTTCATAATGCGGTTTTGCCTCCCGATGAAATGACAGGTGGTAAGATTGAAATTTTTGCAAGGTCTGATGATAATTTTTTAAACTTACAAAAGTATACATTTATGGGGCCACCTGACACCTTTCATGCGGGGTTACCAATACACTCGGTTACTGATTTTGCCGAGTGGCCTCGTTTTAAAGCAGATACATTTGTTTTCCAAATATCGGTTGAAGATGCAAAGAAAAAGATTGTTAATTCATATAATTACTATGTGGATATGCAGGATAAAGATGCTTTTCGTCCGTGCATTCCTTTGTGGGGTGGAGAGCCGTTGGAATGGGTGTCGGTAAAACCACTGAAATTTACGGATGTTCAAAAAGAAACATTACGGGATTTAATAGAAAGAAACAAAACAATCTATATTGTACCATCTACGGATGATTGGAAGAAATACATGGAAAGAACATGTGGTATGTCCCCACAAGAAGCAAAGGAGTATTTGGCAAGCCTATCCAAGCAATATCCTGATAAAGTAATAAAACTGGATGAGAAATTTCTGAGTGAATATGAAAAAGAATATTCTGAACATGAAGCAGAACGCAAACACAAGCGTCAAGAACGGATAGAACAGATATCATTGAAACCATCTAAAAAAAAAGAGAATAATATGAAAGAACAATTGGGGGAGGCGTCAAAATCAGTGACTTACTATTATATTTTACCCGATGGGAAAAAGACATTACCGATTTCGGGGACTGTCGGTTTTATCCGTGAAATGTGCGAGATGCTGGATTTAATGACCCATTCTCCAACGGCCTTAAAAATCTTGTATCATAACGCAAACCTTAAAAAGCCTTTGGTGATAGAAGAATTTAAAGATGCTTTAGATAGTGGGCGTAATACTGGTAAGAGCATTCAGATAGCTTATGGTCGAGAAAAAGACGGGACAGAGGTATCAAAATATGGTTGGTTGACATTAGTACCGCATGAGTTTCGACATTCCTATAATATGCCGAAAAGCAAAAGCCAAATTTTGCACGGAATTGCCTACTCTATTGCCAATGAGCCGGATGCCCATGCTATGGGTGGATTGATTGCAATGGAATTGTGTGACTATCTGGAAAGAAGTGGTAATCCTGAGGCAGCGAAAATACAAAAACATTTATCTGATTACCCCGAGCATAAAGTGTTTAGAAAACTATATGAAGAAACGAAAGGGGAAGAAACGGAACGTAAAGCTGAAACGGTATTACGCTTTACGCAATGGTGGGCACAATATTATGTTCCTAAATTCGGGAAAACATTTGCCGAGCAGGCTTATCAGGTGGCGATTGAACGTGACACAACCCAAGACGGTGGTTGGCAGACCTGCACCGAAGAAGAGTTTAAGAAAATCGAAGAAGTCCTATTGGGTAAAAGAAAATATGAGGAAATTGCCAATGAACCTTTTATGAAAGGCCGCATTCCTATCTCGGACGAGCGTGCCCTTATCCAGCGCGAATGGCCGACATTTTGTAAACGCTTGATGGACGGAACGTATAATACGGATGTACTCCCATATGGACAAGATATCAAACCGGCCGATTTGATACAAATTGTTTCCCCGAAATTGGCCGCTCATTTAAAAAAAATCGGTATAATTCCCCGTCCGTCAAAAAATCCTGTACCCACCCCGACACCCGACAGATAAAGTCTAATCATAAAATTTTTCTAAAAGAAGATAAAAAAACTTGACTCTTCATTTTTTTTCGTGTAAAGTAATGGCGTTTACCGATTTTGTGCGGATATGGCGGAACTGGTAGACGCAACAGACTTAAAATCTGTTGGGACTTTGCTCCCGTGCCGGTTCGATTCCGGCTTTCCGCACCACTTTTAATTTAACCCTTTGGAAACAAAGGGTTTTTTATTGCTTAAAGCACGAAATTTAGGTGGGACACAGGGGTGGGGCACAAAGGTGGGACACAAAGACACCAAAAACACCTTCATTTTTAGGCTAAAATTCAACACTTTTTGGGGGTATAATTTTGGGTCTATCAAAGGTGTCCATCAAACACTTTTTGCCATCTCGTCTGATAAGACATTTCTCATTTTGAAACAGGTGCTTTTCTATCCCATTGGAACAAAATCTGCTTTTTGATGCCTTTTGCCCATTTATGACATACAACACATTTCGCCATTTGCCTTTTTGCCCATGTGTGACAGGTAAAAAATTACCCCCATAAGACATTTGACAATCTTGACGGGGGTAATGTCATCAAAGGATAAATTCGTTCTATTTAGTTGTTTTCATAATGTAACCACTCATAAATTCTTTTTTTAATTCATTTAGTTCACGATTGATGGGGTAACTAATTTTGCTTAATTCTTCCAACATAATTCGAATATCCTTTTTATGGGCATAAACTCGTTGACCAATGCCTTGTTCTGCCCATCCGCAAATAGCATTCTGATATTGTGGTGGAATCTTCTTTTCTGTTGCCATTGTTTCAAAGGTGTGCCGAAATGAATGGAACACTTTGTCTTTTCCCGTGATACCAATCTTATCCAAATACCTTGCGAACCATGCTTGTACAGGTCTGCCATACATTCCATTTTTGATACGGACTAAATCAAACAGTTTCTTCTTGTGTTCCCGTCTTTGATATTCCACATAAAGTAAGAATCCCATATCAAGCAACTTTGGATGGATTGGAATAATTCTGTTAGAACCCTTATTCTTCAACGATTTATCTTCACCGTTATCATTGATATTGATACAGGGGATTCCTTTTTCTTGCACAATGTCATTAACATCTAGTTGGCAGATTTCATTTAAGCGGCATCCGTGATAAAGTGCTATAATTGGTATCCAGAATTTAGGCATATCTTTTCTCACATGCGGGTCGGGATATGTTTCAGGATTGAACATTTTTCGCAGTTCTCTCGCCTCAAAAGGAGTTCTGATTTGTCCGTCTAATTTGGAAGGAATATCAACAAAGTCATTCAAACTGTTTTCAATAATATCCTCTTTTACCGCATATCGCATGTATTCCTTGAATGTAGTCAGATATTTTTTGACACTCTTCCGGCTTAAGGCATCACTTGGATTATCTGTTAAAATATCTAGTAAGGTTTTTCTTTTTGATACTTTTTCTGTCCATCGTTTGGGAACACGATAGATTCTGGCGCATAATGTTCGACAATCCTGTTTATTGACATCTTCAACATATTCCCGTTCCATAAGAGCAAAACAAGCCTGTATAATAATCTTAACAGTATGGAGGCGTTTTTCATCAGTTCCTTTTGAATGTCGCCTCATCTGTGCAAATCTCTTATAAAACTTCTCCCAATGGGTTGATGCCATGGAATGATGAATTCGCTCATCAGTTTTCATGCTGTCATATGTCCTTAAAAGAGTTATGACCTTCGGAGTACTAGGGGAATAATGTTTATCCTCACGGATTGCCTGAACGGATTTCTTGGCATAATGGTCTAACTGACTGATATGTGTAGAAAATGCCTTTAACCAGTCATACTTATCCTCTTTGCCTACAAGTCCTAACTCAATTTCCTTATTTCGTAATTGATGGTAAATTGTCCGTAAGGTAATGTTTGCCTTGTTTTTATCCACCAGCCCCTTCAGATAATCCAAAATCATATTTTGCATGAGTTTCCGAATGTCGGCTTCTTTCTTCCCGTTGGGGAATAAAATAACATCCGCTTCGGTCTTATGACAAGATTTAATCTCATCCGTATTATTTTCTAAAAAGGATTGGATTTGTTCTAACCGATGTAATAATAGTTTGTCCACATCGGTTTCATCTAAAACTAATTGTTTTTGCTCATTTATTTTCATGATAATTTCCTTAAAAAGTGTAAAAAATGCTTGAAAATGAGCAAATTCCACTCGCCACTTCTCAATTGCTTCCTGATAGATAGACGTATTCAAGGAGAATCTGACCTCCGCACACCTGGCGATTGTTCTAAAGATTACGGGTATTCGAACCCGAAAATAAAACAATCGCCCTCGCGCATAAAGTCCTGGATAGTGGTATGACATTTTTTCTCCTGGCGGCCCAGGGTATGAATAAAATTCAAAATGTCAAGCCATTTCTGATGGAATTTGCTCTTTTTTTATGATTTAGTCCTTTTAACTACTTTCCTTTACGCTAAAGGTATTTGCTATAGGGTTATAATCATATTCCCTGCCATCTTTGCATATTCTTATGGTAGATTGTTCTACTATGAAAATTTTTTCAGCATCCAAGTCAATCAAGAACTCGCCAAAGAGTTTAGAGGATGAATAAACGCACGCATACACTTTTATTTGAACAGCGACATTATGTTTGACAGAATATTTTTCCATTATTTTCCGTTCACTCATATTACTAACATTCTCTATTTCTTTTCCAGTTTTAATACCAAATTTCTTTAATTCCATTTGTACCTTTTCACTATCATTGAGAAGACGAGGTGCATCTTCTTTGAGAAAACACATAGGTTTACATGAAATATTTGATTCTATAATTGCTTTTTGATATAAAAACATCCTACTCTCCTTTCCGTTCAATAGGAGGTGTATTCTTTTCCAAATACATGGCAAATCTATGAATATCCCTCTCTATATCGGGACGATTTGCATCGACTTGGGGCAAATAAGTGTTGAGCCACTTCTTGATATTATTTTCAAACCGTTTAACGGCTTGACTTTTAGTTTTAGTCATATTATAATTCCTTTTGTTGATTATGAGAGCAGAAGAAGTTCCAGTTCTTCCACTCTCGGTTGATAATTAAACATTGGGCAGGTGCTTTTGGGCTTCTGCCTCTTTTTTTTCTAATGCTATACGGTCGGCACGTCTTTGTGCTTTACGTTGTTCCCTTTGCTTTTGTTTGCGGGCTTCTGCCATGGCAACCTGTCCTTCACAGAAGTTTTCAATTTCCTTGTCCAAAATACCTTTGGAAACACCTTCATAAAACTTGGTTAAAAATTCCACTTTTTGCGGAGTTGATAAAGTGGCACAGTTGCATTTATAGACCCTTTTACCACCTAAACGCACTGTACAAACGGATCTATCCCGTCTTGGGTCTAAATCCACCAACATTTTCATCATGCGATTATTCATGTTCCACTCATTGTTTTTGAAGTTATGGATGTTGGTTTCAATCATCTTCAAAATTCTGTCCTTACAATTTTGGAATGAAAGTAATCCTTCATCCTTTAAAGTTGTCATGGGGACAATTCCGAAAGAACCCATAAAGGATTCCATAGTTTGTGTATTTTCTAACATTTTATTTTCCTTTCTTTCGTTAGATTGTTAATGCCTTTGCGAGACCATCCCGCATCGGTAAACACAATGATATGAATTTGAATTTTGAAGTCAATCCCCCGAAATTTTCAGAAGGGTCAAAAATGGGCATTTTGGATTTATTTGGAT
>JAFYHG010000030.1 GCA_017539265.1 Alphaproteobacteria bacterium | reverse complement strand
GCCCATGCCACCCATACCGGCAGCACCGGCACCATGGTCACAGGAACATTTTTCCTCGGGCTTATCGGCCACCATAGCTTCTGTCGTGATGAGGAGTCCACCAATAGAGGAGGCACCTTCCAAAGCCGTCCGAACAACTTTGGTCGGATCAATAATACCGGATTTGAACATATCAGTATATTCGCCTTTTTGGGCATCATAGCCTTCGGTTTCCTTACCAGCATCCAATAATTTTCCGACAATAACGGAGCCGTCAACCGCCGCATTGGCTGCGATTTGGCGAATCGGTGCCTGTAGAGCTTTACGCACAATTTCAACGCCAACACGTTGATCATCGTTCTCGGGTTTAACTTTACCCAAAGCCTTTGTAGCATAGAGCAGAGCCACACCACCGCCAGGGACAATCCCCTCTTTCACGGCAGCACGCGTAGCATGCAACGCATCATCAACGCGGTCTTTCTTTTCTTTCACTTCAAGTTCGCTGGCGCCACCAACTTTAATCACGGCAACACCGCCGGAAAGTTTGGCCAAGCGTTCTTGCAATTTTTCACGATCATAATCGGATGTGGTATCTTCAATTTGTTGTTTGATTTGTGCTACACGATTTTTAATTTCATCACCGGAGCCTGCCCCATCCACGATTGTGGTATCATCTTTCGTGACAGTGACAGATTTAGCCGTTCCCAAAGTTGCCAAAGTGACATCTTCAAGTTTCATTCCCAAATCAGCCGATACAACCGTGCCGTTTGTTAGGATAGCGATATCTTGAAGCATTGCTTTACGACGATCACCGAAACCCGGAGCCTTTACGGCACAAATCTTAAGCCCGCCACGCAGTTTATTCACAACCAAAGTAGCCAACGCTTCACCTTCAATATCCTCGGCAATAATCAAGAGCGGACGACCGGTTTGAATAACGGCTTCCAAAATCGGGACAAGCGGTTGCAAATTAGAAAGTTTCGATTCGTTAATCAAAATATACGGATTATCGAGTTCGGCAATCATCTTTTCCGGATTCGTGATGAAATAAGGTGAAAGATAACCGCGATCAAACTGCATTCCTTCAACCACATCCAATTCGGTATCCATACCCTTGGCATCTTCGACGGTAATCACACCTTCGTTACCGACCTTTTCCATGGCGCGGGCAATATAATCACCGATAGAGGAATCACCATTTGCGGAAATTGTTCCGATTTGGGCAATTTCAGAAGAGGTAGAAATCTTTTTGGAACGAGATTTTAAATCCGCAACAACGGCTTCGGTTGCCAAATCGATACCACGTTTCAAATCCATCGGGTTCATACCGGCGGCAACAGCCTTGCAACCTTCCTTTATAATCGCTTGTGCCAAAACAGTAGCGGTTGTGGTTCCATCACCTGCAACATCATTTGAACGTGAAGCAACTTCACGCACCATTTGGGCGCCCATATTTTCAAACTTATCGGCGAATTCGATTTCCTTAGCAACCGACACACCATCCTTGGTAATCTTGGGTGCGCCATAGGCCTTACCCAAAACAACGTTACGACCTTTTGGCCCCAAAGTGGCTTTAACCGTATCGGCCAATAAATCAACACCACGCAACATCTTTGTGCGGGCATCCGTTCCGAATTTAATTTCTTTTGCTGACATGATATACTCCTTTTATTCCAAAATACCCAAAACTTCCGTTTCCTTCATGATGAGGAGATTTTCCCCGTCAATCTTAATTTCAGTTCCGGACCATTTACCAAATAGAACTTTATCGCCCTCTTTCAAGGTCATGGCGACTAATTTCCCATCATCATCACGACCACCGGGGCCGACAGCCACAACAATCCCTTGAGAGGGTTTTTCTTTGGCCGTATCGGGAATGATAAGCCCACCGGCCGTTCTGTTTTCTTCTTCAATGCGTTTTAAGACAACGCGATCCAATAAAGGTTTAAACTTCATATTATACTCCTTTTTCTTACCTTTAAAAATTTCGTATCTATCAAATAGTATGTTAAAGAGGATAAGTCAAGCCCCCAGCCCGATTTTTTAATCGTCCATATATTTGCGGCCCGAACGCCAGTAATCATAACCCGTCATAACGGTTAAAACAGCGGCGCCCCACAGGAATATCGAACCCATGATTTTCCAAAATTCTGTTAGATTGCCTGCAAAGCCTTTTTCCGAAACCATCAACATCGGAAGTGCCACCATCTGGCAGGTTGTTTTCCATTTTGCCAGTTTCGTTACGGGACAACCGACCTTAATTTCGGCCAAAAATTCACGTAAACCCGACACCAAAATTTCACGACACATAATAATAACCGCCGGAATGATTCCACAGTAGCCTAACCTTCTTGTATAGGCCATCATCAACAGTAATGCACCCACTAACAACTTATCCGCAATCGGATCCAATACCCGACCGAATCGGGAGAGTTGATTCCAATGCCGTGCCAAATAACCGTCCATATAGTCGGTAATACCGGCCAAAATAAACAAGACAACGCTAACCCATGCCCATGCCGGATGAGAAAAGAAGAAAGTCGCCACAATCAAAGGAATCGCCCAAATGCGAATCCGTGTAAGCAAATTTGGTATATTCACTTTTTTTTCAACAGCCGTATTAACTTTATCGACGGTTTTCTTTACTCTTTCAATATGTTGTGAGATTTTCTTTTTGCCCTTTTGAGGCTGATTTTCTTGAACCATTTTCATTGTCCTTTCTTGTTAAAGTGAGTTTAGTATAACCTATCCGTGAAAAAAAGTATAGACCTTTTTTGCAATTTTTTCACTTATTTTTGGGACACGCATCAATTGGTCCAGGGAAGCGCCCGCCACTGCCCGTGCAGAACCGAAATGGAGTATAAGGGCTTTTTTACGCTTTTCGCCAATATCTTCAATATCTAAAAGGGTTTCATGCAACATATTTTTGGCACGCTTAGCCCGATGGGTGCCGATAGCAAAGCGATGAGCCTCATCCCGCAAACGTTGCAGCAAATGAATTAAATCCCCTTTTAAATCAAGATGGATTGGCTTATTCGGGGCCGTACCAAGATAAAAAGTTTCCATACCGGCATTCCGATTTTCCCCCTTAGCAATAGCCAAGACGGCAATATTTTCCACCTTTAAATCATTCAAAATTTCCATAACGGATGCCAATTGCCCCTTACCCCCGTCAATTAAAAAGGCAGACGGCAAATCTTTTTCCTTAATCCCCCGTGTCAGGCGCCGCATTAAGACTTCCTTCATCATACCAAAATCGTCATTTGTTTGGGCAAACGTAATATTAAAACGTCGATACCACTTTTTTTGAAAGCCTTCCTGATTGGCCGCGATCATCGCGCCAACGGCAAAAGAACCTTGAATATGACTGTTATCATAGACCTCTATCTTTTCCAAATGCGGAATATTCAAAAGAGTGCGAAGTTCTTCCCAGGTATCTTGCCGGATGTGGGCTTCTTGCACATGTTGATGATAGGAATGTTCGGCATTTTCCAATGCAACCGTCATCCATTTTTTCTTATCGCCACGCATGGGCTTATCAATTGTGATTTGAAAACCGGCGCGTTCGGAAAGAGCCCGAGCGACATCGGGGGATATATCATCAGAAATCAATATATGCTTCGGAGGGGGAATTTGATCATAAAACTGCATCAAAAAAGTTGCCGTCATATCATCCGTATCAGCGATATTATTTAAGAAATGAACGATATTGCCTTCGGCATGACCGGAACGATAAAAGAAAACCTGAACGCAGGCACTGTCACCCTGACGATAAAAGGCAACAATGTCCGTTTGATAAAGCGGCGTTTCCGAATCCGTATTTTGGATATGATTAAGGGCCATCAGTTTATCCCGCACGAGGGCGGCTTCTTCATACCTTTCCTGGTTTGAAAGCAAACGCATTTGAGCCTGTAATTCCGATTGTAAAGGGATAGACTCTCCCCGTAAAAAAGCCAGTGTTTGATGAACTCTTTGGGCATAATCCGAAGGTGAAATGCAACCCGTACAGGGGGCACTACACCGGCCGATTTGATAAAGCAAGCAAGGGCGCGTCCGATTATGAAAATAGGTGTTATTACAGGTTCTGAGGCCAAATATTTTCTGAAGTTCCTTAAGCGTCTGTTGAACCATCAGACCCGAAGTAAAAGGTCCGAAATAATCCCCCTGCCCTTTTCGATTTCCCCGATATTTCATCAGGCGGGGAGTTTCTTCACGGGTGATCAGGATGTAGGGATAACTTTTATCATCTTTCAAAAGGATATTATAATAAGGTCGATATTCCTTAATCAAGTTATTTTCAAGGATTAATGCTTCAGCCTCACCGGCCGTTTCGATTGTGATAACATCGGCTATTTCGGATACCATTTGCCGAATACGGGTGGAAAGACGATCCAAATGGGTGTAGTTTGTAAGCCTTTTTTTCAAATTTTTTGCCTTACCGACATACAGGACCTTACCAGCAGAATCCAACATCCGATAAACACCGGCGCGTTCGGATACTGTTTTCAATTTTTGATGTAAAATATTGAGTCCTGTTTCTTGTGTCATAAACCCATATTAGACTTTTTTAGGATAAAATGCAAGGAGGTTAATATGCCTTCATTGGATAAAATTTGACTTATTTTGGGATTTGTGGTAGAATGGGGCATTGTCAACAGGAGTATCAAATGAAAAAATCTATTCAAAAAAAGTGGAACAAATTACTTAAAGAAGGAGCCGCAAATCAGGAAATGGCCGCCTTCTTTTGGAATTCAAAAAAAACATCGGATGAAGATAAATTTTGGTTATTTAGACATCTTTCTGCCATGGAAGACATGATCAATCAATCAGATACCTATAATGAAATACAAACAGAAATGGCGATCATCCATATGCAACTTCGGGTAGATGCCGTGCAAATGTTTGCCCAATCTCACCCTAAATTAAAACTAGAGTATGATTATTCCACACATAAAAAAGACGGATACCAGGAGTGGTTAAGATGCTATATTTCGGCAAATCCGGGCACAGAGCTTCATATTATTCAGGACAGGAAAGCCGCTAAAAAGTTTTTTAGTTTACAGGCACAAAAGGAAAGAATTCGGGATTGAAAATGCTTTATCGGGACGAAAAATTTAAACAGATGATTCATCGGCAAATCCGAATTGTTTGGCAAACGGCGGCGGCTTCGCGGGAAAGAACATGTTGGTTTGGGGGATTGGCCGTATTGGCATGGATGGCATGTGTAGCAAATCTTAAACCACCCCAGGAAACAAGGAACATTATACCGCATATGGTGGCGATATGTGCAGCTTATTCAATCGGGGAAACCATTAAAGGAAGCCTTAAAAAAGCGTCCGATACACAAAAAAGCGTTATCCAAATTCGAAAAAATCTGGAAACGGCACAGACAACCGATGAGTTGAGACAAATTTACCGAGACCTGGGCAAACTGGAAGATCGGTTTATTATTAAAGCAAGCCGACAAAAAGACTGACTTACTCGCCTTTAACAAAGAGATTACAATGACAATGGCCTTGTTCGGCGATTTCTTTTTCGTGTTCGCCGCACGGACAATATCCCCGCGATACATCACACGGACAATGACCGCCGCAAGCCGTTAAACACCGGTTAATAATCCGATCGGCATAAGGGGACAACTGATACCCTTTGGCTTTAGCATACAAAAACACAACGTGCTTAAAATGTTCATTATCCATAGTAAATCCTTCCCTTCTGTTATGTTATTTTTCTTCCGCGATAATTTCCTCGGCCTCTTCCATGATATTGGAAAGTTCATCCTTAATCTTATCGCACAAATTGTTACGCGCCATACGAATTGCATTTTCTACCGCACAAGCAAACGAAAAAGCATCCGCCCCACCATGACTTTTAACCGAAATACCGTTAAGCCCAACAAACATGGCACCGTTATACCGACGCGGATCAATCTTTCTTTTCAGTTTCAATAAACCGAAACTGGCAAATAAAAGGGCTATTTTCCCGAGAATAGAACCTTTAAAAGCCTGCTTAAAACATTTAGCGGCAAATTTTGCCGTTCCCTCAATTGACTTTAGCGCTACGTTACCGGAAAAACCATCCGACACGACCACATGTGTCCGCCCCAAGCAAATATCATTGCCTTCCACAAAACCGTAAAAATTGATTTTATCGCCAAAACCTTTTAAAACACCGGCAGCCTCACGGATTTCTTCACGCCCCTTGGTCTCTTCGGAACCGATATTGAGAAGCCCGATGGAAGGTTTAGCCTCACCGAACAGGACATGATAAAGAACATGCCCCATAATTGAAAATTCAACCAGATTTTGGGAATTACATTCGGCATTTGCACCCAAATCCAAAGCAACAACAGGCGCTTCCACAGTCGGCAATACAGCTGCGATGGCAGGCCTATCGATACCGGCCAAGGTGCCGAGACAAATTTTACTCATTGCCATTAACGCCCCCGTATTACCTGCCGATACGACCGCACCAGCATAGCCGTTACGAACGGACATAATTGCCTTCCACATACTGCTTTCCCGACCGTTCCGAATCGCGGCAGACGGTTTATCGTCCGCTTTAACGATCTGGGTGGTATGATGAATCTTATACCGGTCGGGAGCTAATCCGTATTGTTTGGTTAAAGGCTCAATCTTAGCCTCATCCCCATACAGAAAGAAAAACACGGAGGGATCAGACTTAGCAACCCTGGAAACACCCTCAATAATCGCAGCAGGCGCATTATCACCGCCCATTGCATCTATGGATATGATTAAAGTATCACTCAAAGGTCAAACCCCTCCCCGTGAATTATTTTTCTTCTTTCTTCTTTTTAACAAGAACTTCTTTCTTGTTATATGTGCCGCAGGATTCGCACACGTGATGCGGGCGAACCAGTTCACCACAGTTCGGACATTCAACACATGCATTTGTGCCTAATGCCAAATGTGACCGACGCATATTCTTTTTAGACTTTGATGTCTTTTTCTTAGGTACTGCCATTTTTACACTCTCTTGTTCAAATTAAACTCTATCGGCAAAACCGATACTTTAAAACGGGTTTTATTTATACACGATTTTCTTTCCATTTGCAAGTCTTTTTTTAAATACCCCCCTTATTTTACCCGAAATTTATCTGCCTGATTTTGAATATGACGAATCTGAGACATTAAATCAGGTGAGACATGAGCAGCAGGAGAAGAACGGAATGTCATGACATCCGATAATTTTCCCGAGAAAACATGGCGAAGAGTCTTTTTAAGTCGAGAAGGCAATAAAACCGTATCTAATAAAACGGATATCTTATTATCCTTGGTGCCGTCTTGAGCCAAAGTATCAATCGTTACCGTTCCGGAAGTAACAGAAAACTTTGTATTCTTTCCCATGAAAGCGGGCTTGTTTTTGGCAGGTCCCGTATATTCCATTTCGGCATCAAATACTTGCAAAATCGCATTACGAACATTTAAAGACATATCCTTAATTTCAACCGGGAATAAGATACTACCGCGAACGGAACCGTTATTCTTCCAATCTTTTATTTGAACCGTTTTGGTAATATCCGTTAAGTCTTCATCCCTATTTCTGAGGTAGATAAGCGTTCCTATATTTTTATACGGAACAACGGTTTCACCGGCATATAGGCGAATACCCGACACATTAGCGGATAATTCCCTCAATTGGGCATAATTGTCTTCTGCCTTCAGGGTAATATCAACGTCTGATATCGGTAAGAAAGATTCTATGGAACCGATGTAAATCTTTTGGTCCGGATCCGTCACAATGGGTCGAACGGATTGTGCCGACAAAGCCGCATTCAAATTTTGAATTTTCAATTGATCTGTTTCAAACCCGAAATCCGATAAAGAAACGTATAAGGGTCCTTTTAATTCCGAATACAGGTTTCCGGACAAATGCCCGTAGGCAGATACTCTGCCGGTTGTTTTCTTAAATGTGGCCGGCACTAAATCAGAAATTCGATTAAGTGGTTGTCTTAAAGAACTTAAATCAATAGTTGGAATAACCACTTGACCGTTGATGTATCCGTTAACCCAATCAAAAGTACCGCCAAACAAGAGTTGAATACGTTTGTTTTCAAGTAGGGTCGTAATACCGGCAACACCTTTATCTTTGGAATATGTCAGAGAAAACGGGACTTTGATTTGAGAATTATTTCTAAGAACAACTTTGGAAGAATTAAGATAAATATGCCCATTATCATCAAAAATATTATCTACTTTTAACCGCCCATTATCCAAAGACATAGATGGATTTTGATAACTGAATTCCTTTAAAGATAGAGAAGCTAAAATATCTTTGTCCCAAAGGTTCAAATGGCCGGAAACATCGGCCAGAGCAGCCTTAAACAAATGGGAATTTTTGCTTTCCGTTTCCTCACCGTTAAAAATAAAATTCTTTGTTTTAAAATCAAAATTCATTCGCCCAGTCTTAAAAGAGACATCAACCAAGTTTTTCACCGGTTCTAAAGAAAATTGGAAACGAGACCTGTTTGTGATTTCGGTTCCGCGATTACGAACCGCAACTTTCTTTGCCGACAAAAGGGCCGCCTTATCCAATTGATACGAGCACGAATCAAATAACTGACAGGAAAGATTACCCGTAAGAGAACCGGATAGCGCAATAATTTGTAGTTCGGATGAATATTTTGTTGTCAAACTCATCCGAACAGGACTTTGAGTCTGAATACCTCCATTGGGCGACAATTTTAAATCCGACAAAATGAAATCAAGTTTTGTCCGTTCAACAGGTTTTGAAGCATTTGAAACATCAAGCCATTTTAAGGACAATGAGCCGGAAAACAGATCTTTTTTCTTATCTAAAGATAATTTAATATCGCGGCGATCTTGATTGGCTAAGAAGGATAAATCGGCCGTCAATGAATGAATTTTAAGATGATCTGTTCGAATACCTATGGTACCTTTCATTTTTTCCAAGGGCCGACCAGGGAAAGAAACTTGGCCGTCATTCACATTTAAATCCCATTGAACTTTTCCTTTTTCATTTCGAATCGTCAACGGCCCCCCAAGTTTCAAAGAAGGTTCATTAATACTAAGATAACCGCCAATATTTGTTTCGTTGCCGTAAATTCCGGCCAGAGACAACGAAACAGGAATGGAATAATCCTTGCCCTTAACGGTAATGACGGCATCCGATATTTTAAGCATATCGATTTTCAGGTCTGATTTACCGTTTCCCTGATGGAGTCGCGACAGAATTTGTAAAGGATTTTCTGCATTTTGCCCCATAGGATCAAGAGTAAAACGTACACCCTTTGCCGACACATTTCGGGCACGTCGATTCAAAAAGTCCGCAAATGTGGAAGAAATACTGAGGGTATCAATTCGATAGGTATTTCCTTTGTCATGCAATCCTTTGATTTCCACCTGGGAGATAATATAACCGGGAATTTGCATTTCTTCAAAAACGACACCGTTTCTTTCCAGATAATTTTTAATTTCCGTCGGGAAACGCATATAGCTGACAATTAAAATCAAAAGCATGGCGAAACCGGTCAGATAAAGCAGAATCATTAAAATTGCCCAGATTCCGCCTAAAATTCGGAACAATTTCTGATATTGACGCCGTTTAGAATCGATCAGCAACATCAAGCGCATATACTCTACCATCAAATTCATGACGAAAGAGGATTTGGCGCGCGATGCCTTTTCTTCTTCCTGATCACCAGCCGCAATCTGGGCATACAAATCACTGTCGCCTTGTTTAGGCGCAGCCGGTGCATAACGTGAATTTCTTTGTTCTGCCATGATTATCCCCTCTCAATTTTTCCGTTATCATAGCCTGTTTTTTTTGCCACGTCAAGTAGGGAAAGAAAATCTTCTTCACTTAAAATGCGAATTCCCAATTCTTGCGCATTTTGAAGCTTACTTCCCGCAGACTCTCCAGCGACGACAAAGTCTGTCTTTGATGAAACAGAACTGGAAACTTTAGCACCTGCACCGGTGGCACGAGCCTTGGCCTCAGATCGTGTCATTTTCTGTAATGTTCCCGTAAATACAACCGTTTTTCCCGTTAAAGGCGTTTGTTGTTTAACTTCTCCTTCGTCTGGTAAAACGGTTAAATTCTGCAATAACTCATCCAACAAAGTCCTGTTTCTTTCTTCGGCAAAGAAATCAATAATTTCCGTTGCCATTACTGCCCCAATTCCTTCTATCTGCGTTAAAACAGAAATGGCATCAACGGATTTTGTCATAGAATAAAACTCTTCAAAAGTTTGAAAGCGATTCGCAAGAAGTTTTGCAGTTGTTTCCCCGACCTCACGGATTCCAAGGGCATAAATAAACCGGTCTAAAGGAACACCCTTTTGAACGGACCGAATCGCATCAAACAGATTAACGGCAGACTTCTGCCCCCAACCTTCCAAATTCAAAATTTCCAATCCGTGGTTTTGTTCCAACTTAAAAATATCGACAGGTGTTTTAATCCACCCGAGTTCATAAAAAAGTTCTACATTTTTTTGTCCGAGGCCTTCTATATCCAATCCTTCCTTAGAAACAAAATGTTTCAATCGTTCTTTGTTTTGTGCCGGACAAATAAGGCCTCCCATACAATAAGTAACAGCATCATCCCCTTCACGCAAAGCATGGGAACCGCAAACAGGGCAAATGGAAGGGAAAGTAAAAGGAACAGAATCCAAAGGTCTTTTTTCCAAAACAACCCGAACAATTTGGGGTATGACATCCCCTGCCCGTTGAATGATAACGGTGTCCCCTTCACGAATATCTTTGCGGGCAATTTCATCGGCATTGTGAAGAGTCGCATGCGCCACCATGACGCCACCGACATTGATAGGCTCTAAATCGGCAACCGGTGTCAAAGCGCCCGTTCGACCAACCTGTATCCGGATTTTATTTAGGCGAGTCATAGCCTGCTCGGCCGGAAACTTGTGCGCAATGGCCCAACGGGGTGATCTTGCGATAAAACCGAGTCTTTCCTGTAAATCAAGGCGATTAACTTTATACACAACCCCGTCGATATCATAAGGAAGCGAAGACCTTTTTTGTGTCATATCCCGAAAGAAAGCAATCATATCTTGTGTATTATGACAGATACGAATCTCGGGATTAACGGGGAAGCCCCATTTTTTGAGTTGTTCCAAAAAGCCGCTATGCGTTGTCCATGTTGCCCCATTAACTCGCCCAACGGCATAAGCAAAAAGGCTGAGATTTCGACCAGCCGTAATTTGGGGATTAAGTTGCCTGAGTGACCCGGCGGCTGCATTACGGGGATTAGCAAAAACTTTTTTATTATCGCGTTGTTGCTTTTCATTTAAATCAAAGAAATCTTTACGCGCCATATAGACCTCGCCGCGAATATCAATAAAATCGGGAACAGATGAAGAAAATAAATCATCCCCTTTTAATTCAAGGGGCAATTCACGAATTGTTTTGATATTAAGGGTAATATCTTCCCCAATGGCACCGTCACCACGCGTGGCGGCTTGGACAAATTTCCCTTGCCGATAAACTGCCGAAAAAGAAAGACCGTCAATTTTGGGTTCAGCCACCATTTCTATTTCTTCATTTTCCGGAATGCCCAAGAATCGATGAATCTTATCCATGAAGTCATAAACATCTTCTTCGGTAAAGATATTCCCGAGTGATAACATTGGAACGGAATGGGTTACTTGACCAAAACCATCCGCCGCCGCGGCACCGACTTTGCGGGAAGGACTATCGGGTCGAATAAGGTCAGGGAATGCTTCTTCCAATAATTCATTTCGACGCTTTAACTTATCATACTCGGCATCCGAAACCAGAGGTGAATCCTGTTGATGATAGGCAATATCAAGCTCAGCCATCCGATGTGCCAGATAGGCCAATTCTTCTTCAGCTTCCAACCGAGACATAAGGGTTATTTCTTTAAACATGTATCCAATAACTCCCCTGCCATGGTTAAAGCCGTTTTCGTAATTTTTTCACCCGACAACATACGGGCAATTTCTTCCTGACGCGAATCGCCGAATAGTACCGAAACAGATGTTAAAACGCCTTCTGATTTTTCTTCTTTTTGAACTTTGAAATGTGAGCCGCCATAAGCCGCCACCTGAGGCGAATGCGTAACCACCAAAACCTGATGATTATGGGCCAATTGTTTGAGTCTGGCACCGACAGCATCCGCAACGGCACCGCCGACACCGCTATCGACCTCATCAAACACAAGGGTTTCAATTTCATCGGCCGTGGATAAATTAACTTTCAGTGCCAACATAAATCGCGCCAATTCCCCGCCGGAAGCTATTTTATGAATCGGAGAAAGAGGCATCCCTTTATTTGTGGATACTAAAAAGGAAACTTTATCAAAACCGCATTCCATCCATTCCGATTCGTTTAATTTTTGGATATCCGTTTTAAAAGTGGCTTTCCCCAGTTTCAAGGCGGGTAATTCCCCTTCAACAGCCGTATCCAAACGAATCGCGGATTCTGTGCGCAGATGAGATAATTCTTCAGCTTTTGAAATGTAATCAAGACGGGCCTGACCTTCCTGTTTCATTAAATCGGTTAAGGCATCTTCCCCCAGTTCCAATCCCGTTAATTCTTTTTTAAACTTATCCAACAAATCCGGTAATTCGGAAATGCTAACCTGATGCTTACGCGCCATATCGCGTAGTGCAAAAAGTCGATCATCAATGGCGGGCAGTTCGGACACATCGCCCCACTTTTCTTGTATCTGCTCTAATTCCTGCGCCAAATCGGATATAGAAGTCAATGCTTCGGCCAATTGTGCCGTTTCTTTTTTTAAATCTCCGCCCGATAAATCATCGGCGCGTTCCAATTGGGAAAGAGCTTCCCCTAAAATTTTAAGACTACCCGAATCCTCATCCGAAAGGCTTTGATAAACCGAACCTAAAGCCGTAACAATTTTTTCACTGTTCATCAGACGTGTGCGGCGTGCAACCAATGCTTCTTCTTCATCAACATGCGGATCCAATTTTTCCAAATCTTGAACGGACTTCCTTAAAAAATCCTCTTCTTCCTTGGCACGGATAAGTGCTTTTTCGGTATCGGAACGCTCCCTTATCCGATACTGCCATTGTTCAAAAGCATGGCGACATTCGATCAACTTTTCCCCGATATTGCCATACGAATCCAAAGTTTCCCGGTGGGTTGCAGGATTCAATAACTTATGAGAGGCAAATTGTCCGTGGATTTCCACAAGCGAATCGCCAATTGTCTTTAAAAACCCGACACTGACGGGAGTATCGTTCAAAAAAGCACGGCTGCGCCCGTCTTTACCCAAAATTCGGCGAATAATCAAGCCACCGTCAAAATCGTATCCTTGGGCAGATAAGAGCGCCCCGACGGGATGTGAAACAGAGAATTCAAAACAGGCCGTAACCGAGGCTTCCTTGGCCCCCGGACGCACCAATGCGGTATCCCCACGCGCCCCCAATGCAAGTGATAGCGAATCCAATAAAATTGATTTACCGGCACCAGTCTCCCCCGTTAAAACGGTCAAACCATCGGAAAATTCTAAGTCCAATTTTTGTATCAGAACAATATCCCGAATGGAGAGAGACTTAAGCATTCTTTATTTATCCTTTATTAAATCCGTTATCTTTTGGGACCACGTACTATCGGGATATTTTTTGAGGCCTGTGCGACCGGTTTTAAGGGCCGCTTTATCCGCGCCCATCATCAAATAACAGACTGTCAGGCGATAGTAAGCCTCGGGCACCTGATTCGAATCGGGATATCCTTCAATTACGGCTTTAAACCGATTAGCCGCTGCAACCAAATCCGTATTCTTTAAATAATAACGCCCAACCGTCATTTCTTGGGCAGCCAGGTGATTGGTCATCTCACCCATCTTAGTGCGAGCATCCTTGGCATAAACCGAATCGGGATAACGGGCAATCAAGTCGTTAAAGGTATCTTGAGCCTTTTGAGTCATGGATTGTTCCCGTGCAGCATCGGACATTTGTTCATAATAGCAAAGACCTTTTAAATAATAGGCATATGCCGTATTTCTATTACCGGGGTGTAATTGAATGAAACGTTCCAAGGTCAACAGAGCATCATCATACATATTTTTCCTATAGTAGGAATAGGCCGCCATAATTTGAGCCCGTTCGGACCATTCGGAATACGGGTGCTGTTTTTCGATTTCATCAAAATATTCGGCCGCTTTTTCATAATCGGTATCTTGAAAAGCGTGATATCCGCCCAAATAAAGTTGTTCGGGGCTGAGACCTTCCAAATTTTTATCATTGGCACATCCCAAAAGCCCCAAGGTAGGTATCATTAAACCAAGCAATAATGTCTTTTTCATAATATGTTTCCCTTCATCAAATATTGTCATCATAGCAATAAAAGAAAACTTTAGCAACTTTTTTCATTGAATTTCGTAAAATTTTGTGAAATACTGGCAAAAGAAGGAGTATTACAAATGAATATAAAAAAGATTTTTTGCTTTATTGTCGGCTTATTTTTGACCGGAACGGCAATGGCAGAACTTAGGATTGACGTGTCGGGGGCCGTATCGGAACCGACACCGATAGCAGTTCCCTATTTTACGGGCGAAACCGATTTAGCAGAAGAAGTTACGGATATTGTGGTTGCCGATTTAGAGCGAACAGGATTATTCAGATTGATTAATCGGGATGCCTATATCCAACAGATGAAAAATATCAATACAAGGCCCGTCTTTGCCGATTGGCAAGCCATTAAGGCACATGCTCTATTAAACGGAGATGTTTCCGTAACACCCGATGGTCAAATTAAGGTTTCTTACCGCCTGTGGGATGTATTTGCCCAAAATCAAATGGATGCCAAAGTCTTAAAAACAGCAGCCGATTCTAAACGCAAAATCGCCCATATGATCGCCGATTCGGTCTATGAACGCGTTACGGGAGAAAGCGGGTATTTTGATACACAAATCGTCTTTGTGTCCGAATCGGGCCGCCAAAGCAACCGCACAAAAAGATTAGCCATTATGGATCAAGATGGCGCCAATGTTCGGTATTTAAGTGACGGAAACAAAATGGCCTTAACGCCCAGATTTTCACCGACAATGCAGAAAATAGCCTATTTTTCCTATAAAGGCGGCAATCCGCAAGTTTATACTATGAATATTCAAACAGGCGAAACGGAAATGGTCGGACAATTTAAAGGAATGTCGTTTGCCCCCCGTTTTTCACCGGACGGAACAAAATTGATTATGAGTTTGGCCAGCCACGGTAATTCAGATATCTATACATATGATTTAAGAACCAAAGAGCAGAAGAAGCTAACAAATCATCCGGCCATTGATACCTCACCGAGTTATTCTCCGGACGGAAAACGAATCGTCTTTAACTCAGACCGCAGCGGAAAACAACAGCTTTATGTAATGGATTCGGACGGTAATAACGTAAAACGAATCAGTTTTGGTGAAGGTAGCTATGCTACGCCCGTGTGGTCACCACGCGGAGACTATATTGCTTTTACAAAAATAAAAGACGGTGTTTTCCATATTGGTGTTATGCGCCCCGACGGAACGGGTGAACGATTGATTACAAACGGATTTATGGTTGAGGCACCGACCTGGGCACCCAATGGACGAGTATTGGCATATTTTAAACAAACACCCTGGGATGACAGTGGTCGAAACGGCGGTGTAAGGCTCTATTCTATTGACATAACGGGGTATAATGAACAGATTTTACCGACACCGGAAGATGCTTCGGGACCGGCATGGTCACCACTTTTACATTAAAAAATAAATAAAAGTGTTGCTTTTTATGAAAAAAAGTTTTATGAGGAAATTATAGCATTCAAAAAATAAAGGAGAAAATATGAAAAAATCATTACTTATCTTAGGCTCTACCCTTGCTCTGTCGGGTTGTATGTTCGGGTTCGATCCCGATGTCGATTCGGCTGCCCAAACACGTGAAGAACACCATACGGCTTATCGGCATGAATTTGGTTGTCCGTCAACCGATGACCACGAACTTTATCGGAATTGTCTGGTCAATACCTATAAAAATACACATCCGAAAACATATGCGACCGAGGTGGCTGAAAACGGAAAATCCGTTGCCGTTGTGAAAAATGAAACAAAAACTTCATACGATAAGGAAACAGATACTTATAAAACAGAGCGTGTGATTGTAATCGAAACAGAAGAACGTTTGGTTCCTGTTCCGGCACCTGTGGTTCCCCCTGTTCCAACAGAAACGATAAAACCCGTAGAACCGACACCGGCTTGTGATGCATGCGCCAATGATGCGTGGGATGATGAAATTGTGGATGTTATTGAAGAGGCTCCCTTGCCGGAACCGAAACCGGTTGTGGTAAAACAAACACCGCCACCGGCAAAACCGGAACCGACAACATGGCTGGGATACCTATAAAAAGGACAAAGATTTGGCTCCGGCGCCGAAAAAGCCCGTGTGCCCGTGTCCTGATCCGAACGATCCGTGCCCGCAGTGCGTAGATAAGTAAGATAATGAAATAAGTCCCCAATGATTTGGGGATTTATTTTTTGATGAGTTGTCGCATTGTTGAAAAACGATATTCGCCCTGATTCATTAAATCAGCATAGTCAAAGTCAAAATATTTCATATTATGGGCATAAGATTTATTTTCCCGTTTATTTTGACGAATTTCCCGTTTACGGGCCATTTCAGAGTGTCTTTTTTTAGTACCACCAAAACTGCCGCGAGCCATCCAGGTAGTGTCCACCAAAAGCGGTAGGCGACCGGGAATATGCACTTTTGTCCACACGTGACCGATTTTTTCTTTCTTGACCATAAGTTTGGCTTTGGTCTGGGTGGGTGCATTTTCAACCACATAGCCATAAACTTTTTCACTTCTGATACCGACTTGACGCAACATCTTTTCATAAAGATCCGAAAAACCGGAACAAATACCGATTCGATTTTTAAAAACATCATCCCCCGATTGACCTGCTTTGGAAGATGCAATCCGATAAGTGCTGTTTAAATCATGGTCATAAGCAATATGAGAGGCAATCCAAACGGCAATGGCCTTGGCTTGTTCTGTCTTATCGGGTATGTTATCCGTTAAATGATGCACAAGGCGCGGCATATTGTCATCCTGACCTTTTGGAATGGACAAAGCACGTCGTTCCCCCATAGACACGGCAAAAACGCCACAAGAGAAAAATAAAACACATAAAAATAAGAAACGTTTAATCATAGTGATTGTTGAACCTCCAATATATCTTGTAATCTTTGATAAGTAATTGAATTCTTCGGGAAAGAATCCTTAATTTTTTGAGCGCGTTTTTTAGCCTGCTCTAAACCCACAGGCGTGCCCAAAGCCCTAAAATACTCTACCATGGCATAGTCAGCATTTAGGGATTTCTTTTGCCCATGATAAGCCTTGGCCAGTAATTGCCACCCGAAAGTCGAATCAATATCCTCTTGCACTACATAATGCAAAAGATCTTCGGCCTTTCGGGCATTGGCAATACCCCCGATTTCCAAGAGAACCTGGGCATAAGATAACGCAATCAGCCCCGAATCGGACTTTAATTCAAATGCTTTTTTATAGTTTTCGGCGGCTTCTTTTAATTTTCCGGTTTCAAAGAAAAGTTGACCTTTAAGTTCGTGGAAATAAGGATTATCCGGTTGTTTTAACAAGAGATCATCCAAAATTTGAAAGGCTTTTTTAAAATCATTCTTACGGTAATTTGCAATAGCCCGTGCATATAAATCCGGTAATGTATTTCCGGAATACAATTTAAATGTCTTTTCGGGCAGTTCCAAAAAGCCGTAGAGTTTCGCCCGCATAAGATCAAAAGATAAGTCCTGATGAACGGGCTTGGACGACTTTAAAAAGCGTTCCAATTCCGCAACACGGGTTTGGGTCATGGGATGGGTTCGCAAATAGGAATATTCGGATTGCCTGTTGAGGCGTTCTTCCGCCTTGATGGACTTCATAACGCCTTCAAAGCCTTTCATGGAGTAGCCTAATTTATTCATAATATCAACAGCGATTCGGTCGGCAGAACTTTCTTCGGTCTGGCGATACTTGGTAAAAAGACCCACGCTGGACATTTGTCCGCCGGCCATGATGGCAATACCGGCATCGGGACGTCCGCCGGCCACAGCCAACACGCCACCGATCACCGTTGAAATAAGGGCTGTGGTTTGGGCATTCTTTAATTCCTGATATCCGCGCGTAACATGGCCGCCCACAATATGTCCCGTTTCATGAGAAAGAACAAACATGAGTTCATCCGGCGTTTGAGCTTTTAAAATAAGACCCGTGTGGATAAAGATTGTTTGACCGCCGGCCACAAAAGCATTGATACTGGGGTCATTAACAATCACGACTTCGGCATTATCGGGATCCAAACCGGCAGCCCCAAAAATTTGCCGAACCGCATGGGTAAGCCATGCCTCTGCCTCGGTATCACGAATGATAGATATGGCGTTCGCACCTGCTGAAATCAGGCAGACAAACAGCAACCACAAAAAGAATAAAAACTTTCGCATAGTCTTAAGATAAATCAAAAAGACACAAAGGTCAAATTATTTTTTACTTGACAAATGAATAAAAATTGTTTGAAATGGGATGTATGAAAATAAATAAAGAAATTGTTGTTGGGGCATTGTTAACTTTAATGTTAACCATACTGCTTTCAGCTGTACACGGAAAATCCGTCAGGCAAGAAGCCGGTCGCCGCTTTACATTAAACGCCACTTTTTCAAAGGCAGACGGACTGCTTCCCAATAGTGAAGTACGGTTAGCCGGTATTCGGGTGGGCCAAATTGGAAAGCAAAAATTGGCCGACAATGGTTATCAGGTAGTGGTACAACTGGTTTTCGATAAGCCTTTGGATATTCCGGCCGATTCGTCGGTCAGTATCGAAACAGACGGCATTATGGGGGCTAAACACATTGAAATTCTGCCGGGTGGGGAGGAAGAATTATTAAAATCGGGGGAACATTTTTCCTATACGCAAGATGCCCTGATTTTGAATGAATTATTGGATAAAGTCAACCTTTATATGAAGGACAAAAAGGATAAAGAAAAGGCACTAAAAAACGCCGCTAAATCCGAAGCAGAACCCAAGCCAGAAACAGAAGTAGCAGAACCAGAACCAGAAACAGTAAAAGAACAAGAAACAATAACAGAGCCAGAAGCACAGGAGGTTTTATGAAAAAAAATCCGGTTGAAACGATTTTAGGTTTTTTTGTATTAATTTTTGCGGGTGTATTTCTATTCACGGCGGCCTCACGCATCGATACAAAGAAAATTGACGGCAACATTATTTCGGCCAACTTTTTAAAGGTAGGAGGCTTGGAGGCCGGATCCGATGTGCGGATTTCAGGGATTAAGGTCGGAACGGTTTTGGAAACACGCCTAAATAAAGAGGATTATACGGCGGAAGTCTTATTAAACATTGACTCTTCAATTAACCTGCCGATCGATACGGTAGCAGCCATTGCCGATGTCGGTATTATGGGGGACAAATATGTGCGTTTGGAACCCGGGAAAAGTCAAGCAATTTTAAAAAACGGGGATAAACTACAGCAAACCCGAAATTATAAGTCTTTGGAAGACAATGTATCCGAATTTATTTTCTTATCGATGAAATAACATGAAACGACTAATTACAGGAATTTTAATGTTGAGCATCTGCCCCGTTTGGGCGGCAGACATTGATTGTAGTTCGGTTTTATTACGCAGCGTGGATAAAATTACAGGCCGAACAAACACAATAGAAGCCCGTATCGGGGAAACTTTAAACATGGGGAATTTGAAAATTACGCCTGAAAGATGCCTTAAGAAACCACCGGAAGAAATGCCGGAAAATGCCGCTTTTTTGATGATTGAAGAAAACACAAAAGACGATGATTTAAGTACTGTATTTAACGGTTGGATGTTTTCATCAAATCCGGCTATTTCGGCAATGGAGCATCCGATTTGGGATATTTGGGTTTTAGAATGTATCCCGGGTGATTCCAATACCCCAAAAATTGAGAAAGTTCAACCGCCGACTATGGCCGTTAAACCGGTTGCCGTTGAAGAATTAAAAGAAATTTAACTTAATACAAAACAGACATGAAATAGAGGCCATGAGCAGGTGCGGTTTCACCACCCCGTGTGCGATCACAAGCCTTAAAAGCAGATTCAAAATCAGATATACTCCACTTTCCGCAACCGACATAAACAAGGCTTCCGACAATATTACGAACCTGATGATATAAAAAAGAACGAGCCTTAATTTCCACTAAGATTTCTTCTCCGACACGTCTGACGCTTATTTCATCGATTGTTTTTAAGGGGGATTTAGCCTGACATCCCGCCGCACGAAAAGTAGATAAATCATGTTTTCCGATAAGAATTTTAGCGGCCTGTTGCATTTTTTCTTCGTCCAAGGGGTGCACAAACCACCAAACCCGATTATTTTGAAGTGCCGGCGGAAAGCGTGTATTTTGTATCCGATACAGGTACGCCCTTTGCTTGGCGGAAAAACGTGCATGAAAAGTATCGGGGACAGAGACAATATCCCGAACGGAAATAGGATCCGGCCGCACAAGAGCGTTTAGAGATTCCCTTAATTTATAGGTATCAACCGGCACTTCCGTATCAAAATGGGCAACCTGTCCCAAGGCGTGAACACCGGTATCGGTGCGACCGCTGCCGACTAATTCAACCGAATGACGCAGCGCCGTTTGAAGCGCTTTTTCCAGAGATTCTTGAACGCTGGATTGTCCCTGTTGTTTTTGCCAACCGCAAAAAGGAGTACCGTCATATTCTATGGTTAATTTATATCGCACAGTTTTGTTCCTTTAGGAAGCGTCCAACCCTTTAAAAGTTCTTTGGCCGGCATTTTTGTCTTCCCTGCCCGTTGCAAAACAGTCAACCGTAATGCCGAACCGTTACCGCAGGCAATTAAGAGTTTATCATCCAAAACAGTGCCGGGTTCGGAATGGGAAGAATCCTCTTCAACCTCGGCCCGAAAAACACGAATCCGCTCTTCCCCATTCATAAAATAAGCCACCGGGAACGGATTAAATGCCCGAATTAACCGTTCTATCCGATTGGCAGGCAGAGTCCAATCAATTAAAGCCTCTTCCTTCTTTATTTTTTCGGCATAGGTAACACCTTCACTCGGTTGGGGGATAGGCATAGGCCTTTCAGACAAGGTTTTTAATATCAAATCGCCACCCATTTGGGTCAGTTTATCATATAATTCCCCAGCCGTCATATCGGGCGTAATCGATACGATACCGCGCAATAGCATATCCCCCGTATCCAACCCCGAATCCATTTGCATAATGGTAATACCCGTTTCGGAATCACCGGCTTCAATCGCCCGTTGAATTGGGGCAGCCCCCCGCCAACGCGGTAAAAGTGAAGCATGAATGTTGATACAACCCATTTTAGGCGCTTTTAAAACCGCATTCGGCAGTATCAAACCATAAGCACATACCACCGCAACATCTGCATTTAAAGCCGCAAATTCAGCCTGAGCCTCAGACGTTTTAAGGGTCAAAGGCGCATGAACGGGAATTCCCAACGATTCGGCAACCTGTTGCACGGGAGATGGCTGTAATTGCATCTTACGACCTGCGGGACGCGGCGGTTGTGTATAAACGGCAATAACCTCATGAGCGGAAGCCAGGCGTTTCAAAACAGAGGCCGCAATATCGGGCGTTCCCATAAAAATAACTTTCATTTATTCCTCCGCTTCTTGGGCTTCCTTTTTACGCCGTTTTTCCAAATGTTTTAAAAGCCGATGACGTTTTAATTGCGACAAATAGTCAATAAACAAATGACCGTCAAGATGATCAATCTCATGCTGAAAAGCAATCGCAAGTAAGCCATCGGTGGTACGGGTTTGTTCCTTTCCGTTTTCATCCAAGTACCGCACGGTTACGGTTTCAAAGCGTTCAACATCCGCATACTCGCGCGGGACAGACAGGCAACCTTCACTATGCAAAATCTTATTTTCGGAATGGGAAATTATTTCCGGATTCACCATTTTGATGGGATCGGGCTTTTCATCCCCGCAATCAACCACCACCACACGCAAAAGTTTTCCGACTTGATTACCCGCTAGCCCCACACCATTTGTGGCATACATTGTTTCCAACATATCTGAAAGAAGCTCTTGAATTTCGGGGGTAACGACCTCAACATGTGCGGCGGTTTCGCGCAAAATCGGATGAGGGATTTCTAAAACTTGTAATTTTGACATTTTTTTCTTTCCTTTTCGTTTCGGGTATTATATACTAAAATTATTCAAAATGCAAAGGAGATTTTTAATGATTAGGCTATTTGTTGGTATAGATTTGCCCGAAAACGTTAAAAAAGAGTTGCAAAGCCTTCAAAAAGGCTTACCGGCGGCCCTGTGGCGACCGGATAAAAAAATGCATTTAACATTACGCTTTATCGGAAATTTAGAGGAACCCGTGGCAGAAGAAGTTTTAAAGGAACTGCGCTATATTCGCTTTCCGGCATTTCATTTTGCTTTAAAAGGCATCGGATACTTTGAACGCGGCGGTATACCGCACCATATTTGGGCCGGCGTCGATAAAGATAAAGCCCTTCGGGAATTGCAACAAAAAATCGATTCGGCCGTTAAAAAAGCCGGTGCCGGTCAAGCCGATAAGTTTAAATTTGTGCCCCATGTAACGTTGGGAAAACTTTTTGGCGCAACAAGGCAAGATGTTTTTGAATATATCGGACGCAATAATTTATTCCATACACCCGAATTTGAAGCAACTTCTTTTATCCTCTACCAAAGCATTGCACGAGAAAACGGTGAAGGCAAATACTATAAAGAGATTGAAGAATTTCCCCTAATGCTTGTCTAAGAAATAAGGCGGGATTTATTGTTATCGACAGGTAAAAGAATATGCGCCCGTTGAATCGGTTGCGGAGAAGACCTTGTGAACAAAGCTTCTTTTGGTGTGTTATCATTTTGGAATGGGATCATATCCATTTGAAAACCGAGTCTTGTCAAAAACGGAGAAAAAGAAGGTAATTTTGTTAAAGGAACAGTCAGAGAAAAAGCAGTCCCCAACTTCCTAACGGCCGCACGAACCAAATCTGTCCCAACACCTTGACGTTGATACTTGGGCGGCACGAATAACGTGCAAATCTTTTTTTCTTTTGGGGTATCTTTCATCAGACAACAACCGGCTAAATCAGCACGATGAACGGCCACCGCATAAGCCCTATTTCCTCTTTTTAAGTCTTCCAAAAAAGTATGATAATACCAATCCCGATAGCGGGGGTAATTTTCCTCTATGGACTTAGTCATTTCATAAAGATCACGATAAAGGGCCTTGTGCCCGTTATGATATGCCGAATAAATTAGAACTTGCATCTGATATCCTCTTTCGCTATAATGTATCACAGTTTTTAAATTTTATCAAGGAAGATTTTATAAAATGAAAGTTCAGAAAAAATACTATAACTTATTAAAAAACGGTGTAAAAACAATTGAGCTGCGCCTGTTTGATGAAAAACGAAAAAAAATAAAAATAGGCGATAAAATCATTTTTGAAAATTTGGATAATGCCGCGGATTATTTTATCGGAGAAGTAATTGCTTTACATCGGGCACAGGATTTTCATGAATTATCCGGACTTATTCCCATTTCAAAAACCGGTTTTAACACACAGAAAGAATTAGTTGAAACAATGGAAAAATTTTACCCTTTAGAGAAACAAAAAAAAGAAGGTGTTTTGGGAATTGAAATAAAAATAAAAAAATAATCAGATTTTTCTGGACTATTTTAAAAATTGGCGTATAATCAACCTGTCAATAGAGGAGTTTATAATGAGTGTTTCAGACAATATTTTTCAAATGTATCAACGTTTTTACGCACAAAAAGCGGTCTTAAGTGCGGCACCGGTGTTAAGCATTAACCCCAATGAAATGGGCGTCGCCGAATTTCCGACAGAAAAAGCTTTAACAGAAATGGAAGCGGTAGCAGCTTATTTGATGGGTCTCAGTTCCCTTAAAAACATTTCATTTGATAAGCAAATCAAGATCGTAAAAGAATCATACGAGGGGCAAGATTTTTGGCAGAATTTATTGTATGACTTTTTGGAACTGAGATTAGATGTTGAAGAATCCCATATAAAGGAAGAAGATGAAGAAATTTCAGACAAATTAAAAGAAATTCTATATGATTTGAAAATGCAGGAAAGAAATATAGAAGATTTGGTTCAATACTATACGGAAAAAATTGAAAAAGAAAAATTTCATGTAGATGCCAAAGCCTTAATCCGGAACTATTTTAAAATGTTCAAAAAAGATCAAAAAACAGCCTGGCAGGTTTTAACCACGAATCCGGCGTTCTTTTCACCGATTAAAGCGCGAGATGCCAGCGGTAAAGAAATCCTTTCCCCCGCCAAAGCCATAGCGGAAAATCAAAAATTAGCCCAATTTTTGAAGGGCTTAAAATAACAAATTTGACAAAAACGGGAAACTATGCTATAATCAAAGTAGAATAAGAAAGGAGGATATCCTCATGGCAACAGTTAATTATGAAGAATTAGCAAAAGAACATAACGAAAAGGCACAGGCAGAATCTGCGGCCAAATTGGGTGAAGGCAGTGTATTGAGGGAAGGCGATGTTGTGCCCACTCCTGAGGTAAAAGATACAACAAAGGCTGTCGATCCGACGACAGGTAAGGTGGATGAAGGCAGTGTGCCAAGAGATCCGAATACAAATCCCGGAAGTAGCGGGCAACCGCCACGCACCCCGCAACCACAAAATGCGCCGCAGCCGCCTCAACCACAAGCTCAAGGAGGACCGAAACCGCTTGTCAATTCGGTCATTGTATCGGCCAGTGAGTTCGAAGGAAAAGGAAAAAGTTTCTTAAACCCCGATGCCGAAGATAATTTTTGGAAGACATTGGAAGGCAAGTTAAAAGAGGCATTAAGCGGTAATACCGCCGACGAAATCGGTCAAAATATGGCTTTGGGCTCTATCGCATTCATTTTTGAAGCCATCAGCAATTGGGCCGTTCATCACAGAAAAGAAGCCAAACGCCTTAAAAAAGAATATGAAGAAAAGACAAAAGGCTTTGATGATGTATTAAAAAATACTTTGGTCGAAAAATACGGTGCCGTTGCAGAATTTGCAATTAAACATGGGATTAATGTGAACACAGAAGAGGGCAGAAAAAAACTTGAAACATTAAAGAACAACAAGGAATTTTTAGGATTGTGTGCCGGTGCGTTATCTGCTACTTTAATGCGTGAAGTGAGACTTGATGAAGCAGGAAAACTGTTGGAGGGAACAACAAAGTCCTTATCAAAAGGGAATTTGGCCTTAAATAGTCAAGAAGTGGCAAATGCATTGGGAACCCAAGCAGCACAAGATAATGCCGCATATTGGGATAAAAAAGCCAAAGGACAGAAAGTAAAGGTTCAAAATATTCATCAATATCGTGAAGCTATACGTGATGCCAGAAATAATCCGAATAATAGAAACAAACAGGATGCGGAAATCAGAAGAGAAGTTCTGGAAAGGTAAATGTCTGTTATATAACATCCCCTGTTTCAAGGGGATGTTTTTTATCCCTTTTTAATTTTTTGTAAATAGGCGTCCATTGTGCCGTTTGAAAGGGCAAGAATTGCATTAAAATCATCATCTGGGGCTGTTTGATTTTTGCGTTCAAAACCGCATTTTTGGCAACGATGCAGAATAATATCACGACCGTTTTTATGCTCTAATTCTACCGCAAACATAATACCACCGCAATCACAAGCCCTGTCACCGGGGTTGATATCTACATGAAGACTGGATAAACACTTGGGACAATGATTGGTATATCCGTTGCCGTGAACATGTGTACCACAAACAGCACAGATAAAATCTTCTTTATTCTTCGTAAATCGGGCAATTGTTGTCATTTCTTTCTTCTTTCAAAAGGTTGATAATGGGCGATTTCGGCCGGGGGTAAATAAACGGAAACAGATATTGTTTTTTGATAATCACGACGGGCAATAACCTGCCCTTTACGATAAAGAGCCGCCAGTAAATCCCCCCGCTCAATCGGTAAGGACAAATGACAAAGATGATTATCCCGCATCAGTTCCAATTCCACCCGATTTAAAAAAGCATCAATCCCCTGCCCCGAAATCGCAGAAATCGGAAATTCATCAGGGTGGCGGGCCTTTTGTGTTGAAATGCGTTTTTGCTCTTCGGGGGACAATAAATCTATTTTGTTTAAAACCTCTATCAAACCTTTATCCACTTTATCTCGAACACCTAAATCCGAAAGGACATTTTCTACATCCTG
The DNA here is from genome assembly GCA_017539265.1 of Alphaproteobacteria bacterium. Taxonomy (GTDB): domain Bacteria; phylum Pseudomonadota; class Alphaproteobacteria; order CAAHEQ01; family UBA3637; genus CALXZG01. The sequence continues at coordinate 111,147 of JAFYHG010000030.1, read as the reverse complement.
CTTTTGAGCATTTGTATCAGGATGGGCATAATCACGCACATGAACAATCACATCGGCTTCAAGGACTTCTTCAAGTGTTGCACGAAAAGCCATCACAAGTTCGGTCGGCAAATCGGAAATAAAACCCACCGTATCCGATAAAATAATATCCGTCCCACGGGGAAGTTTTAAATGTCGCATCGTGGGATCAAGGGTAGCAAACAACATATCCTTTGCCATTACGTCCGCGCGTGTCAGCCGATTAAATAGAGTTGATTTACCCGCATTGGTATATCCAACTAACGCCACTATCGGATACGGAACCCGCCGACGGGCACGACGATGAAGTTCCCGCGTTTTTTTGACCTCAGAGAGTTCCTTTTTAATTTTGGTAATATCATCATCAAGCAATCGGCGATCCAATTCAATTTGTGTTTCACCGGGGCCACCCAAAAAACCGCTCCCCCCCCGTTGTCTTTCCAAGTGTGTCCAAGATCGAACAAGGCGAGAACGGGCATAAGTTAAATGTGCTAACTCTACCTGCAGAACTCCTTCACGCGTGCGGGCACGCTGACCAAAAATTTCAAGGATTAGGGCAGTTTTATCAATAACCTTGGTATGCCACTCTTTTTCTAAATTCCGTTGTTGCAAAGGGGAAAGACGACAGGCCATAATAACGACCTCTACCCCTTGAAGGAAAGAAGAAAGACGCGCAATTGTTCCTTTTCCCAAATAAGCATTGGCCTTAATCTCACGCAAGGGGATAACCTCGGCATGAGAAACATCTAAGTCAATGGCTCGCGTTAAGGCAACGGATTCGGCCAAAACTGCATCAGGGGACCGGATACCGACTTCATCTTTTAAATAGGGATAAAGGACAACAGCCAAACTCATCGGGGAAGCCAATCTATTTGCACACGGGCATATTCGGTGGTACCGTCCGCACTTGTGATAAGAGAGGTGCTCTGACGACCTATTTGATAAGTTTTAAGTGAAATATTAAAGCCAAATTTTGCCGGACGCTTAAAATCAATCTTAAGTTCGGATACACGATTGGCATTCAAATATTCTTCGGAAAAACCGTCCAGAGCCCAAGTCGGATACAGGGCATTATTCACATGATTATTCAAATCAATGTCATCCGCATGAACAGGGAAAGAAAGAGTGGAAGTTTCCCCCGTCGGGGCCGGAATTTTGGCAAAATCAGAGGCTAGCATACGTTCGGGGACAACATCATAATGGGGCAAGTGCTTGGCAATCGGTAGCGGACGCAGGCGCACCACATCAATCAAAACCCATTGGCTGGTCGCTAAAATCAGAACTGAGCCTTCTTTATCCGTAACCTTAAAATCACGAATAGCACTGGCCGCCGTGGAAGCCGATGGCCATGTTTCAATTGTTATTTCTTCACCCCAGGTTGGCAAGCGGTTAATTTTGACATGATAAGCACTTCCAACCCAACCGACACCATTTTCCCTGCAAAAGGTGTACCCGACACCAATTTTTTCAGCGTGTTCATCGGCTATATCTTGAAAGAGATTAAAGAGGCTATGCAAGCGAAGTTTTGATTGAACATCGACCTCAAAACTACTGATTATATATGATTTTTTATGCTTCTCCATTACTAATCCTTTTGTTTAAAAACCAAAACACTCCACGCCGGAGCAAAACCTTTTCCACGGGCAAAAGAAGCCTCATCTGTCGTATCTAAAATCAACTGCCACTTACCATCAGGCAATCGCCACGGCAACGGTTTATCATAGGCATTAAAGATAAAAAAGAGCGCATCTTCTTCCCCTTGAACCCGACAAGAAAGTGCCCGGACATAACTATGCCAATCGCCACTTTCCATAGGTGCCCCATCAGGGCGATACCAAATTAAATCGGAACCGGTTCTAAAATCATCCTGTTTTAGGGCTGTGTATTGATGCCGAATTTGCATTAGCCGGCAGACTAAATCATACATTCGCTGACCGACCACTCCGACATCCGGCCAATTAATCCATGAATAAATGTTATCTTGCGCATAGGTATTGTTATTACCGAAAGCGGTTGTTAAAACCTCATCTCCACCTAAAATCATCGGTGTTCCGAAAGAAAGCAAAAGTGATGCCATCAAACATCTGGCCCGACGTTCCCGCAAAGCCGATACAATCGGATTATTTGTATCGCCTTCGACACCGCTGTTCCAAGAGTAATTGGTATCCGATCCGTCACGATTATCTTCACCGTTGGCATCATTATGCTTTTGATTATAGGACACCAAATCCTGTAATGTAAATCCGTCATGAGCCGTAATAAAATTAACGCTTTCCCATGGTTTACGACCTTGTTTATCATAAAGATCAGGCGAACCGGTCATGCGATTCTTAAAATCGGCGGCCTGATTTTCTGCACCCGTCCAAAAACGGCGAACAGTATCGCGGAATTTATCATTCCATTCAGCCCATCCGGGTCTGAAAGAGCCGACCTGATACCCGCCAACCCCCAGATCCCACGGTTCGGCAATCAATTTTTGACGCTGTAAAATCGGATCTTGCTGAACGGTGGTTAAAAAGTCACTGTTAATCGCATATTGGTTATCACTGTTACGGGCAAGGGTTGTGGCTAAATCAAATCGGAAACCGTCCACACGAATAACCTTGGCCCAATACCTGAGGGAATCCATCACGAGTTGAAGCGTCCGCGGATGCCCCAAATTTAACGAATTACCGCACCCCGTCGTATCATCATAATAGCGGGGATTTTCCTTATTTAACCGATAATAAGACGAATTATCTATCCCCCGATAGCATAAAGTATGCCCCATATGATTACCTTCACCGGAATGATTATAGACAACGTCCAAAATAACCTCTATACCGGCCTCATGGAAAACACGAACCATATGTTTCAATTCGGCCAATTTACGCTCGGACAGATAAAGGGCATGCGGGGACATAAAAGCAATCGGATCATACCCCCAATAATTCGTTAAATTTTTATCCAACAAAAATCCGTCCGTCATAAAAGCCGCAATCGGTAATAATTCCACGGCAGAAATTTGAAGGCTTTTAAAATACTCAATTACTTTCGGCGTGGACATACCGGCAAAGGTACCCCTGAGTTCCGCATCAATATCGGGGTGGCGAGCCGTAAAACCCTTTAAATGTGTTTCATAAATCACTTCGGAATCCCATGGGCTTTTCGGCTTTTTTAAAGTGCCCCAATCGAAATCATCATCGGCACACACGACACACTTTGGCACAACAGGTGCAGAATTCAGGCGACTGAACGACAGGTCTTCCCTTGCATCACCAACCCGATACCCCAACATAGAATTATGACCGATAATCGGCATCGTCAACATTTTGGCATAAGGGTCTATCAACAACTTATACGGATTAAAGCGATGCCCTTTTTCCGGTTCATAGGGACCATAAACCCTGTATCCATAGAGTTGACCGGGTTTTAATCCCTTAATATAGCCATGAAAAACTTCATCGGTGTATTTGGGTAAATCAATACGAACTTCCCCTCTTTCGTTTCGGTTAAACAGGCAAACCTGAACCCGTTCGGCATGGGCGGAAAACAGGGCAAAATTGACCCCTTCTCCATCAAAATTGGCCCCCAGCGGATAGGGTAGCCCGCCCAATACTTCATACGCCATGCTTTTTAAACTCCTCTAAAAACATATCATCAGGGAACAGTTCTCTAATTTGTTTTTCGGTTCGTTTTCTTTGTGCTTGGGTTCCTTTTATAATCGGTAATACCTCAGAAATAATAACTTCCCGATAGCGCGGAAATAACTTTTCCTTTTTGGAAAGCAGAAAACCTGAGCGCGTCCGTAAATTATAAATCCACGCCAGTTGCGCCAACATCATATCCAGAAAATCAAATTTTTCCATTTTCTGATAGCAACAGGAATGCCTTTCCTTGGCCGAACGAAGAATTTCCTGATTGATAATCATGGCTGTTTCTGTTTGCGGATATTGTTGCAATATGTGCTTTAAAAAAATCGGCATTTGAGCAATATTATATTCCAAATTTCCCAAAATATCGGCATCACGCGTATAATCTAAAACGGGTTGAGCCTCAACCGGATCGGCGGCAGATGGCTCTTTATTATGAAGCCGTGTTGCCAAATATTCTTTAGTAAATTTAGGGAATTTTTTCTTAATTAATTCAGAGCCTTCAACGCCGTGATTAAAGTGTTTCTTTTGCTTTCCGTTTTCAAATTCATGGCACCGACCGACATCATGTAAAACCGCCGCATTTAAAATTTGACGCGCTAATTTTAAGGATAATTTTGGACGCGCCAAATTAACCAATTTTTGTGCAACGGCGACAACCTGAAACGTGTGAATTAATTTGTGGGTATCAAAATCAAGTTCGGCTTGATTTTTAAAATTCACAATAGCGTTCACATATTCTTGAACAACGAAACGAACAACTTTATCTTCTAAATTGACCTGCATTTATTCCCTCTTTCGACTAATCCCCATACAATCCAGTTTAAAACAAACAACAGCTAGCGGCGGCAATACGACTTGAATATCATACTTTTTAAAATTCCAACCGGGTTCTTCCGTTTGGATATCCCCTTCATTCTTCACATCGGAACCGCCATAAATTTTTAAATCAGAATTGAAAACTTCCCGATAGATACCCGATTCATTTACACCGATACGATAATTATATCGTGGGACGGGCGTGAAATTACAAGCCACTACCAGTGATTCATTATTCTTTTTATCATGGCGAATAAAGGTAAAGCATGAATTTTCGTAATCATTACCCTCTACCCACTCAAACCCGCCGGATTCAAAATCATTTTCATAAAGCGCAGGTGTCTTTTTATAGAGGGCATTTAAATCAGATATCATTTTTTGGACACCCCGATGGCGTTCTTTTTTCAAAAGCCCCCAATCTAAGCTGTCGGCAAAACGCCACTCGGTCCGAACAGCAAATTCATCCCCCATAAAGAGCAATTTTTTACCCGGGTGAGTAAATAAATAACTGTAATATAGCCTTAAATTAGCAAATTTTTGCCACATATCACCGGGCATTTTATCTATCATTGGGCCTTTACCATGCACCACTTCATCATGGGACAGCGGCAAAATAAAGTTTTCCGAAAAAGCATAAAGCAAACTGAACGTCAATTCATTGTGATGGTATTTCCGGTGGATTGGATTTTCGGACATATAATGAAGCGTATCATGCATCCACCCCATATTCCATTTATAACCGAACCCTAATCCCCCGACATAGGTCGGGCGCGACACCATCGGCCAAGCGGTTGATTCTTCGGCAAAAGTGGTTGCCCCCTGCCCTTCGGCAAAGACAACTTCATTCAGACGGCGCAGGAAGGCAATTGCCTCCAAATTTTCACGGCCACCATATTGATTGGGGATCCATTCACCATCTTTACGGGAATAATCCAAATAGAGCATACTGGCCACCGCATCTACACGCAAGGCATCAATATGGTACTCCTTCACCCAGAAAAGAGCATTGGCAATTAGAAAATTAGAAACCTCTTTACGACCATAATTGTAAATCTTTGTGCCCCAATCTTTGTGTTCGCCTTTACGCGGATCTGCATGCTCATAAAGCGCCGTTCCGTCAAAATCGGCCAAACCGAACGCATCCCGCGGGAAGTGAGCCGGTACCCAATCCATAATAACACCGATACCCGCCCGATGCAGTTCATCAATCAGATATTTAAAATCATCCGGCGTACCGTAACGGCTTGTCGGCGCATAAAGCCCCGTGATTTGATATCCCCAACTGCCGTCAAAAGGATACTCGGCCAGAGGTAAAAACTCTACATGAGTAAAACCTATTTGTTTGATATATTCGGGAAGTTCACGCGCCATTTCACGATAGGTCAACCACCGATTATTTTCCAAACTGTTACGCCGCCATGATCCCAAATGCACTTCATAAACAGAAATCGGAGAAGCCAGCGCATTGGCCTTTGCCCGACCGTTTTGAATCCAATCGGCATCCGACCATTGATAACGACCGCCGTTAAACACAAGACTCCCTGTTTTGGGGCGCATTTCAAAGGCGAAGCCGAATGGGTCGGATTTAAGCGGCATAAGACGACCTTGGGCACCGATGAGTTCATACTTATAAATATCCCACTCTTTCATCCCCGGAATAAACAATTCCCAAATCCCGGAACTGCCACGCGGACGCATCATATGACGCCGACCGTCCCAATCATTGAAAAGACCGACGACACTTACCCTTTTGGCATTGGGTGCCCAAACGGCAAAAGAAACGCCTTCTACTCCTTGATGGGTTATCAGGTGCGCCCCCAACTTTTGGTAAATTTGCATATGATTACCTTCGCCGTAAAGGTATAAATCCAATTCCCCCAGAACCGGCAAAAAGCGATAAACATCTTCGGCTTCATAAACCTGATCATTATAAAGCGTGATTTTAAAACGATACGGAAAAAAGGAAAGCTCATCCGTCATATCCATTTGAAATAGTCCATAAACATGGACGCGACGCATTTCCCCTAAATTCGCACCAGTATCGATACGAATAACCTCAACCTTCTTGGCCTGCGGCTGCAAAGTGCGGATATAGAGGGATTGTTTACCCTCAAGATTCTGCCCTTGATGCATGCCCAAAACGGCAAACGGATCACCTTGATAGTTACCTTTGACCAATGATTCAACCTGTGATGATTCTAAAATAAGTCCCATTTCTGTCCCTTTTCTGATTACCCCATCTATATAGCACGATTTTTAGGAAAAAGGAAAGAAAAAAACGAAACAAAAATGATTTTTTTAAAGTTCCCGTGCCAAAGATAAAATTTCTTCTTCGGCTGCACGCAGACGCTTCACCAAATCTTCATGGTTGCGATAGAATTCATCCCCACGCGCATAAATACCAAGGGCTATAGCATCAAAGGGATTATAAGCAAGGCCACGCGCCAAATTTTCAAAATAGAGCCGTTCAAAATCGGCCACACACCTTAAATGCCACTTAACAGGATTTCCCGGTTGATTATAACGACCGATTTGACCGGTCCAACTGGTGAAAAAGGCTTGAACACGTTGGGCGGGTGAAGCCATCAATGCCCCCCACATCATGCGGGTCAGCCATGTGGTGGACTTTAATTCATCCGTATAATTAAACCGCAAATCCATGGCCAAAATCCATGAAAATTTGGCTTTTTTATCTTCAGGAAGCGAATCAAAGAACATTTGGATGGAAGGCGTATCATGTGTATCCAAAACCGCTACATCATCTGCACCGGCCCGCGATAAATGATACATATGGTTCCAATCATCCGGTTCCAAAAATTGTGCGATAAGAAGCCTACCGAGCCCACATTCCCGCATGACGGGATCCAATTCAAACGGCCTATTCCCGACATCTTCCACATAAATATCCCGTTGGGTGAGACCATGTTTTTGCACCGTATCCAAAATAATTTTTCGCGTAATATCCGAAAAATCAGATTTAAGATATGCTTTCAAATTCGGATGATCACCGGAAGAATAAAGCCGTCCACAATCCGCAGGATCATTATTTGAAATTACAAAGGGATTGACAAAGCCGATATAATGATCGATCCTAAGCCCGCCGGCCGCATTTTGAAGGGCTGTATCCAATAAACTTTGCCACACTTTTCCCGCCGGCCCCAATGTACCGTCGGGATTAAATACTTTCTTAGGGTCAAATACGGAAAAATGCCAATTACGCGCCGAAGCAGAAAATGCATCCGGGGGCGCCCCTAACGAATAATCGGACAGGAAAAGATCCGGCTTCAACCCCTTGGTATCGGGGGGAATACGCACCTGTAAATCGGCGATATATTTAGCGGGTAACTTTTGATGACAAGCATTATATAAATCCGCAACAAACGAATCGTATGATTTCTTAGTTTTACACGTTTTATACGCTTCATGAAGGGCTTTATCATAAACCTTTTCGACAATATCAAAATCGATAAAACCGTCTTGCTTGGGGATTTGATAAATTTCATCCAGTGTTTTAGAAGAAATCAGATTCTTTTCTGCCAGTTTTTCAAGCGGAATAAAAAACGGGTTAGGTGCCATATCGGACACATAAGGGGAATGCTTGGCCTCCCGCATTGTGCGTCCCATAGGCCCTAATTGTATCTTATCAAAAAGACCGCCAAAGAACCGGGCAATTCGCGTGGCCCCTTCCCCCGCATCCGAACCGATACCCGTATCCCGATAAGCACTTTCGGGCGGCATACACGGTGCCGGCATACCCAAGGTTACCTCTTTATTCAAAACTTGATACCCTTCTCGAATAAGAGGTTTATAATTATCCAATAATTCCGTCAGGCGAATCGTCAATTCCCGTTTACGACCGGCCAAGAAATCAGAATGACTGTCCGTACCGCCGGTTTTTATCATACCGTTTTGATCGGCAAAATCCAAAAAGGTTTTAACCCATCTATCCGTATCGGAAATCGGAGAACAACCTTTTGACATATAATCAAAAGACCTTGCAAGCGGTTGATACAAGTTCATATAAAAAATTTCCAATCCGGCAACACCTTTTTGTTTTAACACGTTCAAAAAGTAATTTAAAAAATCTATACCGGATTCACGAATTTTTCCCTCTAAATGCACGCGATAAGGATGGGCCATACTTAAAAATCCGAAACCGTGTTGTTTCAAGCGTTTCACTACGTCATCTAATGTATGCCAAAAAGGTACATCCGGTGTTTCCGAAAAAGGTGTTCCAAGACGCCGAAAATAATCCCAAACAAATTCATTTTGAGAAGCATCATTTAATTTCCCGATAATATACCGCGGTGTGCTGTATGTCAGATAACACCCGAATCCCTTCTTCATTTGAGGATATATACCAAAAAATTCATTCATATCAAAATGAACCCACGGATACTTCTTTTGGAAATAATCAAAAATTTTAGGTATCATCTTTTGGCGCAACGAACAAAGGTCTTTAAGCCACTTTTGATACGTTTTATCAAACGGATTAATCCCATAGTGCAAGAGTTCAAAATCAACCGGCCGAAAAGTCCTGTCGTCAAACAAAGCGACACTGAGTTCACAACCCAAAACCAAGCGTATGCCCCGATATTTTTCGGGATTTTTTTGTGCTTTCTTAAGGATAATCGGCAAACCCGACAGGTCGTCATGGTCTGTCACAGCCAATATCAACTCCTGATATCCGTATTTATTTTTAAATTTAAGGGCATTATCCAAATAATCCTTGGGCTCAACCCGCCCGTCAGAGGCCGTTGTATGCGTATGCAGGGTAATCAGCCGCCGACCATCATCAAAATCTTTAAGCGTAAGCCCCGATAATGTTTTCTTTAATTCATCCGGTCCCATAATGACGGAAAGGGATTTTGTATCTTGAATGTTTAACCCTTTAGCCAACGCTTTTAAATATAGTGCATCAGTCATCTTCAACCTCCAAAACACCGGCTATGGAAATATAATCTCGGCCACATAAATTACCTAAGGTAAAGGTTAAGCCGGGAACTTCGGGCGTTAAAGGATTTACAAATGTAGCGTGCCCGATATCTATAATTTTAACAAAGCCATCCTCTTTTGAAACTAAAAAATTGCCCGCATTAATATCATTGACGTAAACACCTAAGCGCATAGAATCGGAAACAACCTTGGTATTAAAAGAGTAAAAATCCAAATATTTGTTTTTATTTTTCCCTGAGTGGAAGGGTTTTCCCTGTGCGGCGCGATAGAGAGCAACCTCATGATTAAAATGGTAATACAAAATATCAGGAGCATGCGGGCAATCGTTCAATTTTAAATAAAATTCCAACAAGGCATCCGAATAAGTTGAATCTGCCCGAATGGCCATATTTTCATGCTCTTTGCGCACACGATCATTTGGGGTAGTCAAAAAGCAATAAGGACTTAATTTTAAAATAAAGGTTTCTTTTTCAGGTGATTGAACTTTAAAAACCATTTTATTGGAATACGGATTACACAAAAAGGTAATTTGATAAGCGCGACCATCCTGCTTTACAATAAAAGGGGTACCGCATTTTTCATGCATTAACTGACCTAAAAAACGGGATCGGGCAGATAAATTAAACCAATCTATTTTTTTAACTTCGGGAAAAGCAGCCCGAAAATCAGATAGATGACATTCTAAACGCTTAATCTGTTTAAATCGGGTAACAGCGCTTGACCGATTAATTTTTGCCAGTAATGAAATAAAATGTAGCTCTGATACAAAGGCAGGCGGAATTGAACCGATTTTTATGGTTTCAAAGCGCTGTTCCAATGTCCAGGGGGATAAATTAGGGACAATTTTTAACATATCTTCAATACAGCTAGCCGACCGCATTTGGGCATTCATAAAACGGGTATAAACATCTAAATAATTCTCATACCACCGCCGCCGTTCGGTAGCGGTCTTAAAAGAATTGCAAAAGAAGCGATAAGCAGCCTTATTATCACGGGGATTTTGAATAACGGTATGCAAAAAATTATCTGAAGTTTTTTTATTTTTTAAGATACGCACCAAAACAGTCGACACTTTTTCGGCCGATTTTTTCTGCTCCAAAACAAAACGTACGATTGCGTTTTTTTGACTCATTTCTAACCCCTGTTTTCAACTTAACACATCATAAAAAAAATTGCAAGATTGTTTTTTGAAAAATATCCTTAATGAACGCGAACGCCTAAGATATAGTACTTTGTTTGCTTAGATTTTTTAGGCACAAGCCTACCGGGCCGTTCCGTGCGCCATAGACCAAACAGACGCCATTTTGCAACATATCCGCCAATCGCCGGACGCGTGATCCAAAAACGTGTTAGATCATTTAAGTAATACAAAAAGGGGAAACAGGCAATTACATGGTATAGAAACAAATCTTTCCAAGAGAAAAAATCGGTTACAAAGTGATCTTCTTCTAAGTTCGCCCAGAAAAGTTTTGAAAGTTCCCCGATAAACTCTTTCCGGCGGGTCAAACACCTTTGCTGCAGTTCAAATTTTAAATGGCAAAATTCGGAATGAGTCTTGATATACCAAAAAGTTTTATCCGCTTTTTCCTTTAGGAAATAATCTCGAACAATTTCATGAACATTTATTAACCGAAAAGACATCTTCGCATTGGAATTTCTTTCGGCATTAGGCCGATCAAGTCTATAATGAACAAAAGCTTTGGGAACAACATAAACCGATTTTAAATTAAGCCAAACTTTATAAATAAATTCAATATCTGCCGCACTCTCTTTCGGTTTTTCCGTTAACTTTAATTTAATTTTCGATAAAAAACGATGATTGTATATAGCCGTCCAATGGCAAGGATGACCTTGGATCAGCTCAGAAATTTCCAATGGATCTTTTATTAAACGATTACATTTATTCAGTGGAATCGCTATTCTTTTGGTATGTTTCCCTTTATGCTTTCTTTCACGCTCCGGCCAATATGCAAAAGATTTAACAACATTTGCACTTGTTTCTTTTGCCTTTTCATATAATGTTTCAAACATTTTGTTATTGGTCCAATCGTCCGAATCAATAATACCGATATATTTACCGCGGGCCCGACGTAGAGCAACATTATAAACAGAAGCCACCCCACCGTTTTTTTTATGGATGGCGACAATGCGCTTAAATCGTTTGGCATAATCATCAATAATTTTATCGGAGCCATCGGTTGAGCCGTCATCCACAACGATAATTTCCATATCTGTAAGTGTTTGATTTAAGAGACTGTCTAAACACTTCCTTAAATATGGGGCTGTGTTATAGACAGGGACAATAACGGAAACAGCCGGCGTTTTAAATCGGGAGTGTGATTTCATAACCGTCCTTTTCCAAAACATCCATTAACCGGACAAGAAAACTGCGCTCGCGGGGATCAACCTTACCGTCAATCATAATCACATCCAAAACCGCTTCTATAAACCTTTGAACAACATCCTTTTCTTTCTTCAGAATTTGCCCCAAAGCAACCGAAAAACTTTCCGTATCGGGAGCCAAAGAAATCAAGTATTCATTTAAATCCGTGTCCGGATAAGTTAAATCAAGGGTTCTGGATTTGATATAATCAAAAACAACTTTTCGTTCCCTTGTATCACGCTGACCATCGATGGCGACCAAATACATAAGGGCAGTCATTTCTTGTGCCGTGCGTTCTATTACCTTCGGAAATTCATTTTTGGGCTCTTTTTTTACCCGGGTTTTAGGTAAAGAAACACCCAGCCGATTTTCAATAAACTCCAAAGGATCTTGATAAACCCGACCCGAAGTAATATCCCGAATTTCTAAAATATGAGCTACTTTAATTAAACGAGGTGCCCGAATATCCATGGCAACACCATCTAAATACAAATCATTTTTATTGCGAATAACCCGTCGAATTAAAACATCACGATCTTTCAAATGATCGGACAAAGAACGATATCTAATAGAAACCAACAATGATATGCCTGCATTTGTTTCTTGGGAACCATCCATAATACCTTTAATACTCGGCGGTGGTGGCGGTGTTTGTATATCGGCCAAAGGTAATTGACGACCTTGGTTGAGCATAGCGATGGCTTCATGAAGACTTTGTGCTTTTGTTTCCATTTTGTTTTCCTTCAAAAAGTTTTATAACGGCTGTTCGTGCTGCCCGGTATAAATCTGCCGAATCCTCGGCCGGAAGATTTTTTTCGGGCATATAGGTTGCCTGCGACAGCAAATCTAATTGAGAAGCGGAAAAAGCATTTCCCGTCTTTTTAATAAGGAAATCCACCCATTTTTCATCGGTAAGAGTGGCAACTTTTGAGCGCGGATATTGAATTAAAACAATGCGTTTTAATAATAAGGAAACAGATCTGGCCAATAACACGATATTAGGTATTTCGAGATGCATCTTTTTAAGCTCCCGAAGTGCAAATTGCTTAGGATGATTATACCACCGAAAGAAAAAGAATACACCGATAAGTGTGGCAATAATAATCCCGCCCAGCACCAACCACCATCCGAGGGCCGGCGGCCACCAAGGTGGTTCCTTGGGGATATGAATATCACGAAGCCCCGATAAATCAACCATCAGATTGATCCCTCCCTTACATATGACATCAATTTTTCCAAATAATTATCCGTTGTTTTGACGGATAAATATCCCCATCCGTTATGCTCGATTGTTTCTTTTAATTTTGCCAAGTTCTCGGCGAACGGTTTTTCAAAAGATTCCCGAACGGACCGATTGGTCATGTCTACACTTGCCGTTTGATTCCCGTCGGTCATATTCCAAAAACCGTAAGGCATTTGGGCTTCCATTTCATCATAGATATGAATTAAAGCCAACGTCCGACGGGTACTGAGGCGACTTAAAACCTGCAAAGATTCAGGGGTCAAATCACTAAAATCACTACAAATAAAAATCATAGCCCCGTTTTTTGCCCCTCGTGCCAAAGACATAAAGGCTTGCTCCAGAGTTGTTTGATCAGGTTGACCGGGATCAGGCGTTCCGGCGGCTACCAAATCCGCTATCAGACCGTTCACACCCCGATTTCCTTTCAAATCAACACATTTAAGTTGATCCGGCATCAAAATAACAGATCCGATACGGTCTTTTTTCTTTTCCACCAACCATGCCAAAAAAGTCGTCATTCGGGCCGCCACGACAGATTTAAAATCCCCGTGGCTGGCAAACTTCATCCGTGAACGCATATCACAGATAAAATAAACGGGACGTTCCTTTTCATCCGTATAGAGCTTTGTAAAGGGCTTTCCGTGCTTAGCTGTTGTACGCCAATCAATTTGGCGAACGTCATCACCGGGTTGATAGGCACGAATCTCTTGAAAATCCAATCCCCTTGTCCGAAAAGGAGAGTTAGAAGTCCCTGTGTTACTGTAAGCCTGCTTTTTGGAATCTTCAATAACAACCGCATGTGTCTGCAAACGCAAGGCCCGCAGGCTTAATTCATCAACAGAAACAGGGCTGTATTCTTCGGCCACGTTTCCCCCTTTACGGTAACGGTACCCGTTCCAATAACTTATTCAAAACGTCATCCGGTGTTAAGCGGGCCGATTTGGCCTCAAACGACAGAATAACCCGATGGCGCAAAACATCCGGTATGGCATTTTGAATATCTTTGGGAACGACATAATCGCGCCCCGAAAGCCAAGCACTGGCTCTTGATACCAAATCCAACGCGATTGTACCACGGGGACTGACGCCATATTGCAGCAATTTTGCCATATCTTCCCCATAGGCTTCGGGATGACGGGTTGCCATAACAAATTGAACAAGATATTCTTCCAGTTCCGGCGACATATAAGTATCCAAAACTTCTTGGCGGGCTTCAAAAATCTCATCTTGCTTAATCTTTTCAAAATCCGGCGGCGGAAGTTTCTTTTCTTCGCCCTGGACCAATTTTAAAATCAAGCGTTCGGAATTCACGTCAGGATAGGCAATTTTGACATACATCAAAAACCGATCCAATTGCGCTTCGGGAAGGTTATAGGTTCCCTCTTGCTCAATCGGGTTTTGGGTTGCCATAACCATGAACAAATCCGGTAGGCGATAGGTTTCATTCCCTACCGTAACCTGACGTTCTCCCATGGCTTCTAAAAGTGCAGATTGAACTTTTGCCGGTGCACGGTTAATTTCATCAGCCAAGATCAAATTGTTAAAAATAGGTCCTTTTTTAAAGGAAAACATGTTAACTTCCGGGCGATAGACATCACTACCCGTAATATCAGAAGGCAATAAATCGGGAGTAAACTGAATCCGTTGAAAACCCGAATCAATTGTTCCGGATAAGACTTTCACTGCCTTTGTTTTTGCCAATCCCGGTAACCCTTCCACCAATAAATGCCCGTCACTTAAAAGGGCCAAAAGCAACTTTTGGACCAAGTCTTTTTGCCCGATAATTTGCGTATTCATATAGTTTTGAAGCTCTATAAACTTTCTTTGATTGTACTCATAATTATTCCCCTGTTTTTAAAATTATATCTTAATATATCCACTTTTAAAATAAATTGCAAATCTTTTTCTGGACAAAATTCAAAAAAGATGTATAATAAAATTAAGGGAAGGAGTCTACCCATGGTCGATACCGACAACAAAAAGATAATTGAGGCTAATGCCCGCAAAAAGTATGCCGCCAAGAATCGGCCTGCTTTTCAGCGTCCTGAACGCAGGATGGAAAGCAACATAAAGGATCGGCGTAAGGTAAATGAAGTCGTTAAGGAACGCAAACCCTTAAGCAAAGAAGAACAAAAAGAATTGGCAGATCGGATTAAAAAGGAAAAAAATCCCGAAGAAAAGAAGAGATTGGTTCAAATAGCCCTGGAGCATAATTTAAAAGTTTCGGAAAAGGTTTTAAACGAAATAAAAAAAGAAACTAAAGCCCGCGAAGATATGAAACGCCGAATCGATGAGATGAAAAAGCGGACTTTATCGGCAACGGAAAAAGATGCCGTTAAACAAATTCAAAGCGGACATGCAGATCGGGCCATGAAAGAGTTAAAGGCCAGTGGTCGGGACGGTGCCTTGGGAAATGAAATTGCCGAAAACAGCCTGCACATGGCGGAAGATGCCAAAATTATAGCCAAAGGCAGAACAAATAAAGACAGTAATTCCATCATGAAAAAAATGCTGGCAGAAAACTCAGTACCGGCAGATACAATATATGAACAGAAACGGGCCGATAAATCCGACCAAAACAAAGAAGGTATCAGACATAAGGATTCCACACAAAAACAAATGTCGGTGGCCTATATGAAAAAATTACGGGGCGAAGCTTACGGCGGCTAGCCTATTTTTAATCTTTCCACAAAGGGACGAAATTCTTCAACAACTTGTTCATAGACAGGTTGTTTAAATGTTATAACCGAATCTTTAACTTTATCCAAATCTACCCATTCAAATCCGACAAATTCTTGAACATCATAGGCTGTAAAATTAATTTTACTGTCGGGGGAAACCATCAAAAACAAAAACCACTTTTGGCGCTGCCCCCGAATGGACTTCTTACGTCGGACAGATTCGGGTAAATCATACTTATACCATTTACGCGTCATGGCCATAAAACGTACATCCTCATGCGACAGACCTATTTCTTCACGCATTTCCCGATAAACGGCCTGAGTCGGCGTTTCACCTTTGTCGATACCGCCCTGAGGCATTTGCAAACGATAGGTTTGCCCTTCGGAATGAATACGCGTGCACATAAGCACTTTCTTTTCCGAATTGATAATCATCATGCCGACATTGGAACGATAACCTTTACTCATGAGCGGATCTCCTTAATTCTTCTTTTGAGTTAAATAAACCGCATGCAAAATATCAATGGCGCGATCTAATTGATAATCGGTTTTGTCTTCTTTCTCGTCCTGTTCTTTATCATCTTTGGATTTACGGAGCGTATCGGCAACCTTGGTGGATTTGATTTTATCTGTTTCACTGGCTTTTTTACCGACCTCGGACGAAATGGCTTTCGGAAGATTTTCTTCACCGAAACCGTTAATAACGGGCAATTCCTCTATCTTGGCCCGCGGGATTGTAATATCGGGGGTAATACCTTTGGCCTGAATAGAAAGACCGGACGGCGTATAGTACCGTGCAATTGTTAAACGAATGCCACCAAATCCGGGGATGGATCGTACCGTTTGAACAGACCCCTTACCAAAAGATTTAAGTCCTACGATAAGTGCCCGATGGTGGTCTTGAAGCGCACCCGAAACAATTTCGGCTGCGGATGCGGTTCCTTCGTTAATTAAAACTACAATCGGCAAGCCGTTCGTCATATCGCCCTTTGTAGCGGAATAACGCATGGTGTCCTCGGGCTTACGCGAACGGGTGGAAACAATTTCACCACCATCCAAGAACAAATCACAAACATCAACGGCCTGATCTAATAATCCGCCCGGATTATTACGAAGATCCAATAAAACACCGCGGATTTTATCCGGACCGATTTCTTTGGTCAATTTTTCAATGGTTTCACGCGTCATTTTTGCGGTCTTTTCACTAAAGGACACAATCCGAATATAGGCAATATCGCCTTTTGCCTCAAATTTGACGGGTTTAACCTTAATAATATCACGCGTAATGGTTACATCAAAAGGTTCGGCATCTTTTCGGGAAATGGTTAAAGTTACTTGAGTGCCGACTTTACCGCGCATTTTCTTAACCGCATCATTCAGCGATAATCCCACAACGGATAATCCGTCAATGTGGGTGACATAGTCGCCGGCCTGTAATCCCGCTTTAAATGCCGGTGTATCATCAATCGGGGAAACAACACGAACAAAACCTTTTTCAGAACTGACCTCTATTCCAAGACCGCCAAATTCCCCTTTGGTTTGGGTTTCTATTTCCTCAAACGATTCGTTATCCATAAATCCCGAATGCGGATCCAATGCCGAAAGCATACCGTCAATGGCCGTTTCAATTAACTTTTGATCATCGGTTTCTTCAACATATTCGGTTTTAACCGCGTTATAAATGGCCCCAAACATTTCCATCAACACATACGGATCCTTTGGAGGTGTTTTTTCTTCCTTAGGTGCCACGGGGGTTGCCCACACGCCTGAAGCCAACAAAGTTCCTGTCAAAAGACCACATATTCCAGAACGATATTTCATTTTTTTCTCCTTTTATTCTTTAAACCAACCTGTCGGATCCAGCACTTGACCCTCGTGACGAATTTCAATATAAAGTTCGGCTTTGGCAATTTTCATCTGCCCGATCGGCTCACCGGCCAAAACCGTTTGCCCGACCGAAGGATTGACGGCCTCCATCCCCGCAAGCAATGTCAAATACGAATCGCCATGATCCAAAATAATGACTTGCCCGTAATTCTTAAACGGACCAGCAAATAGCACCGTTCCGTCAAACGGGGCAACCACGCGGGCCGAAGAACGACCGGCAATGGTAATACCTTTACTATGGGCACCACCCAATGTCGTGTCCCCGAACCTGCCGATAATCGTTCCCCGAATCGGATAAGGAAGCCGGCCTTTAGCCTTGGCAAAATGTCCCGAAAGCGGTGCAGAAACAGGCATAGGCGCCTGGATAGGTGCCGGGGCAGATTGAACGATTCGTTGTTGTTGCTGCTGCTGTTGTTGCAGGGCCTTTTGCTTAGCAATTCGGGCGGCCTTTTCCTTTTCTAATCTATCCAGTAAATCTTTTAAATCTTTGGCCTGAGCCCCCAAAGTTTTTACTTTTTCGCGCGATTGAGTATGCGAAACCTGATATTGGGCCTGAAGCATTGCTTTTTGCTGCAACAAACGATCCATTTGAGCAGATTGTTCGGAAAGTTGGGATTGTGCAAAACGCATCTGAACAATTTGTTCTTGTAAATCTGCCTTTAAACGGGAAAGTTCGGCCAAGTCCGACCGAATTTGCCGATTCGTTCCTTGGACAACAGGCAATCCGTATCCCATCAACATACGACTACGCAAAGTGTTTAAAGGGGTTTGAACTTCCATTAAGGCTAATTCCGGCGGCCGAATCGCCAACGTTTGAAGCCCTGTTGCTATTTGAACCATTTGACGATTGGTTAAGGACAAATTTCGTTCTAACTCTTTTTCACGCGCTTGCATTTGAATTTGGCGATTTTCAAGACGCGTTAAATCTTCTTCTCTCTCCTGAACGGTACGGGCCAGTTGTATCATCTGCTTTTGGACATTTCGAACCTCGCTGGAAAGTTCTTCGGCTTTACGCGCATTAAGGGTTGCGGATTGTTGTTCGGCGCGAATTTGCTGCTCTAATTGTCGCAAGTCCGCCTGTGTCGGAGCAGCATACACCGACACAGGAAGACAAAGCAACAAAAAGAGAGGTAAAATACGCACGAATTCTAATCCTTTTTCAAAAGTGAATGACCTCCCATCTCGGACGGTTGCGGTAATTCAAGCAATTCCAATAATGTCGGCGCTATATCACAAAGCCTACCGTCATTCAGGCCTGTCACAGTTTGAGGTGCATTAACCAAAACTGCCTTCACCGGTGTTGCCGTATGCGCCGTATAAGGGGCACCCGTCTTCGGATCCACCATTTGTTCAGCATTACCGTGATCGGCGGTAATCAAAATAACTCCGCCTTTAGCCTTAACCGATTCGATAACGCGACCAATGCAACTGTCCACGGCCTCAGCAGCCTTAATAGCCGCATTTAAAACGCCCGTATGACCAACCATATCCCCATTGGCATAGTTGACAACAATCACATCGAAACGATCATTATCAATAGCATCAACCAATTTATCCGTCACTTCATACGCGGACATTTCGGGTTTAAGGTCATAAGTCGCTACCTTAGGACTGGGGACCAAAATCCGCTCTTCCAACGGGAACAGTGTTTCTTTTCCACCATTAAAGAAAAAGGTTACATGGGCATACTTTTCCGTTTCCGCGATTCTGAGTTGTGTCAAACCGGCTTTGGAAATCACCTCACCGAAAATGTTTTTTAAATCCTCGGGCGGGAACAAAACTTTCATCCATTGATTATGCTCCACCGAATATTCTGTCATGGCGACAGCCGATGCGAATCGAACAACGCGCACGCGATTCGCTAATGCAAAATCAGGCTGCAAAAGCATACGGGTAATCTCACGTGCACGATCGGAACGATAATTCGCCATAATAACGCCATCACCGTCTTTCATCCCTTGATAATCGCCGATAACACAAGGAACCATAAATTCATCAAAAACCTTATTCCGATACGATTCGGCGATAGCTTGATCCGCCGTATTAAAACGCGGGGCATCAGCATTAACAAGTGCTAAATAAGCTTTGTCCACCCTCTCCCACCGATTATCCCGATCCATCGCATAGTACCGGCCACCAATTGTACCGATTTTAACAAAAGGCAAACCTGAAATATCTTTTTCAAGTTCTGCCACAAATCCTTTGGCCGAATCGGGCGGTGTATCCCGACCATCCAAAAAACCGTGTATCACAACAGGAATTTTATTATCATTTAAAATCCGTGCTAACGCCACAATATGGTCTTGTTTAGCATGCACACCACCGGGGCCTAACAGCCCCATTAAATGGCAAGTTCCATTTGTTTTTTGAAGCGATTCGATTAAATCCGTTAAAACGGGATTTTTAGCCAATGAACCGTCTTTAATGGCCGAATCGATTCGGGGTAAATCCTGCATAACCACTCGGCCGGCACCAAGATTTGTGTGTCCGACCTCGGAATTACCCATTTGCCCGTCGGGGAGTCCTACATCCAGGCCAGATGTTTGAATCATGGCTGTGGGATATTTTTGAACAAGCCCATGCCACACAGGGGTATTTGCCATCTCTATAGCATTATTTTCCTTTTCTGCCCGATAACCCCATCCGTCTAAAATACATAAAACAACCGGTTTTTGCCTTGTCATTTTCTTTACTTTCCTTTCTTTAAAATACTTTTTTGCGTTTCGTCTGTGGGGCATTATAACCAAAAAAATAAAAAAAGTGTATCATTTTTTAAAAAAAAGATGTTTTTTTCTAAAAAAATGTGTATAAAGGTTTTAGGATAATTTAACAAAGCGAGGTTTTTTATGTCTTTTATACAATCTGTTAAGAATTTATTCGCCCAAAAGAAAAAAATTATCGGCACAACCGATTTAAAACGGGCATTAACCCATAATGAGTTTGTATTCTATTATCAACCGGAATGGGATTTGAAAACCGGCAAAATTAAGGGTGTAGAAGCATTGATTCGTTGGGAAAGCCCCAGCGGAATTATTCCCCCGAACGAATTTATTCCCATTTTGGAAGAAACGGGCATGATTAACTCTTTCACACCGTTTTTGTTCAGTCAAACCTTAAATGATTTGCGTGAGTTGCATACTCTGGGATTTTCGGATTTGTTTATGTCGGTCAATTTATCCGCCGTTCAATTGCGTGATCCGAAATTGGTGGAAACGGCTCAAAAAAATCTGGAACAATACGCCATTTTACCAGAATATCTGGAATGCGAAATCACGGAAAATAAATTTGTCGGGAAAGAGCCTATTGAACTTGAAACATTAAAAGGCCTTAAAAAAATGGGGATTAGAATTTCCATTGATGATTTTGGATCCGGTCATGCCTCATTTAACTATATCAAGAACATCAACATCAATAAAATCAAGGTTGACATCGAGTTCATTCGAGACTTATTTGAAAAAGAAGCGAATCAAACCATTATGCGCACCATTATTGAATTGGGGCATTCGTTAAACTTATCCGTTTTGGCGGAAGGCGTGGAAAAACCGGAACAGGAAAAATGGTTGTGTGAAAACGGCTGTGATTATGCACAAGGCTTTTTATTTTCAAGGCCCCTGCCCTTACCGATGCTGATTTCTTTTTTAAGGACTCATGTTGCACAAACAGATCAAAGTCCGGTCAATGAATAAAACCGTTCGAAAGCCGGAACTCTTATTACCGGCAGGAACATTAGAACGCCTTAAAACCGCATTCTTATACGGAGCAGATGCCGTTTATGCCGGTATGCCGGCCGTATCTCTTCGGAATAAAACTTCGTTTACAATGGAAGAGATGAAAGAAGGAATCGCCTATGCCCATAAGTTAGGAAAAAAGGTGTATTTAACGGTTAATTTATTTACGCATAATCAGGATATTCCCAAGGTCGAAGGTTTCGTTCAAGCCTTAAATGATTTAAACCCTGACGGGGTTATTGTGGCAGACCCGGGCGTTTTTAATCTGTTAAAACAAAAATGTCCCCAAATCCCACGGCACATTTCAACACAAGCCAATGTTTGTTCATCACTCACCATTAATTTTTGGAAAGAACAAGGGGCGGCTTTATGTGTTTTAGGACGTGAAGTATCCTTATCTGAAATTAAAGAAATCAGAAAACTTTGCCCGGATATTCGATTGGAAATGTTTATTCATGGCGCCCTATGTATCAGTTATTCGGGCAGATGCCTTTTATCCAACTTTATGACGGGACGTAGCGCCAATAAAGGAAATTGCGCCCATACCTGTCGGTGGAGATATAAATTATATGAAGGTAAATTAAACTCCCCCAATGCCGAATCGTCTTACTATTTAGAAGAGGAAACACGTCCCGATCAACTATTCCGAATCGATGAAGATACACATGGGACCTATATTATGAACTCTCGGGATTTATGCCTGTTACCCAGATTAAATGAAATTTTACCGGTAGGACTCGATTCGTTTAAAATTGAAGGGCGGAACAAATCTGAATATTATGCCGCCGTTACGGCCAGAACTTATCGGGCAGCCATCGATGATTGGTTTCAAAATCCCGATTCGTGGAAACCCGATTCCTATATGCGTGAATTAATGACACTACAATCCCGCGGCTATACGGTCGGATTTTTAGACGGAAATGCCGGCCCAGAAGCCCAGAATTATGATCATCCCGGCAGTCATGGTGATTGGCGTTTTGCCGGTGTCGTAAAGGGGTACAAAACGAATCGCATGATCGTAGAAGTCAAACACAAGATATCAATCGGGACAGTTTTAGAGGCTTTGTCCCCGTTTGAATTTGATCCGATTTTACTGACCGTTTCGGAAATTCGTGAGGCAGAAACACAAAAAAATCTTGAAACGGTTTCGGCGGGGAAGAATAATCAACTTATTGAAATTAAAACAAATTTAAAGAATAAAAAAGCCCTACCTCCTCTATCGGTATTGCGTGTTTTTGACCCCGAAAAATAAAATTAATTTTTTTTAAAAAAACATAAAATAAAGTGTTGCAATCGAAAAAAAAATATATTATATTGGATGTTGTCTTTAACAAAAAGGAGTATAACCATGACAAAACAAATGAACAACGAACATATCCGTGTAGCCGCTTATTACCTCTGGCAAAAAGCCGGTTGCCCGAATGGCATGGAAAATGACTTTTGGTTCCAAGCAGAACATCAACTGTATGGTTCAAATTTCAATAACCAAAGAAGTCAAAAATCTTTGTCAAAATCGTCCTCAACAAAATTAGCTAGCAAAAAAGTTTCTTTGAAACCGGCTATTAAATCGACGTTAAAACCGTCTGTTGTGGCAAAACCGTTCTATGGAAATAAAAAATAATTTTTAAATCCAAAAAAGAAGGGGTAGAATTCTCTATCCCTTTTTTTATGCAGATAATTCAGGAGGAAAATCATGGATATTTTAACAAACTACATTCAAAACGGGAAAAAATTAGGCTTTTTAAAATTATCCCTGTACTTTTTAATCATCGTTTTACTCATCGTTATCGGAATAGGAAGTTGGCTTTACTATATGCTATCCCGTCCCGTTTTTCAAACCTTTTTAAACGAAATTCCCGAAATTGAAATTCAAGATGAAAATATTGTTCGTCCCGAAAACAAAGTGTGGGAGAAAAAATTTGCTGACGGAGATTTCCTATTTAAAATCGATACCACGCGGGATACCCTTGATACATTACCCGAAAACGGTATCATTTTAACAAAGAAAAGTTATTCGCTTACCCTCAACAATCAAACCCAAGAATATCAGCTTCCCAAGGAAAAAATTATCATTAACTCTTCTTTTTTAACAAAGCTGATACACATGGCAATTTTAAATACCTGTATCATAAGCGGAATTATGTTATGGCTTATCTTCTGGTTGGGACAGGTATCAACTTCTATCCTAAGCAGTTTCGTATTATGGTTCTGCAAAAAGAAAACGGATAAGGAAAATATAACCAGAGCTTCCTTTATCGGATGGATTTCCGTAATGGCCATCAATATTGCTCTAAGGTTCACGGGGCAAGGATTTGCTTTGCTGACTTGTGTTCTGATTTCAACGGCAATAGCCAGTTTTTGCCTGGTATGGACAAGTAAAGAAACCTAAACATCCTGCTTTTCAATTAGACAGGCATCCCCATAGGAAAAAAAGCGATATTTTTGCTTTATTGCATGGTGGTATGCCGCTTTCATCCGGTCGATACCTGCAAACGCACAAACAAGCATAAACAACGTTGATTCGGACAAGTGAAAGTTTGTGAAAAGCGCATCTATCACTTTAAAATGATAACCCGGGGTAATAAAAATACTTGTTTCCCCGCAGAAGGGATGCACAATGCCTCCATCATCTGCGGCCGATTCCAGTAGTCGAAGTGATGTGGTACCGACAGGAATAATACGACGCCCTGCCCTCTTGGCCGCATTGATTTTATCGGCGACCTCCTCAGTTAAAACACCATATTCGGCATGCATTTTATGGTTATCTGTATCAGAGACTTTCACAGGTAAAAAAGTTCCACCACCGACATGCAAAGTTAAAAACAATCTTTCGATTCCCTTTTTATCCAAACGATTAAAAAGATCTTGGGTAAAATGAAGCCCGGCGGTTGGGGCAGCAACAGCCCCTTCATATCGGGCATAGATGGTTTGGTAATCGGCTTTATCGGATTCTTTACCACCTTTTTCACGCTTAATATATGGGGGAAGCGGCATAATACCAACCTGATGTAGGGCAGCCATCAAATCCGCTCCTGCCTTACTAAAACGTATCAAAACAGACCCCGCTTCATTTTTCTTTAAAACAGTGGCGTAAAAATCAGGAGTAAATTCGATTTTATCATTTTCCTTTAAACGACGGGCTTTTTTGGCCAACACCGTCCAATCGGATAAATTTTCCTGTTTAAATAATGTCAGTTCAATTTGCGCCGAATCACGATGACCATTAAGACGCGCCGGTATAACCTTGGTATCATTAAAAACAAGAACATCATCAGGACGCAACAAAGAATCCAAATCGGCAACAATTTTATCCTCTAAAGAACCATTAGGTAAAATGTGCAAAAGTCTGGCCGAATCACGGGGCTCTGCCGGATAATTGGCAATAAGTCCTTCCGGTAAATCAAATTTAAAAATGTCAGTTTTCATTCTTTCTGGTCCGATGTTGTTTCTGATCTCTGTTCGGGATCATCAGGTTTATCCGCGGATGCATCTTGGGTTACTGCGTCGGATGTTGCTGCAGAAGCGCTAGGTTGTTGTGCCACATCATCCGATTTTTTCACACTCGTATCCAAAACAAAATCTTTCGGGAGTGTTCCCTCTGCCTTTAGCTGATCAATCAAAGAAGGTTCATCCCGAAACCGTTGACCCCATGTATCGATAAAGCCGATCAAGGAACGTTTAAGGGCATTTAAATCTTGTCTTTTCTCTCTTAAGCCTTCTGCAAAATCCTTTCGATATTGCGGACACAGTGAATTTCTGGAATAAACGACAAAGAGTTCCTGTCCCAATAAGGGCGTTGAAATCAATTCAATATCACGATTGAGTTTGAAACGACGAGCCTCAGCCTCAGCCGAATAAGGGCTAGAAAGCAGATAATCCACTTCACCGGTAATTAATTTCGTAAAGGCTTCTTTAGAATCAAAAACCTCTTGTAATTGCAAATCTTTAGGTATGGATAAACGAATATAGGGATAAAATTGTTCATCCTGGCGCACGGCACCTTTAAGATCTTTTAAATCCTCAAAACTTTTAATCGGACGAGCTTTATTTTTTAAAAAGACAACCGTAATCGCATTCGGAATAAAAGCAGGCGTAATATACATATGCCCTGCCCCGCGAATCTTAGGATCATAATAAGAACCAACCCAAATGTCAATCTTACCGCTTTCAAAGGCTTTACGCATATCCGCATCCGATTTAAAACCGACAGTACGCACGTTAATTCTTTTTTCTTTTGCAATCTTCCGAAATAAATCAACTCCAAATCCTCGTGCAAACGATTGGTCTTCTTGAATTTCCGTCCAACCAAACGGCGGATTTGTAGAAAAAGTCGCGATTTTCAAGGCCTTTCCGTATTCATCACATCCTCTCCAAATCTCTGGACGTTCCGCAACAACAGGCTTTTTCTGGCTCTGAATATACTTTGCCGAGACAACGGTTGCCGATAAAAGGGCAACACTTAAAAGCACCCAACATATTTTTTTCATTGTTTTTTCTCCTTTTGAAATGAAATAACCCGATCGGCTGGGAATGTTAAAATAACCTTAGTCCCTTGACCCGCTTTACTTTCCAATCGAATCGTTCCTTGCTGTAATTCGGTTAAACGTTTAATTAAAACCAATCCCAAACCTGTCCCTTGATGCCGACGCGTCAACACATTTTCAATTTGACTGAAGGGCTGAAAGAGAACACCTAATTTATCCTTAGGAATACCGATACCGTTATCTTGGACGGAAATCGTTACGGATCCGTTCGAAAGGCGGGTAATGTTTAACTTTATTTGTCCGCCGTCATTGGTAAACTTAATCGCATTCGAAAGCATATTAAGCAAAATTTGTTTAAGTGATCTTTCATCAAGTCGAAGTCCTAAATTTTTGGGTTTTACGGTTGTCAAAATTTGTCGATTATCACCACCGGGATAATGCTTAACGACCTCAATAACCCCTTTTAAAAGAGAACTTAATTCAATATTCGTATCTTTTAATTTCGGCTGTCCTCCTTCCAGACTGGATAAATCCAAAATATCATTAATGAGGGATAACAAATATTGACCGCTGGAATAAACATATTGAATATACTCTTTATACTGTTTGGGAAATGGCCCGAAAGTTTCGGTTGTCATAACCTCGGAAAACCCTAGAATAGCGTTCAGAGGCGTACGCAATTCATGACTCATATTCGCGATAAATTCAGATTTCGAACGATTGGCATTTTCCGCGGCAGCCCGTGCTTCTTGTAGGGTGATAGCTTGTTCCTGCAACAATTTTTTACTTTCTTCTAATTCATGAATTTGATAGCGTAAGCGTTCTTCATATTGGTGAATAGCTTGTTGAGAACGCCGACGTAAACGAATAATTCCTATATTTTCACAAATTTCTGATAGCAGCTGTTGCAACCGGAAAATCAGGTTATCCGAGAAGAAACCGACCTTATGTCCATAAAGACTGATAACACCTTCAATTTTACCTTCTATGATTATAGGAAAAGCATAGGTTGAAAGAACGGTTGTTTTACCGCGCCGTCGAAACGATTCGCGATAATAAGGAATATCGTGTATGTCCTGAAAACCGATAGGCTTTTTCTTCATAAAAGCCTGAACAACGGCTATATTTTGAAGTTTTTTATCCCCTAAATCTATATCATGTTTCACATCTGGAAAATCCTGATCATCGCCGACCACAAAATTCATTTTTAAATGACGATCATGGTAAGTTAAAAAGAAGGCCGTTTTTAACCCGTAAATACCGATAATTTCGTTGAGGATTTGATGGAACAAATCGTATTCGTCATCATTATCCTTAAAACTATGCAACAACGTTAGTGCCCGAAAGACAGTCTGATAATATTTTTCAAGCTCAATATTCCAAGCTTCGGCGGCGAAATCTTGAAACATCCACACAATACCGTCTTGAGGACGAAACTCTTTTAACGGAAAAGCCGTAATTTGATAAAGGACTTTATCTCCATCCTGCTTTGTCAATTGTAATTGAGTTGTCCAATTTTTCTTTTTTTCAAGCATAATATTATTTTTTTCTACAACGGGTTCTATCTCATGCGGAATGGCAAACAGGGAAGAAATATCTCGTCCTACGGCACTTTTAGGCTTTACCGATAAAAACGGAGCCATAGCCATATTGCAACTCTGGACCTTATTTTCCCGTGTAATCACCATACCGGCCGGCGCCTGATTCATAACCGAATAATATCCCCCGATTTGCATTAACAATGCTTCATTTTCATGACGCAACTCTTTGGCTGTCTTTTCAAGCAAAATTTCGATATCTTTTTTTCTAAAAAAGCCTAATATACGAAACAGGCAGACCAAGGCCATACTAAAAAACAATATCGTGCTGTATAAAAAAAGTGTATGCGAAAATGAAACACATAAAAGTTCGGCTAGTGCCGTATCCCGACCGATTAAACGCATACCGGTTTCATACCCCATAAATTCGGCCAAGCAAAAAGCAATGGTATAAATCAAAAGCGCCAAAATAATGTTTTTATATCTTTTTAAATAGAAAACAGCTGTTTTAAAACGCATTTTTTCTCCTTTCTTTTTTTGACATCATAATCCAAAAAAAATAAAAATAACAGAAAAAAATTGCTTTCATATTGCTTTTTTCTAAAAATTCGTGTATAAAGAAAGTGTTTTCTGGCGAAATTACACCTGTAATATCGATTCAGATTAAAACAAATACGGGAAGATGGCAGAGTGAATGATAAGCGGCAGACTCGTTATCGAACCAAAGGTGAGAGAATGCGGAGGGCGACCTTTAACAGCCCGTAGCAGACAATATCTGTTGAGATTGCGTCAGCAAGATCGGATAACAGATTGAGAGTGAATACGGGAAGATGGCAGAGTGGTCGAATGCGGCAGACTCGAAATCTGTTATAGGGCTTGTCTCTATCTGGGGTTCGAATCCCCATCTTCCCGCCAAATTAAGTTTAAATTAATTTACCGTTACCGCTTCAAATCTAATTTACCACTACGTTGGGCCAGTTCAAGAATACTTAATTGAGGTTGTTTCGCGGCATCTTGGGTAGCGTTTTGCGATTTAAAGAACGGTAAATGGCTCATCAGCGTTTGTTGGAGTCCCAGATGATCAGTTGGATTTTCCTGTGCATGAGAAATAAGCGCGGATACCGTTCCTCGCAATTCGGGATCGGTCATATCTTTCGATAATTCCGCATCAGCCAAAATCCCTTGATAAGCCGATAAATTCTTTTTACCCGTTTGTTCAGGGGGAAAATAAGTTTCAACGAGGCGTTTTACTTCATCCAACCTCTCTTTTTCCGAAAAATCAGGGGCACATTGATTTATAGCACCCAATTCCCCATATAAAGACGTTAAAACCTGTTGATAACCCGCAAGAGTCCTGTCATCAATATCAGGCGTTTGTTGAGTTTGTTGTTGTTGAGCAGTCTGTTGCTGTTGTAAAGCAGCCAATTGTTGAGTGTCTTGTGGTTCAAAAGTCGCCTGAGTTCCAAAAATTCTCTTTATTCGTTTAAATTCATCGCCGGCCTCATCTAGTGCATTTTGATACTCTTTATCAGACCCGCTGTGCTTTGTCTGACGGAAAAAACAACAATCCACATTTTTGGGACCCTGCCCGATATTTTTCAGAACAACAATCCTGTCCTCCCGATTCGGTTTAATTGAATAGACTCCTTGTTTTTCCTTTTTCATTAGATCTGCTTCTAAATTCGCATCTACGGTATTCCATTGGAGCCCTTCAACAGTATTGATAAAACTTTCAGCCTCATCTTTACCTTTTCCAAAGGTACTTCTGATATTGGCTTTAGTTTTACAATCCAAACGCATGATTACCTCCCTTTATCAGGGACATTATTCAACATTTTTCTTGCTTGTTGCTGATAGAGGTTAAAAATTTCCTTTTGAACCGTTCCGATTAAAACATCCCGGTCCATCTTCTTATAAATACAACGCAACCTGTCCCCCCGATGGGCTGCTAATCGTTCCGAAACAAAAGATTTTACGGTATCCGACAGCGGATACTGATACTTTTCTTCAAAATAGGCAATACGCACACTGTCGTTATAACGAAATGTATCGCGCGTATCTGTGGAAACAATACCTGCAAAAAGCAATGACATTTGACCATAAGGATCATATGTACTTAATTTATCATGTATATCTTGTTCATGTGGATTCATTGTAAACCTCGCTATACTTTCAGTATAATCCCAAACGGCGTTTCTGTCAACAAGAATCGGTTTAAGATAGGAAACAGCGGTGTTTACAGAGGGTTAATTGTTTTCCAAAAAATTTAATACATCTTTAAGGCAATTGACCTGAACAACCTGTGTATTGTGGAGCAAAGATAAGGCATGAGCTAACTTATAATCATTTCCGCCGACAAATGTCTTATCCCCGATGAATATAATTTCCTCGTCGGGATACTGTTCCCGCAGGTGATAAGCTATTTGCTCTTTACCACAGCCCTTTGGGGTAATATCCAAAGAAATAGGTCCGCCCATTGCAATATCATATTGAGGAAACAGTTCCGTCAACTCCGTCATCATTTTCTCCCGTTCTTTAGAAACCTGATCCCAAGCCGTGTATTTTAAGCGTGCCGCGTAAGGGCAATTACGTCCCAGAACCGAAAAGTTTATCATACCGGGTCTTTCTTCAATATAATTGGGATATCGCTCATAAGGATAGGCCGTATTCTTCCTGTAATCTTCCAATTTTTGATAAAGAAGCGGAGAAGCTTCAAATTTCTTCTGATAAGCAATCTTACCCTTAACGACTAACTCATTCCCCATGGAAGCATAAATTCCCGCAAAAGAGTTGATAACCTCAAGAGGTAGTTGTTTGACCACTTTGTCATATTTTGACCCTGTTGCAATATAGGATTTATGCGTTTGCTGCCATCGATAGAAAATAGCGGAAAAATCGGCCGCCATCGGTAGACTCGGCTCTGTTAAAGTCCCGTCCATATCAAATACGTAAAGGGTCATTTATAAATTCCTCCTATCTGTCGGTTAGGGACAGATTATTTTACGATCAATCCAATAATGTGACGACATCCCCCGGAACAGGCCCGTCAAACAGTTTTGAAGCCGATCCGCCACGCAGACAAACTTCGGTAAAATAATTGCCGTTCCAACCGGAAGAACCGGGTGCCAAAATCAATTGGCCGTCGGGCACGGAAAAGATGCCTTGACCTTGAACAATCGGGAAAGTAATACCTTTAATGGAAATTGAACGGATATTGTTATTCATTTCAATCGTCGTTTTTAAATTACCGTAACCATCAATACTGCAAATCGTATTTTTTGGGATAGTGGGAACATCTGTAATCTGATCGCCCAATAATTCCCATGCGGATAAAGGCTTATCGGCGTGTTTGGCCAAACTGGCGACACAAGGGGGAAATACATCTCGAGACCGGAACTGAGAACCGGCATCGGCACATTTAACACGATAAACCGGAGACGTGGTAAATGCAAACGTATATCCGCCAAAAACACCGATAATACGAACTCCGTTCGGTAATTCAGTAACAGCCAAAAATTCGCCGGCGTTGTTTAATCTGGCATCCAATTTATCTTTACGAGGGGCAGTGTTATGATAGATAATATGCCGTTTTCCCAGTTTAGAATTACAGGCCAGTTGCGCAACGGCAAAACCCGTTTCGACCGTGTTAAAAGGTCTGACGGACAGATTCTTAATCATAGGGAGATCCAAGGATTGCTTTAAAAATTCTTCGGCCAATTTGCAATTAACTTCGGAAAAAGCCAAATCATCATTTCCTGTTGTGGCACCATAGTCCGCGATAAAATCGATATAAAAAGTCATCTGTATTCCTTTCAAATATGCCGCCATTTTAATCAAAAAAAAAATTTTTGTCAAGCGATTTTGAGGCTTCCGCACCGGTTTTACCCGCCAGATCCCTCTACACATCCAAGGACAATATCAATGCTTTTTCGTCACAGCAGTTAACCTTCGGACAGTTTAGGCAATCGCCAAAAACCTTATATGGCAGGCTTTCCCGTGGAACTTCCTTAAAGCCACACTTTTTAAAAAATTCGACCTGATATGATAAAACGAAAACCTGTTTAATTTTTAAATCCTTAGCTTTTTGAAGGCAGGCCTGAACCAATTTTTTTCCAATCCCCTTCCCTTGGTAAGATTTGCTAATCGCGAGAGAGGCTATCTCGGCCAAATCATTCCAAACAATGGCCAACCGGCAACACCCGACCACACGTCCCCTTTCTTTCCAAACCAAAAAATTTGTAATGTTCTTATAAACCATATATGGAGTCTTTGGCAACATTAGTCCCTTATCTGCATTTTTATTAACCAATTTCAAAATCGCTTCACAATCATCCATTGTTGCATTTTCAATCATGTATTTCCTCCTAAATCATCCAATCGTGAAATTATTAACCATAAGTGATATGATTATATTCAGAAGGTTTCCAAATTGCAACAGAAAATTAAAAATCTAAATATTAAGCCACATGAGAATGTTTTTTAGCGGCGGCCTGCATAAGTGTATTGTCCAAAGGCTTAACAGGTTCATGAGGCGAAGTTTCTTCCCCCTGTATCGCTTTTAAACGACCGCTAATCCCCCCATTTTGTGCAACCGATTTTTCAGGGACTGTTGTCATTTTAAGCGGAATTGTCCCCTTTAAAGTAGCCGAAATCCCGCCGGATAATGTCTCCGTCATTTCTTGCAAGGGTAACCGCGATTTTTCTTCCGCCGTTGGATTTTCTGTTTGAGGCACCGACGGATTGGAGACGTTTTCTTTTGGGGATGCTGGTACTGAATCTTCGGTTTGTAGCCCTTTGTTAAACTCATCATAATACTGTTTCCAGCGTGGACGTGATGATAGTTCGTTTAAAGATTCATAAGCCATCAGCTTGTCAATACCCGCTTCTTTGGCTATTTTAGCAAAATCCGCATCGGGGTGTAATTGGTGCAACGCATCAACAGTCGCCTTTTTCCCTTCTTCGGTGGCAGCTACCCGAGCCGCAGTGGCAAACAGGAATAGATCCAATTCACTTTCAGGAATAGCCTTTTTAACATTATCGGGAATATTATCTCTAAATAACTTTATCATTGAACCAAGTGCAGGAGAATCCTTAACACTCTGGGGGATTTTTCCTTTTTCATCAGCTGTCGCCCGATAAAGATCAGCAAAAATGTATCTTGGATCATTAGAACGTTGTATTTCTTTACCTAACCGATCGAGGAAAAATGCACTCCGCCCCCGTTCATTCAATCCAATTAAAATTTCCTCCAATCCTTTTTCCCTGCCCAAAAGTGGTAAAATATATTTTTCTGCCTTATCGGGGGATAATCCTGTCTGATTTACAGAAAACGCCAACATAGAAGAATGATTAGACGGTTGTATAGGTTGGGGCTTTGAAACATTGGGCTTAGCAGAATCAGCGGGTGGAACATCCGAAGACGTATCCGATTCCGACGGTTTAGTTTTTGCAGGTTCAGACGGATAAAAGAATTCCCCAACTCTATCAGCAACCTTCTTTGCTGGGCTTTGTTCTGCCACCCAACCAACTGCCGATTGAACTCTTCCTACCGTTTCTTTTGCATTTTCTTTGGCTTTATCGGCAACCATTTTTAACGGACTTTGTTCAAATTTTGATGTTGCCCAATCAACTGCCGGTTGAACTCTTTCTGCTGCTTCTTTTACATTTTCTCTGGCCTTATCGGCAACCCCTTTTAGCGGACTTTGTTCAAATTCTGATACAACCCGATCAACGACAGGTTTAGCTCTCTCCGCCGCTTCTTTTGCGTACCTTTCGGCCGTTTCTTTGTAATCCTCGGCTACCCGTCGGTAACCATACTTCCTCTTGTATTCTTCACGTGCTTTACGTTCTTGTTCCCTTTTTTCACTGTCAAAAGGGTGTTGTACAATCGGGGCGACTTCATCAACTGTATCTATGGCTTTTTTTCCCACATCTTTAAGGTGGTCTTCAACTACCTTTCGATAACCATATTTTCTCTTATATGACTCACGTTTTGCGCGCTCCTCTACTCGTTTTTCAGTATCAAAGGGATGTTGAACAACAGGTATAACCACATCGGCCACATCTATGGCTTTTTTACCCCAATTTTTCAAAGTATCCCATAATTCCATTTTTTGCTCCCATGCTTTTAGTTTAGCATTTTTTTGAAAATTGTCAAGAAAAGACCTCTTCCAGAGGAAATATAAAAAAGTGTAAATTAAAATTATCCAGATATCGTATGCAATTTACGATTTTTTATGTTGCTATTTAGTTTTAGAACACGTATAATAGAGGAAAGGAGGAATTATGAAAATCACTTTAAAAGATGGTTCAAAACTAACTTTAAAACGTATTCGGGGGAAAGACTACGAAGAAGTGATGACTTTTTTGGATAAATTTTCACGTGGAAAAGGGGCAGTTTGGACGAATCAATATCCCGGTCAACCCAAAAAAGACAAAGAAAAAGCCATTCAAAAATATGAATCCGATAATGACTTGTTTTTGGGTATTTGGAATGATAAAGAAATAATTGCAAACGGTTCTATTACCTTAAGCGGATTAAATCATCCGTGGAGTGTTCCTCAGGCCGTATTTGGACTAAGTGTACTGGAAAAATACACCGGTCAGGGGTTGGGGACTATTTTGCTTAAAGAATTGGAAAAATGGGCCATTAAGAAAAAAGTCCATCGCATTAGGGCAACCGTTCGACATAATAATAAAAGAGGATTGGGCTTATATCTGAAATTTGGTTATCAAATCGAGGGTATCGCCAAAGAAACAGGATTTTTTGATAACCAATGGCAACATGAATACTATATCGCCAAGATAATAAATCAATAAGTTTTGTTAGGTTAAATGTTGCAAAATTTATGCAAATATCTTAGCATAAGAAAAAGGAGATTAAAATGGAAAATAAATTTTGTTAAGATTTTTTGTATTTACACATTACTTGTTCCATTGATTGCTTATCTGTTAACTGGTTTGAATGATGAGTTTGGAGTTACTTGTGCAGATGGCTGTAAAGTACATTCTTATACCATTTACCATTTCATACAATTTTCTTTTTTAGGCATTTGTGTACTAAATATTTTCTTGTGTATTATTGCCAAAAAATGGCTTAAAAATCTAGGAACTTGTGTTTGGGCGATTATTTTTAACTGTATATTTTGCCTATATATGGCACTTCTCTCTATAAATGCATGGAATTTTATGCTTATAATGTTTCCTGCAATAGTTACAGTTCCAATCCAATTTACTCTTTTAAGATATGTTCTTTTTAAAGAATTGCTTAGAAAACAAGGAAAAGTGTTTTTATCATCTTTTTTATTTGGTATTTGTTGCTTCATTTGGATTCCCTTAATTATAGCTATATTATGCTCCATAATAAAATAATTAAATATTTCTGGGATGGTGGTTTTAGGTTCCTGGAGTATCGATATTGATTTTAAAGGATTTTTTCAAAAGTTCGTAAATTTAAAAAGCAGCCCTAACAGGATTTATTCGCGCCTCCACCCTAAAGGCCGCCTGCGGCGTTGGCTACGCCCGAACCCTACGGGTTCAAAATTCTTGCCAGAAATCGCAAAAATAAATCCCCAACAAATGTGGGGATTTTATTTTTGGCGACCCTAACGGGATTTGAACCCGTGTACCGGCCTTGAGAGGGCCGTATCCTAACCGTTAGATGATAGGGTCTTGGGCATATTCATACACCTAAAACAAAAAAAAAGCAAGTTATTTTCAAAATTTGACCTAAAATTCTTTAATTTTATCTATTCAAATATCGCTTAATTTCAGGATAAGCCTGTAATACATTTTGTAATTGAATATCATTTTGTCCTTGCTGATTATTCTGCGTCAGTAAACTTTCTTTTTCCTGTGTACAGGCCACGTATGATAATTTAGGATTGGCATTTTCAATACATCTAATCCTTGTCCCCTTCTTAAGCGCCATCGCCCAAAACCAAATGTCATCGGCCGTCGGAGAAAGACGGGTAAAAGCTTCTTTGTTCAAAACTTCGGCATCTAAACTATGGGGTGGATATAACACACCCCCGACACCCGTCAAAAAGTAATCCGGATTGATGCCGCTTTCCTTGGATTTGTTGACTTCGTGTTTCCATCTCATATATGGGGCAATTTGGCCATCTTTATATATAATTTTATGAACCCGATGACAATGAATATCTTTAGGATATTTAAGGTATGAAACCAATAACTTTCTCAACCAATTTCGAGGATACAAAATATCGTCATCACCCGTTACGATAATATTTTCAGGATACTCTAGTAATGCGGGGATCAGCTTGGTGTAAGAACGTAAATCTTTCTCCACCCAATGAATTTCAAAATAATCCCCCACCAAATCCAACAGGCGCATCGGTAAATCCGCTTCTTTATTAGGAAACTTATCGGCCCCTAAATAAAGAATAACCTTATCAACTTTAAGATTTTGATTTAACAAACTCATCACCGCATCATAAACATACAATATCCGCCCCGGATATGTTGTTAAAGATATAATGACATCCTTTTTAACATTTTCAAAGGGGATTTCAAAATACTCTTTAAATAGCCGAAAATCATGACCTAACAATTTTTGTGCCTGCGTCTTAAGATAAATATATTCCTTTAAAGAACATTTTGAAACCTCATAGCGAACATGACCTTGATAACTGGCATTTAACAAAGGAATTAAATCCTTTTGTTTCCACCTTTTTAATTCGGAAACAATATATTGATAGGCGTAAAAGATATTCACACAATTCTTATTACGGTGGGAAGTAATTGACCCACCGTGATTTTGACGATAATGTGTTAGAACTTTTGGTATAATCGCAAATTTTTGAGCCATAGATTGTGTCAAATATCCGAAAGCGGTATCATTGTTACAGATTAAATCTTGAAATTGAAATTTGTATTGTTCCAAAAAAGTGCGGCGATACATCTTTGTCCAAACAACTTGTGTACAAAATTGGTATAAATTTTCACCCAAGTCTTCTCGGGTAAAAGAGGTATCATTCGGGCAAAATCTTAATTTTAACAGATTTGCAATTTTATACGTTCCTTCTTCATTATTATAAAAATCCGCATCTGCGACACAGATATCGGCTTCTGTTTCTTCCATTCTTTGATACATCAATTCCAACATATCCGGCTCAAAAAAATCATCAGAATCCAGAAAAACAACATATTTCCCTTGAGCTTGTTTTAGGCCATTATTTCTGGCAACACCCGCATAGAGATTTTTTTGTTGGATAATTTTCAGACGATTATCATTTTCTGCATATTTTTTTAAAATTTCCAAAGAACTGTCATCTGATCCGTCATCGACACAAATAATTTCAATATCCTGTAATGTCTGAAATAAAATACTATCCAAACATTGATTCAAATATTTTTCCACATTATAAACAGGAACAACAACACTAACTAAAATTGTTTTTGTCATTCAATCTCTCCTTTCTGAACCTGACAGAGAAGAGTTTCATAAAAAGATGATTCTCGGGCCAGTTTCCAACATTTTGGAACCGGAAATTCCAAAAGGCATAACCACTGTTTAAATGTATCGACATCAAAAAGAGAACCCGTCTTTTCATCCAAAATCATCCTGCCGTTTCGGAATAAAATATTTGTGATATCATCTGCAGGAGATGCCATCTGGTCAAAGAGCGAAATATTTATTGCTATACGTTTCATCAAATTCATTTTTTGACAAATAGGGACATTAAATAATAATATCCTGGAATCAATAAAAGAATAAGGCAATATATTAAGTATGCTACGCACATAGATTTCATCTACATCTTTTTTTATACCCGCTACAGCTTGTTTCCCTAAATCAAGATTAAAAATTTCTTCAAAATTTTCCTGCGGCAAGACATCAATGTCTAAATAAAGAATTTTTTCATATTCGGTAAATAATTCCGGAATCAAAAAACGATATAATAAAGGGTTTATAAAATTTTTATGAAAATACTTCTCAATCATATCCGAAACGTTTACACACGTCACGCGGATATTTTCTTCAGATAAACCCGATAGATTAAATTGCATAGCGGATGATAAGTCTTCATGCAATACATAAATATCATAAAAATAATTTTTATTCTTTTTAATCGACTCAATAGTAACACCCAATCTGGGAGCGGATACCTTATCTGTGGCAAAAACAATAGGAATAAGGTGTCCTTTATCATGGGAAAAGAAACGTTTAAAATCATCAGTAATGGTATCAAGCCCTAATAAAAGCGGATAGCCGTTTGGTATCTGAGAATTACCCCAAAACTTAGGAATGAGTGATTTAAGATAAAAAGAACGTAATAAATCGTGTTTAGGTCCAACTCCTTTTAATGTCCTTTCCATCATATACAACGCACATTCAAAAAAAGGCCTTTGATATTTCTTAATAATTTTATCCTTTGATAAAAATGAATGAAGGGCATAAATTATACGAATGACATCAAGATATGATTTCTGATTAATGCCACCAGAAAGATGATTGATACGATAATACATTAATTTTTCATTGACATAGCTAATCTTTCCGGCCAATAGGAAAGCCAGTTTGGTAAAATAAGTATCATAAAAACTCTTAATATTTTTAAAAGATAATTTATTTTTGATTAAAAATTTTCGTCGATAAAGTTGATTTTCCGTAAAAGGAGGGATTAAATTCCATAACTTCGCTGCACTTTTTTTCAAAGAAAAAACATCTTGTTTCGGCAAAAGTCCTTGATTAATATCCCAATTTATGTTTTGAGCTTTTTCCGCACAGTCATCAAAACAATTAAACCCGCAAAAAGTGATATCTGCCCCTGTTTTCTCCGCTTGGAAATATAATTTTTCAGTCATATCTTTTTCAAGAAAATTACCTGAATCAAAAAACAAAATATATTTCCCTTTTGCTTTTTTTAATCCCAGATTTTTTAAAGAAGCCGTACCATAACCGCCGTTTAATGAAATAATTTTAACTCTATGATCCCTAAGGGTATATTGCTTCAAAATTGAATTTGTTTCATCGGTGGAACAATCATCAATGCACAGTATCTCTATATCCTTAAACGTCTGTAAAATGACCGAATCCAAACATTGTTCTAAATACTTTTGGGCATTACAACAGGGAATAATTATAGAAACAATTGGAAACATTAACCGGCCTTTTCAAAAATTTTTTGTTGTAATAAAATCAATTTATTCTTATGATCTTGTGCCCGATCCCCGGCCGTGATGAGATACAATATGCCTTCCTTTATATACTCCTTTGCCAACGGATATAATTTATCCGGTTTTTTCTGAGCCACTTTCCGGACGCTTACTTTTTTAAAAACTATTTTATTTTGAGAATTTTTAGGCATACATTTGAACAAAATGATTTCATAAAAATTACTTCCCCGTAAATATCGCCACCATAAATGCCCGAACGGGATTTCCGGATTTGTCCATGGTTTTTTCATGTCATACTGTAATATCTTAATTTTTTTTCTATCTGAAAGATGGTTAAATTGACTGGCAGGATAATTATAATATAAAGTAATATCTTTAGTTTTATTCCACATCAATACATTCCATACCTCGGCAGAGACTTGCTTTTTATGCGCCGGATATTTTCTAAATGCCTTAAGCCATTCTTTATGGTTGAACAACATAACATTTGTATCAATGGAATAATTTTCTTCATCTTTTCTGGCAAATAGAAGTGTACCTTTATTTTTAAACAAACCTGAAATATCAGACAAAATCAACATATTATTGTTTAAGTAAATAACATGTTCCCGAAAAGAAAAATTTTGCAAAATATAAAACAGTAAATTCAATCGGTTACTGGGGATTTCCATGTTATCAATTACTTGAAAATCAATATTAAGGGCTTCAGATAGATTAAGAAATTCTTCTTTAATTTCTTGAGATATCTCAAACAAAGAGAAAAGATGAACTTGATATAAAGAAATAGATTGTAACCGATCACAAACAGAGGCCAATGTAACAAATGCACTATAGACTTCCTCTTGATCGCGGATAAGTAGAAAAATATCAATCCCCTGTTTTTTCATAATTAACCTTTCCTCAACTCATAGTGTTAACGTTTCATTTGTATCATTAATTAAGGCAAGAGTCAATTGTTTTTTAATGTGAATAACGATTAAAAAAATATTTTCAGGTTACCTTTTACCCTTTAATGCATATATGCACAGCGGCAGGGCCAAAAAAGTAATAAGGGCTGATACCGCATACATCAACCGATAATTATTTGTCTCAGAGACCAAATATCCTAAAATTGCAGGTCCAAAACCAAAGGCGATATCACAGCTCATGTAATAGGTAGACACAGCATAACTGAGGCGATGGGTCGGAACCGCTTTACATGCGATGGCATTATTGGCAGACAGTATGGTTCCGTATCCCAATCCGCACCCGATTGCGCACAAAACAACCGTTATTATTGAAGGATAGAGTGCCAATACCCCCAACCCGATAACTTGGGCCAAAATAGCCGGATAACAAATAATTTTATTGCCGTATTTATCTTGAATTTTACCGGCCAGAGGTCTGGAAAAAATTAAAATAAAAGCGTAAATCAAAAAGAAATAAGAGAAAACATTCACCAGGTCTTCCGACGCAGCAAACAACCGACCAAATGTGATGATGCCCACGTATCCCAAACCGCATAATGCCGAAACGGAGGAAATCGGTAAAGACCTAACCTCTATATAACGATTAATTCCGACGGGAGGGTCCAATTGAATTTGTTTTTGTTTGATTTTTCCGCAGGTAGCAGGATCAAGTTGGCGAACATCCACAAAATAAACGGCAAGCAATGATAATAATTCCATTATCATTGCCGTTACAAAACACCCATTAGAGCCGAATACATTATATACTTGACCTCCGATAAAAGGGCCGATACCCACCGCCAATGTTGTTGCCAACATTAAATAACCGCATCCTTCCGCAAATCGACTTTTGGGAAGGACAGAACGCCCGATGGTTGCCACGGCATTAGAGGCAGCCCCAAAGCTTAATCCATGGATAAATCTGACAAACAAAAGAGACCCAATCCCATCGGCAAAAAAATACCCGCCACACACCAAACAGTGAAACAAAGATGACCAAACAGCCATTTTTTTCCAACCGATTGTTTCCATTGCATGTCCCGAATAAAAGCGGGAACAAAGAGAACCGAAAATATAAATTCCCGATATTAGACCGGCAACTGTGGCCGTAGCGCCCAAAGTCGTAGCATGTTCGGAAATAGTTGTAATAAGAACATACATCACAATAGCTTGTGTCAAAAGTGACAGAAACGCCAACAGGAATTTTTTACCGAAAATTATTTCTTGCGCCATGAATTGCCTTTTAAAATTTACTTTAAAATACGGGAACAATTTTTAGATCCGAAAAATTCTTCCGTCATACGGATAGTCCCGTCCCCGAAAAAGGTTGTGCATTGATTGGCTAACGGAATATCCGACCGACAATTCCGTCCGTCCCAAACTTTTTTATCCGGACAAACACACATGTGAATAATGGCCTTTCTTTTCCTTAAAGTATCGGGTTCAAGGGCCTCAGATATATGTGCCCCCCTTAATTGGGCCTGTTCCCATTGACCACCCTGCTCTTCACAAATTTTTATGATTTCAATTTTCTCACATGCTTCCCCATTCCAATAAGTTCCATTATAACATTGGGCTTCCGGTCTATTTGAACCGCATTGAATACTGTGTGATTGGCCATCTTTATCAAAATAAAATTCCAAACACATTGCCCGTGCGAAAACAGGCATTAACAAAAAAAGAAAGACAAGTTTTTTCATTTCATCTCCTTATGCTTTAATTCAAAAATACCCTATTTAAACTCTTTCGGACGGGGCATTTTAGCATAAAGCTCATCGACCTCTGCCTCACTTAAAGGGGTATCCTTAAAATTATCCGTTAATGTTTTTTTCAGGTAAAGAAGGTCTGCTTTATTCCCTTTTTCAAACTTATCAAACATCTGACAGGGTTTTGAAGAAAGTAATTTTTCCATGCGTTCATCCGATAGGAATGAAACAAAAATTTCCTCCATCAAATCCGCAAAAACTTTATCTTCGGTAAATGAAACAGTTGAAGCATCCAACAAAGAAGACTTCACACGACAGACCTTTTCAAAAGAGACAACAAAATCATCCAACCAGGCATCCAGACGTTCCTGATATGTAGAGGTATCATCACGCGAATTCCCCAAATTCAACCATGGATAACTGTCATACAGGAAATGCTTTATCCCCAGGCGATAAGGGAAATAATTATAACTGCCGCGATTAACCGGATCGGTAACAAGCTGACCTGTCCTGGTATCATAGACGGCCTCCCTTTTACCCTCTTTATCAACGTACAGGGAATATTGCCCCAAGGGGATACCAATACTGTGTTGATAATTTTCTTGCATATTGTTTAATACAATCTGCAAAAATTCACGGGCATGATTTCCCGCCATGCAGGGGAGTGCAAAAAAGACGAAAATAAATAATAGAATTTTTTTCATTTATTCCTCCGATAAAATCGTTAAAATTGGTCTTATTGTAAGTTAGGCAAAAAGAAATTGCAATAAAAATCTGATGATTAAAAAACTTTATCATTAAAACCACCCTGCCCGCGCTTGACTTTTTAACCAGATGTGGTATACTAACCCTATATGGTTCGAATTTATCAAGGAGGCTAAAATGAAAATCCCAAATACCACATGGCAAACAATCGCCGAAGAAAATAAACGCGAGGGCGGCCTTATTTTTGGGTATGAGGCGCCGGCCAACGTTGCCCTATTAAGACAATTACAAAAATATGGTGTTTTGGTTGAAGTTGTCGGGAAAACATCAGATAGTCGACTAATCCGACCCGATAATCCCGATGCACAAGTTTTTACCCCCGATCAAAAATTTCGTATTATGGAAGAAAATCAAACTTTTGGTCGATTTGAAAAAGCATTATCAACCATGCATGGCAAAATACTGCCGGAAGAGCGCTTTGACGAATTTGTTAAGTGGATTGACCCGAAGGCCTACAAAAAGACAAATAGAGGATATCGTTTACCTTTAGATCACTTATC
Source organism: Alphaproteobacteria bacterium (assembly GCA_017539265.1). Taxonomy (GTDB): domain Bacteria; phylum Pseudomonadota; class Alphaproteobacteria; order CAAHEQ01; family UBA3637; genus CALXZG01. The sequence continues at coordinate 68,718 of JAFYHG010000030.1, read as the reverse complement.
CTATGATAAAAGACGGGAATTAGAGGAAAATTTAAAGGGACTCGCGACCGGAATTAAAGATAATACAATACTTATATCCGGTTCAAAAAATGTGGAAAACCTTGAATATTCTTGGAAAGAATACGCAAATCAAAAAAAACGGGAAATGTCCTTAACCGGTTTGAAACAATGTATCAACCGCTAAAATAAAAGATAAGCGCCTGATGAAGGCGCTTTATTTTTATCTCAATCCCAATACCCGTTTGGTGCGATTTAGCGTTTCCGATGCGATTAAGCGTGCCTGACCTGCCCCGTTGTTTAAGATATCATCCAATAATTCGGAATTTTTAAAACGGCGATAATTCGCCTGAATTTTTTCAAGCAAATCACAAACCACATCAGCAACTGCCCGCTTAAAATCACCATATCCGTGACCGGCAAAGCGATTTTCGATACTTGGGATACATTCGCCGGTAATAGCCGACAAGATACTGATTAAATTTGAAATTCCTGGCTTTGCCACTTCATCAAAGCGCACGACGGTTTCGCTATCCGTAACGGCGGACATAATTTTCCGACGCACCAATTTCAAATCATCCATTAAAAATATCGTACCCAGATTTTGCCCGTCTGATTTATTCATTTTTTCTGCCGGATTTTGCAGGTTTAAAATCTTATTCCCGACCGGCGCAATATAAACATCGGGCTCAGTAAATGTCTTTCCATATCGGTTATTAAAACGTTGAGCCAAATCACGCGTCAACTCTACATGTTGTTGTTGATCCAATCCCACAGGAACCATATTCGTGTGATACAGTAGAATATCCGCAGCCATCAAGGGCGGATACACAAATAATCCCGTATCTATACCATTTTTGGCGGAACTTTGGGATTTTAATTTAAATTGCGTCATTCGCGACAATTCCCCCATATGGGTTTGAAAAGTCATAATAAAGCCTAAAACACCATGTTCCAAAACATCGCTTTGGCGAAACATAACGGTTTGTTTGGGATCCACACCACAGGCTAAATACATCGCCATGCAATCTTCAATTGCATGACGCAATTCTTCCGGATCACGCGGTGAAGTAATGGCATGCAAATCTGCCACAAAAATATAGCTTTTATACAAACTTTGCCGTGTCACAAAATTTTTGATGGCCCCCAGATAATTTCCCAATGTGATATTTCCGCTGGGGCGCACACCGGTCAACATAACTTGTTCTTTCATAACAATATCCTTTGTTTAAAATAAAATTAAATGTGAAATAATAAAATAAAAATAAAGTAAATACGAAAACACTGGCTGTAATTACAGCCACCAAATGAAAGAACAAAATGTTAATTGCGTTCTCATGACTTTGATTATAACAAAAGTTATTTTAAAAGTCAATAAGCACAAAAAATAAAGTTCCCTATTTTATCAAACTGTTGGCGATTTGACGGGATAACTTCATCCATAATTCGCTATAGCCTTTGGCCATATCATCGTAACTTGAGCCAATTCGGATGGTATCCGTAAATTTTTGTCGAACCGATGTTTGCCCTGTTGCATTTTTAATTGTGTACCAAACGGTTAATTCCGCCCGACCGCCCAAAATAGCATTCATATTTAAGACTTCAACCGAAACAAGCCGATCAAATTTTTCTGTTCCGAACGGATTTGTTTTAATCTGTGTTTTAGGCAAAAGCGCACTTAAATTTTCTACCAAGACACGTGTTGTCAACAAGGAAGGAGATTCTATCCAACGGTTATATTCCGATAGCACCATTTCGGTTTTATCTTTGCTTTGGGTAACGATTTGTGGGCGATCCATATATTTTGGCAGTTGGATGCGGTTTATCCCGACAAAATGCAGGTTTTTATCTGAGAGTGCTTCTGTTTCCTGCGAGGTTAACGTATAAAAAGTTGAATTCTTACTGGTCCCGAAAACACAGGCACCCAATAATAGACAAAGAGCCGCTATTTTAAATAATTTCATCTTAATTTCCTTTCTTTCCTTTAATCAATGCTTCCGGATGTCTTTCCAAATAATCCGTCAAATTTTGTAAAGATTTGGCGGCATCTGAAATATCCACTAATGTTTTATTCAAGTTTGAAATTGTTACATCACTGCTCCTTGCCACTTTTCCCAAAGTTTTATCCAAGTTCTGCGCACTTTGAGCCAACGCCGGCAACAAAATCGGCAATTCTTTTCCCAATAATTCCGTTATATTGTTAACTTGGGCCACAATTTCCCGAACCTGCAATTTATCCAATCCTTTGGAAATTTCTTCCGTTCTGGATAACACGGTAGGGATTTGCGGAAAATCTGCATCATTTGCTTCTTGAACCGTTTCTGCAGCGCTGTTGGGTAACATAACCAATTCAATCATCAATTGACCGGTCAAATAACTTTGGGTTGCCAATCTGGCGCGCAACCCGCGTTTTACCAGGGTATCCAACAAATCATCTTTTTTCCAGATTTTACCCCAAATTGAATCAGGTCCCATATTTCCGATAGGTTTTAGCCGGGCATACACAGGAACCTGAAATTTCAAATCTTCGGGATTGGCCACCAACCGAATGCGGGTAACCCGTCCGATTTCCACCCCGCGAAAAACAACAGGGGAACCTTCGGAAAGGCCTTGAATAGATTCATTAAAATACATAACGCATATGCCTTTTTTATCCACACTCATTTTATGCAGGACAGATTGACCTATGAGACATGCAAGCAAGGCAAAACCGATAATTAAAAATAAACCGACTGCTTTTTTATTTGGCTCTCTTTTCATGGGATGCTCCTCTGGTTAAAAATTCATAAACTTGGTTGTTGGGCGGATTTTTCAAAAGGTCTTTGGGATTTCCCTCAGCCGAAATCGTTTGAACACTTTTATCCAAGAAAATACTATGTTTAGCAATGGCAAAAATGGATGGAAGTTCATGCGTAACAACAATAATGGTTGTGCCCAAAGTCTTATTAATTTCCAATATTAAATCATCCAAATTTTTTGAACTGACAGGATCCAAACCGGCCGACGGTTCATCAAAATAAACAATTTCGGGATCCAATGCCAACGCCCTGGCAAGCCCTGCACGCTTACACATACCACCGCTGATTTCGGACGGATAATAATCTTCATACCCCGCTAGTCCCACCAAAGCCAATTTAAAAGAAACAATTTGATCAATCTTATCTTGCGAATAAGGGGTATATTGCTGTAATGGCAAAGCCACATTTTCCGCCAACGTCATAGAACTGAACAGCGCGCCGCTTTGGTACAAGATACCGCTATGCTTCATGATCTCTAATTTCTCATCCAATGATGCCGCACTCATTTCAACACCTTGAATAAAAATGCGACCGCTTTGGGCGGGAATTAACCCCGTTAAAGTGCGTAAAAGAGTGCTCTTACCACAGCCAGATCCCCCCATGATGATAAAAATATCGCCTTTGGGAATATCAAATGACAAATTGCGCATGATAACTTTACGATCATAACCGATATCTAAATTTTCCACATGAATGATAGGATCTTGTTTCATTAAATACCTATCCTTTCACAAAGAAGTGTAATCAGTCCCGTCATAATAATCATCCACACAATGGCATAAACAACGGCATTTGTTGTGGCCGTACCGACGCTATCGGCATTACGCCCGCAATGGACACCGAAATAACACCCGCATACAGCAATGACAAAACCGAATACAACCCCATGAAATACACCAACCAAAAAGTTTGTCAAATCAAATGAATTAAGCGTGTATTTAATATACTCTACCAAAGGAATATCCCAAAAAAGAACACAAACAAAACATCCCCCGAGTATTCCCATAATATCCGATAATAAAATTAAAATCGGCATAGAAAGCAAAAGGGCATTCATTCGGGGTAATACCAAAAAGTCCGTTCGGGAAATACCCATTGTTTGCAGGGCATCTAATTCCTCATTTACCTGCATGGTACCGATTGTTGCCGCATAGGAAGCCCCCGTCCGACCGGCCATAATAATACCCGTCATAATCGCCCCCATAATACGCGTCATACCGATTGTGACAAGGCTGGCCACATAGACCTGCGCCCCAAAGGTTTTCAATTGCAGTGCCCCGACAAAGGCCAATATGAGCCCTACCATAAAACTGATTAAAGAGACAATCAATATTGCCTTGGGCCCGCAATCTGCCAAAACCATCCAAAAATCTTTTTTACGATAAACCGCCACACCCGTCAGTTGCCTTCCCCAAGAAGAGAGGCATTGATGAATGAAGGCACATCCTTTTTCCACAGACCTCCAAAAACATATCCCCCAGTTGCCGATACATTCTAAAAATGAGGATTTCTCTTGGGCATTTTTTTGGTCTTTGTATGGATTTTGAAAAGCAAGTTCCAACAACCGTTCCATTCCCTCAGGCAATCCGGAATAGGTAATATTTTCCTTTGGAACACGTTTTAAAAGGGTAAAAAGCTCCACCACAAAATCCGTATTCCAAGAAACAATATCTTTCCCCGTCAGAGATATTTTTTTATGATGTAATACCTGGACTGGGGCATCAATGCATTTTGTCCCGTCCAAAACACCGCTCAATAAAATACTAACCGAATTTCCTTTGATTTTAAATTCTACCATAAGGCAAAATGTAATTTTTTTTTACCCATAAGTCAAGCAAAATGCGGACAAAGTTGAATTTATTTTTTGGGGAAAGGATCAACCTGATATCAAATTAAACAGCACATTTTTAAAGTATCATAAAAACAGACTATTGCTGATTAACGTACCAACCGCCGATACGCGCTAAATTAGGCATTTTTCTTGCGACGCGATAGGGTTGAAAATCCTTAATTTTTCCGATTTTCCGTAATAATTTTAATTGATCTTCTTGTGGTAGATTAAGACGTATCAATTGCCTCTGCCAAGAAATCATCGGTTCAAACAAATATGTATCTTGATCACTTAATTGAGACCTGATGGCAGCATTGATAATCCGATGCAACAGTTTCGTCCGTAAAGTCGTCAATTCTGTATTTTGGCTGTGAAATGCCTGATGAGGATAATAACCATACATTAATCCTCTTGTCAAGAAAAATGGAGAATTGCACCCCTTTGTATGTTGCGGATTTAAGCAAGGCTGCGAGGCCAAACGCAATTTTTCCGCCGGAATGAACGGCATAACATCAATAATGAAAAATTTATGATCCTGAACCGACGGCAATATATTACCGGTATTGCAAAATAAGTCATTTCCGACATCGATTGAATATTGTTTTGAAGACAAAAACTTCAATTTATCAAACAAAGAATCGTAGGCTTTATCCGGGAAAATTTCCTGATCGACAAGCATTTTTGTAACGGCTATTGCACGACTTAATGTTTCCTGCTCGGTCGGTTTTTCCGTTGCATTTTTAACAATGGTGTAATCGTGGCCGCGACTGTAATAATTGATGGTGATAAGCGGATCTTTAGAATAAGAATCTATCAAATCCGGATGTTCTAAATAGGCAACAGTCTGACCAAAAATACGATCGGAAAAAATATCTTCTTGAGAAACAAGATTTGACTCTAATATCTTTTGTGGTAAATCTTTTCTTAACAAATCCCGACTGACCCTTAAGGTAAATTGCGGACGCGTATGAATTTTATACACCCGTGCTTCCGTACCATCCCCCAAGGGGTGCTCGGCCAAAGCGGCTATTAATTCTTCCTTTTGCGGTAAATCTATTTCTGTCGGCATGCGGTTATTCCCAGTATTGAACGAGTTATATTTTATCATAAGTTTAATTCATTTGTCAAGTATTTTTATTATTTTTAAAAATTTCCTTCATTATACTTTTTTTCCCGAAATATCCGTTAAATCTGAAAATTTTTCTTGTAATTGTTCAAAAGGATACGTATAATCCCCTTGAAAGGGGACCAAGAAATGAATGAGATATTAGTTACAGAGCATGTGCGATATAGCGTATGGATTTTATATGCCATATTGACTTTCTTGACTTTTTTGGCTTTTGGGATGAAGCTTAGGAAAAAAAATGTTGAAAATTTCTTAATTCGCCTAAAAACATTTTGGAAGATTGTTATTTTCTTAACAATCGCTTTTTCTTTTAATTTTGTGACGACCGTTGTTTTACTGGCTTTTATCTCCTATCTTGCGCTAAAGGAATATTTTTCCATGATTCCGACCAGGCATGCCGACAGGCGCGCCCTGTTTTGGGCCTATTTATCAATTCCTGTCCAGTTTTACTTTATTTATATCGGGTGGCTGAATATGTTTTATTTGCTCATCCCGTTATATCTGTTTTTATTGGTACCGGCACGCATGGCCATTGTCGGGGAAACAAAAGATTTTTTAAAATCTTGCGCCAGTATCCACTGGGGGTTAATGGTTTGTGTTTATGCACTGGGATATGTCTGCGCTTACTTTATTCAAGATTTTAAAGTTCCCCTGCCCCACGGCGCTTTGGGGTGTGTGTTATATATTTTGTACCTAACTATCTTTAATGATTTTATGCAGTATGTTTTCGGGAAGAGTTTTGGCAAACATGCCATCACCCCCAAGGTCAGCCCGCATAAAACTTGGGAAGGATTTATCGGAGGTGTTTTATCAACGGGGCTTATTTCCCTGTGGGCGGCACCGTTTTTGACACCTCTTTCGGCCGGCGAAGGATTTATTGTCGGGATTGGACTGGCGTGCTGTGGCTTTTTAGGGGATATTGTCATGTCGTCATTAAAACGCGATCTGGGCATAAAAGACACGGGAACAATACTACCGGGGCACGGCGGTATTTTGGATCGGGTAGACAGCCTTATTTTTACGGCCCCCCTGTTCTTCCATTATATTTCTTATTTTTATGATTAAATGAAAGGAAAATAAAATGACTGCAAAAAAAACAATTAAAAAATTTAAAACACCCAAGGGGGATATGTCCCTGCACCAATTTAAATATCCGTTTCGGAACCTTTTGTTGCCAATCGGACAAAAACTTTCCTTTATCCATCCCGATGTTTTCAGTTGGATGGCCGTTGCAATTACATTCCTGACCGGTATTTGCTTTTACTATGGTTCAAAAAATCCTACCCTGTTTTTATGCGTAATTCTTTTGACCCTGTTAAGAATGACCTTCAATACTTTTGATGGATTATTGGCCTTTATTCGCGGCGATGATAAAAAAATTCACGGAAAAATCATTAATGCCCTACCTGACAGATATGGCGATTGCTTCGTGGTCGGCGGAATTGCACTCAGTCCTTTATGTCATCCCTTAATCGGCCTGATGGGACTATGTACAATGTTTTTGGTAAGTTATTCGGGAATGCTGAGTAAAGCTCTAGGTTTTACATGGCAGACCTGTGGCCCGTTGGATAAAGTACAACGGTTGGTTTTAATGATGGTCTTTGCTTTGTTTCAATGGCTTGGCTACATTTATAACGCACCATTTATTCAAATCGGAAATATGCATTTAAGTTATTTGGAAATAGTGATGCTTCTTTTCTTTGTTTTGGGGCAAATAACGGTTATCCGGCGTGTTAATTGCCTAAACAAAGAAATAGCCGTATTTGAAAAAAAGAATAAATGAACATTTCAAAATATCTCTTTTTCGCGGGTATTGTAAGACCTTTCATCAATTTAGTGATGGGTGTCAGTGTTCATGGCGGGGAACATCTCCCCCTATCGGGGCCGGCAATATTGGTTGCTAACCATAATTCACATCTAGATACTTTGGTTTTGATGAGCCTTTATTCTTCTGCTAAAATAGTGCATATTCATCCCATGGCTGCCGCTGATTATTTTTGCAATACCCCGTTTAAGAGGTTTATTTTTCAAAAGCTTATCGGTATTATTCCCCTAAAACGAAACCCTTTTTTACAAATGCATCAGGATATATTTATGGAAGCAAAAAAAGCATTAAAGAAAAAAGAAATCCTGATTATTTTTCCCGAGGGAACTCGCGGAAACAGCAGCCGTTTACAAGATTTTAAAACCGGTATTGCGCATCTGACACAAAGTTTTCCAAAGGTTCCCGTTATCCCCATATTTATCCACGGAACGGAAAAATCTCTCCCGAAAAATGAAGGTATTTTTGTCCCGTTTATTACGGATGTGTATATCGGAAAACCCTTGTTCCATACGAAAGAAGATAACAAAAAATGGACATTAATCCTTCAAGGAAACGTCAAACAACTGCAAGAACAATTTTTAAAAGATCATCCTGCCCTTAATGCTTAAACTTTATTTCTTGTCCTGTATCATTTTTTTTGCAGTCTGATAATCAAATTTGCCCGTTCCCAAAACAGGGGGATTTTTCATATAAACCACATTTTTAGGAATCCAGAGTTCACTAAAACCTTTTTCTTTAAAGAATTTCCTCAGCTCTGCAACGGACGGTTTTTCATGATTTGTGATAAGGACTAGCTGTTCGCCTTTCTTTTCATCCGGTTCTGTTAAAATACCTTGAATAGCACCCGAATAAAGTTGGTCAACCGCTTGCTCAACAGATGTCAAAGACACCATTTCACCGGCAATTTTGGCAAAACGTTTGGCTCGACCTTGAATGGAAATAAACCCATCTTCATCAATAGAAACAATATCACCCGTATCATACCAATGATCTTTAGCCGGTTGTAATTTACCCGGCTTATCCGATTTCATATATCCAAGCATCACATTATCACCTTGTACCCAAAGTTGGCCACCATTTTCAACACCGGGAACAGGCTTAATTTTATAGGTAATATGTGGCACAAATCGCCCGACTGTTCCAAATTTAACATTCATGGGAGTATTAAGGGATAAAACAGGAGCCGTTTCGGTGGAGCCATAGCCTTCCAAAATCCGGACACCGAATTTCTTCATCCACAAATCCGCAGTTGTTTCTTTGAGTTTTTCCCCACCCACAACGGCATACTTTATGTTAAAGAAGTCGTATGGGTGCCCCATTCGGCCGTATCCGAAAAAGAACGTATCCGTTCCACATACAATTGTTGCATTGGTATCGTAAACCAACTCCGGCACAATCCGATAATGCAGTGGCGACGGATAAAAGAATGTTTTTATACCCGATAAAACCGGAATAATTGTTCCAACCGAAAGTCCGAATGAATGGAACATCGGAAGAGCGTTAAAGAACACATCAGAAGAATTAAAGGCCATAATACTGATGATTTGATAGCGATTGGCCTGTAAATTTTTATGCGATAAAAGAACCGCCTTAGGCATCCCTTCCGATCCGGAAGTGAAAAGGATAACCGCCGGTTTATCCGCCGAATTCCACGGTTTTTCTTTCATCATATATTTATCCAGCCCTTTCATCTTATCCGAAAAAGGTATCTTTTGGGCGAAACGCTCCATATAAATAATCTTAGTACCGTTTTCTTTAATTGCTTTTTCGACCTCTTCCAAATGCGCCATCCGAATGAAGAGTTTAGAGGTTATAACCGTCTTTACCCGAACGGTATTGATACAGGAAATAATTTGTCCGATCCCCTGCGAGAAATTAAGCATGACCGGCACTTTATCCACCGATTGCAAGGCAAAAAATGCCACCACATTGGCAAGGCCGTTAGGAAGCATTAAGGCCACATAATCTTCGGGGAATTGAGATTCACAGGCTTTTCCCAATACATATGCTTTCTTAATTAAGCCGTCATAGGTTAAGGGTTTACGGGAAATATCTTCGGCAATCTTTTGATTCCAACCGTATAAATCGGCCGATTTCAAAAGGGAGCTAAATAAATGCTCATCGATATTGGATGTTTCATACATCATATCCGCCATCAAATCATACAGTTGCATGGAAATATAATGCCTTTGATCCCGACCGATAACACCTTCCGGAATAACAAACTTTCTGGGGGGTAAAATGGTCATATTGATTTTTGGGAAAGCCCGTGTTTTCAGTTTATTTTTAAGGTATGAAAACTTACTGAACTGCGCACCATTAATGCGAACCGGCACGATTTTGGCCTCTGCTTTTTGGGCAACAACCCCTGCCCCCTCATAAACCTTCATCAGGCCCCCGGTAACACTGATACGACCTTCGGGGAATATCATTACTTTCTTGTTTTGTTTGACTTCGTTAATCAGGGAACGAATTGCCATCGGATTGGTGGGATCCAACGGATACAAATCCACCAATAAGCCAAAGGGTTTAACAAACCACTTTTTAGCCCATTCCGTATTGATGGCAAAAGTCACCCGATCCGGCATAAAGGTTGCAATCAAAAGGCCGTCTAATAGCGAAGTATGATTGGCAATCAATAAAACTCGATTACCAGCCTTTCTAAAATTTTGAACACCCTCTAAATGCACCCGAAAGAAAAGGCCAAATAAACCTTGTAAAATAGAGCGTAAGAGAGCATCCGGTAATAATTTGCAAATGTAGAAAAAGACCCCGATACTGGCAATTGCAACCAATAAAAACAGTTGCGGGATTGTCAGGCCCATCGACAATAAAACAATGGCTAAAATGGAAATTCCGGCCATACCGGCGGCGTTTAAAATATTATTACCCCCAATCACAGTTGCCGTGTAGGCCTTAGGTGCTTTGGCCTGTATCAAGGCATTTAAAGGGACAATATATAAACCGCCGAAAAAGGCCAGGAAGAACAGGGATAAACTTACCCAAACCGCATGCGGTCTTTCGAAAAAGAAATCCGCAAAACCGACAACATTGTTAAAGGTCGGATAGCCGCTTGTCAACGCATAAAGCATGTAGAAACATACACCGATAGCCAACGCCGTAATGGGAATATAGGTCGTATGAATGACTTCTTTCATCAACATTTCACAGGCCAAAGATCCCAATGCAACCCCAACGGAAAATAAAATTAAAAAGAAAGTAATCACCGTATTCGATACGTGCAGAATATTACCCGATAGCGGATAAATTTGGACCGCAATAAAGGCACCGATTGTCCAAAACCAAGTTGCCCCCAAAATCGATCGAAAAACGATTTTATTCTGGCGGATAAGGGAAAGCGTTTGAAGGGTAGCTTTTAAAATATTTTTGGAGATAACGGCATCGGGACGCGCCGGTTGAGCCTTAGGAATATTCCATGCGGATATAACCCCCACCGTTGCCAAAGTGATTAAAAGAAAAATGACGCCTTCAACCGGTAAAAGTGTTCCGATAATTAACCCCAATAAAATAGCTATATAAGTTGAGGCCTCAACATAGGCGTTACCGGCCACCAATTCACGGGGTTTTAATTGCTGCGGCAAAAGGGCGTATTTAACGGGGCCAAAAAACGCCGATTGTGCCCCCATCAACGCCAACAAAACAACTAAACAAGGCAGACTTTTGATTAAATAAACAATCCCGACACCCACCATTAAAATCAATTCCAGCACTTTTAGAGTGCGTGCCACACGGGACCGATCATATTTATCGGATACCTCCCCCGCCGTTGCCGAAAATAAAAAGAAAGGCAAAATAAAAAGAGCCGCAATCACGTTGGATAAGATATCTGCCTTATCCGCCATACGCACCGTTACCAACATCAGTAAAGCATTTTTGAATAAATTATCGTTTAAAGCCCCAAAAAATTGTGTCAGCAACAGCGGCAAAAATCGTCTTGATTTTAATAAATTATCGGACATGTTATTTCCCCTTTCTCAATCTTCCGCATCATAACTGATTATTTTATTTGCGTCAATAGGAAACTAAAATTTTTTAGAGGAGATTCGAAAATATAACAAGCAATAATTTCCTAACAAAACATGTTTTAGTGGATTTTAAATTCACATCTGGTTCAAGACAAGTTTAAACAAAGATGCCTTAAACATTCCTTTTTCTTACTGTACGTTACGAAAAACAAGTTGAGCCTTCAAAAGTGCCGATAAACAATGTTGGGTAACATCGTTCCTCGTTTTTAACCGATTAGGTGCTCTTAGGAACAAACCCAGATAAGGTTTGGCATTTAAATTAACTTTTCCTTGTTTATCTTTCTGAAATAGAACGTCTTGCAATAGACGCACAGCATCTAACTGGTTTTCAAGGCGAACTAAAACTTTTTTGTAGAGAGCTTCATCCCTGCCCTGCAAAGCCAATGCCGCTTCCCCTAAACCTTCCGCGTAGGAACAGGTAGAAAATTTGGCCTGAAAAGGAATAGTATCAATATAAATATTAAGTTGCTTTTTCAAAAAATCATGCATAAGCGGATCTTGCGTCTTCGCAAAATAATGCGCTGCCGCCTGCGTTCCCCAATGAAAAAAACTATATAAATATTTATCACTATATTTATCATACATTGTTTTATTAAAATTCGGTATCAATTTAGACAATATTTTATCTTCAGGGTAGAAAATATGATACATAACTAAAGATAGCCAAGTTTCTCCATCATAATGGGGCGATGTCGCTTTACAGATCGGAGACCTGTGAATACCAACATTTTCCTCAAATAAGGAAACTAATCCGTTCTTTATATTCTCCCTTAACTGCCGAAAAGAGGTATCTTGAGATTCTTGTTCATAATAGAGAATTGCCAATAAGGCAAAAGCGGAAGCGCCGGCGGGAGCTTTATCTGGATTATCAGATATCAAAACACCATTCCGATGAGGAACAGTCATGGATTGGACATATGTTAAAAAGCGTTTCACTATGGGTTGCAGTGTCTGATCATGAGTAATGTAATAAGTATATGCTAATCCATAACCGGAGCCCATTTCCCGTACAAGATTGTTTTTATCAGTTCCTTCTTCCTTTCCAAAGTTAACTTCATATTGAACATGTCCGTCTGATTGAAACAATTTTTTATATGCCGTTAAAGCAGACTGAATCCGCACTTCATCTTGTCTCTGTATGAAATCCAAATCACGAATAGTTTCCGCAGGGAAATAAGTGACCTGAAACTGATTAGAAAAAAAGTTTTCTTTGATATGGGCTTTCTTTTTTAGTTTTTGCCAAAATTGTTTCGGATCCGGATTCTTTTTCCAGACACTGGGTAAGAACAACCCCCGCTTTTCAGATTTATTTTCAGGCTTATAGGTCAAAATAACACCATACTGAAAAGGTACTAACTGCCGGATAATATCTTTTTCATCTTTAAAGGATAAAGGCTTTTTTTCACTCAAAACCGTGATATAAAAATTAAAATCCGGATCTTCAAATTCCTTTTGCGTCAGTTTTGAAAAACGAGAATCCCGAAAAGCGGCAGCATAAGCCGAATCTACAATGGCGTGTAAAAAGGGTTTTTCTTGCTTAAAATTACCTTGACATCCTCGTAACTTACTTCCGATATTAATCGTTGTATAAACCGTTTTGAGCGCACGCCACTTAGGCGGATAAGCATCTAAATCGGGATAATTAATTTGTTTACCATCAAGACCATCGCGAATAGTTTGCACTATTAAATCAGAAATAATTTTACGTTCAGAGCGTGTCATTGGGGCATATTTGTCACTGAGAGCAACTTCGGCAGGATCACCCGAAACAGATGTATTCGAAACATTTCGTACATATACGAAGAAAAACAATAAAACACAAGAAATGATAAAAAGCTTAAAAAAGAAACTTTTCATGTAATACCCCATAAAATTTAACTCAACCTCCATTGTAAGACAACAGTATAAAAATTGCAATAAAATTTTTAAAATAAAAAAGTGAATTTAATACTTTTTTAATTTTTCCCACAAAAAAACACCTAATGACGGATCTTTTTGATGGTAAAAAATCCTACGCAAAATGAGAGATAAAAGTTGAATCATAAAAAGATTAAAACTTTACATAATTCCCAAATTATGATATAATGCGACTATGTCGTGTTTAAATAATAAAGGAGGTAATCATGACATCAAAATTAGTCCCCAACGTAAAATATTATAAAAGCGGCAAAGTAAAACGTGCCTATACCTTTGATAAAACCGGCCAAAGACAAGGGCCATATGAAGAATATTATGAAAATGGTCAGTTGGAGATAAAATGCATCTACAAGGATGGGAAAATTGATGGCCCATATGAAGAATATTATGAAAATGGTCAATTGTGTATAAAATGCACCTATAGGGATGGGGAATTTCGTGGTTTGTATGAAGAATACTACGAAAATGGTCAACCTAGAAGAAGATGCACCTTCAAGGATGGAGAATTTAATGGCTCGTATGAAGAATATTACGAAAACGGTCAATTAAGGAGAAAAGGAAACTTCAAGGACGGAAAAGTTGATGGCTCATATGAAGAATATTATGAAAACGGTCAATTAGAAAGAAAATGCACCTTCAAAGAGGATAAAGTTGTTGAACACGAATATTATAGAAAAGATGAAAGAATTGTTAATGATAGGGGTATTGATAAAATAAGTGAAAAAGCCAAGCAACGTCGCGAATTGAATGCGAACCTAAAGCAGATAGACGAGCAAATGGCTCCAACCCAGTTACGTCAAATCATCAAAAGAGCCGAAGTTACATTATTTCGTATAAAATACCCGAAATCGTTCGATGGTCGATAAGCCTCCCCTAAATCACAATAACCTCAGTTTCGGCTGAGGTTATTTTTATTGTTTCTTTCGTCCGCACGACGCCATTAAAAAATCCGCCTAACGACGAATCTTTTTCATGGCGGAACATGGAGGCGGAAGTTCGAACTAATCTTATCGATTTTTATCTATAAAAGATCTGAACAAACGTGTTTAAAATCAGCAATAATCTCTGCTTCATGAGGAATGATTCTGTTCTTCATTACAGCCTTTCCATCACAAAAAACATCGGTGATACAAGAACTATCTGCCGCATAAATCATATTTGATTTCAAATTATTGTTTGGTAAAAGAAATTGATTGTTCATATCCACCAATATAAAATCAGCCAGATATCCTACCTTAATCTCACCGGCTTTTATTCCAAACGCATTGAAACCGTTTTGGGTAGCTATTTGAAAGATGTCATCCACTTTTCCGGCCAAAACGGAAGCGGCTTTGTTTTTAGCTGACAACGCTGCAAACTTCATTTCTGAGATCATAGAAAGAGAATTATTGGACGACACACCATCTGTTCCTAATGTCAACTTTACACCGGCATCCAGATACCTCTGTAAATTCATTTGACCTGAGCCTAACTTTAAATTAGAGGTTGGACAGTGAGCCAAAACAGTTCCCGTTTTTTTGACTAACTCAATTTCCTCATCATTCAGATGGACGGCATGTGCAAATAATGTTTTGGGCCCCATAATACCCCATTTATACAGCAATTCAACAGGACGACACCCATATTTCTGAAGGCAATCATCCACTTCTTTTTGTGCTTCGGAAACGTGGATTTGTAAATAGACATCATATTTTTGTGCTAAATCAGAAAATCCTTCAACCAGTTTCTGCGAGCACGTATAAATAGCATGACAATAAAGTGCTTTTTTTATTCTGGAATTTGGGGAGGGTTTATCTAAATATTTGATTGCTCGTTGAATGCGCTTCTCAGCTTCTTCTTCATCAAAAAAGTCCATGCCGGGATAAGGAATAATTGCCCGAAGCCCCATTTCTTCCACAGCTCTTATCGTTTCTGGGACTTCAAAATACATATCTGTAAAACAGGTTGTCCCCGTCTTAATCATCTCCAAAATAGCATACCGAGAAAGGGGATAAAAGTGTTCGGGTTTTAATTTGGCTTCTCTGGGGAAAATGTCTTGATTCAGCCAATCAAATAAGTTTTTATCCTCGCCAATTCCACGCAAAAACATCATGCTGGCGTGCGTATGAGTATTGCAGAAAGACGGTAAAATAGCTTTATCCCGACAGTCTATTATTTCATCTGCCGATGTGTTTAACTTGTCTGCAATTTTAGCAATTTTATTTCCATCAATTAAGATATCACAAATATTACTATTCAGAAAAACATTTTTTAATAAGATCATAAAAAGTTTCGACTCCTTTTTCTTATTGTACATGATTATTCTTTTTAGTGCAACAAGAAAAGCTAATAAAAAGAAAAAAGTCGCCTTTCGGGGCGACTTCAATTCCGACATCAATTCATTTTGCGTTACCGCTTGAATTCATTGTGTCTCATTGCTTTGCGCAGAAAAAATATTCACCGGATATTTTTTCTTTACGCGGTTTTTGCGGGCAATTCTGTGCATAATGAGAATGGTTATATTTTCGTTCCACCCCATTCTACAACTGTAAAACCGTTGCGTTGTGGCTTTTGTGGTAAAACTTGTTCTTTAACTTGAATCAGTTTATCCAAATTTTTATATTCCATCATCACACGAATGAGCGTTCGGGGTGTCGGTGTAATATCAAGTGGCATATTTTTATTTTGCTCAGACAATGTTTGAAAACGAATGAGGTTGTATTTTACGTTTTCCAACTTTGGCAACCAATAGACAATGAATTCATTCGCTTCACGTTCAGTTAACCCTAATTGATCTAGTTTGTCTTCCAAGAAAGAGATAGTATCCTTGCCTGCTACAATAAAACCTTCGGTAGGATTAGAAGTAGAAACTGATTTTTTACCCTCCCAATAGAGAGCATAATAATGGCGCCCTGTATTCAAATCCATTAAATCGCCATTTGGTTCTGCTTGTACTTGCCATGGTTTGTTGTACTTCGGATAAGTATGTATCGCTTTTTCGGGATACCCTAACGTCACCGTCACATTTGTTGTCTTTTCGGGGTAAAGATAAATGATGGGTTTAGCAACGCACCCTAAACTAACACGACCATATCTTAAAGAGAATGTGTAATCACCGCAGCTAGATCCTATTTTACAATTTTTATACTCATAAAATCTATACCCTAGAAAAGCAAATACCGGCAAAGAAATTAAAACCCCTAAAGTCCATAAGGTCATTTTAAGCTTAAATTTAATCAGTGACTGTATTTTTAGAATATCGCTATACTGACATTTATAAATATCGTCATAAAACTTAAACTCCAAAGCATTTTCCTCTGCATTATTACCAACGATTACAGCATTAATTGTAAAGGGCTTTTTCTCATCTTTAAATTTTATTCTATATTTTTTATTGACTTTTACTTTTTCTAGCTTCATAATAAAATTCTCCCCAACATTAAACTACATCAATTATAGTTTAACTAAATTTGAAATGCAATATAGTAATATGACTTTTACCAAAAAGCTCGAATGTAGATAAGCCTCTCTAAACAGTGTAGAAAATATTAAATATAATAAAATCAAGTGTTTACAGAATTTACAGTTCGATTGTTGGACAAAGTATGCTTATTTTTCCTGCATAACAATCGAACTGACTTAAAGTATTGAAAATAAAAGAAAAAGTCGCTATTTTTAAGCGACTTGTCCAATTTGGCGGGGCGTAGAGGACTGTGCTTTTTACAAAGGCTCTTGCTCAATTCCAACATCGGCTCACCTGCATTCCCATTTGGCTTGGCGTGTTTCATTGGTTTACGCATAAAAACTTGCCACCGGCAACTTTTTATTTGCGCACCCTCTCGGTTCGAGTCCGCACGACGCCATAAAAAAAATCCGCCTAACGACGAATCTTTTTTATGGCGGGGCGTAGAAACCAAAATTAGAACTGACTTTATCAACTTTGGTCTGTATTGACAAAAAGTAGTTTATGCCACATTTCGATATAAAGGATTTTTATAATGAAATTAGAAACACAAAAACCTTTATTTATATATGATTGGTACGGTACAGTTGAAGCGCCATGGTGGACAGTGTTTTTGATTGAACAGTATCAAGAACGACATATGGCAAAAGCAGAAGGACGGAAATATCATCCTACAAAAACTCTTGCTGAATTTAAAAAACAACATAACAACCAAAACACACTTCTTATTCCGGGGATGGCAGAAACTATTCGTTTTACACACAGTAATGGCAACAATATCCTGCTTTCTGATGGAAATCATTTAGAAGAAGCTTGTCCGGAATTGTTGGCATTAGCCGATTATTTTAAACCATGGGTATTTGACGGAAAGTTGATTGAATTTGGGTGTAAACCGGGAACAAAAAGCAAAACAGATCCCGAAGTTGCCAAAGCATTGATAAAACAATTTGAACCTAACAAAATTTTTGTGATTGGTGATTCCAATACGGAAGCTCAATTTGCTGAGATTTTACAGGCAGACACTTTTATTTTTTGCGGATTGGACAAAAAACAAATAACAGACGGGAAAACACTTCCTCATGTAGAACAACATGTAACCGGATATCCAATGATTAGATACATCAAAGAAAGATTAAAAGAGGATTTACCTCATATTCTCAAATCAGCACAAGAGAGGCAGATACCCCTTAAAAACCAGAATATACATGATAGAATATAGGTAAAAAATCGGGACCCGTTTGACATCATTGTATCTCACCTATTACTTTTTAGACACAAAAAATGGCGCATTCTTTACTTATCCTTAAGAGTTCTATCCTTATACACCTCTGCTTTTATTCTTTGTATAAATGCTGTTACTTACTTTTCTTTGGAAGTCCCGTTCCATACGCATTAACCGTTAAACGATTAAAAATACCCAATATACTGAACCATTCGTAATCGGCATAATCTACTGTTTCCAAAACTTTATTTTTCCTACGAAGCTCTTGAAGTGTGTCTTCCAATCCGGCTCGACCAAAACCAACTCCATAAGCACTGTAAGCCACAAGAAAATCAGAAGATCTTCCTCTTTTTTCAGATACTTCTGTTTTTTCTACATTCAATGATAAAGGGGCCTTAATATGCGTATATATTATGCCTGTTGAGGGCATAAATGGGGCACTCGGCTTTGCACCCGATGCACAACCCTGTAAGAATAGCATCACAAGTAAAATTGCGAATAGCCTTCTCATGTACTATTAGTCTCCATATACAAATACTGTCGTTTCTGTGTATGCTCCGAATAATACATTAAAAAATTCGTAATCAGTGTGCTTGACAGTTTTAATGTTACCATTTTTTGCACCGGCCTGAATACTGGTATCACCCCAAGCGACCAATCCCAAAATACTGTGTGATACACCCATGCCGACTTTATGTCCAAGATCAGTTTTGTTATATTCTAATTGTAATGGGGCCTTTGTATCCGAATAGATAGTACCCATTGATGGTTTGAACGGAGCAGTTGTGCATCCGGCCAAAAGTAATGCCACAGAGGCAATGAATAATTTCTTCATGTTATCTCCTTTCTATAAACTACAGAAAATATCATACAAAATTACTCTGTTTTATGCAATAAGAATAATACTTTTTACTTAAAAAAGTTCGAGTATAGATATCCCTCTAAACAGCGTAAAAAATATAAAATGAAATAAAATCAAGTAATTATTGCGTCATCGGTTCGATTGTTGGACAAAGTATGCCTGTTTTCCATTCACAACAATCGAACTAGATTAACATATTGAAAATAAAAGAAAAAGTCGCTATTTTAAGCGATTCGTCCAATTTGGCGGGGCGTAGAGGACTCGAACCTCTGCATCCCTTTAAGAGGATGACGGATTAGCAATCCGCTGCATTACCACTCTGCCAACGCCCCATGGTTCACAAAGTTTATATCCTATTTTTAAACCCCTGTCAAGTTTTTTATCGCCTTTTACTAAACTTTTTACCCAAATTTGACAAATTTCAAAACTATGCTATAATAAAAATAATCAGGAGGTAAAAACCATGTCTTTTTCAGATCGATTAAAAAAAGTTGCTATGATGGCGGCCCTTGGGGCTTCATTAATGATGCCGGAGGCACAGGCCAAAGACACAAATACCGAAACAAAAGCACCGGATCGAATTGAACAATCCGTTAAAGCCGGTTGGACATGGGGGACAGATAGAGCTTCTTTAAGGGATAAAGCAGCCTATGAAAGTCTTCCAAAGGAATATAAAGCCTTTGCCGGAAAAAGCTTTATGGAACGATTCGAAATGCGGGAAGAATGGGAACAAAAAGACTTTCTAAAACGGGACCGGAAGCGGACTGCACTCTTAAAGAAAAATCCAGAAGCAACCTTGGGGGACTATGCCCCGGGGGCTGCACCCGATTTAAAGTTGGAGGGTTATCCGGCGGCAGAAGGCTCCTATTGGACCAAAATTACTTTGGACCAAAGAAATGGGAAATTAAGTCCGCTTCAGGCCAAAGTCGCGGCAGAAATGATTACCTTGGGCCGACCTTTGGCAACCATTGATCCCAGCCTATCCTATGCGGATCAATTGAAAGCCTGCGGATTTGATGTGGAAGCATCGGTGGTAGAAGGTACTCGGTTTAGTTCTTTATCGGCACGAGATCAATCGATTTTTGTCGCCCAAGATCAGGATGCGGAAGCACTCAATAACCGAAATGAAGAAGGCAGGCGGAATTTGCGTATCCAGTTATACAAAGAAAGAGACGAAGAATGGGAAGCAACGCATGGTTGGTTGGATAGACTCTTTCCGGAAAAAACAGTTCTCTTATCCGAAGAGGAAACAAAAGGCATGTTCCCGCGGGAAACAATTAACTGAAAGAGCGTCGGTATTCGTCAACCCAATGAGGTAACCTACAGTATTCATGATGAGGTAACCCGTAAAGTTGCCGAAAAAATCGAGCGTGAAGAGCAACTGACCGCCCAACAAGCAAAAGAAGCAAAATTCAGTCGTTAAAAGAAAAACACCCTGTCAAATGACGGGGTGTTTTTTTTGCGAAGAAAAATTATTTCAAAGAATCTTTCAACACTTTACCGGCTTTAAATTTCGGAGATTTGCAAGCAGCGATTTTGATTGCTTTGCCTGTAGCCGGGTTACGACCTGTACGGGCCGGGCGTTTTGAAACGGACCATGTGCCGAAACCAGTCAATTGAACAGAGTCATTCTTTTTCAAAGCTTTTGTGATCACTTCTGTAGAAGCGCAGATCACTTTGGAAGCAACAGTTTTAGGAACACCTGCAAATTTAGCAACGGCATCAATGTATTCAGTTTTATTCATTATAAATTTTCCTTTCTTTAATATTAAAGTTACGAAGGATCCAATACCCTTCGCACACTATCCTTAACGATTTTTTTCGAAATGTCAACACTAAAAATACACTTTTTTACATAAAAATGCATTTTTTTACGTTTTTTTGCATATTTTCGGGGATTAAAGGGTAGTTATACTATCGCTAAGCACCTAAAAATCGCGTTTCAGGGCCATTTTTGCGAATCGTGATTGTTCGTAAAAAAACATTAAAATCCGTATCTGTTTCGCATAATAAATATGAAAAATCCCCCTTTGAACAAGGGGGATTTTGAATAGAACCTTAAAATTATTCGGCCGCTTTAACGGACACAAAAACTTTATCGTCTTTTTTGCGTTTGTATTCCACAACGCCGTCTGCCGTGGCAAACAATGTGTGGTCTGTCCCCATACCGACATTTTCACCGGCATGATATACTGTCCCGCGTTGACGAACAATAATGTTACCCGCAATCACAGATTGACCGCCGGATTTCTTTAATCCCAACCGCCGACCTTCGGAATCACGACCGTTCCGTGTACTACCGCCTGCTTTTTTATGTGCCATTTTATTTCTCCTTTACCTATTAAGCCTTAATATCCGTGATTTTGACAACGGTTAATGCTTGTTTATGACCTTGTTTCCGGCGATACCCATGACGACGAATTTTTTTGAACACGATGATCTTTTCACCGCGTGTTTGTTTCATGATTTCGCCCGATACGGAAGCACCTTTTACCATCGGTGTTCCCACTTTACCGTCAGCCATCAAGACTTCGTCAAAAGAGACTTTATCCCCGGCTTTACCGTTTAACTTTTCGATAATAATAACGGAATCCTTTTGAACTTTGTATTGTTTTCCGCCTGTTTTAATTACTGCAAACATGTGATTTTATCCTTTGACTAATATAAAATAGGGCTCTGTTATACACGATTTTTGTGCGCTTGTCAAGAGAAAAAAGAGTTCCCCATCCACTTTTTTAGAATAAAATTGTTATTTTTCCGAACCGCCACGAACAACACCATAGCGTGAAACGGCCTTATCTTTTAAGAAACCCCGTGGTCTGGGACGCGCCGGCGATTGCGTTTTAGCGACAGGTTTCCTAACCGAGGCAGTGCCGGGGTGAAAAACGGCTTTATCTTTTAAAGAAGGTACTTTTGGTTTTTGAGCGGGAGCAATCGTTTTTTCAGCGGTACTTCGATGCAGATGGGCCCATTCGCCGCGGGCCATGGATAATTCCCCCTCCAGATTAGAACGGCCCAATACCCGTGTTGTTAAGGGGGTATTCCTGATATAATCTTGTTCAATTATTTGAGTCAAAGCATCGGTTTTTACCGCAGGATTTGCCTGAACAACACGCATAACGGCCAACAAACGCTTTTTCATCCATTCGCGTTTTTTATTCGTCTGTCTTGTCTCCTTATCCACATAGACAACCGATTCTTTAACAGCCTCATCAAAGTCCTTACGACGAATCGCAGATTGAAATTTCGGAAACTTTTCAAAATTACCCCGACCGACATTATAAAAAACATCTACACACAGTGCCTGCATACAAAGCGGTAAATTATGAAAGAAATTCTTATCCCTAGGTGTCGCAAATGTTGAAACAAGCGATAAAATAGCATCTCGCATTCCCATAATTGCCATTTTCTGCGCATCAGAAGCCCTAATTGAATACTTGGCCAGATCATCTTTCGTTTTAGCGGCCATTGTGGCTAAAAAGGTCCTTCTTTCAACGGGGGTCAATACTTTCCCGTTACAAAAAATAGGAACGCCCGACAAATAACCGGGATTACTTTCCACATTTGTGCCGTAACCAACCGTCACCTTATCACCTTTTTTGTGGTAAAAGTGGAGGCTTTTCCCTTCATTTACCTTCAAAATCGGCAGGTAAGAATCAATCAGCAAACTCCCACTCGACAACGGTTTTTGTTGCGGGGCGGGCGACGCAGCCGTTTTTGGGGCGGGTGCAGGACGAGCCTCAGCCGCCATAACACCGGCGCTGACCAATAATCCCAAAAAACCTCTGCGTGTAATTGCCATTTAAGGAACCTCCTATGTTCTTTTACAATTCTACCACAAAATCCGATTAAACGCAAGTTTTATTTTTTATAATGATTTTCTCTGGACAAGCGGGGAAAAGTGGGTTATGATAAAAAATAAGGAGAAAAAATTATGGCAAAGAAAAAACATACTTTAAAAACTTACCTGTTTACGGGCCTGTTGGTAACGGCACCGGTCGCAATGACGTTTTATCTGGCGATTAAGTTATTCCTTTATATCGATAGCCGTGTAACGGCCCTTATCCCCGCAAAATACGTCCCCGAATACAGTTTGCCGGGGGTCGGGGTGTTTTTATTGTTGGTCTTTTTGATTATGGTCGGGATGCTGACGGCGAACATTGTTGGGCGTTCACTCATGAAATTTGGCCAGAATTTAATTGAAAAAATGCCGATTATATCAGGTATCTATAATGCTTTTCGAAAAATATTTGAAACTTTGTTAGGCCCCGGGAAAAACACCGCTTTTCGGCAACCGGTTTTGGTGGAATATCCCCGTAAAGGCATGAAGACGATTGCTTTTTTAACCGGCCCTGTTTATCGCGAAATTCAAGAAAAATCGGATGATGCGCTAGTCAGCGTTTATGTACCGACCACACCAAACCCGACTTCAGGCTTTTTGCTTTATGTGCCCAAAAAAGATATAACACCCCTTAAAATCGGGGTTGATGAGGCATTAAAAATCATTTTGTCCATGGGGATCATCAATCCCGACGACAAACCGGCTCGCAAAAAGGCATTTCAGCGCAAAGCCAAAAGCATTTTACGGGGGAAATAATGGCAAAGACTACAGAACAGAGAGAGCAGACACCCGAAGAAAGGAAAAATTGGATTAAACGCACCTATTGGGACTATCTGTGCGCGTATCGGTTATATCAAAGTGAATTGGAAAAGGATTATGATGTATTTATGGAAACATCAATATCCAAAGACCTGTTAGAATATGAACCCCGTTTCGATGATTTTGAGCTTATACAAAATCCACAGCCCTCTTCAGATAAAACGGACAAACAATTTGGACATATTGAATCCCCCGCACCGGACAAATGGTCAAAATTTATGTATGATATCGGATTTAGGACAACCCTTTTCACCCCAATTACTGGAGGCCACGATAATGATTTTGCAGTATATCTTCCGGACGATAAACCGATTAACGGGAAAAAAATCTTTTTAGATCCTACCTTCGCATGCCGATATATCGGAAAAATACCAATTACCACTTATAATTTAGATGTCATATTACCTGAATTAAAGTCTATTATTCTGTTTCACCGTTTTTTTCCACAGGGCATATCGAAACAAAAAGAAAAAGATGCACTGCGTTACTGTTATTATACGGCATTGTATGAAGATGCCATTCACACAATGACCCAATACACAGATTTTACTTTATGTCCTTTGGTTGACCGTATCAAAAGATATTATACAAGAGTCTTAGGCAATAATATCTTTTCCAAAGATACAGATCTACAAAACCTCACTCAAAAAGAAATGAATCTGAGGGAAATCTACCTACTACGGGATGTTTATATTGCACATAATAATCACTATCCCCCAACGGCAAACATGCCAAATCCCAGACGTTTTTCCTATACGATTTATGGTGATGGTTTTATAGAACCCAAAGTGTCCAATTCTTTGGACCGAGAAAAAATTTTTAAAACCATGACACAAACTGTCATAGAAGTCTTAAACCATGACGTCCCTGAAGAATCAAAATTTCATAATCAAAAAGAATTAGAAGCAGATTTAGCCCGCCATTTTCCAGACCTATCACAGAAAAAAAATGGTGTAGAACGTGCCGTTACCCGATTAGTACGTTACATTTCACACGGTGTTAATTTTGAAGGTATCACCAAAAACGGCTTCGGGATAAAAAAAGGAGAAGATGTCCCATTATTATTAGATGAATTACATACCGAAAATCCACAGACTTTATCTGTTGCAAAAGGTCTTCGGGATATAGCCCTGCATGACCATTTCCCGTTCGAAGAATTCTATGGCGAAAAAATGGCGACACGATCTAATATATCCCCCAAAAATAGCAACCCCAGGTTGTGGGAAAAGGTTGAACGGGTGAGAAAAGCTACTATGGCACTTATTAAAACAGCGGGAGATCCCCATGGAAAAAATTGGCCACAACAGGTTAGGACCCGCAAACAAGAAATTGCAGAACAAAAAAAACAGAAAGAAATGCTTGCTGCCCGTCAAAGACGGCGGCGGGGCGGAAGATAATTATTTTAAGGCTTTCCTTAAATCCTGTGTTACTTCATAGATTGGCAGACCGATGATGTTGGTATAAGAACCTTGAATATCCCGAACCAGGGCAGAAAAAAGCCCTTCAATCCCATAGGCCGCCACATTTTGCCATTCTTGAGACGCGATCAGGGTATCAATTTCGGCATCCGTGAACTTTTTGGTTTTAATGGTTGTCTTAACCAGTTTTGAGGTTACTTTCCCTGCCCCCGAAATCACACAATAGCCCGTATAGGCATAATGTGTCCCGCCGGATAAGAGCCTGAAATTCGCGCGAGCCTTTTGTTCCGTGGCGGCTTTACGGACAATTTTACCCTTGGCCACGATAATCGTATCGGCCGCCACAATGCAGATTCCGGGGCGAAGACCTGCCACATGTTTGGCTTTTTCAGTTGCAACCCGCACGACATATTTATCGGGACGTTCCCCTTTCTTTTCGGTTTCATCAATGTCCGCAGGGACAATTTCCACTGGCTTAAAGCCTGCATTTTCCAAGAGTCGGATACGTCTGGGGGACGAGGAAGCCAAAATAAAGGACTTTTTAAGTCCCCAACAAAGTTGAGTGTTCTTTGTTTTAAATGTTTTAATCATGGTTTTCTCCTTTTGTTTCAGTCTATTTAATTTTATTCTGCCTGTCAAGGGATTATCGCGTATTTTCCTTAATAGCTTGTAAGAACCGTTGAAAGTGCCTTGCCCCCTTATCTGCACTTTTTAAGAAGAATGTTGTTATCAGCCACTTTTCGTTGCAATGACTGAACCAAGTTGTTGCTAGGGGCGCTGTTGGTCTGGGAAGAGGGGCACCATAGTATATTTTCTCAATGAAGCCTCTGTCAATTGGTTCCAATTCCCCATTTTCCAGGACTGTTTTCAGGGTGCAAGAAGTTACTGGCCGTGTTGATTGTTTATCCCAAGTATCAAGGAAACTCCCTTCCCTATCGAAGAAGCCGAACCATGGGTTGATATATCGCGCATTCCAGCTATTAAATGCTTCGCTTAATTCAGGAATTTCCTGATCTGCCTGTGGATTATCTGCTTTCCAAATTAGTCGTTCTCGATGCCGCCCATCCCAAAAACTGAGTTTCAGGGTGGTTCTAGCCGGATGTTCTTGTTGAGTAAAGTTAATTCCCACTAAATCCGATGAGTCATAATTTCGACCATTCTGGTAATAACTGCTTCCGGATAAACCGACGATTGTCTGTTTGAGGGTTGGACACCCGCTTGGGACAGAGATTTTTTTGTCAATGGTGAAGCTAATATTATACTCTGTCAGGTTAGGGGCCGGTTGGGTTATTGTATAAATTTCCTGATAGGCGCACTCGTCTTGTCGTCCACCCCAGTTGCCGCTTATATCGTTCCACTTTTTCTTCCCTTCGTGAAGAATGGCCTGACTAAACATATTTTCCAGACCTTCATATTCTCTGTCCGTGGGGTATTTACTGATGTTTTCCAACACTGTCTTTTTGATTAAGTCCATTTTATTTTCCTTTCTTTTGAGTTGTAGGGGCGGTGTTTGGCCGCCCCCGATTGATTAGGCGCGTGTGCGCTCACCTTGCAGGTAGGCTTGGATTAGGCGCTGGGCGATTTTTTTGCCTGCGTCTGTTCCTCTGACGAACCTTGTTGTTTCGCAGATAGCTGTCCAGACAGGATCTTGTGCCCGCAGTCTAGCCTCCCATTTTGCGTGTTTGATTTTTTCGTCAATCGTTGCCGGTGGTAGTTGTTTTTCTGTCATTTTCTTTCCTTTCTTTTGAGTATAAAAAAGGCGCCCTTTCGGACGCCGTTGGTGCAAAAAAAATTCCCCTTTCGTTTGAAGGGGGATTTTTCGAAAAAGAGGTTCCTTGTGGTGTTCGTCTTCTGTTATATTTTAGAAGGTTCATCGCAAGTTCTCCTTTTCGTTGCGATGGCGTATATTATCATACTTTTATCCGTTTGTCAAGTGTTTTTTAAAAATAATTGACAAATTTTTATTTTGTGCTATAATGCCCCTATGGGAGGGAACGAAATGAATCCAAAAAATATCTATATCGATTGTGATGAGGTTTTACTGGATACCGCAAAAACGATTGCAGATTACCTACGGGAACAATTCAACTTAATCGTGGATAAAAATAAATATCCCAGTGAGTGGGACTTAAGTCAGAGTCCCTTAGGTGGATATCAAGCCACGGTCGCTAATTTTGTCAGAACAGACAGATTTGCCCACATTCCTCTGATGCCTGAGGCAAAAGAGGGGATTGAAGCCTTAAAAAGCCAAGGATATCAAATTTCGATTGTTACCTCTATCTCGGAAGACGGTGCGGCTCATAAAAAGCGCGAAATGAACATTCATGATTTGTTCGGTTCCACAATATTTGAAAGAATTACCTGTCTGCCGATGGAAATTGATAACAAGGGAAAATATTACAGCTCTGTTCCCCACGGCATTGTGGTAGATGACGGCATTTATAATTTACTTACCGCGCAAAAATACGGGCATGAAGTTATCCTGATGGCAACGGATCAAAATCCCCAAATGCAGCAAACCGCTCGGGAAAGAAACATCCCTATTCATACCTCTTTAATCAGTGTTGCCCGATACTTAAGCGAAAGACAAAGATAAATTTTTCATCAGACGTTTATCTTTTTCAAAGTATTAAAAAAATAATGACGAAAAACCTTGTATTCGTCATTTATTTTTGCTAAGATGAATAAAATGGAGGTTATGATGAAAATTTTAAGCACCCTATTAGGTATCACTTTGTTGGCCGGGACAGCAATAGCCCAAGATTTGTCAAACGAGGCCTGTGAACAGTTAATCACGCAGGCAGAAGAGAAGAACGATCCCGTTTTATATGATGATTGCGGCTTTGGAAACGAAGCACGGGCCTGGGCCCAGTGGGCACCCTTTGTAACGGCACACGGCCTGAGGCGTGCTACATTTGAACTGTGCCGTCGGTATCCCGGTAGTGCCTATGGAGCGCTCTATTGCAAGAAAGCAGAGGATATGAACTTCGGGCCTGCGCTTGTTAGGCGGGGAAAAGAAAGGTTAAGAGCCGACAATGTGAAAGAAGCCCTGCACTATTTCGATCTGGCCGTTAAAAGCGGAGATTTAAGTGAAGAAGAAACCATTAAAGTAATGGAAATTTTAGGGATGATACATTTGGATAAGACATCTTCGGAATATGCCCCAGATTCAGGAATTGCCCTTTTAACAAAAGCCGCGAACGGTCGATCGGCGGTTGCTAATAATACACTAGCCTATTTAAGTTTCAGTGGAGAACATCGCATTCAAAAGGATTACCGAAAGACCCTCTTTTTCCTGTGGAAAAGTATCTTACTCGGATGCCCGGCCGCTGAGGAAAACTTAGGGGCTTACCATCTGGCAAAACAAGGAAAAATATCCGAAGAAGATGCGCGATATTATATGTCATTACAGGCCTATACCTGTGAACCGTTTGATAAAAGCATAACAGATAATATCCCCGTCGGATGTGATTGTAAAGACATTTTAAAACAAGAAAAATTCTTTAGGTCACAACCCTATTTCTATTTAGGGCAACAACAAGATGGAACTGTAATTCTTAAAAATCATGCGGGGGAGACTTTTTCCTATTCAAAAGGGGAAATCTTACCGGACGATTCAATCATTCAAGAGGTATCCCCGTCACTTGTTACTTTAATGAAAAACGGCAAAAAAAGTTTTGCAAACCTCTATCATCAAGGCCGGTGTGTGGATCATTGCCTAGAACCAATCCGAAATCCGAACAAACGAACTCCCGTCCGGATTCGCCCCTATCATTTAACATTTACCGAACAGGAATGTGCCAATATTGAATACTATGCGCCACGATTGCTGGATACGGCCCTGCCCTATGTCGGAAAAGAAGAATGTCATAAACCGGAAATGGACGAAACAACTCAATTATTGTTGAATTCAAAATAAAAATTGCCGATAATTTGACATAAATAAAATCTCTGCTATAATATAGTTATAGGGAATGTTTGTAGTTTTCATCGTTTAGGTGGTATGTTATGGAAAATACTCTTGACGTTGTACAAATCAAATGCAGCCTTGGAACCCAAAAAATGGTCGATTTTTTGGCAGCTTCACCCGATACTTTAACAGAGTCTGAGCGTGATATACAAGAAGCATTGGCATTTATATACAGAAAAAATGAAGAAAAGGGTTTATTCGGTACATTTCCCGACTGGCGAAAAAACAGCCCGCTTATAATTGATTGTACATATATACCAGATAAAGAGGAAAAATTTTCGGGTAATTATGCATCGGGAACGAATAAAATTCGATTAGAAAAAACAACGCAACAAACTGATTTAATTAATATTTTATCGCATGAGCTGAAACATGCGGAACAAACCACAAAAGAAGTCATGAGTATAGTATGTGGCAAAGATAATTTAGCCATACAGGAGACAGGTTTTTTCCAGGAATCCCAATCTTATCCGTTTGGTTTTTATGTCAGTTTATTAAAGGCACAAGAAGAAAATGCAACTGACCCTGAAAAAGCCCAAAAGAGAATGGCCAGATTAGACGTGGGGGCATTTCAAAAAGTTTTTGATATTTTTTTAGAAGCACCCTTAAATACACCTTATGCTCAATTAGAAGAAAAGTTAATGATAGCTACATTACCGATTATGTATCGCAGTAGCTATAAGGCAGAATATGATACCCTACATCCTTTGGGAATAAATGATAAAGGATTATCCCAAATACCGGAATCGTTCCCATTGAAACAAAAACCTTCGGCTGAGTTATTGGCAAAATTATTAGAAACACCAAAAGAACCTTACAGAAATATAGCCGGTTGGTTGGCCCATAACCAAAAATGGGAAGAAGCAACACAAAAAATATCAGAAACAGGAGCAGACGGAAAATATACGGCTTCAAAAATAGAACGCTTCACTTTATTTCAAACCTTTTTAGAAGCAGACGAGCGTGTTGATTTTTCAACTATAATAAGATTATTGAAGGCTCACGATAAAAATGGAGACCCCCTAATAGATGATGTCGGACGTGAAGAATTTTTAAAACAACTTTCAGAAGAATATAATAAAAGAGGTATCCTTGACCGAATTTTCAAACGCGATAAAACAGCAAAAAAATTTCGCTTATTACGGAAAGAGCAAAATATTTTCCCCTCCGTTGTCATCCAGGCACAATTAGACACTTCAAACCCCATTGATACTTCACCGAAGGGGTTAAAACAATTTGATTCAGAACAACAGAAAAAATTGAAATTTTTATCTCAGGTGACACAAATACCGGAAGATGCAAGCGAAATGGTTCTAAAAAACGCAGTAGCACTCGGTTTAATTAAAACTGCAGATACTGTATTAAATCAAGTGGGTATTTCCCGCCCTTATTTGATGAAGATTTTAAAGAGTCAAACCTTTTCTCCTTTGATCGAAAATGTTAATAAAACTCAACACAATAATCAAATTCAGGTTATACATGATATTTTAAATCAAAAAGATAAAAGCGGCCACCCCGTTATATCAGAACAAGACGTTCAAATGCTAATATGCAGGACTAAAAATTACAAAACAGGAAACACTTCACTTTTGGAAGAAGCATTCCAGATTTATCAACAAAAAAACCCCCGTGACCAAAGGTTTATATCATCCGATGCCATAAGATTTCAAGCTGAACAGACATTCAAACAAGAATTGGCTGAATTTCGAAAAAAACGTTTATCATCTATAAATGGATCAGAGTCCGAAAAACAGCCGGAAACACCACAATTAAGCAAAACGGAAGTTCACACCCAAAATCAAACAACAACTGGAATAAACAATACATTAGCAAAAACACAAAATCCCGCTGTAACAGAAAAGACACCTCATCCGACAATTATTCCGCCAAATCTTGATCCTAGAAATGTGCGTTAAAAAAAATCAGGCTTGGAAATCCAAACCTGATTTAGTCTTCCTATGCCTTTAAAGGCAAATCGCTTATACACCATTTAGTTTTATAAGTCAACACTTTTTTAGTGTTTATTTTTTTACCAATCTATCTTGTCTCACTGGTATATTTTAATTCTGATTTATCGGGATCATAAACAACACGATAAAAAGAGTCATCTGCCTCTGTTTCACTATGTATATAAATATCCCCATATGAAACATTCCAGTAATTTTTCATTTTCTTAACTGTATCTAATGCTTCTTGCGGTCTGCTTTCAAAAGAGACAACAACCTTACATGTACCATCTAAAAAGCCACATTCATCTTTTTTAAGTTTATAGACACCATCCCTAAAATTAAGGCGAGTACCAAAATTATCATCAATATAATCCGGGCAACAACTCGTCCCATAACCGCCACTACTATCAATAGCCTCACCTAACAAAGAGCCTAAAAAATTAACCGATATAACAAGCAGAATAAATGCTACTATGCCCATAAGTAATATCTTTATAGAATCCTTGACTATTTTTTTTGCACCCATGCGTATAATCACCTTATTTTTCATTTCGTTTTATTCATTCTTATTAAGATCATCAAAAAAGTCAAATATAGCATCAATTAAAAGGGAAAATAAAATAAGGTTTCCTATAATTTCCCAAATGCTTTTTTCTTTTTTATCTTTATTCTTCATTGATAACATCTCCAATCACCATGGTTATTCCCGTTATAAAGCTGAATTAATTTCATTTTCCACCGACGATAATGGAACCTGCGATTGGGGTTGTTGTAAGGAGTCCGAGGCCGGAATGGCATCTGTCGGTTGGGGCAATTGCCCTTCTTGTACCGATTCATTTGGTTGATCCACCTGAGCAGGTAACGCCGTTTCCACCGATTTAGAAACCTTTTTCTTTTTCTTGCTTTGGCGCCAACGTGTTACGTTCTTTTGGTGTTCTTCATAGGTCGGGGAAAACACGTGCCCGCCTTTACCGTCCGCAACGAAATAGATATCATCCGTTTCCATCGGGTTTAAAACTGCCGCTAAAGCCGCCGCTCCGGGATTAGCAATCGGTCCTTGGGGTAAACCATAAACCACATAAGTATTATAAGGATTTTGAACCTTTAAATCAGCATAGGTTAGCGCCCTTTTTAAATCCAATTTTCCATTTGTGATGGCATAAATAACTGTCGGATCGGATTGCAAACGAATATGCTTTTTCAGGCGATTAAAAAAGACCGATGCGATATGGGGGCGTTCTTCGGGGCGCGCTGTTTCTTTTTCAACGATAGAAGCCATAATAACGGCCTCCCATGATGTTTTAAACGGCACGTTTTTATCCCGTTTTGCCCATAACTCCGCTACTTTTTTATCCATACTTTCCTGCATCCGTTTCAAAAGCGATTCTTTGGTATCACCATAAGAATAATTGTATGTTTCCGGTAGCAATGTACCGTCGGGCGGAATTTTTTGAACCTCACCCACAAGGCCCAAATACTTATCCATCAATTCAACAATTTGGGCGGAAGTCATGCCTTCGGGTGCCACAAACCGCCGCGCAACGGTTTGACCGTCCGTTAAAATATTCATGACAAGTTTAGCACTAGCCTGGCGGGGAAAATTATATTCACCGGATTTAATTTTTAAGGTATTCCCACTGGCCCGTACACCCAATTCAAATATGGCGGGACTCTCAATCACGCCTTCCCGTTTCAAAAGGCGTGCCACCTGTTTTAAACTTCTGCCCTTGGGGATAACGACATCCTTGGCCTCAGTAAGCGGACCGTCTTCTATAAATTGGGTATAAGTCGTCAGTACACTCCCCCCAATCAGGGATACCGCAATAAAAAACAATAAAAAATAAGCCAAAACACCGTGTCTCATGTTAAACTTTCTTCAAAATAATAGAACCGTTTGTACCCCCAAATCCGAATGAATTGGATAAGGCAATTCGAACCTGTTTTTCTTTGGCAACATTGGGAACCAAATCAAAACCGGCGGTTTCCTCTTCCGGATGATCCAAATTCAAAGTCGGCGGTAAAATACCGGTTTGCATTGCTAAAACAGAATAAATAACCTCAACCGCACCGGCCGCACCCAACAGATGCCCTATGGCTGATTTCGTGGATGACATAGACACGTGCGTGTTTCCGAAGATTGTTTTAACCGCATTAAATTCAACCATATCACCAGCCGTCGTTGACGTACCATGTGCGTTGATATAGTCAACATCTTCGGGATTTAAACGGGCCCGTTTTAAAGCGAGCTGCATAGCTTTTAATCCACCTGCCCCCGGTGCCGTTACATGATAGGCATCACACGTCGCCGCATACCCGATAACTTCGGCATAAATTTTTGCACCGCGGGCTTTAGCGTGCTCATATTCCTCTAAAACGACGGCCCCTGCCCCTTCGCCCATCACAAAACCATCACGATCTTTATCCCAAGGGCGACTGGCTTTTTCCGGTGCATCATTATAATGAGTCGAAAGAGCACGTGCCTGAGAAAATCCGCCCAATCCACACGGGCAAATTGCGGCCTCGGCCCCACCGGCAATCATGACATCAGCCTCATCATTTTGAATAATTCGGACCGCGTCCCCAATCGCATGTGTTCCCGTTGCACAAGCGGTAGCAACCGTTGTATTAGGGCCTTTAAAATTATATTTGATGGCCAGTTGTCCCCCAATCATGTTGATAATGGCGGAGGGAATAAAAAAGGGAGACAGTTTATGCAAACCTTCTTCTTTAATCAAAACCATTCCGTTGGCAAGCGTCTGAACCCCACCGATCCCAGACCCCATCAAAATACCGGACCGATCGGCTTCTTCCTCTGTTTTCGGAAGATAACCCGAATCCTCCAACGCCTGCATACCGGCAATCATACCGTATTGAACGGAAGGGTCATTTCGACGTTGTTCCTTGGGGGAAATCAGGGAATCCAAATCAACCTTATCTTCACCTTTACCAAAAGGGATTTCGCCCCCAATTTTTGACGGATAATCCGACACATCCATAGAAGTAATCCGGGATATGCCCGACCGACCGGCAATCAGTTTATCCCAGTTTGTCTTTAGCCCCAACCCCAACGGAGTCAATAGGCCCATTCCCGTTATTACCACACGTCTTGCCACGATAAAATCCTTTCAGATAAAGTTTTAGGAACGCTACATCTTTTTTCACCAGATGCAAATGCGTTCCTAAAGATGAAACCCTAAAAGCCGTTAAGCTTGTTTTTCAATAAAGTCTATTGCATCCTTTACGGTCCGAATCTTTTCAGCAGCATCATCGGGAATAGAGCATCCGAATTCTTCTTCAAATGCCATTACCAATTCCACGGTGTCTAAGCTGTCGGCACCCAAATCATCAATGAAACTGGCATTATCTTGCACTTTTGCTTCATCAACACCCAAGTGTTCCACAACAATTTTTTTGACGCGTTCAGCAATATTACTCATTTTTATATTCCTTTCTGTTTAATTTTTGTCATTTCTGACGAAATCGTGAATTGTTCTAGCACATTTTTTTTGCCTCGTCCAGTATTTTTTTTACTTTTTGCATAAAAAGAAAATCATTTTCATATTTTTCAATAAGTTAGATAAACACTTTTTAAGGCAAAAAATATCTAAAACATCGCCATACCCCCATTTACATGGATTGTTTGGCCCGTGATATAAGAGGCCTCCTCACTAGCTAAAAAGACAATGGCATTTGCCACATCTGTCGCTGTTCCCAATCGGGCCATAGGAATCCTCTTTAACAGGGCTTCTTTGGCTGCATCCGGCAAGACATCCGTCATCGGTGTTTTAATAAAACCGGGGGCAACACAGTTAAATGTAATCCCTCTGCCCGCCAATTCTTGGGCCATACACTTGCTCATAGCAATAAGACCGGCTTTGGAGGCCGCATAGTTGGCTTGCCCCACATTACCGGCAACCCCTACAACCGAGGCCATACTGACAACCCGACCATAACGCCGCTTCATCATACCCGGGATAACGGCACGTGCCAGTTTAAAACCGGCCGTCAAGTTGATATCCAACACTTTTTGCCATTGTTCATCGGTCATCCGCATGGAAAGACCGTCCTTGGTAATACCGGCATTATTGATTAAGATATCAATTTTACCCATATCTTTTTCGGCTGATTTCACAAGTGTATCAAGACTAGCCGAATCCGTTAAATTTGCAGGATAGATAAAAACCCGACCGCCTAACTCTTCCTGAAAAGCCTTTAGGGTTTCCAAATCCATATCCGTCAAGGCCAAAGTTGCACCTTGCCGATGCAAAACCCGAGCAATTTCGCGGCCGATACCGCCGGTTGCACCGGTAATTAAAGCTGTTTTATCCGTAAAATCAAGCATACTATTCTCCTTTCTAATCTTCGGAAAATTTATAACACAGGCTTTTTCGGAAAGCAAGAAAAACTTTGGTTTATAATGTTACATAAAAAGTACTGGACAGCATTTTCAATTTATGATATAATGCCTTAAAAGGATATACACATGATAAAGAAAATGATTGAACTTTATATTGATAACGCTACAATTCATTCTGTGCGCGGAAATGATGATTCAGACGCTTTCAATAATTTTTTTGAAGAGTATCCGATAAATGCGCCTCTAATGGAAAAAAACTATAGAATCGAAAAAGCCGTTATCACAGACGATAAACAATCCGAACAAAACGATCGGTTCCCATCAAACCGAATTAGTAGACATCCGTCTATCGCCAGAGCTTGTCAAAAACGCCAAGCACCATCCATCATCCGATAGATTTTTTAAGGCCGAAGTTTCCTCAACTTCAGACAAAAGTATTTTTTACTTTTTTATTTTCGGTTATTCCAAATGAAGTACGAAAAAATCCTTGCTTTTTTTAAAAAAAAAAGGTAATGTGTGAGCGAAATTTTAGAAATAGGTGTAAATCATGAAATTCTTTTCGACTTTGGTTAGTCTTTTTTTCTTTGTCTGCTTTGTGGTAGCGGCACTGTTATTCTTTGTGATTTTACACTATTCAATGGGATTGCCAGACTATCATCAACTGGCGGATTATAAGCCCCAAATTACCAGCAGGCTTTATGCGGCGGACGGCTCAATGTTGGCGGAATATGCAACGGAAAAGCGAATCTTTGTGCCGGTGGGTAAAATCCCACCCCTGCTCCGGTCGGCCTTTATTGCGGCAGAGGATAAAACTTTTTATGCACACGGCGGGATAGATGTGGCCGGCATCGTAAGGGCCGTTTTGGTAAATATCAAAAATTTAGGTCAAGGTAAACGTAAAGTCGGCGCCTCAACCATTACCCAACAAGTAGCCAAAAATTTCCTGCTTTCGTCCGAACAATCACTATCACGCAAAATTAAAGAAGCCCTATTGGCACGCAAAATCGAACAAACTTATACAAAAGACCATATTTTAGAGCTTTATTTGAATGAAATTTATTTGGGTATCGGTTCCTATGGTGTCGCCAGTGCAGCCCTTAATTATTTTGATAAATCTATGTCGGAACTGACGTTGGATGAGGTTGCCTTTTTGGCAGCACTTCCCAAAGGCCCCAACAATTATCACCCCATCAAGAAAGCCGAAGAAGCCAAAAAACGGCGCGATTGGGTCCTGCGCCGGATGGCCGAAGAAGGCTATGTCACTTGGGAAGAAGCAACGGCAGCCATGGAAGTTCCCATTCATATGGCAAATCGGGAAAATGATATGCTGGCCGATGCGGGTTATTATGCGGAAGAAGTCCGCCGATTCGTCGCCAAAAATTATGGAGATGACGCTATCTATACCGGCGGATTGTTTATTCGAACTTCACTAGACCCTACCCTTCAAAAAGCGGCGGCAAAAGCCTTAAGGGATGGCCTGATGGCTTATGATAGAAAACATGGTTGGCGCGGCGCCCCTCAACATTTTGACGATTTGGCCGAAGCCGAGAAATTTATCAAGGAAAACAAGGTACCGACCTATGTGCCTGATACATGGAAATATGCCACTGTTACGGAAGTGGCAAAAGATAAGGCAACGTTAAAATTATCGGACGATACAACCGGTGAAATGCTGTTGGCGGATTTGGAATGGGCGCGCCCGCAACTGCCTGAAGCACGATTCGGCAAAAATCCGGAAAAAGTGTCGGATGTCCTAAAAGTCGGAGATGTTATTTTGACGGAAGAAAACAAAGGTAAGTATACCCTTTGTCAAATACCCGAAGTTGAAGGGGCCCTTGTTGCACTTGACCCGCATACGGGACGTGTTTTGGCTATGGCGGGCGGATTTTCCTTTGAAAAGAATCAATTCAATCGCGCCATTCAAGCCAACCGCCAACCCGGATCCTCCTTTAAGCCGTTTGTGTATTTGGCTGCGCTCGATTCGGGATATACACCATCAAGCCTGATACTGGATGCCCCATTGGTTATGGAAAATCCCGACGGCACAAAATGGAAACCCAAAAATTTCTCACAAAACTTCTATGGGCCGACAACCATGCGGGTCGGAATTGAAAAATCAAGAAACCTGATGACGATTCGGTTGGCACAAGCTATCGGAATGTCGAAAATTTTAGCCTACGGGAAAAAATTCGGGATTTCGGATAAACTGGAACCGGTGTTGTCAACCGCTTTGGGATCGGGTGAAACAACATTGATGAAATTGACAACGGCCTATGGTATGCTTGTAAACGGCGGAAAATATATTACACCGTCCCTGATTGACCGGATTCAAGACCGTGACGGCAAAACCATATATAAGCATGATACTCGCACCTGTAAAAATTGCCAAGGCGACACCGCCAACCCCGAAGACAGACCGCAACTGCCCGACACACGGGAGCAAATACAAGATCCCGCCAGTGCTTATCAAATGGTAAATATCTTAACCGGCGTGGTGGAACGAGGAACGGGGCGAATCGCGCAAAGCATAAAAAAAACAATCGGTGCCAAAAGCGGGACCAGTAATGACAGTATTGATGCCTGGTTCATCGGATTTTCACCGGACTTGGTTGCCGGCGTCTGGGTCGGATTTGATAATCCCGCAACATTAGGCCCCAATGAAACCGGCAGTGTCGTCAGCGGCCCGATTTTCCGTGATTTTATGACGGAAGCCCTGAAAGATAAATCGGATATCCCCTTCCGTGTGCCAGATTCGGTTGACCTGGTGCGCGTAAACGCCACCACCGGTAAATTGGCGGCACCGGGGGAAAGTAACGTAATTATGGAAGCATTCAAAAAAGGGACCGACCTGACGAAGCCCACCCCGATTATCGGCGGGCGTGATATCGTTATCGAAACCGACAACAGCCAACCCGATATGGGCGGTATGTATTAAGGAGAGTAAATGAAATCTGAAATTTTAACCTTAAACGATAAATACAGAGAAGTAATTACGCTTCTTAAGGGGCGTCTTTGACTGGGATAATGCCCTGTTACGGCTAGAGGAATTGGATGCCTTAACGGCGGATCCGAACCTGTGGGATGATCCCGATAAAGCCCAACGTTTGATGAGTGAACGTAACACCCTATCGGCCCAAATTGCGCGGGTAAAGGAGCTTGAAACACAGGTCATTAATACCTTTGATATGATAGAAATGGCCGAAAACGAAAATGAGCCCGAATTGCTGACCGAAGCAGAAAATACCTTTACGGCACTGGAACCTCAAATTCAGGAAGCCGAATTGGAAAGCCTGTTATCCGCAGAAGGAGACAGAAATGACGCCTTTTTGGAAATTCATTCCGGTGCCGGTGGGACAGAGGCGCAAGATTGGGCCGATATGATTCGCCGCATGTATATGCATTGGGGTGAAAAGAACGGATACAAAGTGGAACTCTTAGAAGAAAGTGAAGGCGAAGAAGCCGGTATTAAATCATCTACCTTAAAATTTTCAGGGTTAAATGCATACGGATGGTTGAAATACGAATCGGGGGTTCATCGGCTGGTGCGAATATCACCTTTTGATTCCAATGCCAGACGGCATACCAGTTTTGCTTCAGTCTGGGTTTATCCGGTGGTCGATGATTCCATCCAAATTGATATTAATCCGGCTGATTGCCGGATTGACCTCTATCGCGCCAGCGGTGCCGGCGGTCAGCACGTGAACCGAACGGAAAGCGCCATTCGGATTACACATATACCGACCGGTATTGTGGTGGCTTGCCAAACCCAACGCAGCCAATTTGCCAACCGCGATGAGGCCTGGCGGATGCTAAAAGCGCGGCTTTATGAAATGGAGCTTCAAAAACGGCGGGCCGAACAGGGTGCAATTGAGGCCGCCAAAGGAGATAACGGTTGGGGAAACCAAATTCGGTCCTATGTTTTACAACCGTATCAAATGGTTAAAGATTTAAGAACCGATTATGAAACATCGGACACGGGTGGTGTTTTAGACGGTGATTTAAACGGTTTTATGCGCGCATCATTAGCCGCACTTGCAAACAAAAAGGAGGGGTAAATGGAATTATTTCATAAAACAAAAGTGTTGGAAGAAAAAATCAACCTGTTTTTAAATAACATAATTCATGGCGGGGAATTGTTGATTTTGGCCTTAAATTGCTATTTCAAAAGCGGGAACAAAACAAAATTCACGCATCTAAGGGAAAAAGTAAGCAGCCTTGAGGCCGAAAATGATGCCCTTAGGCGCGAAGTGGAAAATAAACTGTATGCCCATTTACTGTTACCGGATATGCGATCCGATATTTTGGGTTTGATTGAAGGATGTGATAGAATCATCAATAAATATGAAACAGACCTAATTTTAATATCCGTGGAACAACCCAAGATTCCGACCGAAATTCAGGCCGACCTATCCCACATGATTATCACAAACGTCCAATGTGTCAGTGCGTTAATAGACAGTATGAAGGCCGCCATGGCCGGTCGATCCGTGACGGATATTATATGGGCTGTCTCGGTATTAGAGCATCAGGTGGATTTACAGGCGATGGCCCTTAAGAAAAAGGTCTTTCAGGATTTAAAATTGCCCTTAAGCCGGCAACTGCAGCTGAAAGAATTTATCTACAGTATTGAAAAAATATCCGATATGGCCGAAGATATGGCTGATTCATTATCCGTATTTGTGGTGAAGCACGCAATATGATGACATTGGTCTTAATCGGGGTTTTAATTTTAGGATGGGCTCTGGGGAAAAATAACCTCAGTAACCTGTTCGGAACGGCTGTGGGGACACGCATGGTCAATTTGGAAACAGCCGAGGTTCTGGCCGCCCTTTTCGTTACCGTCGGTGCCTTTATAAGCGGTTCGGCCACAACATCCAGCGTATTGGCCATCAGTGATTTCAGAACCCCCATAGATATCATTGTAATTTTCGTTTCGGCTATTATCGTAATGGATATTTTATCGCATATGGGCATTCCGGCCTCTATCGTTCAAACGATCGTCGGGGCAATGGTTGGGTGGAATCTTTACCACAACTTTGATACGGATTGGAACCTGATAAAAAGCGTTGTAGGGGCTTGGATTTGGGCACCGATTATTGCCGCCGGTATCAGTTTTATCCTAATGAAGGGCGTGCGAAGGATGCTGATATTTCATCCGATTTCCTTGATTAAGCGGGATTTAATGTTAAGAATCCTTTTGATAACATCAGGGATTATAGCAGCTTACGCTTTGGGGGCAAATAACATCGGAACCATGACAGGGCCATTTCTGTCCGTTTTTGATTCCTTTCCAAAACTAACCATAACCGCCACGGTTTGCGGCGCGATTGGGGTGGGATGCCTGATGGCGGATAAAAAAGTGATTGAAACCGTGGGACGCAAACTTGTCCCCCTATCCCCGACGGAAGGATTTGTGGTAATGCTGGGCACTGCCGTCAGTATGATTTGCTTCTCCATGGAAACAATTCGATATATTTTAAAATTTTGCCACTTACCGACTTTCCCTCTGGTACCGATACCGATGTCAAATGTGATGGTTGGGGCTATTGTCGGTATCTCCGTAGCTAAAGGTGGATACGGGTTACGCTATACGGTTTTGGGACGCATTGTAATATCTTGGTTTATCGTGCCGGTGATATCCGGTAGTCTTAGTTTTCTTTTAATGATGATAGGAAATCAATTATGAGGATAATTAAAGGTTTGTTACATTTTCTTTTCAAGACAATTGAAGTTTCGGTGGCTTTGATCCTGGTGGTTGGGGGCCTTGGTTTTGGGTTACTATATGTCCATCCTGTTGAAATCAAAGATTATCTGAAGACCATAGAAAAGTACGTCTTACCGGCTGAATCGGGATTAAAACTAGATGCTAATTCCGTTACCTTAAGGGCTGCTTTTGAACGCAAGGGATTGTTTCACATTGATATTACAAATATGACCGTAGCAAACAAGGACAATACACCTATTCTGGAACTACCGAACGTTGAATTTTCTTACAACTTAAAGCATGTTCTGACATTGAATTACGTGCCGAGCGATCTACAAATCAAAAATGCGACATTATATCTGATGATCGGGGAAGACGGAGGAGCTAGGTTGTATGGCGACGGCATTCAAAAAACGCCGAAAGCAACTTCGCAAAAAGAAATTGGATTATCCGTTAAAGAATCCGATTTAATTTCTCAAATTATTCAAAAAATCTTATCTTTCCGTTCCCTTTCCATGGAAAACACAACCGTTCAGGTAGAGGATAACCAAAAAAATCAGAAAGTATCTTTAACGGAAATGAGCCTATATCTGGAACGCCAAAAAGGTTTCCATCACGCAATGCAGGCATCGGCATTTCTAAATATCCAAAATCAAAAAACACCGATAAAAGCCGATGCACAATTAAACCGATTTGACAAAAAAATGAGCTTTGAAATTGAATTTGATACCCTTGACTTAAAAGATTTAGGACGTGATTTACCGTTTTTAGAAGGCGCAAATTTAATCATTCAGGGAAAATTAAAAGGTATTTTTGATTTTGGTAAGACTTGTCAGGATATCATTACCTGCTTCAAAGAGGGGGCTTTTCAAATTAAAACCGTTAAAGCCGGAACCCTGAATTTACCGGAACCTTTAACAAATCTTTATGCTATTGACTCACTTGTTATTAACGGGGCGATTGATTCGGATCTGAATAATATTAAAATTGCGAAATCAACTGTTGAGTTAAAGGGTGGTCCAACCGCCAATCTACAGGTTAATGTTTCCGGCATCGGGGAATTTTTATCAAAGGGAGATTTAAACGTGGTTAAAACAACCCTTAAAGCCGATATAAGCAGTTTGCCCTTATCAAAAGTGCCGGATGTTTGGCCGGTGGCAACGGGACCGGACGCCCATGCATGGGTTAAGAAGAACCTTCAAAAGGGAACCGTTCAAAAGGCCGAATTTACCCTCTATTTTACGGGTGGAGAGTTAACAGACCTGTATGGGGAATTACCAGTTACGGATGCGGAAGTTCGATATTTAGATGAAATGACACCTGTTCAAGGTTTTGCCGGCGTTGTCAAACTGTATCCCGATCGTGTTTTAATTACAGGCGATAAAGGAAAAATTTGGAATTTAAACCTAACTGGAGCGGTGATTGACCTAACGGAACTGCAAAACGATGTATCAAATGCTAAAATCATTTTGGATATTTCGGGGCCGGTCAAAGAAGCCATGACTTTAATTGCCGAAGAACCGTTAGAATTTCCGCAAATGTTTGGGCTTGATCCTCAAAAAACCGGCGGAAATGCAATCGTTCATACAGATTTGGCCTTTCCTTTGATTGATGATTTAACAACGGATAAGGTTAAAGCCAATGTAACGGCCAAGATCACAGACGGCATTTTCCCCACAGTTTTTGATAATACAAACTTGAAAAAGGGGCAGTTGGATTTAACGGTGGATAATCAAAAATTAACCCTGGCCGGAACGGGCGAAATAATGGGATTACCGCTGAATTTAAAGTGGACAGAATCTTTTACCGCGGGCAAGCCGACGGATATTCAATCCGATTATGAAATTTCATCAAATTTAACAGATGAAAAATTGGCGGCCGCTTTCCCGCAAACAACCGGATATATCAAAGGTGAAACCGTATTAAAAGCCGATATTAAAGCAACCGCCGGCGGCACCGTCACGGGAAATGTCAATATTGATTTTAAAAAAGCGTTTTTAAATATCTGTCCCCTATCGACAACAAAACCGTTTGATATTTCGGCGAATTTAGACCTAAACTTAAAGCAGGAAAAAGGAAAAACAGACATTCATTACGCGTTCAAAGGTTTTGCCGATGAAAAGTCATTGGATCCCATTCAAATCGGTGGGCAGGGAACTTTTTCGGATTTAGGTTGGGAAGTCGGCCTAAATGAAGTTATCGCGCCTAAGACAAATATGACGGCATCCGTTTCTTCGAACAAACAAGGGGTAACCTTAAATGTTAAAGGAAAATCATGGAACGCGGCGGGATTATATGACTTACCGGATAATCCAAAGGAGGAAACAAAACCGTTCGAATTCCCCAGAAATATTTCTTTTGACATATCTTTGGACCGGTTGATTTTGGCCGACGGAAAACCCATCACGACCTTAATGGGAAAAGGCCTTAAGAAAGATAATCGGTGGCAAAATCTAAGCCTAAATGCAATGGCAGGGGCACCATTTAACCTATCGTATCTGCAGAAAAAAGATATGGTAACGGCACACACACCGGATTTAGGAGCATTATTGGCACATATCGGCGTAACGGAAAAAATGGCAAAAGGCGATTTATCCTTATCGGCCAAACAACAACCTTTGGGCGGATTTAAGGGCGAGATTGAAACCAAAAATATTGTGATGACGGAACCGGGATTTTTGATTCAAGCCTCCACCATCTTGGGCATTGTAGATGCCATTCGGGGGAAAGACCTGCTCTTTTCCGAAGGATTGGTTCAATTTGAATTAAAGCCCGATTTAAGCCTGAATTTAGAATTGATGGAAAGTTATCTGGCCGGCAACAGTTTGGGCATTACCTTTATGGGAAATGTAACAGGATCCAGTCTTTCTCTGACAGGATCGGTGATACCGGCCTATATGATTAACAGCCTACCGGGGAAGATTCCCTTAATCGGGGCATTGTTTAAGGATAGCGAGGCCGGAGGCCTAATCGGTGCGAAGTATGACATAAAGGGGAAACTATCCGATCCGGAAGTAACCTTCCACCCGTTAAACTCTATGGCACCGGGGATATTGGGTAAGATTTTTAATTAACCATTTAAAAACGCCCTCTGCACCAGAGGAAGTTTTTATAAAACACTACAATTTAAATCTATTCACGATTGTTTAATAACCGACTTTGGTCTGGCTTTTATTTGCCCTATTTTGACCTATATTGGATATAGTTTTATAAGGGGGAAATATGAAAAATCTAATCAAAAATTTATGCATTTTAGGCTTAATACTAACGGCAACAAGTGCGATGGCGGACCTGAAACCCACGCAAAAAGGAGGCGAAGCACGACGAACCTATGGTTTTTATCGGGATTTCTTTGCGGCCGAAAAAACTCTAGAGCGCGACTATGCCAATTTTAAACAGTGGTTAAGCCAACAGGCAGGCCTGACGTATTCGATTGATGTTTCTTTTTTGGGCCAACGCGCGGCCCCAAACGGGAAAGGAACACCTTGGCAAACACAATACTATGGCACAGCGAACTGGGATATGTTTCATTCCGATACCTTTGGCAGCGGGTCAGCACAAATTGCCTATACGGCCGTTCGGTATTGGGGAAAAAGCGCCCAAGGAATCAATAACCGTATCGGGGTTATTTCTTCCTTTAACGATTACACAACAAATGCAAACTATTTTGACGAGTTAAGTTATACCCATCAATTACCAGGAAAATTGGATAGTGTATCCATAACCGTCGGCCAATTCCCGATGTATAACTTTGACGGCGGCAGTTATGATGCCAACCAACAAGTGAACTTCCTTAATCTGGCGCTATCGCAAA
This sequence comes from Alphaproteobacteria bacterium, assembly GCA_017539265.1. Taxonomy (GTDB): domain Bacteria; phylum Pseudomonadota; class Alphaproteobacteria; order CAAHEQ01; family UBA3637; genus CALXZG01. Next base: position 23,780 of record JAFYHG010000030.1, on the reverse strand, counting down.
ACGCGTCCGATACCTATCCGTCGGCAAGTTTAGGGGGCTATATCACCATTGCACCGACAAGTGCATGGAGTTTTTCGGCCGGCCTTCAGGATGCACACAATATCTCGGGCGAAAGTATCAGTATTCATAAATTCGGTAAAGGCAAATATACCGCATTCGGCAGTTTGACCTATTCGCCGACCATTGAGGGCATCGGCCAATGCACCTATAGTTTATTATATTACTATCAACCATCGGTTGACCTGCAGCCCAGCGACAGCAACGGGTGGAGCCTGAATTTACAACAAAATTTTGGAACAGAGTGGGCTGTTTTTGCCCGTATCAACGGGGCCAGTAACTCCCTAAACACCATTAAGCAATCCTATGTTTTGGGAATGGTTCGCAATAATCCCTTGGGACGAAATGCCCTGGATCAAATCGGACTGGCGGGGGCGATCAATAAATTAAACAAATCAGTGAACGGAGCCGGTACACGGTCGGTTGAAAACGTATTAGAAGCCTATTGGGCATGGGGTGTTTCCAATTTTTTAACACTAACACCCGATATTCAATTCTATATCAACCCCGGGGCTAATCCGAAACATAAAACAGCAACGGTGAGTTCACTTAGGGCGACATTGATGTTTTAAAATGCTAAACAGAATTATAAAAATCATTACTTGGGGATTCTTTTTACTGGCTGTTTGGATAATCGAAAAAGAAGTCCGAACCGTGGGGACCAAAAATTTAATCGACCTAATGCAAAATACACCGATATGGGTGATGGGAATTGCCGGAATCGGAGTTTTAATCAACTATTTTATTCTATCGGGATATGATGAATTAGCCCTTTGCTATATCGGAAAAAAGCTAGCCTATAAAAAGGTCTTTAAAGCCGCCGGTATCAGTTTTGCTTTCGGCAATACCACCGGTCATACGTATGCCGCGGGAGGAGCCATCCGATATTGGTTTTATATGCCCTGGGGCATTTCCCAAACAAAAATTTTAAAAATGATTTTGTTTGAAACATTAACCGTTTTCATCGGCATCATGCTCGGCTTTATATTGGCGATAGGCTTAATGCCGTGGGAGGATTTCCCTTTCAAAGACGGATTTTATGCCGTCGGAATCGGGCTAGTGATTTTAATGGCCCTTTACATCGGGGGAATTGTAATTCCGCACAGAAAATTTCGTATCAAAAGGATAACCTTACCGGCACCGACCCTAAAAATGACGATAAAACAAATTATAATCGGCCTTGGGGACAATATCTCTTTATTTTTGATTTTCTATACTTTTTTGCGATATCATTTAAATGCGTCATTTTTGGAAACTTTCAGCATTTTCATTATTGCCCAAAGTATCGGATTTATGGCACAGGTACCCGGAGGTATCGGGGTTTTTGAGGGGGCTTTTTTGTATCTTTTTCCCCACATCGGTGTCCAGAAAAGCGGCATTTTGGCAAGCCTTATCCTCTTCCGCATTTTTTACTATTTCGTGCCGTTTATTTTGGCTATGGGGTATTTGGGGTTTAAATCCTTAAGGAAAAAGTTATCCGGCACTTGATTTTTGGGTGATTTTCTGATAAAGTCTGGCGCATGACAGATTTATCACATATTCGAAATTTTTCCATCGTGGCCCATATCGACCACGGAAAAAGTACTTTGGCCGACCGCCTAATCCAAAAATGCGGGGCCGTTTCCGATCGGGAAATGAAAGAACAGCTTTTGGACAATATGGATATTGAGCGTGAACGCGGTATCACTATCAAAGCCCAAACGGTGCGGTTGAAATATAAGGACTATATTCTAAACTTAATCGACACACCGGGGCATGTGGACTTCGGGTATGAAGTCAGCCGATCCTTGGCGGCCTGTGAAGGTTCTTTATTGGTTGTAGATGCTTCCCAAGGGGTGGAAGCCCAAACATTGGCAAATGTCTATAAAGCCCTTGATGCCAATCATGAAATCGTTCCGGTAATCAATAAAATTGACCTGCCGGCAGCGGAACCCGAACGTGTCAAACAACAGATAGAAGATGTTATCGGTATCGATGCCGCGGATGCCCCCCTGATTTCGGCAAAAACGGGTATCGGTATTGATGAAGTGTTGGAAACAATTGTAAATCGCCTACCGGCCCCAAAAGGAGATATGAATGCGCCGTTAAAGGCTATGCTTGTCGATTCGTGGTATGATCCGTATCTGGGAATTGTGGTTTTGGTGCGTATTGTAGATGGCGTCCTAAAAAAAGGGATGAGCATTCAAATGATGGCCACAAAAGCAACCTATCGAGTGGAACGATGCGGGTACTTTACCCCAAAAATGGCGGATACATCAGAAATCGGGACAGGGGAATTGGGCTTTGTCATTTGCGGCATTAAATCTATCGGAGAGACACGGGTCGGAGATACCATTACCGATGAGAAAAATCCCACAAATGATCCTCTGCCCGGCTTTAAACCCAGTTTGTCGGTTGTGTTTTGTTCACTCTTCCCCGTGGATATGAGTGATTATGAAAACTTAAAGGAATCGCTGGCGAAATTACAACTGAATGACGCAAGTTTTGAATTTACACCCGATAAATCCATGGCCTTGGGGCAAGGATTTCGATGTGGCTTCTTGGGCCTGTTGCATATGGAAATTATTCAGGAACGCCTCTCACGCGAATTTAATTTGGACCTGATTACCACAGCGCCGAGTGTGGCCTATAAGGTCTATTTAACAAACGGGGAAATGATTACAATGCATAACCCCGCCGATATGCCGGATGTGACCCGTATTTCAAAAATTGAAGAACCATGGGTACGCGCTACCATCATGACACCGGATGAATACTTGGGCAGTATTCTGCAACTCTGCACCGAACGACGGGGAGTGCAAAAAGACTTGACCTATGTGGGAGATCGGGCCATGGTGGTGTATGATTTACCCTTAAATGAAATCGTGTTTGATTTTTATGACAGACTAAAATCCATTTCCCGCGGATATGCCAGTTTCGATTATGAATTGGCAGAATATGCCGCCAGTGACTTGGTACGCGTTAATATCATGGTGCATGGAGAACAAGTAGATGCTTTAGCATTCCTTGCCCATCGATCGCAAGCCGAACGGCGTGGACGGCAAATTTGTGAACGATTAAAAGACCTAATCCCCCGCCATCAGTTTAAAATCCCCATTCAGGCCAGTATCGGCGGAAAGATTATCGCGCGCGAGGATATTTCCGCTTTCCGTAAAGACGTAACCGCAAAATGCTACGGCGGTGATATTACGCGAAAACGGAAACTCTTGGAAAAACAGAAAGAAGGGAAAAAGCGGATGCGTCAATTCGGCGAAGTGGAAATCCCGCAAAACGCCTTTATTGAAGCCCTAAAAATCGGGGATGAATAGAACCCATCATGAAAAAATCTTTTCTTATCTTTTTACCTTTAATGTTAAGCGGTTGCTTTTCACCTAATTTTCATGAAAAGACGCAATCTATTTATTTCGAAAAATCCCCCGAAATGAGCCTCACACTTGAAAATTACGGGGACGTTGTTTCGCCTGAAATTATCGTAAATCGGGAATTTGGTTCTTTAAAAGGGACTCTTTTTAAAAAAGGATTCCAAAGCAAGGAAATTGAAATCAAAAGCCATTGGACGGATGACAAGTGGGCTCAACACTCCGTAAAGAAAAGAAATTCAAAGGAATCTGTGTTTGAAGAGTATTCTGCATGGCGGGCATTACCCCCGACACAAACCATCGTAATGCCCATTGAGGGGGCTATAGGGGGCGCAAAATTGCCTTTTGAACTGTCCGGTGATGATGATAGCCCATGGTGTTATATTTTTGCCCCATTCACAAGTGCTTATTTCGCTGTTGGCGGGCTAGTCACAGGAATCATATATGACTCATTAGATTTAATTACGCTATCTTGGCCTCGGGCCGTTCTGGGGAATCCATGGTACGAATATGATAAATATATAGATTTATCAAAAGAAATCTTAACACCGACACCCGAATTTGAACAAAAATGCCATAATCAAAAAAATAAGTTTATCGGAAACAATTCTTGTCTTTCCTGTAAAACAAAAGATAATGTCATTTCAACACAAGATGAATGCAACCGTTGCCCCAACCGGGAATGGGTAAATTCTGAATGTATTTTAAAACCTTAACTATATAAAAGACGCCCCCAAACAGGGGCGCCTTTTTATCCATAGGTTAACCCTTATGAAGATTTCTTCACGGAAGCAGACATATCAAGTTCTATTTCACATTTACCCTCAGCAGTACCAACGCATACTAAAGTAGAACCAGGAGCAGGTAAAATTGAACGATTACCCGACAATTTAAAAACAAGTTCAGCTACTTTCGGATACTCTTTATTCACTTTAATGAGTACATGGCCGTTTGCATAACCGGTAATATCACTATCATCATCAATGGCCGGCAATGTAATCGCTTCCTTACCGCCTAATTCAGCCAAAGTTCTTGTCGCGCCCGAACCACCTTCTGCAGAGGTTGCCGCGATGGCGACCAAAGCTGCTGCATTTAAGATTTCATTGGCACGATAACGATTCATCGCCAAAGTATAGCCGGCGATACCACCGATGGACAGAACACCGATAATGGCGAGCACACCCAACATTTCGACCATAGAACGGCCGGATTCATTTGTTTTTTTCATTTTGTTTTTATCCCTTTTAATACTAATATTGTTATATAAATCGATTCCTTGATCCCCTTTTAGGGCACCCGAAAATCACCATACATTCTTTCCCTAGCACACTCTTTTTCCAAAATCAATACCTTTTTGTATTTTTTATAATTTTTTTAATGAACGTCATAGGGCGTTAAATCATTACGCCGAATCATTAAAAAAGCTTCGTATCTGGAGGAGGCTTCAGCCAATAACTGCCCTTCCGTATCATATACACGATACACCGGCCGAAAATGAACAACTTCCCGTTTGATATACGCACCCTCGCCTATATCATCATCACTTAGAAGAAAATCCCCTTCAAAATCATCCCATTCGGTCAGTTCTAAATCATCCATTATTTCTTCCTCCGACCGGCATCGATTAAGACAGGATTTGTTTTTGTCTTAATTTGAATACGTTGCACATGGGATTTTTTAATCGGCTTTTTTAAATCTATGGATAACAGCCCATTTTCCAAAGACGCCCCGGCAACCGTCATCCCATCAGCCAACACAAAGGATTTAATAAACGATCGCGCCGCAATACCGCGATAAAGGTAATGATGTTCGGCTCCTTGATTTTGACGCCCCCGAATCATCAGTTGATTATCTTCCAGCGTCATTTCCAAATCCGATGCTCCATATCCGGCAACAGCCAAAGTGATTCGAAGTAAATCCGGCGTCAGTTGTTCAATATTATAAGGGGGAAAGCCCTCTGCACTCTTTGTGATGCGATTAAGCATTCCCTCTATTTCATCAAAGCCTAATAAAAACGGATTGTTAAAAGCGGTCAAACGGGCTCTCCTTTAAGGCGACGGGTTAAAATATCCGCATCACCCGCAACGGACTTATCCCGACAAATTAAATCTTCCATTGTTTTAACGGCATGCATAACTGTTGTATGGTCCCGTCCGAAAGCCTTACCGATATCGGGTAACGACAGTGGTGTCAAAACCTTTGCTAAATACATTGCCAGTTGCCGCGGACGGGCAATTTTACGCTCACGCCGCGTCGATTTTAAATCGGACAAACCAATCTGATAATGCCCGCAAACTGCATATTGAATTTCAAGCATAGAAATGGGCTTATCGGATATTTTGAGTAAATCCTTTAACACCGACCGCGTTGTGGAAATGTTAATCGGATCCCCAATAAGTTCCGCATGGGCAACAATACGTTTAAGGGCACCTTCCAATTCTCGAACATTGGATGTTATATTCTTGGCCAAGAAATCCAGTACATCATCAGGTACAGGCATAGATACGGACTTAACTTTTTCTTGTAAAATACCCAAACGCAATTCATAATCCGGCGGTAAAACATCAACAATAAGACCTTGCGCCAAACGGGTTTTTAACCTGTCGGCCACGCCCAAAATATCGGATTTACTTTTAAGTCTTTCTTCCACCGCACGCAAATCCTGCGGCGATGAATCAGCCGATAAAATAACTTTTTTACCCCGAGAAATTAAATAATTAAATGTATTAAAAAATTCTTCCTGTGTCCGATCTTTACCGCACAAGAATTGAATATCGTCAATCATCAAAACGTCTACCGAGCGGAAAATATCTTGAAATCTGGCTGTTCCCTCATACCGATTATTCGTCCGATTTTCACGTAGCGCTTTCATAAAGCAAAGGAAGAATTGTTCGGAAGATAAATAAAGTACATTTTTATCCGGACATCTTTCCTTAATTCGCCAGGCAACAGCCTGCATTAAATGTGTCTTTCCAAGGCCTGAGCCCCCATGAATATAAAGCGGATTAAACGCAACCGAATCATCTTCGGCGATTTTACGGGCAGCGGCACAGGCAAATTGATTAGCAGAACCGACTACAAAAGTATCAAAGGTATATTTCGGATTTAAAATAGAACGCGGTAAATCGTCCGCAGGTTCGGATTCTATATTTATAAGAGGCTTTTTAGAAACAGGTTTTAAAACCGCCGGGGTATTCAGGGGTAACTCTGCAACCGCATTTTGCGCCAATTTTAGGTCAAGCCCGCAAATATCCGCATTTTCTTCTCGCCACAAAGATAAAATCTGATCGGCATAATTTTGTTTTACCAATTCATGAATACAAGGCGACGGCACCAATAAAGAGACTTCACCATCCGTCATCTTATCCGGAACAATCTTGGACAACCACCTAACCGCGAATCGGCTGGATTCGGATTGTTGGATACGGGAACAAACCCGTTTCCATTGGTCCTTTATCATGTCCTGTGATAATTCCATATAAAAATCCTTCTTTTTTTTGACACTTCATCTTAACCAAAAAAAAACGAAAAAGACAACCTCTTTTTTCATTTTTGAGCATATTATTTTTTTTAGCGCAAAATCTAGTATCTTTAAAACCACATTTTGTGATTTTAATCATCCTAAGAAAAAAATTTCAAAAAATATTTCTTTTTTCAATTTTAACCGAGCACCATTTTTAAACAAAAAAAATCTTATTTTTGAACGGGTAAAATCTCTTAATCGATTCGCATACCCTCTTATTTTTTTGTTGCATATCGGTTGAAAAGGGCGTAGAATAACGGCTATTCACAAAGGAGAATAAGATGACAATATTTCTATTGGCGACATTATTATTAATCGGCGGATATGCCGTTTACGGTTTGTTTGTTGAAAAAATTCTGGGAATAAATCCCAAAAACCCGACACCGGCACAAACAATGGCAGACGGGGTAGATTTTGTACCGATGAAACCCGGTAAGATTTTTTTGATTCAATTCTTAAATATAGCGGGGCTAGGCCCCGTGTTTGGTGCAATTTTAGGGGCTCTATACGGGCCGGTATGCCTGTTTTGGATTGTGCTGGGCTCAATATTTGCGGGCGGCGTGCATGATATGCTTGCAGGTGTCATTTCCCTTAGGAACGGGGGTTCTACCATGACGGCCTTTATCCAAAAGTATTTTGGTAAGGCTTTCCATGCTTTATTTTTAATACTCTTGGTATTACTGTTAACTTTAGTCGGTTCAATTTTCGGTCAGATACCGGCCCGATTATTATCAAACATGACACATATCCCATTTGAGGGATGGTTGGCAATTATTTTCGGTTATTATTTCCTGGCAACCCTGTTGCCGATTGATAAAATCATCGGCCGGTTTTATCCGATTTTCGGGGCCTGTTTAATTATTTCAACCATCTTATTATTAGGGGTTCTGTTTACAAAAGGAATTGATTTTTACCCCGATCTTCATACCTTAAATCAACATCCGAAAGGAAAACCGATTTTTCCCATCATGTTTATCACGATTGCCTGTGGGGCCCTAAGCGGTTTCCACGCCACCCAATCCCCCATGATGGCCAGATGTTTGACAAATGAAAAATACAGCCGCCCGATTTTTTACGGAGCTATGATTTTAGAAGGCTTTATTGCTCTGATCTGGGCGACCCTCGGGATTGCTTTTTATAAAGGAACGGCGGGCCTGAGTGCGGCTTTGGGAGAAAGCGGAAATGCCGGTGCCGTTGTATCCGAAATATCCAAATCTTTTTTAGGCAATTTCGGCGGTTTACTGGCCATTTTATCGGTAATTTTTTTGGCAATTACCACAGGCGATACAGCCCTCAGATCCGCCAGATTATCACTTGCGGATTTTTTGAAGGCAGATCAAAAAAATATTCTCAAACGCCTGATTTTCAGTGCGGCTATTTTAGGATTGGCAACTTTTATGGCCTTTATTAATTTGAATAAGATTTGGCTTTATTTCGGGTGGGCAAACCAATTATTAGCCTGTATTATGCTGTGGGTCGGAGCACTTTATTTGCATGAAAAAGGAAAGAATGAATGGATAGCCATCCTACCGGCTCTGTTTATTACGGCCGTTTGTGGAACCTATTTAGGATATGCGCCGATTTTATTTAACCTATCCCTAAATACCGCAAGAATTCTGGGAATCATTATTGCCGCCGGTGTTTTAGGGCTCTATTTTTATCGCACACGAAAAGCATAAGGAAAAGCCCCCGAAAAGGGGGCTTTTCTGAAATAGTAAGCCTTATTCGGCTTTGGCTTCTTCTGCCGGTTGTTCTGCCGGTTTTTCAGCCTTTTCAGCCTTAGCCGCTTTTTCCGTTTTCGGAGTCTTCGGGGCTTTCTTTTGAGTTGCCCGTTTGGCTTCTTCTTCGGAACGTGCAATATTCACGCGCACGGTTTGAGCCACATCCGGATGAAGCGATAACTTCACATCAAAGATACCCAAGTTCTTAAACGGTTGGTTCAAAACGATTTGAGACCGTTCAATATGGAAACCGGCATCACGCACAGCTTCACAAATGTCACGCATTGTAACAGAACGGTAAAGTTGTCCTGTTTCGGCGGCTTGACGCACGATTACAACGGACAGACCTTCCAATTTCTTGGCTAAAGCCTCGGCATCTTCCTTCATTTTCAGGTTGCGGGCTTCGTATTCTTTGCGTTTGGATTCAAAGAAAGCCATATTGTCTTTTGTTTTACGCAAAGCTTTTTTCTGCGGTAACAAATAGTTACGGGCATAACCGTTTTTCACATTAACAACATCACCCATTTGCCCCAGACGTTCAATTCGTTCTAATAAAATAACTTCCATAGCGAACCTCCTAGTCTGTGATAAATGGCATTAAAGCCAAATAGCGAGCCCGTTTAATGGCACGGGAAACGCTGCGTTGATGTTTGGCACAAGTCGCCGACACTCTGGCGGGAACCATTTTTCCCCGTTCGGTAACAAAGCGACTGAGCAATTTGATATCTTTGTAATCGATTTCATCAATACCTTCTGCACAGAATTGGCAGGCTTTTTTATGATGATAGAAAGAACTTTTTTCAGCCATCTTTTATTCTCCTTCCGCGATATCAATTTCATATTTATCATCGGCTTTAACTTTTTTGGATTTGGATTCCAACATGGCCGACGGGCCTTCTTCTAAGGCTTTTACTTTAACCGTCAGATAGCGGAGCAAATTTTCGTCCAAGCGCATCAAACGTTCCATTTCCACAACGGCTTCGGCCGGTGCGTCAATGTTCATTAAAGTATAATAACCTTTGCGGTTTTTTTGAATTTTGTAAGCCAAATTGCGCAGACCCCAGTCTTCGCGTTTTGTCACTTTACCGCCCTTGGCTTCAATAGCGGCGGCAAATTTGTTTGTCAGTTCCGTGACTTTAGCCGGTGTTAAATCCTGACGAGCCACGAATACGTTTTCATAAAAAGGCATATTTAACCTCTCCTTTTGGATTATCTCGTTTCTGTTGATACGAATGAACCCTAATGATTCACACGCCCGAAACATAGCCCCCGTCCGATTTGCGGGAGCAAGGATTTATCGGATGCGGGGGATTTTACCACACTTTAAATCAAAATGCAAGTATTTTTTATTAACGGATTTTCAAAATCACTCACGTGTGTTTTGGGCAGTAGCCGCCAACGTATTCGTTCCGTTAACGACCGGTGCCGGTGCCGTGGCAATTTTAAGGCCTGGAGCAAGCGGCGGCCGTAAATCAAAAACTTCCTTACCTTTTTGGGTTTCTATCGTAACCTCATTATGAGAAGCAGGAACATAACGTATCCGTTCACCACGTGTTGTATCCATTACTACCTGTCTGACACCATCGCAATGCCACATCGGTTTAACCGTGACATGCGTAACATCCGGTTTTAACACACTTGTATCAAATGCCTTTGCCCTTTTGTTTTCCCAATGGCACGGATAACAAAACCAATGATGATATGCTTTCTTTTCCGTTTGAGATAAATCCTTAAGTGCGGCAACCCTTTGTGCACGACGGTGATGAACTTCCGTATAATAGAATATATTGGTCACCCCAAAAATCATACCTCCACCCACTACCGTCATCGCTCCTATTTCTACTAATTCTTCTATCATTTTTTCCTCCTTTATGCATATTGACGCATATATTGTTTAAATACCGGATGGGGTCGGCGCCCTTGTGAAACTTTGATACCCGTTTTTTCATATATAGTCCGCTTGGGTAATTCACGGGATTGAACCTCAATACCCGTTTTTTCCTCTATCGTCCGTTTAGGAAGTTCTTGGGAACCAACGCGAAGCCCCGTCCGCTCGGACAAATCTTGTGGGGGCATTTTCAATACTGCCTGCCCCTGCGCTGAGGTTAAAGTCCATTCGCGATTAGCCAACGGGAAAAAGGTAACCGTAGTTCCGTCTTTTCCTAGAATAACCATTTGTTGAATTTCCGTGTCAAACCTTGTCGGCCCCCTATGGTAACACATCGGCTTAATCACCACCTTTGTAATATCAGGGGATAAGGTCGGTGTTTCAAAAACTTGTGCTTGTTTATCTTCCTTACGGCAACATCCGCAAAACCAATGCGATAAGGGTTTTCGTGTAACACCTTCAACTTTACCGTTGGCCCGAATTTCACTTTTCACGGAATTAATGTATTCCAAATGATCCTTTTCGTGGGATGAAGACACACACCAACAAGTAATAGGTGCCCCAATGCCCACCAAAAGAGCCAAAGAGGCAACCATTGCCTCAGGGCCCCCTATTCCACCGCCACGACCGGCGCTACTAAAAATGCTGTAGGGCACGCCGATAACCAAATCTGCAAGCAATTCACCAAACATTTCTTTTTCCTCCTTCCACAATTCAATTATACCATGGAGTCATTTTTTTGTCAAGAAATACCGAAAATGTCAGATTAACTAAAAGGTAAGAAACCCCTGTAAAATACAGGGTTAGAATGGATATAATATCACATAGAAGAGAGATAATGTTCCTTGATTAGGAACGCTGCCGATATTCGGAAAAACGCGATTTCAAGTAATCAAAAAGCCGGCGGGATGCACGGGGGTATTTCTTCCCGAATTCTAAATCAGGAGCATTTTGTTCCAAAAAGGTCTTGCCTTGGTGCAAAGAAGTATAATACTTATATGTCGGTCCCAAGCAATCTGCCGTAATGGCTTTTTCCAATACAACAAATACACGGTAAGCTTGCCTGATTGCCCGTTCATCATTTCGGCGTGCCAAAAGGGCCATGGCGATCTTTTTTTGTGCTTCAATCAAATCGCGATTTCGATGAGCCAAGCCTTCTCTTAAAACACCCAAAACAAGGATATCCTTCATTTCATTTTTCTTATGCATCCTTCCTCCTCATCCTTTGACACTACCAGGCAGATAATCTCCTTTTAATCCGATCAACACCCAAAATCTGCATGATTTGGTATAAATCCGGCGTTTTATCCCGACCGGTCGTTAAAACACGCAAGACCTTGGCCACATCCGACACGTTCCCTTTGAATGCAGAAGGATTTTCCTTATGTACTTTCATATCTGTTGCAAAGCCATGTCTTTCGGCGATGGATTTAATATGCGCAAACCAAGTATCTTTATCATCCGTATCATGATAAGCCGCCATAAACTCATCGGCTATGGCCCGCACATCAGTAGCCGAAATCGGACTTAATAAAGCCGGATTCGGTTGGAATAAATCATCAAAGAAGTAGGCAATATCGCTTTCCACATCTTCCCACTTTGTCAGATCTTTACGCGATTTTTTACCGATGTTGCGTTCAATATTCAAAATCTTTGTCACATAGTCCCGATTGTCTTCCAAACGGGTTGCAAAGGCGGGATTGTATTCTTTTGCCCATTTCAAAACGGCCTCAAAAACCTGTTCAGCCGACATAGCGGCAACAACATCTTTGGAAATGCTGTTGAGTTTCACAAAATCAAACAGCGCCCCTGCCGCATTTGAGATCTTGTTAAAATTGACGGGGAAGTCAAATGCATTTTTATCCGGATTATTACGCCGCCAATCTTCAAAACTGGCGTTAATCAGGTTAAGCAAGTATTCAATCAAAGCATTTTCGGGATATCCCTTTTCCCAAAAATACATGATATTTGCTTCCGGATCATGACGTTTGGAAAGTTTTCGCTTATTCCCGTTATCTGATTTTTGAAGTGGGGCAAAATGAGCATATTTAGGCGCTTTCCAACCACGAGAGGCAAATAATTGAATATGAAGCGGAACCGATGAAACCCATTCGTCCCCACGGGTTACATGCGTTGTTCCCATTAAGTGGTCATCAATAAGGTGTGCAAAGTGATAAGTCGGCAAACCATCACTTTTCATAATAACAATATCAATATCGTTTTCGGGTAATGCCAAATCACCTTTAATGAGATCCTTAATCATCATACGCTTATTATTATCGCCGTTGGATTTAAACCGAATCACGAAAGGTTTTCCGGCCTTTAAATTTTCCAAGATCTGCTCATCCGTTAAATTTCGGCATTTGGCATATTTACCATAGTAACCGGGGCGAACACTTGTTTTTTCTTGAATTTTACGCATGATATCCAAATCTTCAGCCGCGCAAAAACAGGGATAAGCCAAACCTTTTTCCAAGAAATCTTTTACATAGGCTTGGTAGATATCTTTGCGTTGACTTTGTGTATAAGGACCATATGACCCGAAATCATGCCCATTCTTATCCACACCTTCGTCTGCATGAATACCATAACGTCCCAATGAATTTGAAATCAGTTCAACGGCCCCATCAACTTTGCGTTTTTGATCCGTATCCTCAATCCGAAGATAAAATTTTCCACCGCTTTGATGAGCAATCCGCTCTGATAACAAGCCTGCATAAATACCCCCAATATGCATAAATCCGGTCGGACTGGGGGCGACACGGGTTACCTTTGCACCTTCTGGTAATTGACGCGGCGGGTATTTTGCCTCTATCTCAGATGGCGTTGGCAAAGGATTGGGAAAAATTAAATTGATAATTTCGGGTGTCATAATGTTTCCTTTCTATATTATGGAGCCACTATAACACAAAATCAGACAAAAAGCAAAAAGAAATTTTGAACTTTTTTGCCAAAATATGGAAAGCAAAATCACTCAACGCGCCCCAAGGCACGTTTTATTCTCACCCTAAATTTTCTTAAGCGGCACGGACTAAAGCCTGTTGTCTGGCCTGTAAGGTAGTTAACACTTCCGGCTTTAAATAAGCTTTTCTGATTTGACGGTAGTCCATCTTTTGGACAGAACTGTTCAAAGCCTTTACCTTTGCATTTAACTTTTGGCGTTCGATTTGGATTTGTTCCTGCGTCGCCGCATCATTCCGCCGTCTGGCAATGGTCATTTGCTTTGTCAATAAACGACGTTGTTCACTGATTTCTGCTCTCTTCGCACCGGTCATCCGCAGACAAATTGCCTTCTTCTTCTCGGTCAAACGTTTGCGTTCTTCCTTAATTTCCTCAATACGCGCATCATCATGACGACGACGTGCTTTTGCCATTTCCCGCGTTAAGACAGTTCGTTTATCCTTAATTTCGGACAAAACTTTAATATCCAGAATTCGACGGGCCAATTTATCCCGCTGTTCGGTTAAAGTATTCGGATTTTCCTTCTTTTCCGTCGGTTGGGCCGAAATTTCCGCAACTGGCAAACTCTTTGGCTCATCCGCAGGTGTCGGCGGAGTCGGTTGCGGGACTTTAGAACGACGAATTTTAGACATCAATCCGCATGTCATACCCATCAAAGTTCCACAAGCAAACAACCCCATGAGTGAGTTTTTGATACGTTGCAAAAATCCGACTTGTTTTTCCGACTCATTATTTCCTTTAGAATCGTTTTCATTTACCGGAGCCGGCGTTTTTACGCCCTCAGTTTCATCCAACAATTCGTTTAAATTTTGCATGCTGTCCTGCGCGACGACAGGGGCTTGTTTTTCTTCCTTTTTAGTAGGTTCTGCGGTCGAAACACCCAATAATTCATCCAATTCTTCTCTGGCCTGTGTTTTGGGCTCAGCCGGCTCTTCTTTTTGATCGGTTTGAGGTTTTTGTGATGATATCTCTTGAGTCACAATCCGTTCCGGTTTTAAAGAATCCAATAGATCCGAAAGTTCCTGTTGAACGGGCTTAAGTGCCGCAACACTTCCCGAACCGGTTGGTTTAGGTTCCGTCTGAACAGCTGTCGTTGATACAGCTACCGGTTCTATTTCCGTTAACAAATCGTTCAATTCTTGTCTGTCTTTTGTTTGGGAGGGAGCCGAAACAGTCGGTTGAGATGTTTCATGAGCGGCTTTTCGAACAGGTTCTGACATATCTAACAAGTCTAATAAGTCTTGCTGCACAACCCCCGGGGTAGCCACTTCATTTTCTTTTGAACCCGTCTTTTCCAATATTCTTTCCAAATCCTTTTTGTCTTTTTCACTCAATCCTTTTGGGGCGGGTTTAGTATCTGCAAGGGTTACTTGTCCCAAATCTGAAAGCAATTCTTTTAAATCCGGTTGAATGGTCTCTACCGGTTTATCCGAACCGGGGATATATCCGATTAAGAAATCAGAACCGTTAATTTCAATCGTGTCGGTCGGAATTTGTTCAATATCGGTTATTTCCTCTTTTGCTGATGGAATCGGATCTTCGGCAATTAAGAAATCCATCTTGCCAACTTTAACCGAAGTAGGCAAAGTTTCTATAGCTTCACCCGTTTTCAGATTATATTTACCCAAACGCACGGGTCGATTATCCTCTTTTTCCGAAGGAACGGAAATTTCGTTTGAAACAACCGATTGAGCCGGCACAAATTGAGTTTCAGCTTGAACAACGCTAGATGTTTGTTGAGTTGCAGGAGCCTCTTTCACTTCAGAGGGCACGACAGGAACTAAATCTTGCAATAACACTTCCGGTTTTTCCTCAATTCCAGATTTAGCCCCTGACTTTGGAGTTTCCTGGGCAGGTGCTGAAACAGCTTGTTCTTGCGATTTTTCATCCGATAAAGATGTAACCTTTGAAGGATCGACCGCAGCAAAAGAAATTTTAACTTTACTTTGCTTTTTCTCGGCCACAACCTGTTCTTGAAGTCTTTCAGCTTCCGTCGCTAAAATCATCATTTCCAAGGGATTAACCGTAGCAAACGGAATTTTAATTTTGTCTTTATTTTCTAATTGTTGAGCCTGTTCTTGTTCGGAAGCAGCTTTCTTTTCTGCTACAATTCGTGCTTGTTCTCTTTCCGCGGCGGCTTTCTTCTCTGCTTCAATTCGTGCTTGTTCTTTTTCTGCAGCAGCTTTCTTCTCGGCCGCAATTTTTGCTTGCTTCTCCGCAGCAGCTTTCTTCTCGGCTGCAATTCGTGCTTGTTCTTTTTCTGCTGCAGCTTTCTTTTCGGCCTCAATTTTTGCTTGCTTCTCCGCAGCAGCTTTCTTCTCGGCCTCAATCCGCGCTTGTTCTCTTTCCGCAGCAGCTTTCTTTTCGGCTGCAATCCGTGCTTGTTCTCTCTCTGCGGTGGCTTTCTTTTCGGCCTCAATCCGTGCTTGTTCTCTTTCTGCGGCAGCTTTCTTCTCTGCTGCGATTCTTGCTTGCTCTTTCTCCGCTGCAGCTTTCTTCTCGGCTTCAATCCGCGCTTGTTCTTTCTCCGCAGCGGCTTTCTTCTCGGCCTCAATCCGCGCTTGCTCTCTTTCTGCGGCGGCTTTCTTTTCAGCCTCAATCCGTGCTTGTTCTCTTTCCGCGGCAGCTTTCTTTTCAGCCTCAATCCGTGCCTGTTCTCTTTCGGCGGCAGCTTTCTTCTCGGCCTCAATTCGTTTCTGCTCTCTTTCGGCGGCAGCTTTCTTTTCGGCCTGTAATTTAACCTGTTTTTCTGCTTCCCGTTTTTCCGAGGCTTGTATCATTTGGGAAAGCATCTCATTTGTCCAATCATAAGTCGATTTAGCTTGCTCCTTCCCCGCCTCAACTCGTTTTTGTTCTTTCTCTACGGCAGCTTTTTTCTCAGCTACAATCCGCGCTTGTTCTCTTTCTGCGGCAGCTTTCTTTTCTGCCTCAATTCGCGCTTGTTCTTTTTCTGTAGTGGCTTTCTTCTCAGCCTCAATCCGCGCTTGCTTTTCCGCTTCCCGTTTCTCCGAGGCTTGTATCATCTGGGAAAGCATCTCGTTTGTCCAATCATAATTTGATTTGGCCTGTTTCTTCTCAGTCTCAACTCGTGCTTGTTCTTTTTCGGCGGCCGTTTTCTTCTCGGCTGCAATTCTGGCTTGCTCCTTTTCGATCTGTAACTTAGCCTGTTGTTCTGCTTCACGTTTTTCTGAGGCTTGTATCATCTCATACAGCCATTCGTTGACCCTATCCTTCGTTGCCTGAGCCTGCGCCTTTTCGGCAGCAGCCTTTTTTTCGGCCGCAATTCTGGCTTGCTCTTGTTCAGCCTGTAATTTGGCTTGTTTTTCCGCTTCCCGTTTCTCCGATGCCTGTATTATCTCAGACAACCACTCATTGGCCATATCACGTCCGGATTTTGCCTGTGCCGGTTGACAGACAGCCGCAATAAATACTAAACAAGACAATACTTTGTTTTTTAAAATTCTTTTCAGCATTTGATATGAATCTCCCTAAAATGGGGGTATTATAGCACAATTTTAAAATTTTTGCAAGTTTTTTCGTCTATCTTTTTTGTAACTATTGAATAAAATGAATTAAATTGAATAGCAATCTTTGTGTTTTGTAGAACCATACCCAACCAATTTTAGTCTACTTTTAATTCTTACAACGATTTCAAATGTTACTTGCTTAATAGTTTCAATAAATCATCTCTATCTAATTTTTTAGGATTATTTGACAATCTGTCAAGATTAATGTTATCAACAATTTCTTCTAAATCAAATATGCCTAATTTTTCTAAATTATCCTCCAAACCAATAGTTTGCATAAGAATATGAAAGTATCTTTTTATATTTTCCTCTGATATCTGTAATATTTTCAAAATGGGCTTAATATCACAATAATCCATATTTTGTAAAAAAAGATTAGCAATACTCAAAGCCACTGCATGACCATGCGGGATACCATATTTTGAAGTAATTTTATATGACAGAGCATGTGCAGCGGTTGTCCGACTTATGTTAATGGCTTTTCCCGCCAAGTGCGCAGCCAATGCCATTTTTTCATTAGCCTCTGGATCTGATGTATTGACAGCTTTGTTTAAAAAATCATGACATAATTGAATAGCCTCCAACGCATATTTCTGACTCTCCTGCGTCGATTTTTTTGCCCAGAAAGACTCAATTGCCTGACAATATGCATCCATTGCACAACAAGCCTTTAAATAGCGCGGAGCATTTTCAACAAATTGACTATCAACGATAACATGATTCGGTTTGATTATTGGATTATCCAAGGATGTTTTAACACCATTTACATAAACAACGGCAAACTGAGTCGCCTGTGAACCCGTTCCGGCTGTGGTCGGGATAGCTATCAAATGTACTTCCCTGTTATCGTAAAAGCGAAAAGCTTTAGCAAAATCAATAACACTTCCTCCACCGAAAGCAACAATTATATCAAAAAATTCTCCGTTAAACAGATTTTGAGCCAACTGAATTTCTTCGCGCTTAGGATTTTCACTCATCCGAGTATAGAGTACCACCTGTTTGCGGGGTAACTTCTCTTTAAAAAGGTTATAAATACCGTCTTGGGTAAACAATAACACTTTCCCGTCGATAAGATCAGACAGGTTTTGGATTGCATTTCGACCGATAAATTCCATATTACCCCCTTAAAAAGACCATAAAGGCTTCTTTATTTTCAACGGGTTTTTCCTTTGGACGCCCAAGATCTTTTCTGGAACCGCTCTTAACTTTTATTTCTAATAAAGACAGGCCACTTACCTCATAAAAATCATTCCAAACTGTTTCCAATTCTTGCTCCGTCTGGGCAGAAAAAGTATTAGGATAACCCACGGCCTTAGCCAGAATTTGCAAATCGACGTTGTTCATAACGGTTGGCTGTGCTCCAACAGAATCATGGCTTTCATTATTGAATATGATATGTTTCAAATTACCCGGTTGTCTGGAAGCAATCACAGCCATCGCCCCCATATGCATTAGACAAGCTCCGTCCCCATCCAAACAAAAAACTTTACGATTTTTCTTTTCTAAAGCAATTCCTAATGCAATAGAGGAAGCATGCCCCATAGAGCCCACCGTCAAAAAATCTTTTTCATGATTTTTTCTGTTTTCATAAACTTCACGGGAAATCATTCCTGTTGTAGAGACAACAATATCTTTTTCGTTCAACCTTTCTAATACCATTTGGATAGCCCTCTCACGCGTTAAAGGGTATCTAGATTGGGGCTCAGGTTTATTGGGATACACATCAAATAGTCCTTTTTTAACGATGAGAGCAAATGGTTTTTGAGTCATACTCATGTATTGGACAGCCTTCTTTACTTGATCCGTCTTTTCCAGAACCTCATATCGGATACCCATTACATCCAACAAAGGCAAAGTTAATTTTCCTTGTTTTACATGTTGCGGTTCATCGTGAACACCTGGTTCTCCACGCCAACCGATTATCAATAAAGCCGGAATTCGGTAAACTTCTTCGTCAATCAAAGATAGCAATGGATTTATAATATTTCCTTCACCGCTGTTTTGCATATAGACAACGGCCGGCGTGGCTGTCGCCAAATAATGACCTGCAGCCAAGGCCAAAGCATTTCCCTCATTAGCGGTAATAATATGCTTTTGTGGAACCGTTTTATCCATGATACAGGCGCATATTTCCTTCAACAAACTATCCGGAACACCGTAGAAGGTATCCAACCCTTCTTGTACCAGAGCATTATAAAAATCCAAAGGCCGTATCATCATTTTGCCCCTGGAATTAATGTTATAATATCTTTTATGTTCATGCAATATTCATCGGAAGCTTCCTTTGCACGATGATGAAGAAGAATACTTTCAGCCGTTTTAACCATTGCAGGATAAGCTGACCTTAATAATTGATTTGCATAAATAACCATATTAATCCCATTCTCGGCTAATTCTTCTTCAGTGACCTGAGCATATGTTGAAGGGACAACCACTAAAGGTCTACGATTTAAAATTTTGTTATATTCGGAACAAAAAGATTTAATTTCATCAAACGTTTTTTGTCGGGAATGAATCATAATTCCATCCGCCCCGGCATCTAAATATGCCCTTGCCCGCGTTAAAGCATCCTCTTGACTTTTTTCCAAAATCAAACTTTCAATACGGGCAATAATCATAAAGTGATCTGTTACACAAGCCGATTTACCTGCTTTAATTTTGGCGCAAAAATCTTCAATAGAATCTTGACACTGCTCTACCTCTGTTCCAAATAAAGAATTTTTTTTGAGGCCGATTTTATCTTCAATAATAACTGCAGAAACACCTAATCTCTCCAGAGAACGAACGGTAAATATAAAATGTTCAATAGGACCGCCATTATCCGCATCATAAATGATAGGTTTAGTCGTTACATCCAAAATATCATCCAAAACCGTCATACGTGATGGTGTATCTAAATAACCGATATCCGGTTTGGCTTTTGCCGCCGATTGCGTTAAAGAAGAAATCCAAATTCCGTCAAATTCTTTCCTTTTTCCATCCTTATTTACACTTGTATGTTCCACAATTAATCCTGATAAACCATTATGTGCCTCACAAATAGTAACAATATTTTTATTTTCAATTAATCTTTTCAGACGCAGTCGACGAATGTCTGGCGTTGTCCCAATTTCCTTTAGAACTTTATTAAGCTGAGTAGAGGAAATACCTTGAGTATATGGAATATCAATAACTTGACCGCCCCAATTTGACATAACATCCACAATTCTTTGGCGGGTTTGGGCTTGAATTCCGGTTTTCCAATCATCCCCGTGTAAGACATAATCCGGCTTTTCTTTTTCCAAATTTGGAACATAATCTAAGGTTTCTTGCGGGATAACCCGTGTAATACCTTTCACGTTTTCAATAACTACCTTACGTTGTTCATACGTCATATAAGGTAATCTTTTATAACTGGCAATTGCTTTGTCCGTTAACAATCCGACAACGATCTCACCATCAGATCCCGCATATTGACGAGCCCAAGAAATAATATTCAAATGTCCCGGATGAAGTAAATCCGCACTCATTCCAATATAAACTTTAACCATTTTTCATCCTTTCAATTAAAAGCAAAGTATTGTTTATATCCCGTATGACCAAACCTAAGACTTTCCAAATTTAAAAATCTTTTTGATTTTAGAAAAAAATGTTTTATTATTCTGTTCAGAAGGATAATATTCAGGTAACCCTTCTTTTATTTTTTCCATCAAATCTTGATCCATAAATTCCTTATAGGCACCAATTGTTACTTTAGAAATTTCAGGGTCAAAAACCGATCTGGGGGCAACATGATGAACGGGGGCAATTCCTGTAAAATCTAAAATTTTCTTAATCGTTTCATCATACTTTAATACCAAATCATTAAAATTAATCATAAGCCTATTTGGATTTTTATCTTTTAGGTGCTCACTAATCAATCTATTCTTATACGATTGAACAATTTTTTCAGAGACAGGTTCAATTACATAATTGGCTTTAAATGCCGCAACATATGCATCCCTAGGATCACGATAAACACATATGTTTTTTATCGGTTTTCCTGTTTTATATTTATTCACAAATTCGCAAGGATCAAGACCAGTACAGGTATTAAAAATCTGATCGAATATCAAATAGGGTTTTGAAGATATTGAAAAAAGTCCATCAATCATTTTTGAAAGTTCTTGTTCAAAATCTTTTGAAGCCATTTTTTTAAATCTATAGAATATGTACCTCTGTCTACCCTCACCATATATAAAAGAACATTTTTCAAAAATCGTATCTTTTGTATATAAGGTCGTTGGGAATCTTCTTGTTTTCATAAAATTTAATGTAAAGTCATCTAAGTCAAGAACAGAGTATAAAAAATTTGTACATGCACTCAAAAAAGAATCTGTATAAAAAAAAGGGCTTTTATCCCAACCCGAAATATTTTTGTTATCATATGCACGATAGATAAGGTTAATAAATTTTTTAATCCAAAAGTCTTGTTCTAATTCACTTCCTTTAAAATATTTTTCGACTAAATGAAATAAAATACCATTACTAAAAAATGTCACCTCAGAACTATTTGTAGTTTTAGTAGCAGTATATTTTTCATCTGGGATACCGAATACTGTAGTATTATCAAATTCCTGAAACAGGCCAATGACTGCAGACGAACCCGTAAAATAATATCCCGTAACTGCAATAATTTGCGCTTCTTCCATGAAACTCTCTCCTTTTTGAACTTAAGTACGTTTCCTAATACTATTTTTTTTTAAATAAGTCAAGAAAAAAGCAGTATTTCCCAACTTATAATCAACTTGCGTACTTTGGGATTCTCTTAATGGATATTATAGCACCATTTTAAAATTTTTGCAGTTTCTTCATCTATATCTGTCGTAAATGCACAGGCGAGTTCTAACAAAGTTCCACCTTCTTTTCCAATCTCGGTGTTGATATCAGGAAGTATATCGTAAAGGGAGTGAATCAATAATAGATTAGGGAATTTTGACCTCTACAACATTGGTCTTGTCAGGGTATGCACAATGTCTTGCAGGACCATTTTTGTTGTCAGTGTATCAGGGGTAATGTGGCACAAATACCACTTTGTCAAAATAACCACTTTTGTTTTGTGGCCAAATGTCATCTAAAACCATATTATATTCAAATGGATTAAAAATACAAAGGGAGATAAGAGCAGGGAGGCCATGAAAATCAAAAGGGTATTTTAGTAGGAAATCTTATAAATCTAAATTCTGTCAAATCTTCACAAATATGCTTCAAAATGGGGGGATTTTTTGACTCTGTTTTTATGTCTTGGTGTTACAGTTTGGTGTTACACCTCGGTGTTACACCTAAAAATCAGCATTTTAAGCATTAAAAAAACCTTGTAAAACAAGGCCTTAATCAATCTATGGTGGGTGCGACAGGGTGGCTGAAATCAAGCGGATTAAGCGATTGACTTGTTTGAAGTTTTTTTCGCCCATTTTTGGCCCCATTTTTTTCGGTGACACACTGATGCACTCCGTTCATGGAACCTATTATATTCTAAATCTTTTTTAATGTCAAGTGATTTGCAAAATTGTATAAAAATGAGTAGAAAATCTGCCCAAGTTTTAAGACCAAATAGGCAGAAAAATTTGCTGTATTGACCAACCAAATGTCCCCTGCGGCCAAAAATCTTCTTTTGTCAGAAGTTAAAAATATCTCAAAAGACGGTTGGTAATCATGGCTTGCCCTTCTTCATAAAGCCTTTCTAAATACATCCTATTCACAAGGCCATCATTCAGGTCTGATAGGTTTCGTATCAGGTTATGAATGGAATCTATTGAGGGATGTCTCTGTTCACAAAGTATCATACCAAAATAGTATTTGTTCTTGTTTAGGAACTGCTCGCTAAACTGGTATTGGGATTCCACGATGCCAAGTTTACGAAGATACTTATAGCATTTTGTTATAAACCTGGTATCCTCTTCCTGATATTTGTAATATGGCTTTTCCAGTTCCTCGTCCACTTCTTCATCCACGGATTTAATGGGCTTTTTCTGTGGGGGAACAATCCGTTTTGCTTCGCCTAATTTATCCTTAATACGGTTCAAGTTTTCAGAGATGGCATCTAAATCGACAAGCATAAAGACTCCTTATTCCTTAATACTTTTATTTATCCACCTGTGATTAAAAAACGTAATCGAATACTACTCTGCATCTTTAAGAAAGCGATACATAGTCATTTTATCCACGCCTAAAATGCGGGCAATTTGTGCTTTGGGCAAACCTTTGGCAAGAAGATTGTTGATTCTGGTGCGATTCTTGGACAGTTTCAGGGACTTATTTTTAACCCCAAATGGCCTGCCTAATTTCTTACCATCCTTTTTTAACTTATCCAAACTGGATTTAGTTCGGTCACTGATGAGTTTACGTTCAATTTCAGCGGATAGACCAAAGGCAAAAGCCAACACTTTACTTTGAATATCTGCTCCCAATCGATAATTTTCCTTGATGGTCCAAACCTGACAGTTCTTTTCTAAACAGGTCTGTAATATGGACATGACTTCTAACAAACTCCTTCCAATTCTTGAAATCTCAGGTGTTATTAGCACATCTGATTCTTTCATTTTATTTAATAACTCCCCTAACTTCCGCTTGGCAAGTGGTTTTCTTGAACTGATGGTTTCCTCAATCCATTCATCAATTTGAACACCATTAGCGGCTGCGAACTTTTGAACTTCATAGTGCTGGTGACTGACTGTCTGCTTATCGGTTGAACACCTACAATACCCATAAATCATTTTGACTCCT
>JAFYHG010000029.1 GCA_017539265.1 Alphaproteobacteria bacterium | reverse complement strand
ATTCTTTTTATCATCAAATGCCCCCTTAAATATTAAAGAAAACAAACTATCCCTTACTTTTAGTATACACTTTTTTCAAATCTTGTCTACTAATTTTTATGTTTTTTTTGAAAAAATATTTTGTCCCCTATTTTGTCAATAAGATTTAATCAAACACACTATTCACATCTGAGAGAGAAAAATTCAATATGTTTTAATACGCTTCCAGTTTCCGGTCGCATTATTTCCAAAGCAGAACAATGCATAACTTAAGTATCTTTTTATGCTTTCATAACTTGAGCCTTAGCGACTTTATCAGAAAGTTCACTTAGGGATTTAGAGAGGGGCTGTTTATACTCATTCGGATCTCGGCTTGTTGCCTCCCTTGAAATCAGTCTAACGGTTCCTGCAGCTTCAGAAGAAAAATACGTGGTATGCAACATTGCTCTTGTCCGGTTCATTTGAGCATCCGGGCTTCCCCTCAGTTCATACATATCAATTGCATAGGATTGCATCATTTCGGGATTAGTCTGCCATTCATGACCTTGAACTGCCTGAACAAAATTATTCCAACTACCCCTGCCGAGTTGCCGCTCGACAAAAGCTACATCCTGGGACAATTTTCTAAGATTATCGGGAGCTTGACTATCATTTAACATACTTTGAATTGTGCGATTTTCTCTGTCGTCAGCCATCATACTACCAGCCAGAGCTGAAACAGTTTCCGGTAGAGGCACCCCATTATCCGTCTTGTAAGCCCCTCTTTCCATATAATTATATATATCATTCAAAGCAAAACGGGTGCGATCTCCGCAAATAAATCCCGCAACTTCTCCTAAACTGCCTCCTGTACCAACGTTTTTCAGAATTTTTTCTATAGAAGCAAAATCTTTATCTTCTGCCGCCACTTGTAATACACCCAACCAGTTTTCAGCATGAATTTTTGCCAAGTTAAATCGTTCCATATCCTGTTGTTTTTCGGCTTCAAATTGGCCAGGCATTGCTTTCCATTTTGCGATTAGTTCTTCACGATCCTCTCCATATTTTTCTTCTATTTTTCCGCCAGATATGGCACTGCTTGTTCCGCCTCGATCAGCAGCGGATGACGAAGGTGAAGGTGAAGACGAAGGCGCAGACGGAGACGTAGATGACTTATCTCCAGGTTTTGTCATATCTGCCGGTTTAATCGGTTCGCGGACATTGGTTCCCTCGGGTTTGGCAACGTCATGAAGAGATTTATCTTCAGGTTTCCCCGGTGTTGCGGGATCCCCTTTGGGGCCTTTTTTACCTGCTTCACCATCCGGTCCGGGTACACCAACCGGCTTAGGTGAAGACGGAGAGGTCCCCCCCCCACCACCAGGACCGCCAGGTCTACCACCATTATTGCCAGTACCAGTCTCAGGGCCGGAAGAACCTGAACCACCAAATCTGCCCCTTACCTTCTGTAAGACTTTAGAACCGACTTTTCCACCGGCCCAAAGTGTAACGTTTGCCGTGGCTTTAGCCCCCGCCATAACAACATTACCACCCTTAGCAACGGTTGCAGCCGTTTGGTTACCGACATTTAACTGAATATTACCTGCTCCGCCGACAAAGGAATTCGCAATAACTTCAGCCTTCCCGATCATGCTCCATCCCAAGAAGGTAAAGGCAATACAGTTTAAAATTAAACCACTCCCCCAACCGGCATATTTTTTAGCTTCTTCATCATTTCCTGCAATTAATTGATTAAAGAACCATTCACGCGTTTTATACCCCCCTGTATCACTATTAAATAATTTTTCGGGAACAACACGATCGACCAACAACAATGCAAGTGCAATCATGACCGAGAGCACAATAAAAATTAAGCAACCGCTTAAAAACATCTCCCATGCTTTTTTGGTATATTGCTGTGTGGAGGGAAACACCCATAAAATAATCCATAATGGCGTTAGAGCAAGCACAAAAGCAATACGGGCAAAAGCATTCATAATCCGCATTGGAAAAAAGAGATACATAAGCCAGAAGCCGAGCCAAAGTGTGAAACCAGCAATTGCGACAGGGAGCCCTTTCGAGAAAAAGTTATTACCTGTTATCCCGATTTTAATAAAAGTCCCTCCCATGGCAATCCCGACAATAAAGGAACTGGATATTTTTTTCATCCAAGCAACCAACATTTCCTTATTTGCATCACCCAAAGCCGTAGAAGGCGGGGTGCTGTTTTCCGTTTCATATTTGCTGTTAATCGAACTAAAATCAACGGTGCCCAAAGAACTTCTGGAAACACTTTTTCCAGACGAATCCGTTTTTAAATATTTGACATCATTTAAAGTATTAGTTATAATTTGTTCACTTATGCGTAGAGAGGCCTCAATAAAGGGATTGGTGAGGATATAAAAAATATTCTGATTGCTTGCAGCAACGGACACTGTCAATAAAGCGGTTGCAATAATTGCCCGCCCCAGTGGCTTAAAAAGATCATTTAAAAACTGCCTTATATCAACATCCTGCAGTTGAACAAGCATTTTACCGACTTTAAAAAGAAGTAAAAATAAAACACCCAAACCCATCAGGTTTAAAAATGATTGAGCTAAATCATTAAACAGGGTTTTTACCAGTTTATTAATAGCATCATATAGAGTTTTGAAGACATCACAAAACCAACAGGCGTCCGAATATTCCTTTAAATAGCCTTCAATCGTTGTCGGGAAAATAGCTGGATCTTTAGCCAGAGCACCTGCGGGCACCCCCAGTGCTATACACACCAAGATAACGGATATCAATAAGAAAAGCCAACGCTTTTTATTCATCAATTACCCCTAAATTAAATATAAGGATACACCCATCCTTACTTTTAGTATACACTTTTTTTAAAAATTGTCTACTATATTTTCACTTTTTTTGAAAAAAAGTTAAAAATAATTCCCCTGACAAAGATATCAGGGGAATTTTGAATATCGGAAAAGTAATTAGAATCCGACTTTAAGGCCGGCTGTTACCCCGTACACATTATTATCTGTTTCCGGATGAACAACAAATCCACCGACAGTGAACATCGTGTTCCGATTGGCATAAATATCAAACATTGCCCGATACATCGCATCATCATGAATGACGCTTGTATAGCTTAAATCCATACTGACTGTCTTTGTTAAGTTGACATAGACACCGGGGTTGATATAGGTATCCGTCCCATGAGAAGATCTCCGTTTTGACCAGAAATCTGTCTTAAATCCGACGGTAAAATAGGGGGTAATGCTTTGAATCTTTTTACCAACCTGTAAGGCTAGATCCGTTCCGGTTCGTCTGGAAACCGTTCCGACATTGTTTGCTCTATCTTTATCATAGTAAAGTCCGGCATTCACATTAAAATCAAACCCGTCTGCAGAACCCAACAAATAGCGTGCACCGATTTCTGCATCATATGTCGTGGCTTTGGGACCAGATTTTACCTTAAAACGACCATACTGAGCCCCCAAAAATACAGATAGTCTGTCCGTTAAGCCGATTTCGCCCATCGGGTCAATTGTCCAACCGGTTGTTTTCTCTTGAGGAACATTCTTTTCCCGAGGCATATAGTAATAAGATGCCGAAGCCGCCAGAATGGTTTGACCGGCCTTGGGATGATACAAAGGGTTACCCATGCGATACTGCGAATTGCCATTAGTATTAGCTGAAGATTTATAAGCCGGCGCAGATTGTTGCGGACGATTCACCGGACGTTGATAAGTGCCACCTTGGGCATAACTCCAATTATCCGCAAACGCAGAAGTACTAAAAAGCAAAGCGGTTCCTAAAACGAATAAAGATTTTTTCATAAAAATTTCCTTTCATATCTGAATTATCGGGCCTTTTAAGGTTACTTGACCCCTCTTGACCATACCAATGTATATCATATTTTTTATGTTTGCAAGATTTTTTTAACGTAGGGAAAATTAATAAATCGTTCCGCCGTTTAGCGGGCTGAAGCGCAAGACCATGGTGCGCCATTCGCTATAATGATCGGCATATTTTTCCGCCAAAATTTTGAAAGGAGATTCATCACCTTTTTTATCACAAATTAAGACAGCACGTCTGGCACTTTCGGCAACAGAACGACGAACGGGATCAGAAGGCATATTTAATATTTTAACATCTCGAACGGAACCGGCTTTATCAACCTGAACACGAATTTCAATAATCATGTCTTCAATACCTTCTTTACCGGCATCGACATTCCAGTTTTTAGAAAGCTGACTGGCGATTAGATCCCGTTCCGATATCGTTAAGATTTGGGATAAAGAGCCTTCCTGTCCACCTTCTATCCCGTCGGAAACGCGCAATTCTTCCGGTTCGGTTGCTATGGATGGGGGGGCTTTTTGACGTACTTTTTCCACCGATGCCAGCAAACTTTTTAAATCAGAAGTCGATTTCTTTTCTTTCGGGACCACTTTAGGCTCCGGTTTTTTAGGTTCCGATTTGGGTTTAGGCTTTGTTTCCGTTTTTGGTTTTTCCACAATAGGAACGGCCTTGGGTGTCGGTGGTTCTGGGATTGGTCTGGGCTTGGGCGGTTCAGGTGGTTTGGGCGCAACCTGCTTTGTCGGAGCCGGTTTCGGAGGGGCTTTGGGTTCGGCTTTCTTTTGAGGGGCCGCTTTTACCTTAGGCGGTAAATTGGTCTTATCCGAAATTTGAACTTTTGTTAAATCCACCATCAAAATCGCCGGTGGCGGAGCCTTATCAAATCGGGAAAAAGAAAATTCCATCGTCATCAGGGTTAAAATAACCCCGTGTAACACAGCCGATGAAATAAACGCCTTTTTTGACACTTATTTTTTCCCCGTTTTCATCACTTGTGAATCTGTTTTTAATCCAACCTGAGTAAAACCGGCGGCACGCAGTAAAGCCATGACCTCGATGACCTCACCATAGGAAGACTTTCTGTCGCCGCTAATTACCATTTGAATTTTGGGATTTTCAGCAACGATAGCCGTGACCTTAGATACCAATTTATCCATTGTAACTTCTTCGGTACCGACATAGATTTTACCCTTGGCATCAACGCCGATATCCAATGTTTTTTCTTTGCCTTCAATTTGGTGGCCGTCCCCTTTGGGTAAATTTAAAGGAATACCGCTGGTCATCAAAGGTGCCGTAATCATGAAAATCGCAAGGAGCGATGTCATAATATCAATCAACGGCGTCAGATTAACTTCGGCTTTGATTTTATTTCGGCGATGGGCTTTAATCATTTATTCCTCCGCATTTGTTTCAGCCTGACGGGACAAAATGGCACCAAGTTCCCCCGCAAAAGTTTCCATGCGTTGAGCCATGCGATCGATATCGTTAGTCAGTTTATTATAGGCAATCACGGCCGGAATAGCAGCAATTAAACCGACAGCGGTGGTAAGTAAGGCCTCAGCCACACCGGGGGCAACGGCAGCAATACTGGTCGTTTGCATGGCGCCGATAGAACTAAAAGCATCCATAATTCCATAAACGGTTCCGAGTAATCCCAAAAGCGGTGCAACCGAACCTGTGGACGCCAAAAAGGTCATCCGTGTTTCCATTTTATCCACTTGTTTATCGATTGCGATTTGCATGACTTTATCAATCCGTTCGGATAGTTTAATGGTGGCTTTTTTCCCTTTGTTTTCCTTGGTAGAACGGCGCCATTCCTGAATTGCAGCCACAAAAATATTTGCTAGCGGATTTTTGGTCGTCTTGGCATAGGTGGTATAAAGGCTATCGAGTGAGCCACCGGACCAAAACTTGGTTTCAAAATCTTTCATCGAGGTACGAATTTTTCGAAACAGGCATAATTTATCGAAAATAATTGTCCAGCACCAGATTGAGGCAAATATCAGCCCCATCATCAGGACCTGCATAAACAAATCCGAATCTTTAAACATACCCACCAGGGATAATGATTGATGTAAAGTTTCTGTTTCCATTTTAGTTTCCTTTCATATTCTCTTCAAATTTTTGTTTTAGGATGGCCGGAATGCGTGTCGGGCGCAGGGTGTGGGTATCCACATACACCAGTTGCAGTTTTAGGGTTACTTTGGTTTCTCCCGCAACCGAAATTGTTTGTTCGATGATTGTACTGGCATTTTTGCTTTCCGTGACACGAACGTCTATATCCAATACGTCATCCAATTTGGCAGGCCGAATAAAATCCATTTCAATGTGTCGAATAACCATGGCGACACCTAATTCCATGATTTCTTGGTTCTGCAGACCCAAGCGGCTCAGCCATTCGGTGCGCGCACGCTCGGCATAATTTAAGTAGTTGGAATGGTAGACGATTCCTTCGCCGTCTACATCTTGAAAACACATTCTGATTTGATAATTAAACATCAAAGTTCCCCCAATAAGTCCGGTTGAACGGTCGGTGCCGATAATCCCAGATGCCTAAACCCTGCGGCCGAAAGCATTCTTCCGCGCGGGGTCCGCATGACCAGCCCCAATTGCATTAAATATGGTTCTATTACCTCCTCTATCGTATCGCGTTCTTCGGAAAGTGCCGCCGACAACGTATCCGCGCCGACGGGACCGCCGGCATATTTTTCGGCGATACAACGTAAATAACGCCTATCCATCGCATCCAAGCCCGCCTTATCCACATCAAGGCGTGTTAAAGCCTGATCTGCCAATTCTGCATCCACGGGGGTATCGCCCGCAAAATCACGCACACGGCGAAGCAATCTACCCGCTACACGGGGGGTACCACGGGAACGTTTGGCAACCTCATGCGCACCGTCCTCGGTCATTGTTAAATTCAATAAATGTGCCCCACGCTTAACGATTCGCATTAGGTCTTCGGTTGTGTAAAATTCCAATCGCATCGGGATACCAAACCGGTCCCGAAGCGGGGTGGAAAGCAACCCCGATCGCGTTGTTGCCCCTACAAGTGTAAAGGGCGGTAAATCTATCCGAACGGAACGCGCCGCAGGACCTTCGCCGATAATAATATCCAGTTGAAAATCTTCCATGGCGGAATAAAGGACTTCTTCCACGGTCGGGTTTAAGCGATGAATTTCGTCAATAAAAAGCACATCCTTGGGCTCCAGATTCGTTAAAATCGCCGCCAAATCACCTGCCTTAGAAATCATGGGACCGGCAGTCGGCCGAAAGCCTACCCCCAATTCCTTGGAAATGATTTGGGCCAGAGTGGTTTTTCCAAGTCCCGGCGGGCCGAACAAAAGGGTATGATCAAGCGCATCACCCCGTTTTTTAGCAGCCTCAATGAACACACGCAGGTTGTCGCAAAGGCTCTTTTGCCCGACAAAATCGTCCAATGTTTGCGGGCGCAGGCCGGTGTATAATTCCTCATCGCCGGCTATTTTTTGGGGTGTTATAATCCGATTTTCAGCCATTTACACATTCCCCTTTCCGATTTCTTTTAAAGATAAACGAATGACTTCACCAATTGGAGCATCCGGATTTTGACGCAAAACGGTGGCAACGGTCAGGCCAGCCTCGGTGCGCGAATAGCCCAAATTTACAAGGGCGGAAACGGCTTCACTCATCACAGGGGCAGTACCCGTTTGGCCACCACCCAAAACAACCATATCCTCATTTGTGCCAAGGCTTCCCAATTTTCCCTTTAATTCAGTCACAATCCGAACGCCTAATTTCGGCCCGACACCATTGGCACGCGTAAAGGCCTTGCCATCGCCGGTCATGACCGCCATCTGAATATCTTTCGGCGAGAGGGCAGATAAAATCGCCAAAGCAACCTTGGCCCCTACCCCTTGAACGGTGGATAAGTACCCGAAAGTTTGTTGTTCGGTTATATCTATAAAACCAATCAGATGAATATGATCTTCGCGGACCTGCGTTTCGATCATCAGGGAAACCTGTCCCCCCTTGGCGGGTAATTTCCCGATCGTTCCGGTCGAGCAGAACACACGATACCCCACCCCGTTCACATCCAAGATAATGTAACCTTCGTAAATTGAATCCAAAGAACCTGTCAGTTTTGCTATCATTTTGACTCCTATTTTCGTTTATCATACCCGAAGCTTTTTCAAAAATCAAATTATTTATTGCTTTTTTTTTCTCTTTCTGATACGATGGGAAAAAACATAAGGAATAATATCATGACAGAAGAAACCGCTACAAACAGAATTCCGCCCCAAAATACTGATGCCGAGCAAGCACTTTTGGGGGCCATTTTGTCCAATAATCGCGCTTTGGAAAAAGTATCCGAGTTTTTATTGCCAGAACATTTTGTAAATCCGGCGCACAAAAAAATATATCAGGCGTGCCGAACTTATATCGAACAAGGACGTATTGCGGATCCGATTACCTTAAAACCGCTTTTTGCCAACGATGAAGACCTGAAAAACGTGGGCGGTGCGGATTATCTAATGAGGTTGGCGACAAGTTCTATTACCATTATCAACGCCGGCGACTACGGACGGCAAATCTTGGATCGCTATATTCGGCGGCGCTTAATCGACGTGGGAACGGATATGGTAAATGAGGCCTATACTTTCAAAGTGGGCGAAGAAGCTATATCCCAAGTGGAAGTCGCGGAAAAAAAGCTTTATGAAATCGCAAACGAAGGAGAAACAACCGGTGGGCCGAAGCAATTATATGCAGCCTTACACGAATCGTTGACGGCGGTCGAATCGGCCATGAAAAATCCGACAGGGTTATCGGGTGTTACAACGGGTTTGACGGATTTGGATAAGTTATTGGGCGGACTTCATAATTCGGATTTAATCGTTCTGGCGGGACGACCGGGGATGGGGAAATCAGCCCTGGCGACCACGATTGCCTTTAATGCCGCCAGATTTTTTGAAGAAGAAAACAAAAAACCGAATGCCGAGAAAAAATCGGTGGCTTTGTTTTCATTGGAAATGTCGGCCGAACAATTAGCAACCCGAATCCTGTCGGCTAAGGCCAAAGTATCCGGTGAAGATATGCGAACGGGAAAAATATCCAATGATCAGTTTGATGATGTAGCGGCCGGAGTATCATTGTTATCAAAAGTTCCCCTCTATATTGATGAAACACCGGGGATTAACGTAACGGCTATCGGTAATCGCGCCAGACGACTAAAACGCGATAAAAATACGGGATTGGGATTAATCGTTATCGACTATTTACAGTTAATCATGGCAACCGGCAAAACGGAAAATCGGGTGCAAGAGTTATCCGAAATGACAAGACGCCTGAAAATGATGGCAAAAGATTTAAATGTGCCGGTTCTAGTGCTGTCGCAGTTGTCCCGTAGCGTTGAACAACGGGATAACAAAAAGCCGATGCTTTCGGATTTGCGTGAGTCGGGATCCATTGAACAGGATGCCGATATCGTGATGTTTGTTTATCGGGAATACTACTATATGAAGCAGGCCGGCGAACCCGTCAGACACGCCAACGAAACGCCGGAAAAATATGCCCTTAGGGTTGCGGAATGGAATCAAAAATTGTTGGAAGTGGAAAATCAGGCAAAAGTCATCGTTGCTAAAAACAGGCATGGGCGGTCAACGGATATAGATTTGTTCTTCTCGGCCCAATACGGCAGTTTTACGGATTTGGAAAAAGCCCAAGTGGGGTAAAGGGGCATTTTTTGATATTCTAATTTTATCTTGACAAATAAAATTTTTAGTGTAAGAATCGGGTCCGGGATGATGTTTCATTCCTGAATTTCGCAACAAAATATGGAGGATAATATGCGTACTTTTAAAATAAGGAAATCAGACAAAAAATATAGTGTTGCTGTAAATGCCGGCGTTTGTATGTGTTCTTCTGGTATCAATAAGAACAGTTTTTTAAAGGCAGAGTTAAAAAAAATCAAAGCATTAACACATAAATAAATATTTAGAAGTGTTTATATCACAATATCGAGGTGCCTATGAAGGTGCCTCGATAGGTTTGTGCTTAAAAAATATTATTGACATTAAATTATTTTTGTGAGATACTGTGCACTGGAACAAATATTTGTTCTAAATTCAACAATAGCATGTGGAGGATAATATGCAAACCCTGAAAATTAAAACAATTGGTAAAAAATATGATGTTGCCGTCAGCAATAGCACTTGTGATTGCGGTTCCGGAACGGGAAGTTCCGGTTTCCATGCACCTGAAGCCAAAAAGATTATGAAAGCTGCTTCCAAAATTTATAAAGCTCAACAAAAACAAAATTATCGAACAGCTGCATAAGATGTCGGGGTGTCCCAAAGGGTGCCCCGTAAATTTATATTAAAAAAATATTATTGACATTGAATTATTTTTGTGAAATATTTTTATCGGAATAAGTGGTTGTTCCAGATTTCAATAAAATATGGAGGATAATATGCAAACATTAAAAATTAAAACAATCGGTAAGAAATATGATGCCGTGATCAGTAACAGCAACTGTAAGTGTAATTCCGGCACAGGGAGCGGTGGTTTCCATGCACCAGAAGCCAAAAAAATTATGAAAGCTGCTTCCAAAATTTATAAAACACAACAAAAGCAAAATTATCGGACAGCCGCATAAAAGAAATAACGGGACACCTTTTTGGGTGTCCCTGTTTTTAAAGGTGTATTATGCTGGATTTTTATATTTCCTTAGAAACGGAAAAAAACAAATTGATGGACATGTTTTGCCTTCAGGATATTGGTTTCCCGATGGAAAAGCGTGTTCAACAATACCATTTTTCATTGGATTTGGCTAAGGATATGTATCATCTGCCCCGCCATCAATGGGATAAAAAATTAGAGGATTTTTTATCGGAAGCCTATACAAAACATAAGGATGATTTGGCTAGCTCCCTTTCTTTTTTCCAAAAGTATTGGAATCAGCATAGTGAACAATATTTTGGTCCCATAAATCAATTTTTTGGCGAACAGATACCCCCATATCGGGTTTTATTGGCCCATTTTTTGGATGGTATTTCAAATTGGGTTGAGCCAAGTATCGTAATTAATGCTTATTCGTATCAGACGCCTAACCCTTTATATCACACTTATACACTTTTATATGAAATTATCTTATCTCAAGTTTTTATCAGGACGCGACAAATAAAATCAGCGAAAGAACTGACTGATGAAGACCTTTGGATGATAGCTGAGTTAGCGGCTTTTTCTTTCTTGGCCACAACTTTTACAGAGTTTTCAAAAGTATCCGGAACAGGATATCCTCAGGTTGATATCCATGCATTAAAGTTCAGAGAATTAATGAATATGCGCCCCAAATTTGAAGATTTTATAACCAAATCATTTAACCTTATAAAGTGATGACAATGCTTTCTCAATATACACATAAAATTCAACTGGATCGGAATAACTATGCTGTTTTTAATAATTTGATTTTTAAACCTGTTATTCTATCAAAAAATGAATTCGATCAAATTAAGGCCGGAGATCTATCCTCTTTTTCAAAGCAGAATATAAAATCTTTGTATAAAAAGGGTATACTGGTAGATGATAAGGAAACCGATCAAAATGCATATCGAATTTTAAGGGACTCTTTTAATAATTCGCCAGACAGAATTTGCCTTATGTACCTTATTCCCTACAGCGGGTGTAATCTGGCTTGCCGGTACTGTTTTATCGGCCAAATAGATAATAAAAAAGCCACTTTTATGAGCATTGAAACTGCTGAAAACGCGTTAAGAAAATTTTATAACCACTTAAAAAAGAACAGGATAAAAAAAGGACAAATTATATTTTATGGCGGTGAACCTACTTTAAACTTTTCTGTTATAGAGAAAATTTCAAATGATATAATGCGACAAAAACTTCCCATCATACTATCCATGATTACCAATGCAACGGCTTTAACAGATGAAATGATTAAGATTTGTGAAGATAATCATATCTCACTGGGAATTTCGCTTGATGGGCCTAAGGCGTTGAATGACTATAATCGTTTTTTCAAGAGCGGAACAGAGAGTGTTTATCAAAAAGCCATCCAAACTATTTCTAAATTAAAGAAAACAAGTGTTGATTTTGCAATCTCTTTAACATTATCTCAAGAAGTGTTGGATGACAATAATTTATTAAATTGGATAAAAGAACTGGACGTTAAAAACATTAACTTTAATTTGCTCCATTTTACACATAAAAATGAAGATTGGAAATCCTACTATCAAAAAGCAAGCCGTTTTTTATTCCAAGCGTATGATCAATTATTTCCTCTAAATATTAAAGATGATCGTATTTTAAGAAAATTTAGGTCTTTTCATAGCGAAAAATTTACAGTAAATGATTGTGCCGCCGTAGGCAGCGAACAGATTACGATTCGACCTGATGGTTCTATGACTATTTGCCATGGTTATTGGAATACAAATGAAGAAAATTGCGGCAATATAAATAAAGATGATATCGATAATGTCTTTCAAACACCCGTTTATCATAAATGGAAAACTAATTTAACGGTGAATAAGAAAAAGTGTTTAAAATGTCCGGCTATCTATATATGTGGTGGAGGTTGCCCCAAGCAAAGCGAGAGTTTATTCGGAAGTCAAACACATGTTGATTCCCCGTTTTGTATCCATGCAAAATATACCCTAAAAGAGCTTTTGAAAAGGCAATATAAAGAAAATACAAAAGGGGATTAATCCATCAATTCCAAAATGATTTGGTTTAGCACCAATGCACCGGATAAGGTGGGGCGAATGCCTTGGGGACTTTGTTCCAACAGATTTTGACTGACCAATTTTATAATTTTCTTTTTTGAGAGATCTGCCACCGGATACCATTCTTGCCTGAGGCGCAAGCCCATTAACAATCGTTCGGTTTTTTTTTCTTTCGGGGTCAAAGTTTCCGACAGAGTTCCCTTTTGAAGCCATTCATTTACACCACGCGGATTTTGCGTCGCCGTCATACCTATTCGCCCATGTGCCGCAGGGCCTACTCCGATATAATCAAGACCGCGCCAATACCCCAAATTATGCCGGCATTCAAAACCGGGCTTGGCATAATTGGAAATTTCATAGGCCACATATCCTTTATAGCTGGTAATCCGTTCACTAAGGCGATACAGACCCGCCGCTATATTTTCGGGTGCCGGCTGAATACCCCGAACACTAAAGGGTGTATGTTTTTCAATGCTTAACTGATAAAGCGAATAATGGGGAAGACCCAAAGAAAGAGCGCTACGGAGTTCATTTTCCCATTCATAAAGATTTTGATCGGGACGTGCGTAAATCAAATCTATATTGATATTGTTAAAAACTTTTCGGGCTTCGTCGATTCGCTTTAGGGCCGTTTGAACCGTATGTCGCCGTCCCAGAAATTCTAAATCGGAATCCTTTAGGGATTGAACCCCCAGCGACAATCGGTTAACACCTAAATCATGAAAAGCAATCATTTTAGGCAAATCAATAGCGTCCGGATTTGCCTCCATCGTTATTTCGGCATCGGACAGAATCGTCCCCTTTTCCCGAATATGTGCCATTATCTTTTCCAAAAAAGCCGATGTCATTAATGACGGTGTGCCACCGCCAAAGAAAATAGTTGAAATAGGACGATTCGTTAAAAAGGAATCTAAATCGCGAAAATATCCCTTTAAAAGGGCATCTTCATCTATTTGAGTAGGTACGCTACTGGCAAAGGCACAGTAAGGGCATTTGGATAAGCAATAAGGCCAATGGATATATAGGCCGATAGGTGTATTTGTTTTACTTTTCATAAGTTCCTCTTGACAAATGAAAAAAAAGAGGCTAGGATAACCCCGTTTGGTTTAATTTTAACAGGAAAGATAAAAAAATGCAAATTATTATTACTGGACAACAGATTAATTTAGGCGATAACCTGCGTGATTATGCAGATAAAGCCTTAACGGGAACCGTTTCTAAATATTTTGAAGAAGCCGTCAGTGCCGATATTAAAGTTGCCAAAGACGGGGCTTTAATTAAAACAGATATTATGGTGCGGCCTGCCGGCGGAACGGTCATCAATGCGACCGGAACTTCGGCAGATGCCTATGCTTCGTTTGATGATGCAGTTGCAAAAATGTCGCGGCAACTGAGAAAATATAAAAACAAATTGGTCGGACATAAAGCCCAAAAAATTGAAATGGTGGATATGTCCGTTATCGATGCCGAACAGGATAAAGAAGAAGTCGCCGATGCACCGATTATTATTGCCGAAATGCAAACAGCTTTACCGG
This sequence comes from Alphaproteobacteria bacterium, assembly GCA_017539265.1. Classification (GTDB taxonomy): domain Bacteria; phylum Pseudomonadota; class Alphaproteobacteria; order CAAHEQ01; family UBA3637; genus CALXZG01. Next base: position 8,520 of record JAFYHG010000029.1, on the reverse strand, counting down.
TTTGCACGGTTAGTGAAGCTGTTATGCGCATGGACTTGGAAGGTTCTAATGCCTTGATGTTTAAAAATACGGCTCACGGCGGACTCAATATGGTCTATCGTCGCGGGGACGGTAATATCGGTTGGGTGGATCCGAAAAACAAATAGGGTCTTTTCATGAAAATTGTTGATATTTTAAGGCTTGATTCAATCATTTGTGATGCCGAGGCCGGCAGTAAAAAGCAGTTGCTGGAACTGTTGGCGGAATTGGCAGCCGAAAAAACAGGGTTAGACGAACGCTTGGTTCTGGATGCCTTGATTGAACGGGAACGCCTGGGCACAACGGGTATCGGCCGGGGTGTGGCTTTACCGCACACAAGGTTAGCTGCACTCAAGAGAATTTTTTGTGCTTTTGTGCGCACAAAACCGGTAGATTTCGAATCTGTTGATGATAAGCCGGTGGATTTGGTCTTTTTATTGTTGGTGCCGGAAGAAGCCGGTGCCGATCATTTAAAGGCCTTGGCGCGATTATCAAGGCTGTTAAGGGATGAAAAGGTTGCAACGGCCTTGAGGCAGGTAAAAGATCCCGGATCCGTATATAGCCTGATTGAAGAAAACGATACCGATGATTAATTTAAAAAATACCGATTTTGAAAGATCGGTATTTTTTTTAAAAAAAAGTATAAAAAGGCATTGATTTTTGAAAAAGAGTATGCTAGAAAGTTATGTGTAAGGTGATTTTGGGGTGTTCCATTAGGGGTATCTGGAAATCAGCGTAACTAACAATTGTTAACAATTTTAAAAGGATAAAAATAAAATGAAAAATACGAATGAATCCGGCCGCTCTATGGTCGAAATGTTGGGTGTTTTAGCCATTATCGGTGTTCTGTCAATCGGTGGTATCGCCGGTTATACTTTGGCCATGAACCGTTATCGTGCCAATGAACTTTTAAATGCAGCGGCTTTGGTTGCCATTACGGCGACCTCTTCCCGTGGCGGTGCCGGTGATGCGGCTAATTTAGCAAACTTGGGTGGTCTTGAAGCCCTCACTTTGCCGGCCATTACTATTGATAACGATATTCATTCCACTGATGCTGGTATCGTGACAATCAAGGTAAATAAGGCATATTCGAAAGTCGGTGACCTTGTTAGAACATTGTCCGGTGATCGTGTTGTCGGTGATAAGAATGCAAAGTGCTCTGACTCTGCAGATTGCACAATTCAAATCAATATGTCAAAATCCGTGAAAACTTCCAGCTAATCACGATTTTAGGAATAAAAGACGCCCTGGTTTCAGGGCGTTTTTTATATTAAAAAATCCCTTGCATTTCCCGTAATAATTCTATATGATTAAAAAAAAGGAGATTACATGAAAAAATATTTTGTTTTACTTGTGTTATTATTTCCGGCATTCTTTTTTATGGTCTGGATTGGTGTTTTAATGAATCGGGTGAGTCAAGCGCAATTGGTTGAAGTACCTATCACAGGTTATGATCCGCGGGATATTTTAAGGGGACATTATTTGCGATATCGAATCGATAGTCGTTCTTTTTATCGATCGGACTATCCGGATTGTCAACTGCCGACAGGGCCAAACAATCGTTATTTCATTCCCGAAAAAGAGTCGGCTCAACTAGATTCGTTATTTCGTCAAAACCGGCATCGGTTCAGCATTGTTTTTTCCTGTCAGAAGGGGCATAAAGCCATTGCAAAAGAATTACTTATTGACGGCCGTGATTGGCGTGATGTAATAAAGGAGAAATAAAATGGAAGAATTTTTCGGTGTTATTTTTGCTATCGCTTTTATCGTTTTTATTATATGGTTAATCGCGCCTTCGTCTAAAAAGAAAGCACCTCAAACCGTTCAGGAATTACTGGATAACGGGATTATTTCATGGCAAGAGGCTAAAGCTATTCAGAAATTTGAACGCGAGGAACAAATAAAATCATGGGTAAAGCATAAACTTATAACCCCTGCACAGGCCGCGTTTGTTTTAAATCCGAATAAGGCTTGGACCCCCGAGCCTCAAAAGATTCAAAAGGACAATATCCCCGTCAAGGTAAAAGAAACAACCGTACAACCGGTCAAGACATTCCGTTTGTCTTTTGTGACTGCAATTTGTTATTTAGCGCTAGGGAGTATCCTTTTGGGAATTATTGCTTTGGTGGCAGCAAACTATGATAAAATTCCGCCGGCAGTTCGGGCCTTGAGCACTTTATTTTTGCTCTGTGGTGTCAGTTTTGCCACCTTTTATACATATGTCAAAGGTAAAAATCGCGCCAAGGAATGGTTTATCGTGGCAGGTGTCGGTTTAATAGGCGCCAATATCGGAACAATTTCCCAGTGGTTTCAATTAAGCGGTAATCCGATGAATGCCCTGTTTTGGTGGGCGGTTTTGTCCGTTTGTTTTATTGCGCTGTCGGAAAAACAATTTTGGGCCCATGCATGGTATCCGGTTGTTGCCCTAACCTTTGTATCATCCGATTACCTAAAACCCGTTATGGACTTTGTAACATATCGTGTTCCCTCACCTTTAGCGGGAGCTTTCGGGATTATGACGCTATGGCTTATTGCCAATCAAATCGCGCCAAATCATAATCTGGTTAAGGTGTTAAAGTATTGGTGCGTTGTAGGGGTTGTGGCTTTGTGCGGGCTTTTTGACGCGAGATTATCTTTTGGGCACGAGATATCCTTCCCGATTATACAAAAAACAGGCTATGCGTTCCGTTGTATCTGGGCTTTGGTAATTTTGGCTGCCTATCCGATTTATATGATGCGACAGAATAAAAGAATCCTGTGGGGTTTATTAGGTGTGTTAGCGGTCGCCCTGTTTACATCGATGGTTCAAATTCCGATTGTAGGCACATTGACAACCTTGTTTATCCTGATGATGATTGCGCTGTATGGTGCGAAGCAAAACAGTGAAATGCTTTTCAACACCGTTTTAGCAGCCATGTTTTTACGACTTATCGGGGTACATTTTCCCTCCCCCATGGCGGGGATGATGGGGGTTGTAACATTGACCCTGATCGGATACCAAATGGCACCCGAACATAAGTTGCATGACTTGTTTAAAGTTTTGCCGGCGATAGCATGTATCTTATTAGCCATTCGATTTGATATTGACTTAACCGACCAACGAAGCACTTCTTTCCCACTTTTTAAAGATAGCACTTGGGCACTTAAAAACATCTGGGCTTTGGTAATTTTATCGGCTTACCCGATTTATGTAATGCGGAAATATAAATTGGCTATTTTCGGTATTTTGGGCGTGGCAGCAATTGCGATATTGGCATCCCTTGTGAAAGCGCCGGTGTTAGGGATTATAATGACGTTATTCCTGCTTTCATTGGCAGCGGCATATGTGGCAAAGAAAAACGATGTAAAAAGCTTTAATATCATGCTGTTTCTGATGTTCATCAGACTTGTGTTAGCGTATTTTCATCTGTTTGCGACATTGGCAACAACGGGGGTAGGCTTAATTGTTCTGGGTATTTTGATTTTGTTGGGGGTTTGGTTCTACACAAAAATGAGAGACCGCTTGTTCCAATACTTACAACACAGATTATAAGGGGTTATTCTCGCTTGGATTTTGTGTCATTCAGAAGGAATGTGATGACCGAAAAATCTTGTGCAGGATGTTAAAAGAACCTTCGCTTTGCTCAGTATGACAGGGGCTAAAGAGATCTTCCACTTCGTTCAGGACGACAGATTGCGTCATTCTGAGGGAGTATAATGACCGAAGAATCTTTTGAAAAATGTCACAAGATCTCTCACTTCGTTCAAGATAACAGAAAAAAACGAGCATAAAAAAGCCACGAATGAACGGGGCTTAATTTCTAAAATAGGACTTATTTCTTAACAACCGCCATCAGCGGGTCCATCGCAGACCCAAGTACAACCACCATCAGGGGTATAGCATCCCGCGGCATCCGCTGATTTCACACCGATTACAGAAGATAGGACTTGTCCTATAGACGTAGATGATTTTGAATCCTTTAGAGTCGCCGACACATTTGCTTTTGACGAATCCGTTGATTGGATTTTTTTGGACGGCACCGTAAAGAACAGTGAAAAGAACATAAATACCAAAAACCGTTTAATTTTTCTTGCCATTTTTATTTTCTCCTTGAATAAATATCTTTCTACATTTATGGCCCAAATATACACTCACCAGAGATAGTCCGATTGGCTGCGCGTTCTCTTTCTTTCCTTATTTCTTCTGGACTTGCGCTACATCCCGCGGTTCCACCAACAATGATACCAATAACAATAATTAAGATCGTCACTCCGCCATCCGCCTTAACCTCTTGGATTGGTTTCGGATAAGAAAAATCGTTAGAAGCAATAACACCCGTTTGCTTTTGAATATCAAAATAAGATAGAGGCAGATTCCAAAGATTACTACCGGAACTAAACAATTGTTTAGCAACTTCATAAGGGATATTTGACAAGCGGAATTCAACAACATTACCCCTAGACGGCGATTGATAAACATCAATTTTATATTTTCCCAAAACTGTATCATCAAATTCCGACATATTAATTGGGGCACCTACCGTCATTTGCTGCTCAGCGACCGTAAACCGCAAACTCAATTCATTTAAAATGGTGTTAACCCGATGTTTCGTTATAGCATAATTATAACCAGCCAAGCCCCCCACCGTTAAAACACCAATAACCGCCAAAACACCCAACATTTCCACCATTGAACGGCCCGATTCGCCTGAGCGCCGATGGAAAAATCCCTTTATTTTTTTTAACACTTACTTCTCCTTTCTGTTTATTTTGTACTATGAGCCTTTATAACTCTGGGTTCAACATACATAATTTTTGGACGATTGTCAATAAATTTATCGGCTTTACAGTTAAAAAAAAGAGATTACTTTTTATATATAATTCAATATGTTAAAATTATTATTTTCAAAAAGAACAAAAAATCTTATAAAAACTACTTTTTTTCAAAGATGGCGACCAGTTCGATATGGTTTGACCATGTAAATTGGTCCACGGGAATTAATTTTTTAAGTTTCCAACCCGAATCGATTAGGATTTTACTGTCCCGCGCCGCCGTTTGCGGGGCACAGGAAACCATCACGATTTTCGGCACATCGGTTTGTGCGATTTGTTCAACCTGAGCTTTGGCACCCGCCCGTGGCGGATCCAAAATGATTAAATCAAGCCCGTTCAGTTCATCGGGCAGTAACGGATTCCGAAATAAATCACGGGAAACTCCCTTTGGGCCCAATAAAGTAACCGTACGGGCGCAATCATACCCCGAAACACAAATACCCCGATCCAGTAAAGGCCTAGTAAACGTACCGCTACCGCAAAATAAATCAACGGCTCGCCGAACACCGGCAATTTCGTCTAATATCAAACCGGAAATAATCTTCTCCCCTTCTTGAGAGGGTTGTAAAAAATCATCCGGCATCAGGGGAAGGCGAACCTTTTGCGCGACCGGTTCCGTGTTATAAGTTAAACGCACAACTGCCGGATGTGTTGCCAATGCGGTTAATAACTCTAACTGTGCCAGTGCGGGGATATTCATCTTATCCGTTTTGATGTGTATATCCAAACCAAAGCCCGTTACCAAAACAAAGACATCCCCTGCCCCACCCAATTTTTTAATGTTTTGACGCAAAACGGGTAAAAATTGAATAATTTCGTGTTTTAATAACAGGCAATTTGTAATCTCAATAATCTGATGGCTTTTTAAGGCATTATAGCCCAAAATGCCACCCGCAAAAGAAAAAGATGCCCGCCGCCGGCTATGCAAAGGGACGCTACGGACATCATCGGGTTCTACAGCCATTCCATAGTCGGCAAACGCCCGTTTGATAAAATTTTTCTTTTTTTCCAGATACTCTTCTTCGGGCAGATCCTGATACAGGCAACCGCCGCATTTTCCAAAAAAAGGACATATTGTTTTCATCATCATGAGACAATATTAGCAATTTTTTTTGCCTTTGTCATCTAAAATATTTGACTTTTGAAATAAAAAAGGATAAATTAAGAAAATCGTATGAAAGGACTAAATAAAATGGCAGAAGATCAAAATATCGGACATGAACAACGGCAAATTCGGGTTGGTAAGCTGGAAAAATTAACGGCGAAAGGCATTAACGCCTATCCGCACATTTATAAACCGACGGCAACAAGTGAAACCCTTGCAAAAAAATATGCCGATTTGGCCCCCGATACCCAAACGGAAGACGTGGTAAAAGTAGCCGGCCGCGTGCGCGCCATTCGGAACTCGGGCATGTTCATGGATATTTATGATGCAACCGGAAAGGTCCAAATTTATACATCCAAAGAAAATTCAGCGCCGGAAGTTTTGGAAATGCTGGACATGGTGGATATCGGTGATATCATCGGTGTTCAAGGAACTGTTCGCCGCACCAAGCGCGGTGAGTTATCCGTTAACACGACGGAAATCACGATGTTGGCAAAAGCCCTGTTGCCATTACCGGAAAAATTCCACGGTTTGACGGATACGGATACAAAATACCGCCACCGCGAGGTCGATATGATTGTATCACCGGAAACAATTCAAACCTTAATTAAGCGCAGTAAAATTTTTGAATCCATTCGGCAACTTTTGATTTCTAAAGGGTGTTTGGAAGTGGATACCCCTATTTTACAGGTTATTAAGGGTGGCGCGACGGCAAAACCTTTTGTAACACACCACAATACTTTGGATATGGATTTATTCTTACGGGTGGCACCGGAGTTATTCTTAAAACGACTGATTGTCGGGGGTATGCCGGGGGTGTTTGAATTTGCCCGCAATTTCAGAAACGAAGGCATGGATACTACCCATAACCCCGAATTTACGGGATTGGAAATGTATTTGCCGTATAACGACTATAACGATATGATGGACTTATTTGAGGAAATCGTGCGCGCAGCCTGTCTGGCCGTAAACGGGACGTTAGAAATCGAATATGACGGCAAGAAATTTGATTTATCCAAGCCTTTTGCACGGCGTTCTATGGCGGATTTGGTTAAAGAATACACCGGCGTTGATTTTATGGCCATTAAAACTGATGCGGAAGCCCGTAAGGCCGCCGATGATTTGGGTGTTGAGGTCGAAGATTCCGCCGATTGGGGACATGTTTTGGTCGCTGTTTTTGAAGAAAAATGCGAACAACACCTCGTTCAACCGACACATGTGACGGATCATCCGAAATCGATGTCGCCCCTGACGAAAGAGCATCGGTCGGAGCCACGCCTTGTGGAAAGATTTGAAACGTTTATTAACTGTAAAGAAATGTGTAATGCTTATTCAGAGCTTACGAACCCGTTGGATCAAAGGGCACGCTTTGAAGAACAAGTTGCTGCCCGTGAAGCCGGTGATGAAGAAGCCGATATGATGGATGACGATTTTGTAGAAGCATTAGAGCACGGATTACCGCCCACCGGGGGATTGGGAATCGGTATGGATAGATTGGTCATGTTCTTGACCGGCAATACGTCCATTCGGGATGTAATTGCTTTCCCCACCATGAGAAAAAAACAATAAAAGGAGAAATTATTATGGCAGAAGAAAAAGTTGTAGTCAAAAAAGGTGATAAAGCCCAATCTTTTAAAAAATTATTGACTTTGGAACCGATTTTCATCAATAAATTTGCACCGAAGTTGAAACCGTTTATTAAGCCGGTTTATTATGTTTTAGCCATTATTTTGGCTTTGACTTTGTTGATGGCTTTTGTGGATTTATTCCGGGTCGGTATTTACGCTTTTGTGATTGAAGCGGTATTGGCTTGCCTCTATTTCATCGTCGTGCGGATGTTTGCCGAATATATCGCAAACGGCTAAAAGTTTGTTCCCGTAGCTCAGATGGATAGAGCACAGGATTCCTAATCCTGGGGCCGTGGGTTCGACTCCCGCCGGGAACGCCAGTGAAGGATTTTTCGGCATGAAAATAAAAGCAAGTTCTGTTGCTATAAATGGAAGAGCCTATATGATAACAGGCGAATCCGGTGCCGGAAAATCTTCTTTGGCATTGGCCCTCATCAACCGCGGGGGGCAATTAATATCTGATGATGTGACGGAGGTTCGGGATAACATTGCCTATGCCCCGAGAACACATCAAGGTTGGATAGAAGTTCGCGGGATTGGGCTTGTCTCGGGGTTGCCGGTTTGTTCATCGGCAAAAATCGGGGCATTTATACGGCTTTGTGAGAATAAGCCGGAACGCTTGCCTGAGGCGGATATGAGTAAAATTCCTGAGTTTTGGCTTTGGACACAGGATAAAAATCAGGCCGACAAAGTCTTGGTTATCGATTCGGTTTTGGCGGGACGCCTGAAACTTGAATCCGGAAAGGAGTTGTAAATGATTGGTATCGTTTTAGTAACGCACGGACGGTTAGCTTATGAAATGTTAAATGTGGCACAGCATGTGGTGGGGCCGCAAAAAGGTGTAGAGTGTGTCGGTATTAACCCCGATGATGATATGGAATTAAAACGCCATGAAATTTTGGAAAAAACGGCTGCTGTGGATACGGGAGACGGTGTGGTCGTCATTACGGATATGTT
>JAFYHG010000028.1 GCA_017539265.1 Alphaproteobacteria bacterium | reverse complement strand
GAGAGTATCAGGGCAGTGGTTGGTATGAAACAGGAACATATCAGGGCGGAAAAAAGAACGGCCCATTTGAGCGCAGTCCTATGTCCGAAAAAGGAAAGGCCAAAGGATATTATGTCAGAGGGGCCTATAAAGACGGCGAATTGGACGGTCCTTATGAAAGAAAAAATGCTGATGGGATAGTCAAATGCACCTATCAAAACGGGGAATATAAGGGCCTGTATCAAGAATACGACAAAAACGGGACCTTAAGGATAGAGGCTACCTTATCCGGCCGCAAAGATTATTACGGTCCGTGGCCCGTTAACGGCGAATTTACCAGTTATCATGAAAACGGTAAAGTCGAAGAACATTACCACGCCGTTATGGGTAAAAAGACAGGCCTTTATGAAAAACGATCCCAGGAAGGCATTATTTTAGAAAGATGTTCCTATAAAGACGGTGAATTGGATGGTACTTTTGAAGAATACTACCCCAGTGGTAAGGTTAAAATGACATGTGCCTATAAAGATGGTAAAAAAGAAGGCCCTTCAAAATGCTATGCCGAGGATGGTCGGGTTTTGGAATCTGCAAATTATAAGGACGGAGAACTGGACGGTCCGTATGAAAAACGGGATAGAAATGGATGCTTGTTGAAAAAATGCACCTATCGAGATGGATATCCCTCTGGTATTTATCATTATGAATACTATCATCGCAGCGAAAGTTACGGGTCAATCAATGAATCCACCAAAATGATTGAATACGATATGTCCACCGAGGATTATTGGGGAAATTGGTCCAGCGCCGGCACAACCGGAAAAAGTTTTTATGAAGCCTTGGCACAATGTCAAGAGTTGGAGGTTTTAAAAATCGGTTGGACAAACGTGGATGCAGGGGCTATTTCGCATTGTAAAAAGTTGAAATCCTTAACCATCGATCAACAAAACGGTTACGGATCAAGCGGCTATGGCTTTACCGGTGAAGATTTACGGTCTTTGGGCTATTTGCCGGAACTTGAGAGCCTAACCATCAGGGCCTATGGCTTAAGAGATCAGGATATGGAAACAATCCATCAACAATTCCCGCGGTTAAGGTCTTTGTCGCTAGAATATACAGGTGTCGGAAAACAAGGGGCCGAAATTATCGATCAATTTTTACCCCACTTTAAAATTTCCGGAAAACGTTTGTCCGATACAATTACCAAGGAATCTTTCACCGCCGCACGCAAGGAAGAAGCCCGAATCAATGGCTTAATCGGTCCGGGGTATCAGGATAAATTCCGCGATGCCGTGGCTCGGGGCGATGCAAAAACAGCCTTTGAAATCATGTGCTATAACGGATTGATGGGGCGTGAGGTTGAAATTGACCGCAGCCGTTGGGAAAGAGAATTCGGGTTAACCGATACAAACCCCGGTTGGGGAGTCAATCAAATGTATCAAAGCGGAATCTTTCACGGTGTTCGGATGAAGGATTTGGGCAACGGTAATGTAGCCTTTGCTACCCAATATGAAAGTATGGAGTGGCATAGCGGATTTGATGATAACAACAATGATATCAAATACTCCTTCTATGGGGACTTATCCGTTGTGAACGTAGAGGAAGGCTTACTGGCACGAGCACCGATTACTTTCCGCGGATTGGAACAATTTGACTTAACGGTTGAAAACGGTCGGGTCCGCCTTAAAGGACAGGCACTGCCGATTGATCCGCCGAAACGGGAAGATATGCGTGCTCAACTGAGGGCTGAGACCGATCCGGAAAAACGGAAAAGTATCGCCAAACGCTTGGCCGAAGGGACCTATAAGCGGAACGGTATTGCGCGGAATTTGGTCTCCTTACGCAAAAAGCGGGATGAGGAACAAAGCCCCTTGACGACACGCGCCTATCAGGCAACAAAGGGAAAAACAAAGTAGTTTTCCAAAATCAAATCACCCCGTCATCCGGCGGGGTGACTTTTTTATTCTATCCCGTGAAAGAGGCCACCGGAAATCGGCTCGGGGACTCCGGTTGTTGTCGGGAATGTAATCGGCAAGCCCATCAATGATCGTACCGCCAAAAACGCATATCCGGCCGCATTCAAATTGTAATGTGGCATATTGATTTCCGATATTGTTGAGACCCTTCCACCCAATAATTTTTTAAGTCGTAAAACAATTGCCGGATTGAGGGCTCCTCCCCCTGTTAAAACCCATTCCAAAGGCGGTTTAGGCAAAAATGAACGTGCCGCCAAAATACTTTCCACAATGAATGCCGTTAAAGTGGCCGCGCCATCTGCAGGTGAACTCCCTTCAACCTGTGCCAATAGGTGATTAAAGTCGCTTCTGTCCAAAGATTTTGGCGGTTGTTGTGCCAAATACGGCGTCTTTAACAGATAAGCCAACAGCCGTTCATCTACCTTCCCTTTTTCAGCCCAAGTGCCGTCAAAATCCATTTCTGTATCCGCGTGTCGCCTGAGCCACCGATCCAACAACAGGCATCCCACCCCGATATCAAAGGCATATTGCTCTCCTAATTCACCGATGTAGGTCAGGGTTGTAATACCGCTTAATCCCAATACCGCCAACGGCTTTTTACGGGAACGCGTAACGGCTTCCCAAAAAGTTGTTAAAATCGGATGTCCGACACCGCCGGCCTGTAAATCCGTTTGAATAAAGCGGTTAATAACGGGGATATGCAATCTTTTGGCCATATCTGTACCACTCCCCCACAGAACCGCTTGCCTATCGGCTATTCCCAAGTGCACTAAATGGCCCGAATATCCCACAACATCAACATGTGGAATATGACGGGAAACTTGATTTAAAAGTTCTTCGGCAACCGCTCCATGCTCGGCAACCAAATCGTGATTTAGTGCCGTCATTAAATCGGCATTGGCGACATCATCGGGGTATTTTAAATGCAAAAGCCTATCACGTAATTCCGGTGAATACGGGCGCGTAATTGAAATCGGATCTGCCAAGATATCAAGGCCGTCTGTCTTAATCAAACAGGCATTGATATAAACCGCCGATGAATCAGCATACAGACCCAAAGCAATTTTTGGTTCCAATGTTTGCATTTATTTACCCTCAAACGGATTGGGAAGCGTATCTTGAGCATCCTCTATCCGGCGATAAAGTTCATCCAAAAAAACACGCCGTTGCAACCCCGGTTCGATAGGCTTTAAAAAACGGACGGTTACCGTTCCAGCATGTTTGATCATCTTATTTTTAGGCCAACAATACCCGCTGTTCAATGCAACCGGCACCACAGGCACGCCGCATTGTTCATAAAGGAAGGCTACGCCGGGGCTGTATGGCTTTTTTGTGCCGGGGGCTGTACGTGTTCCTTCGGGGAAGATTACCAAATTCATCCCTTCGGCTAACCTTGACTTCACACCCGTCAACATCTTACGCATGGTTGTTGCGCCGCCCTTCCGATCAATGGGGATACATCCGGTTTTTAAGAAATAAAATCCCACAAGCGGCAACCACATTAACTCCTTTTTCAGCACATAAAAAGTATATGGAATAAGCCGATGGAATAGCGTTGTTTCCAATGCCGATTGATGTTTAGACGCCACGATATAGCCATTTTTTTTGGGCAGGTTTTCCAATCCTTCAACCCGCACCTTTACCCCACAAAAAACGCGCACCATAACCGTTGCCATCTTTGTCCAAAAAACAGGAAAGAAAAGAGAGCCTTTACGCGTCATAAACATAGTCGGTAGCATCAGCACAAATAAAATAAGTGTAACCGTGTAAAAACAAACCGTAAATGCGAATGAACGTATTTTTTCCATCATTTTGTAGTCCTTTCAAATAAGTTTTGTAAGCGAGTTACCAAAAATTTATGATACTCAATAAACAGCAGCCATGCATAACGTGTCCGAATCCAATCAACCGAATTGTCAAATGACTTGGGAAATACGGGCTGAGGAATAATATGTAAATCGGGGCTTTCTTTTAGGACCTCAAAAATACTGCGCGGCATGTGGTAGAAACTGGTAATCAGAATAACCGATTTTACCTTATTTTTTGCAATCCAAGCCGCCGTTTCTTTAGCATTTCCACGTGTATCTTGTGCCACATAATCCAACGTAATCCGATTGCGTACTTCTTGGGGAAGACCTTTGGTCAAATCCTCTATTTTAACGGACGGATGCACACCGGAAATCAGTAAATAATCGGCATAATGCTCTTCCAATAAATGCAATGCGGTCGAAACTCTTTCCCCACCGCCTGTTAAGACAACAATGGCGTCGGTATGCTCGGCTTCTTGAAACTTAAAACTGAGGGCATAAAGACAAAATCCCGCAAACCCGATCAGCCATACGCTGATGCCTATGATCATTATATACAGGAAAGTCGGGGAAACTATCTTTTTTGCCATTATAAAAACCGTTTCAAATAATCAGATACCGTTTTAAGCGTTGTTACAAATGCCAATAGTGCAAGACCGACCGGCACACATCCCAAAACAATCCATTGTTTGATATCCAGAGCCGGATTCCATATAAAATCCAATGTTGCCCCGTGGATTAAAAAGGACACACCTGCCATAATCGGTAGTGCCAACAATAGGCCAAAGAAACTGCCCATAAATGTCAGGTTAAAATTTCGTGCGGCATATTGACGCGTAATAAACCAATCATTCGCCCCCATCATGTGTATCAGGGAAATAATATGTTCATGAGCGGTCAAGCTGGTCCGCGTGGCATAAATAACCGTAAATGAAGCCGTCAATGCCAATAAGATCAAAATAAATCCGATCAGTTTAATCCCACCGCTCGAAAGCCGCAAAAGCGGTTCTAAACGCAAACGATGGCTATCCAATACGGCAGAAGGCACTTGCGCGGCCAAATCTGTTTTTAATTGTGCCATATCGGGGTAATGATCCGAATCCACCATCACATCAATCAATTTCGGTAGCGGTAATTCCGAAACGGCTGCCCCCTCACCTAACCAGGGAATCATCAGTTCCGTCATTTGGGAATCCGAAAGAACCGTTGCCCCTTTAACACCGGTGCTGGACCGTAAAATGGTTAAGGCCGTTTCAATTTCTCTGTTCACAACTTCCCCACGGGGATCTCCGGCCTCGGTATAAGTCGGGATTTGAACCGTCAATGATCCCGATACCACCCGTTGCCAATTTGTAATGGAGTCATAGGCACTCATCCCGGCGGCTAATATCAAAACGGCGATAAATCCCATCAACATACTCATCCACGGCAAAAACAACCGATTGGAATCCGTACTAAAAAACAAACGACTTTGTTTCATTGGGCACCTCCGCGATTAAATAACTTGGACGCCATTTCTTTATATTGATTTTGAGGCACAACACTTAAATGGCCTTTATCCAAATGAAGCCTTGGGAATCCAAAATGGCGGATAAGACCTTCATTATGGGTAGCAATCACAACCGTCGTGCCTAATTTATTCAGTTCCAAGAATAGGTGAAGCAACCTTTTGGCCATCGCATCATCCACATTCCCCGTCGGTTCGTCTGCTAACAACAATGTCGGCCGATTAATCACGGCCCGTGCAATGGCAACTCTTTGTTGCTCACCACCCGACAGTTCAGGCGGATGAGTTTTCATCTGGTTTTCAAGGCCCACCCAAGCCAACAATTCCGATACATGGCGCCGAATTTCGGATTCCTTAACCCCGGCAATTCGTAAAGGCAAGGCCACATTATCAAAAGCGGTCAAGTGGTTTAGCAGGCGAAAATCCTGAAACACGACACCGATTTGGCGACGCAGTTTTGCACGATCAAGACGTGCCATTTCATCAACCGGATAACCGAATAACCTGACACGCCCTTTTGTCGGCAAATGATACAGATAGAGTAAACTTAAAAGCGAGGTTTTACCGGCACCGCTTTCCCCCGTCATAAAATGAAACGACCCCGGTGATAGGGTAAATTGAATATCTTTTAAAATTTCAGGACCGCCGTCATAGCGGAAAGAAACGCCGTTAAATTCGGCAACAGGTGCATTTAATTTCGTTTGCGTAGACACTTTTTTAATCCTTTTTTCAAATTTAAGTTGTATCTTCAAGAAAAATTCTATATAGTATTATTACACCATTTTTTTGAAAAGGGAAAGATAAATGTTCATAATATGTCCAAAATGTTCCGCAAAATATAAAATTCCTGAGGGAATTCAATTAGAAAGCGGTCAAAAATTAAAATGTTCGGCATGTAATTTTGTCTTTTTAAAAGGGGAAGAAGCACCTTTTACTTTGGAAGAATCCGATCTGGCATCCGAATCGTCTGCACCTATGGCGCCGACAGGGGAAGCCTTTTCCGAACCGATCCATCCGGCGGCCGAATTAAGAACTTCGCCGGCGGATTCTTTACCGGAAGCGTTTAAGCCCATTGACATGACACCCGAAAAGAAGAAAAAAGGTGTCGGAATTGTTTTCCTGTATTTGATTTTTGTGTTGGGTTTGCTCGTATTGGGTTGGATGTGCCGTGATTTATTAACACCTTCAATACAAACAACTTTCCCGTCTTTAGCTATGGATGAATCCAAAATACCGGCCAAGGTACGTCAAAATGCTCTGCCTGTCCGACCCAGAAAGGTTCAACCCGTTAATCAACCGGTTGTAGAGGTTAAAGAATTACCGCAGGCAGGAAAAATCGAAAAAATGCCCTTAGAAAAAGTGCCTTTAAAAGAAGAGCCCAAAAAAGAAGTGCCTAAGGCAGCTCCGAAAAAAAATGCACCTAAAAAGGCAGCCCCTGCCCCTAAACCGATTCCGACCAAAAATCCGGTAAAAGAGGTTTTGCCGGTGCCGCCTGAAGAAATGGCACCCCAATCCCCGATTAAGCCCGTTCAAGTGCCAACAACTGTTGTTCCCAAAACAATAATCGCGCCAACGGTTACTGAACCTGAACCGGTTGTTAAAGAGGAACCGATTATCAAATCGGAAATGATTGTCGAGCCCGAAACAGTTGCCAAACCGGAAATAGTGCTTCCCGAACCGGTTTTTGAAACGGAAACAGAACAGCTTCCGACCTTGCCCGAACCGATTATCGTACCTGATACTGCTGTTGCGCCGGAAACCGTTGCTATACCCGAACCTGAACCGGAGGTTATTCCTCTTTTTGAAGTGATGGATGCGCCGATTCCTGCAGGAACGGCCGCGGAGTTGAGCGTTAATACAATTTCCTTTCGGGTTGAACCCACAGAAGAAGGTGTTGATCAGGTCTTAATCGAAGGACAAATTCAAAACAATGCCTCGGATAAAAAATCAATTCCTGTATTAACTATTCTGGCTGTGGACAAAGAAGGGCATACTCTGGCCCAGAAGAAAGTACATACATCCGACGATGATTTGGAAGCCGGTGCCCAAATGCCTTTTTATACAAGTTTAACACCGGCACCGGAAAATATTGATCATATAGAGGTTAAATTTTAATCATGCATTATATTCATTGGGGATTTCTTTGCAGTATTTTATGTGCGGTGTCTGTTGCGCGGGCTGATTGTCCACTGGCCGATAAAATCGCACGGGAAAAAGGATTGGATGCAGCCTTGGAAACCTATAATCACTGCGCCATCGTCCAAAATGATGACGAAGCCCAATTATATCTGGCGCATATCTATGAAAAGGGGCAAGGAAACGTTTATAAAAATCCGCGGCGGGCAATTCTTTTCTATCACCTAAGCGCCGAAAACGGAAACGCAACAGCCATGGTGGATTTGGCAAAACTTTTAACACAGCTTGATGATAACGATTCCACCCGAGATGACATTATAACCTATATGGATAAAATTCAGGGCCAGTTAAGATATACATCCGGAAGCTCTTTCACGGGGAAATTATTGCATCCGTATGCCCTGTTGATGTTGGCTGCCGAATCACCTGAAATCAAATGGTTTTATTCCTCTAAACAAAAGAGTGATCCGCGGGCATCTCAATTATTGAATAATTACGCCATCGACCCCGAAAAGAAGAAAGAAGTCATTCGGGCGGCCAGCCAATGGAAGCGACGTAAAATGTTAGACTTGGCCCGCGAGGTATTTTCCGTTAAGGAATATAACGAATTTTATCGCACACTTTATCCGAAAGAGGGCCTGCCCAACGCTTTTGCCAGATCACAGGCAGTTGAAAAATTAAAGGCCCGCGTTGAAAGCCGACAAAAATGAAGTTATATATCAAAACATTCGGGTGCCAGATGAATATGTATGATTCCGCACGGATGCGGGATTCTTTGCATGTTTTGGGCTATACGGATACCGATTCCCCGCGGGAGGCTGATGTTATCTTAATTAACACATGCCATATTCGGGAAAAGGCCAGTGAAAAACTCTTTTCCGAAATTGGCCGTCTGGTTCAGATAAAGAAAAAAGAAGCCCTTTTAATCGTTGCGGGATGTGTGGTACAGGCCGACGGGGAAGAACTATTAAAGCGCGCCCATGCCGTTGACATAGCGGTCGGTCCCCAAAACTATCATTGTCTGCCGGAACTTATTACCCGATATAACCGTAAGAAAGGCCGCACCTTACTGGCGGATTTTCCGGCGGAATCCAAATTCGATTTTCTTCCGCCACATCAGGCCCATGCCGCTTCTTGCTTTTTGGCCATTCAAGAAGGATGCGACCATTTTTGTTCATATTGTGTAGTTCCCTATACACGGGGGTGCGAATACTCCCGCCCAGCATCCGAGATTTTAGCCGAAGCCAAAAGCCTTGTCCAAACGGGGGCAAAGGAAATTATGCTTTTGGGGCAGAACGTGAACGGTTGGCATGGCGACGGTGCAAAGGATTTAGGGGACCTTATCCGAATGATTGCGGATATTGACGGACTTCAAAGGATACGCTATACGACCTCTTATCCTTCGGAAATGACGGATAACATTATTACCGCACATCGGGATGTTCCAAAGTTGATGCCCTATATACACTTGCCGATTCAATCGGGCAGTAATCGTATTTTAAAGGCCATGAATCGCCAATACACGCGTGAAGAATACTTGGATATCATTAACCGATTCCGTGCAGTGCGACCCGATATTGCCATTTCGTCCGACTTTATTGTGGGTTTCCCCGGTGAAACGGACGCGGATTTTCAGGAAACAATGGATATCGTTCGGCAAGTCGGGTATGCCAGCTCTTTTTCCTTTAAATTCAGTGCACGCCCCGGAACGCCGGCCAGTATTATGAAAAATCAAATCCCAGAATCGGTCAAAACGGAAAGGCTGACGGAATTGCAGGCTCTTCTTTTGGCGCAACAAAAGCAATTTAATTTGGATACGGTCGGGAAAACGTTGGATGTCCTGTTGATTGAAAAGGGCAAAGAAAAAGGCCAAATTTCGGGCTATACCCCCTATCTGCAAAATGCACATATTGTGGGGGATTTATCCCTTTTGGGCCAGATTGTCCGCGTCAAAATCACCGGTGCCACCGCAACATCTTTAAGCGGGGAACAGGTAAAATAATCACTTAATTGTTATAATACTCATAAAAGAGTTTATGCCGATCCAGATCGTATATAATTAATTCATCTACCCCACTTTTGTCATCACTATACTTGTGGATAGCACAACGGCTTGGCATACGGGCCGAGGGATCTTTTCTTAAAAAGTCTTCCATAGTGGACTTACGATGGTGTTCAAAAAGGTAATCAATACAATCATCTTCTATGCGCCAATAGGATTCCATTTGTGATATTTTTGAACGCATTTCGGGATCAAAAGAAATTGTGGCACGACAATGTCCGTCTTGAAAACCACCGTCCCCTTCAATATAGTTAATTTTACCTTTTGAAAAATCAAATGTGTTCCCGTTACCGGCATTTAACACCTTTGTCTTTACAAAATCGCAATAAGTCCTACCCACATAGAAAATTTGGAGGATAGGTGATGTAAGGAAATAAAGAAATAAAATGAACAGGGGGATTGCTATATTATGCTTTGTATACTTTCTTAAATGAAAACTGAACACGATAGTCATCACAATCATTCCGATGAAACCGACAAAAGACACCGAAAGCCAAAGCCACATAGAAAGCAATAAAAGGGCTATATCAATTAAAATCACTATTTTACCAAGATGTTTTTTCATATTAATCGCCTTTTCTAAACTTCACTCAATTTTTTCTGCACTTGCTGCAGGTCTTCCCAAGCCTGCTTTTTCTGGGCCGGAAACTTAATCAATGTCGCCGGCGCAATGGAAACACGTGTGGGGATACCTTGATAATCATGCCAGACACCGCGCGCTTTGGATAGCGCCGATACCCCTAAAACCGCACCCGATACATTTGCCCCCATCAAAAGGATAATTTTGGGCTGTAAAAGGGTAACCTCCCTCTCCCAAAAAGGACGACACAGGGCCAATTCCACATCACTGGGT
>JAFYHG010000027.1 GCA_017539265.1 Alphaproteobacteria bacterium | reverse complement strand
GTGTGTGTCGTTGGGGGCATCACGATTGGTGGGGACCTCTTTTGTGCCGGTAATGGAAGCTTTTTTAAAGGATAAAAATACGGAAGCTGTTTTGATCATCGGACAGTTGGCCGGTGATTTGGAAATGGAATTGGCTGCTTTCTATCATCAGGTGCGGCGCAAGAAACCGTTAATTATTTACATTCCGGGGCAGACCTTGCTGGGGGCGATGCATGTGCCGTTATTGGGGACGGAAATGGCAAACCCGCAAAAAATTATTGCCGAAAAAAGGACAGCCCTTGAAAAGGTAAAAGGGATTTGGATATCGGACGCTTCGCGTTTGGGACAAACGGTTTTAAATTGTTTGAAAATAGGTAAAGAAAATACTTGACAAAATATAAAAAATGGTGTATAGTATGCCTAACCCTTGTCGAAAGAGGGGGGTAAATTAAAGGAGGTACTATTATGAAACCAGGTGTTTTTGATAAGATTTCGGCGGTTGCGCCGATATTAGATAAGATTGTCTTGCAAAATGATCAGATTTTGTTGTGGCAACAAAGACGGGACTATATTTTAAAGGACGGCGGGGATAAGACAGACGATGCCGGTATCGGAAATGTTATTCGGCGGTGCGAAAGTATTCAACAAAGATACGCCGATACAGTATTCGAAATTGATAACCGGGGAACGGCTCGGGTAAAGATGATGTGTGATTATATCCGGACATTGGGTATGCCGCATGTGACGGAAGATATTAAAAGATTATTAAAAAACAGAATGATTATTATGGGGTTACTGCCCGTTTATCGGTTGCGGTCACCGAAACAAACAAAAGTTATCACCGAAATGTTGGGACAATTACCCACCACAGGTCGGGATTATTCCAGATACGAATGGCGTGATTAACGAATTAAACGGCCGCCCAAAGGGGCGGCTTTTTTATACCTCAGCCAAAAATCGGGATTGGACCTTTTTAAGACCTAAATCATCAAAATGGACTTCCAATCCGTTCGGTGTTTCTTTAATCACCGTGCCGTAACCGAACGATTCGTGATACACCCGTTTACCGATTCGTTTTGATTTAGGGGCAGTATAAGCAGGTTGATAAAAAGGTTTGGATTCTTGGGTAACCCAATCGGATTTATCATATCTCGAAAAAGTATTTTTATTCCAAAAAGGGCTTCCGCCCAAGTTAATTTGGGTATCATTTTGCACATGCTCATCGGGAAGCTCATCAATAAAACGACTGGAAAGCGCGTTTTCCCATTGACCGTAAATTTTACGATTGGTAGCATAAGAAATAAAGGCTTTTTCTTTAGCACGTGTTAATCCCACATAGGCCAAACGGCGCTCTTCTTCAAGTCCTTGGGAACCGGATTCATCCAGTGTCTTTTGATGCGGAAACAGACCTTCTTCCCAACCGGCCAGAAAGACACAATCAAACTCAAGCCCCTTGGACGCATGCAAGGTCATCACGACCAGTTGATCACCGTCCGTTTTTTCATCGGCATCGGTAACAAGGGCCGCATATTCAATAAAGGCGTTAATTGTTTCAAATTCGCCCAAAACATTATAGAGTTCTTTAATGTTTTCCAACCGTCCTTCGGCTTCTACTGATTTATCCGTGCGCCACATATTGAGGTATCCCGAATCTTCCAAGAGTTGTCGCGCCAATGGTTCGGGATCCAATGTATTTGTTTTATCCCGCATCATGGTAATCAGGCCCGTGAACGTGTCCAGCGTTTTTCGAACCGAAGGGCGCAGTTCCGCCCACGGAATAGCATCAAAAAGACTTAGATGGTGTTCCTTTGCTGCTTGTTCAAGGGCGCTAATCGCACCGTCACCAATCCCGCGGCGAGGCTTATTCACGATACGTAAAAAAGCCAAGTCGTCCCCCGTGTTGAGAACCAGGCGTAAGTACGCCACTGCGTCCCGAATTTCTTCACGTTTATAAAACTTAAAACCGCCGATGATTTTATAGGGGATACCCTCTTTAATCAATTGCTCTTCAAAGGGACGTGTTTGTGCGGAGGTACGCACTAAAATCGCCATTTGGGACAGGGTATGACCTTGGCGTTGTTCACGCAAAACTTTTTCGATAACCCCTTTGGCTTCTTCAGAACCGTTCCAATATCCTTCTATGTGCACTCTATCGCCGAAACCATCACGGGTATCGGCAACTTTTAATGTTTTACCGAGTCTTCCGGCATTATTGGAAATTAACCCCGAGGCCGCCCCTAAAATATGGTCGGTGGATCTGTAATTTCTTTCCAAGCGAATGATGGTGGCGGCGGGATAGACCTCTTGGAATTTAAGGATGTTTTCAACTTCGGCCCCGCGCCAGGAATAAATGGATTGATCATCATCGCCTACACAACAGATATTTTGGCTTTTATGCGCAAGAAGCCTTAATAGAAGGTATTGAGCCACGTTGGTATCCTGATACTCATCCACCAGAATATATCGGAATTTGTTTTGATAGGCACTTAGAACATTGGGGTGCGTGCGGAAAAGTTCTAACGGTAAAAGCAATAGATCCCCAAAATCGACAGCGTTTAGGGTGCGTAGGCGATCTTGATACAATTGATAAAACCCTTTTGCCCGGCCGTCACAAAACGGCGAATCTTCTGCCTTGGTAATAGCGGTTGGGGATAGCCCCCGATCTTTCCATCGTTCGATAATACTTAACAAGGCGGCGGGGGAATATTGTTTGATATCTATACCGTTTTCCTGCATGATTTTTTTTAGAAGTCTTTCCTGATCATCCGTATTTAAAACGATAAAGTCCGGTTTTAAGCCGGCTTCGGCCGCATAACGGGAAAGAACCCGTACCCCGAAAGCGTGAAAAGTACCCAAGTTCACCGACCGTGCCGAAAGGCCGATCATTTGCTCTAAACGGTCTTTCATTTCGCGGCTGGCTTTATTGGTAAAAGTAACAGCTAAAATTTGCCAGGGGCTTGCCTGTCCCGTTGCCAGCAGATAAGCAATACGCGTTGTTAAAACACGTGTTTTTCCCGTGCCGGCACCCGATAAGACCAAAACCGGCCCTTCGGTAGTGGTAACGGCTTGCCTTTGTTCGGGGTTTAAATCCCGCATAAAGGGGAAATCTTGCGGCTTTTCGGAAACAGTTTCGGGCTCGGATAAATCAAAAAAATCAGACATGATGGGCAATCCTTAAAATAACTTCATTTGCAATAATCAGGCCAAAGGCCCCCGTGATGGTGACAATACTGCCCATTTGACGATTAGGGGCCTGGGCATCAAGGGGGGCTTCAAGGGAATAGACACACGGAAAAGACAAATCCGCCCCTTGCGCTTTTAATTCTTTACGTAGGCGGGCTGCCAAAGGGCAGGTCTTTGTTTGGTTAAGGGGGGATATCCTAATTTGGCGCCAATCAATTTTACGCGCTGCCCCCATGGCGGAAATGAAGGGAATTTTCTTCTCTTGTAAAAATAAAATAAGGGAAATCTTATCCTTTAAAATATCAATGGCGTCAATCACGAAATCGGGTGTGTCGGCAAATAATTCTTCCGCGTTGGCACTTGTTAAAAAAACAGGATGTGTTTGAACCTGTGTATCGGGGCAAATATCCCAAATACGGTTTTTGAGAATTTCCGTTTTATATTGATTTAATGTGCTGTGAAGGGCGCAAAGTTGCCGATTGATGTTGCTTTCTTCCGCTTTATCTCCGTCAATCAGGGTTAATTTCCCGATACCGGCACGGGCCAGAGCCTCCACCGCAAATCCCCCGACCGCCCCGCAACCGACAACGGCAACATGCGCTGCACGCAGACGATGAAAAGAATCATCTCCCAACAATAATTGTGTACGTTGAAACGGATTAAGGCTCATCTAAAAAATCCCGAAAAGTTTGGTTTAAGTAATTAACGTCTAATTCCAAGGCTTCCACCAAAGCCGGTATGGCCGAGGGTGTCTTTAATCCGTCGGGCGAATCGGTTTCGACCAATAACCGATTATCCGGAATAATTGGGGCATAACGGCCGTTCAAAATGGAAAAATAAGGATTGAAAATTTTTAATTTTTGAATGATAAACTCATCTCCCGAGAAGCGGTGAAACAAGGTTTTTATCCCATGATATTGAATCAAAATTTCAATCAATTCATCCCATGCTTTTACACAATGGATATGGATTCTACGGTTATATCGATCCGCCAGTTTCAGGCATTTTTCGAACACGGACAGTTGCTTATCAAAAAATGGGCGCGTTTTATCCAATCCGATCTCACCTATCATGGCTAAAGGATATTTTTCCAAAAAAGCACTCATTTGATTTTCCCAATCGGCGGGCAGTTTCTCCACGAACCACGGATGAACCCCGGCACAAAAATAAATACCGGTCAAACGCTTATTTAAATCGGCGACTTTTTCCCATTCTTCGGGACGTGTCGTGTTTACGATAAACGAGGTAACACCGCGCTTTTGTGCCCGTAAGAAAACGTCGTCTTCCATCAAATGACAATGTGCATCAAAATAAACCATGAAAATAGTATACACTTTTTTATTGCATTTTAAAAGAAATAAAAATAAAATAGATGAAAAAGGATGAAAAATGCGTTTTAAACTGATTTTTTCTATTATCGGATTTATGGCAACCATTCTGGGTATGGGGATGATTTTGCCGGCAGTTGTGGATATTCTGTACGGAAATGATGTTTCGGCCGAACGATTTTTTGTGTCGGCGGCGATATCTGTGGCCCTGGGTGCCTTGATTCACGTGATAGCAGGTTCTGATAACGATTCGTTAAGGGTAAAAGAAATGTTTTTAACCACAACCCTCGTATGGGTCAGTTATACTTTGTTGGCGGCGATTCCGTTTTATTTATCGGAATATAACTTAACGTTGACGGATTCTGTCTTTGAAGCCATGTCAGGTTTAACGACAACGGGCTCAACCATATTGACGGGGTTGGATGAAATGTCCCAAGGGCTTTTATTGTGGCGGTCTATGCTTCAGTGGTTAGGTGGGGCCGGTATCGTTATTGTTGCGATTATGATTTTGCCGGCGTTGCATATCGGAGGGATGCAGTTTTTTACAACCGAATCGTCGGCGCATTCTGAACGGGATTTACCGACCGTTGTTCAAAATATGCGGGCTCTTTTGATTTATTTAATCGGTCTGACGGTGGCATGTGCCCTGTGTCTGAAATGGGCGGGGATGAGTTGGTTTGATGCCGCCAATCATGCTTTAACAACCATATCAACGGGCGGTTTTTCAACGCATGATGCTTCTATCGGTTATTTTGAAAGTCCTTTAATTGAATGGATTTTAATTTTCTTTATGGCTGTATCGGGGTTACCGCTTATTTTGGGGTTATATTTGATTAAGCGGCGGTGGAAGCCTGTTAAAGAGGACGAACAAATCGTATTCTATTTAAAAGTAATCATGTCATCGGCCCTGTTTTTAACAGGTCTTAGGTGGCTTGCCCATCACTTTATGCCCAAAGAAGTTTTGACCTATTTTCGAGAATCTTTATTTGCGATTGTATCTACGATGACAACAACGGGATTCGTGGTGAATAATTATCAGTTATGGGGTAGTTTTGCCATTGCTTTCTTCATGTTCCTGCTGATGCTTGGGGGATGTACGGGATCAACCGCGGGCGGAATTAAGATGTTCCGATTCACCATATTGTTTCGGGCGACGGCGGTCAGGCTTAAAAGTTTGGTGCAACCGCATGGTGTTTTTGTACCGAGATACGGCCGATATATGATTACGGATGATGTTTTGATCAGTGTATTGGTTTTTATCGGGCTCTATTTGGGAACGGCAGTTGCCACGACTTTGGTATTATCGGGTTACGGGCTTGATTTTGTAACAAGTTTTTCGGGATCCCTTTCGGCTCTGTCTAACGTAGGACCGGCTTTGGGGCACGCTATCGGACCGGATAAAACGTTTGCGGCTTTACCCAATGGGGCAAAGTGGATTTTGACGTTTGCCATGTTGGTCGGACGCCTTGAATTTGTATCTGTCTTTGTTTTATTCTTTCCGTTTTTGTGGAGGAGAAATGCATGAGTTTATTTGATGATGCAGCTGCATTTATGAAAAATCGGCCGGTAGTGCCCAAAGAAGATGAAAAAAGAGAAAATCTGGTTAAGCGACTGAGGCAAGAGTTTGAAAATGCTACGCGTTTGGAGGTTGAAAAAGCCTTGGATCGTCTGGCCGAACGGGAAGAAATTCCGGAAGATTTCGATACGGTAGTCAAAAAAGTAAGAATTTGGTTGGAAGATTAAAAAAAAGTTTGATTTTTTTGTGGGATGTGTTATAAAGGGTCTATATTGACAAAGGGGTTTACATGAAAAAGTTTTTATTGATTGTTTTGTTTTTGTGTTTTTTGGCTGTGGGCGGCGTTGTCGCGATGGTGATGATGTCCTTTAATCCGTCGGCTTATGAGCGGGATGTAGTGGGATATCTTCAAAAATTAACGGGACGGAATGTGTCGGTAGGCGGAACGACCGCTATCTCATGGAATCCGGAGCCGACCGTTACCATGAATGACATTAAAATAACCAATATTGATAAGAGCAAAAATCCTGTAATGCTCTCTATTGATAAGGTAACGGTGGCGATTGCGTGGAAATCGCTTTTGAAATCACCGCTTGAAATCAAACGGGTTGAATTGGTAAAACCCGTCTTGTATTTGGAACGATTGGAAAGTAATCGGGCAAACTTTGCGTTCCCGTTCTTGTTGGAGGCGAATTTCCAATTGCAGGAATTGGAAATGTTGACAGATGCTTCGTCGACAACGGCTAAAATTGAAGAAGTTTTGATTCGGGAAGGTATGGTTGATTATGATAACCAAGTTACCGGAGCACACTTCCAAGTTACCGGTATTAACGGAACATTGGGGGTTGATTCGGTGCGTGGTCCGTTTCGGTTTAAGGGAACGGCCATCAAGGACAAAGGGCAATATGCTTTGTCGGCTGATATCGGTATGTTCCTAGGATCGACACCGGTTTCTACCAATATTCAATTATCGGAAAACAATACACGTTCCGAATTGAACCTGACGGGGAAATTTACGCCGACGAGTGGGGATAAATGGTTTGACGGTACGGCCAATTTTAATATTGGGCGCCTGGATGCGTTGCTGAATGATTTAGCCTTACCTGTTCCGGATTTATCGGCCGGAGCAACGGCAAGCGGTAGCACAACCGTTTTAATTACGCCGGCGGTGGATACATTAAAAGACTTTGTTGTTCAAATTGGCGAGGGTGAAAAAAGAGCCGCCTTTACCGGTACCATTAATCGTACCGTATCGACTAAAAAATATGCCTATGATATCGATGTGGCAACAGATATGTTTCACTGGGAACAATGGAAACCCTATTTTGATTTATTGAACTGGAGTTGGATTTCGGGGGAAGAAATCTATCCGAATGTTCGGTTTAAGGTGGTTGCGCAATCAGTTCCGTTTTCGGGAAATACCATTAAAAATTTATCAATGGAAGGCAATTATAGCAATAGTATCCTGACGGTTGAGAAATCATCTGCAACTTTACCCGGAGGCGGAAAAGTTGCCTTAACCGTTTCGGGTAAGCCCAATAGTCAGGAAGCCCAGCTGGATTTTGGCATTCGGGCGGAAGTTCCGGATACGCAAAGTGCTTTAAAATGGTTGCTTGGATCGCAAAAGTGGGCGGAAGTTCCGGCCTTGGCACAGAAAAGCAGTTTTGTGGGACGGGTTGCTTGGCAGCCGAAAGGGGTAACTGTTTCGGCGGATGAGTTTAAGGTCGGAGAAGCCAGCATGACGGGAACCGTTCAAAGAACATTGGATGAACAATCTCTTTGGATGGTGAAGTTAATACTTAATAACGTTGATTTGGATGCTTATACAGGGTGGACAGCATCGGAAAAACCGGTATCGCTTGGGGAATTGCCGACGATAATCCAAAATTCCTTGATTAATGCAAAGGGATTGGATGGCCTTAATATTCAAGCATCAATAGATATGAATGAGGCAACGGTTTTTGGAACATCGGTAAAACGTCTGTATGGGGAAGGCAGCTTAAATGATCGGGTATTGAAAGTAGACCGTGTAATTGCACAGGGTATGGCGGGTGCCGATGTTGCCGTTGGGGGAACCTTTAATGGTATCGGCGAGTCGCAAATGAATGTGGATGATTTCCAATTGGGATTAAAGACTAAGCAGTTATCGGCGTTTTTAAAGCGGATGAATTTGGTTAGTATTCTGCCGTTGATTAATGAAGCGGCAGAGGCAAATTTCCGTTTGGCCCTGAAAGGCGGAAAAGAAGGGGCTTGGGGCATTGATACATTGGCGGAACTCTCTAATGCGTCTATCAGATTAAAAGGAGGATTAACAACCGGTGAAGTGCTCAACGTTCAGGATATGTCATTTGAAATCACACACCCGAATTTCCAAAGGTTTATGAAATTGTTGGATTCAAGTTATGATTTGTTGCCGAAATTGGACGGGACATTCAAAACAACGGGTGTTGTGTCCGGCAGTAAAGATCATTTTGAATTTAACGGAACAACTGTTGCTATCGGATTGCAGCAGTTAAACGGGTCACTCAGTTTCGATAATCATGAAATTAAAACATTGGTGGCGGATATTAAAGCTCCTTCTTTGGATTTGGAACGTTTTACCAATGATGTAAACCCGTTCTACAGTGAGGTGAATGGGCTGTCGAAAAAGCCGTTGGATTTATCGGCTTTGAATGATTGGAACATGAATGTAAAATTAAATGCATCTCAATTGATTTACAAAGATGTTAATATTCGCCAGGCTGATGTGCAAATGGCTCTTCAGAACAAAGAAATGAACCTGATTAAATTAACGGGGATCAGTGGTGCGTCGGATAAATCGCCGGTGAATATTACCGCAAAATTGGATTGGAATACGACACCGACCTTTACAACGAATTTTGATATCCAAAATATCCCTCTTAGATCGGATTTCATGGTTTTACCGGAATTGGTCGTGGGTGGGGGTACCTTATCACTTAACGGTGAGTTAAAGGCTCGCGGGGAAACACCGGCGGACTTTATAACAAACTTAAACGGTCAAGGGGTAATGTCTTTGCAGGGTGGTCAAATGATCGGGGCCGATATTGAGGGAATGATTCCGGTTATTACGTTGGCTATTCAGCGTACCGAAGGCGCAAAGGCCATCGAACCCGAATTCAAACGTGTTTTGAATAGTGGTAAAACGGTTTTGGGAACACTTAAAGGGGATTATGTAATTTCAAATGGTGTTGTCCGGATGATGGATTTAACGATGGAGACAAGGAATGCATTTGCAAATCCGACACAAATTGTGTGGGATATTCCCAAAAGGACATTGGATATATCTATTCCGGTATTGTTAAAACCGCTCAATTCTTTGCCGGCATTTGTTTTGGGAATTTCGGTATCGGCAGGGCGCAGTACATATAAACCCAATTATTCGGATCTGTTGAATGTCCTCTCGAACAGATCGCAAACGGCCTTGGCAAAAGATATGCGCCAAAAGGAAGAAGCGGCTCGGGCGGCTTCTATTCGGCAACGGACGGAACGTTTGGCGGATAGCAAAAAGTTGACCATTGAAGCACGACAGGCCGTGGTCGGCATGGAACGAAAAATGGCGGAATTTCCCTTTGAAAAAGGACGGCGTCTGTTGGCCGGAGCAAAGGATACCTTAACATTGTTGGACCAATTGTCGGTAAAGGATAACCCGACCGATGCACAACTGGAACAACAAAAAGAGTATGCGAAAATAATTCTGCTTAAATATGATGAATTCCGTCGGATTTTGGAACAGGAAACTTTGTTTAATGCA
Organism: Alphaproteobacteria bacterium; assembly: GCA_017539265.1. GTDB lineage: Bacteria > Pseudomonadota > Alphaproteobacteria > CAAHEQ01 > UBA3637 > CALXZG01. The sequence continues at coordinate 91,018 of JAFYHG010000027.1, read as the reverse complement.
CAAAAACAGATGGCGGGGTATCGCCAAAAAAGTAATCAGCTGACGGATCAGTTGAATGCGTGGGCAAAGGGATATCCGGATATTATCGTTTTGGTAAAATTGGCCGAAAATGCCGAACAAAATCGTCAGATTATTGAACAGTCGGCGGCTGAATTGAAACCGAATCTATCTGTGGCAGAAGCTAACGGATTATTGGCAACATGTGCCGAGGCCCTTGAAAAAATTGAAAAGGCATATCAACATGCTACCCGATTTGATTTATCCGGTGTGCCTAATCAGGTAGCGGGGGAAGCCCCCAATACCACCCACCAGGTTCGGGGATCCTTTAAACGGTCGGAGTAAAAAATGCGCTTCCTTTTTGTCTTTATCGTGTCAATCTTGATGTCTGTACCGGGGATGGCGGAATATACGTTGGCTGTTTTCGGGGATAGTTTAAGTGCTGGTTATGGGCTACCGAAGCAAGATTCATTTTATGCACAATTGGAAAAAGCCCTAAAGGATAAGGGTTATGATGTGCGCATTCTAAACGCGTCCAAAAGCGGTGAAACGGTTGCCGGTGGGGTAAGGAAAGTTAATGGCCTTTTATCCCGGAAACCCAATGGTGTGATTTTGGAATTGGGCATCAATGATACTTTTCGCAATACACCTATTAAAACCATTAAGGGAAACCTTGAAAAATTAATTGATACCTTTCAATCTCAGCAAATAGCTGTTTTATTGGTTGGTATGAAAACGTTGCCGAATAAGCCGATTGCCTATCAACAACAATTTGAAGGTATGTATCGCGAATTGGCAAGTGAATATGATTTGGATTTTTATCCGTTCTTTATGGAAGGGATTTTTGATGCGACGCAGATTTTTAATACCCGTGTTCGAAATGATAATCTGTTGCCGGGTGACATTCATCCCAGTGCTAAGGGCGTATCCGTTATGGTGCGGGGGATTTTACCGACCGTGGAACAATTTTTAAACGGACAAGGTATTTTACCCAGATAAGAGGAAAAGATGAGCCTTCAAATTCAAACTTTTAGAGAACCACCGTTTGATAATAATAATTATGTCGTAATTGATGAGGAATCTCATGAGGCGATTTTGGTAGATTGTTCCGCGGCTGATGAAACTATGATGGATTATATCAAAAACCAAGGGGCAACACTGAAATACATTTTAATTACGCACGCACACTTTGATCATATTTTAGGTGTGGATGAGGTTATGAAAAAGTATCAGGTGCCGGCCTATGTCCATCCGGCGGATTTTCCTCTTTTGCAGGATATGAACGGTTGGTTGACGCGTTTGGGATTTCCGACTGCAACTATCCCGAATTTAAGCCCGCTTCTGAGCACGCTAAAAATCGGTCAAACATCTATTCAAGTTATTCCGACGGCCGGTCATACACCCGGATGCGTATGTTATTTGATAGACAATCATCTGTTTTCGGGGGATACCCTTTTTCGGGGAACACATGGCCGTGTGGATATCCCTTTAAGTGATGCACAGGCCATCCGCGAAAGTTTGTTGCACTTGATGGAACTACCGGATGATATTACTGTTTATCCGGGACATGGACACCCCACAACCATCGGGAACGAAAGAGGCTGGATTACCCGAAAATAATCCAAAGATAAATCGTAGTTTAAAATTAAGAAAAATCCTTGTATTTATAGGAATTATATGATAGACATTAATATCATAGTGTCGTTTATGCGCCTAACACAAAGGAGAGCGGATATGAAACAAGGGATTATAGAAGGGATTAAGGACCGAATTGTTCGGGGGTTTGGGTTTAAAAAATTTGAAAGAAATGCTACATCTGCATCGACAAAATCCAAGGACAAGTTTGGAATGATGGGGCAAAAGAATCAGTCCGGACGCGGTATGGTTGAGATGTTAGGCGTTTTAGCGATAATCGGTGTGTTAACGATAGGGTCAATATGGGGATATAATTATGCGATCAAAATTCATCGTGTGAATGAGATAACGGAGATGATGAATCGTCAAGCAGTATTGGCGAGCTCAGCGAAGGCAATTGGAGTGGATTTACCCGAGGATGAATGGGATACAACAGCGGGGGGATTTGAGATTGAATATAATCCCACCTATGAAGAAGATGGAGTAGTCTATGATAACTATTTTACGATAACGGTGCGGAATGTGCCGAAAGATATGCTAGAAATGCTTATAAAAAGGGATGATGGCCGGGCGTATCAGATTTTAATAGATGGCATCCCTGTTGATGAGTATGATTTTAAGAACTTTCGTCGGATAGAAAAAGTATCATTTTTAAACGAAATTTCTATTATTAAATCAGCTTACGCAGGAGGGGGAGTAACTGTGACAAAAGTATATAAATCGGATCTTGAAGATGATGAGGAAGAGAGATGCATTCCGGGTGAGAAGAGATGCTATACTGGTGATAGGGATCCATATCCTGAATCCATAGAACAATGTGCCGGAAATGGGACATGGACTGGTTATATTTCAGGCCGCTGTAATTATCATTGTCAAAAATGTAGTGGTGGTGGTTGTACAGATAAATCAGATGAGGAAATGGCAGTGTATGTAAAGGATCCTTGTGATTGTATTCCTGAAAGTTGCCGGTGTAAATATTATGCTGACAGTCATGGTTGTGAATGCTATGGTGAGAATGATTGCAGATGTCCGACATATCATGATGCAAATCCCTGTGAGTGTATTGGTCCTAATAATTGTTTATGCCCAGCTTATGCTTCGGCTCATACAGAAGAGTGTTGCAAAGCGTGTGGTGATGTAGGTTGCTGTGTGGATGGAACTTGTAAACCGGCCCCACCGGGATGTTGCCCAGAAGAAATGGTCGATGGTTGTTGTCCGGATGATCCGGATTGTTGTCCCAGCAGTTGCGAATGTGGCTGCGATTAGAGAAGATAAAAACAGCTAGAGAGATTAAAAGATTTTTTGTGTTTTTATTTTTCTCAATTTTCTTTTCCCCTCTATCGGGAAAGATGGGAAGTCAAATGCCCCAAAATGGAGAGCAAATAAAATCCAGTTTTGGGGTTAATAGCGCTTGGGCGAAGGGAGCCTGCTGTGATAAGGGGATTTGTACCCGTGATGACGGAACCCATTATTGTTGCTGAATTTTAAAATCTTGATATATTTATTCCCTCTTTTTTCTTGACTTTTGGGGAAAAATAGCCTATGTCTTACATATAATTTTATACCAGACAAAAGTTTATGTAAGGAAACAATATGAATCTTAAAAATTTATTCGGCTCGGCCAATGACAGATATCTTAAAAAGTTTAATAAGACCATTGCGGCGATTAACGCTTTGGAACCGGATATGGAGGCTTTGTCGGATGAAGCCTTAAAGGCTAAAACTACCGAATTTAAAGAACGGTTTGCCAAAGGTGAAACATTGGATGATTTGTTGCCGGAGGCTTTTGCGGTTGTGCGTGAAGCGTCCAAGCGAACTTTGGGGTTGCGGCCCTTTGATGTGCAATTATTGGGCGGTATTGTTCTGCACAACGGGAAAATTGCCGAAATGGGAACGGGTGAAGGTAAAACCCTGGTGGCGACGCTTCCGGTTTATTTAAATGCTTTGACGGGTCGTGGCGTCCATGTCGTGACGGTTAACGATTATTTGGCCAAGCGCGATAGTGAATGGATGGGGCAAATTTATCGGTTTTTAGGCTTAACGGTCGGTTGTCTGGTTCATGAGTTGGACGATGAACAAAGGAAAATCGTCTATAACGCGGATATTACTTATGCGACAAATAATGAGCTTGGGTTCGATTATTTGCGGGATAATATGCGGTTATCTCTGGATTCGATTGTACAACGGCCGTTTTATTATGCGATCGTGGATGAGGTAGACTCTATTTTAATCGATGAAGCCAGAACGCCTTTAATCATTTCGGGACAGGCAGAGGATTCTTCGGAACGTTATCGCAGCGTAGATAAATTGATGGCGAATATTCGGCCCGAACATTATGAAAAAGATGAAAAGCGTAAAAATGTGACTTTGACGGATGCGGGTGTTGAGTTCGTGGAGGATCAGTTGCATGCCGCGGGTTTAATGCAGGGAACGCTATATGATACGGAAAATATTCCCTTTGTGCATTTTGTTGAGCAAGCTTTGCGTGCCAGAACGTTGTTCACGCGGGATGTGGACTACATGGTCAAAGACGGGAAAGTGATGATTATTGATGAATTCACGGGTCGTATTATGGAAGGTCGGCGCTATTCCAACGGTTTACATCAGGCATTGGAAGCCAAAGAAAACGTTGAAATTCAGGCCGAAAATCAGACAATAGCCTCGATTACTTTTCAGAACTATTTCCGCCTGTATCCGAAATTGGCCGGTATGACGGGAACGGCTATGACGGAAGCCGCCGAATTTGATAATATTTATCACCTGGATGTTATTTCTATCCCGCCCAATAAGCCGTCGGGTCGAATTGACGAACACGATGTAATTTATCGCACGGCAGAAGAAAAGTATAATGCCATTATTGATGAAATTATTGCAGCGCATGATCGTAATCAACCGATTTTGGTGGGGACGACCTCTATTGAGAAATCGGAAATTTTGGCCGAGATGCTTAAGAAAAAAGCAAACTTCCCCTTTAATGTCTTAAATGCACGCCACCATGAACAGGAAGCCCAGATTGTGGCTCAAGCCGGTCGACCGGGGGCTGTAACGATTGCAACCAATATGGCCGGTCGTGGAACGGATATTCAATTGGGTGGTAATTTCGAAATGCAAATGGCCGAGGAACTTGCCAAAAATCCGAATGCGGACAAGGAAAAATTGGCCGAAAAAATTAAGGCAGATATTGCGGCCGGGAAAGAAATTGCCCTAAAGGCCGGCGGTCTTTACGTATTAGGATCGGAACGGCATGAGAGCCGGCGGATTGATAATCAGTTGCGTGGTCGGTCCGGTCGGCAGGGGGATCCGGGCCTCAGTAAATTCTATGTATCCTTGCAGGATGATTTGATGCGCATATTTGGATCGGAAAGAATTGGAAATATCTTGAAGACAATGGGTATGCCGAACGGTCAGGCCATTGTTCACCCGTGGATCAGTAAGGCAATTGCGAAGGCACAGGAAAAGGTGGAAGGTTTCCATTTTGATGTGCGGAAGAATTTGCTTGAATACGACGGTGTGATGAATGATCAACGCAAAGTTATCTATGAACAACGGCGGGAGTTAATGATGGCCGATGACGTAGATGACGTGATTAAAGGTATGCGGGATGATTGTATCCAAAATATAATTTATTCTATTGCGCCGGAAAAATCCGTACCGGCGGAGTGGGATGTGAAAGCCCTGAAGGAAGAGACAGCCCGATTGTTGGGATTGGATGTACCGTTTGAAGCTTGGGTAAAAGAGCCCGGCATTGAACCGGCAACCCTTATCGAACGCGTCAGTAAAATGGGCGAAGAGTTTGTTACGAAAAAATTATCTCTGTTCCCTGAAGATATGAAGAAGGATTTGAAAAAGAGCTTGATTATTCAATCCATCGATATGTGTTGGAAAGAGCATTTGCAGACTTTGGACTTTTTGAAAGGGTCTATTGGCCTGAGGGGCTATGCACAACAAAATCCGTTAAATGCCTATAAGCAAGAGGCTTTCCGGCTCTTTGAAGGGCTTCTCTATCGGGTGCGGGAGCGGGTAACGCGAATTTTGGCTTTTGCTGAATTTCAGATACGGAGCAAAGATCCCGAACCTGCCGAAGATAAGCCGGAAGAGACTAAGTCCGTGAATAAAGATATCCCGCGTAATGCCCCGTGTCCGTGCGGTTCGGGGAAGAAATATAAACACTGTTGCGGTAAGATTTAGATATGAAGAAAGAGGCAGAAGACAAATTGATAAAGCATAATGCTTATGGATTGTTTTTGCCTTTATGCCGTGTACTTTTTTGGGCATATGTGTTGTCGGTTGGATTAAGGATTTTTCTCTGCATTTGTTGCTTTCCAGGTATTACCGAGCCTAACGCATCTATGCGTATGCCAATATCTTTTGTCTTTTTGCATTATCCGAGTATGCTTATCAAAATTGATTTATTTATGTTACTCATCACGATTGTCGGATCTTATTTTAAGTTGTTAGATAAACGAACAATTCTATTGCCCTTGTTTGTCATTCTGGGCTCTGTCGCTATATGGCAATCGGTAGGGTATTTTTTAAATTAACTTCAAAACTTCATCCACAATATGTTTGGAAGTAAAACCGAAATGAGCCAGAACCTCTGGCCCTTTGCCGGAAGCACCAAAGGTATCAATGCCGATAATTGTACCACCCTTGGGACCAATAAATCGATACCAACCGAGGGGTGAAGCGGCCTCTATTATGATGCGGGGTATATCGCCCAAAACAGATTGTTGATAATCAGATGATTGTGCCAAAAATAATTCGGGGCAGGGCATGGAAACAACCGCCGCAGAAATGCCTTGTTCCGCCAAAAGGCTTTGTGCTTGAATGGCTAGGGAGACCTCGGACCCGGTTGCGATTAAAGTGATTTGGCGTTTTTTATCGGTATCCGAAATTATGTAACCGCCACGGGCGGATTTATTTTCCGAAACATCCGTGCGTAGGACCGGTAGGCCCTGACGGGAGAGAGCCAATACGGAAATCTTATCCCGAAAGAGAAGAGCCGTTTCATAACATTCGGCGGTTTCTACACTATCGGCCGGTCGAAAGACCCAGGTATTCGGGGTGGCGCGAAGCATGGCCAGTTGTTCAACCGGTTGATGGGTGGGACCGTCTTCGCCAACGCCTAAAGAGTCATGGGTGAAAACAAAAATTTCCTGTAAATTCATTAGTGCCCCGAGCCTGAGAGCGGGCTTTACATAATCAGCAAAGGATAAAAAGGTACTGGAAAGCGGTAAGAAACTGCCATAGGCCGCTAATCCGTTCATAATGGTTGCCATGCCGATTTCCCGAATACCGTAATTGATGTAATTGCCGGTATAGTTGTGGCGGGAAATACTGTGGGCATTGGCCGGTTTGGTAAAGCAGGCACCGGCTAAATCCGCCGATCCGCAAATGAGGTTCGGTAAACTTTCCGCCAAAATTGACAGGGTATTTTGGGATGCTTTACGGGTAGCGATTTTTTCCTTTTTATCGACTAATTCTTCCTTGTGCTTTTGTATTTTGTCGGTTAAATCGGCAGGTAAATTACCCGATAGCATATTTAAGAAGGCATCCTTTTGCTCATCATGCGTTAGGCGTATTTCCCATTGAAGTCTGTCACCTTCGCCCTTGGCACCGACGGCCCGCCAATCGCTTAATACGGTTTCGGGAATTTCAAATGGCGGATACGGCCAATTTAAATTTTGACGTAGTCCCGCTATTTCTTCTGTCCCCAACGGGGCCCCATGGCAAGCCGGTGTGTCCTTTTTAGTTGGGGCACCAAAACCGATAATAGTATGGCAATCAATCAAAACGGGTTGGTTGGATTTTTGGGCCTTTTCTAACGCGTTTTCAATAGAAGAAAAATTATGCCCATCGCATTCCAGAACAAGCCAATTACTGGCTTGAAAACGATCCCTGATACGGGTGGCGGTGGAAATATCTGTGCGCCCGTCGATTGTGATATGGTTATCGTCCCATAGGACAATCAGTTTACTAAGATTCCATAGGCCGGCAAGTTCCAAAACTTCCTCAGATACCCCCTCCATCAAATCGCCATCGCCACAAGTAACATAAGTTCGATGATTTACTAAATTATCACCAAAGCGCGCATTCATCATTCGCTCGGCCAAGGCCATTCCGACCGCACCGCCCAAGCCTTGCCCTAAAGGACCGGTGGAAAAATCAATCCCTTCGATTAGTTTTTTTTCGGGGTGCCCCGCCGTTTTGGATCCTAGTTGGCGAAAACGCTTAATCTCATCTAAAGTTGTATCACGATTACCGGTCAAGTAAAGAAGGCTATATAAAAGGGCTGAGGCATGTCCACCCGACAGAATAAAGCGATCCCTATTGGGCCAATCGGGAGCCATGGCATCAAAGTGTAAAAATTTACTCCATAAAACGGTTACGATATCTGCTAGTCCCAAGGGGGCCCCGGGATGACCGGATTTAGCGTTTTCAATCATATCGGCGGATAAAATTCGCAAAGCCGTAGCCATTTGTTTCAAATTCAGTGTGGACATTTAAGCCTCCTTTATTGCAAATAAAAATGTGTTGCGCCCTTGCGCCCGTTCCTGTAAAAGAGTATAACCGGCCGGCAGGGTTTCTTTTAATTTTTTGTCTGTCTCAACGATAATCAGGGTTCTCTTCCCAATCCAGCCCGTTGCATCAAATGCCCCGAGGGCCAATTGCCAAAGACCTTTTCCATATGGCGCATCCATAAATAAAATATCAACGGGGGTATGGGTTGGGGGATTTAGGGCAGAAGTTGATAATACATGAATTTGGGAAATAGCGGCCACATTAGCGCGCAGAGCTTTCAGAGCCACTGGATCGTTTTCGATACAAAAAACCTCTTTGGCGCCACGGGAAAAGGCTTCCAAACCTATCGCACCGCTACCGGCAAAGACGTCGGCAAAAGTAATTTTATCCCAAAAATAACCACCCTTTAACAGTAAGGAATTTAAGATATTAAAAAGGGCTTCACGTGCCCTGTCCGCCGTGGGGCGGGTATTTTCCCCATCGGGTGCAATTAAATTCTTTCCGCGCAGCTGACCGGCAATAATCCTCATACCCACTCCTTTAATATTTTTTGAGGAACTTCACGGACTTCTCCTGTCGCCAGATTTCCTAGTTGAAAGGGACCGTATGAAACACGAATTAAACGGGTAACGGGGAGGCCAAAAAAGTCCATCAGTCGCCGAATTTCACGATTTTTCCCTTCGGTGAGCGTCATTAAAACCCAAGTATTTGTGCCTTGTACCCGTTCAACTTCGATTTGGCAGGGGGCATAAGAAATCCCTTTAATTCGCACCCCTTGGGTCAAACGTTTAATTACTTCGGGGGTTACGGTGCCGTGCACACGTACACGGTATTTGCGTTTCCACCCTTTTTGGGGTAATTCCAATTCTCGTGCTAATTCCCCGTCGGTTGTGAGGAGCAACAATCCTTCGGAATTGAAATCCAATCGACCGACCGCTACCACACGTGGTAGGGTGGTGGGAAGCTTTTCAAAAATCGTGGGGCGACCTTCAGGATCACGATTTGTGGTGATAAAGCCTGCGGGCTTATGATAGCACCACAGTCGCCGCGGTTGTTTTTTCGCCAAAGGTTTGCCGTCCACCAAGACGACATCTTCCGATCCGATAACACAGGCCGGTGTATTAAGGGGCTTTCCGTTTACAATTACGCGACCATCTAAAATCCAGCGTTCGGCATCTCTGCGGGAACAAAGGCCGGCCGCCGCCATAATTTTTGCAATTCTCTCTTTCTTTTCTGTCATAAATGGTATATTATATGAAATTATGGAAAAAGGAAAGCAAAAAATGAACGAGACGATATTTAAAAAGGCCTATGGTTTGGCACAACAAGCCTTTAAAGCTGATGAAGTCCCCGTTGGCGCCGTGATTTTTAAAACCGAAACAGGGGAAATCATTGCGACGGGCCGTAATCAAACAGAAAGGCTAAAGGATCCGTTGGCTCATGCGGAAATGGTATGTATTAAAAAAGCCCTTAAGAAAACCGGCGAAAAACGGTTGCTGGGATATTCTCTGTTTGTAACGCTAGAGCCATGTGTTATGTGCGCGGGGGCAATTGCGGCGGTACGTCTGGATACCCTTTATTTCGGGGCATATGATCAAAAAAGCGGTGCGGTAAATCAAGGGACACAGGTTTTTACGCACCCCCAAACACACCATAAAATAAAAGTGATTGGCGGCATTCACGAGGTTGAATGTGGTGATCTAATGCGTACTTTTTTTAAAAACAAACGGGAAAGCCAGAAATAACTTGACAAAAATATGGAATATGATAAAATCGGGTTCAGAGGTCGGATATGCGCAAATTGAATCGGGTTTTATTGTCTATGGCGGTGTGGCTTGCATGTGTGCCGCGCTACATTGCCGGTGCTGAAGCGCAAAAATCAGAGGATGCACCGGTTGAACAACAAAGTTTCGTATTCGAAAACAGGCCTTTACCCGCAGCAATTCTTGCTTTTCAAAAATTGGATTTTGACGGACGTATGGAGCGGCAAGAATATCTGCGCCAAAAATATCAGGCGAACCTGTTTATAGATGCTTTACGTCATCATATCTTGGAAAATGATGTCATGATATGGGATAACCGCATGATGCGTTCGATGGAAATGGCGTATTTGGGGCGTGAAGCAGATGCCGTTCCGCAAGGGATTTCCGTGCGGGGAGCGATGGAATTATGCGGGTTGAAACGGTTGGCTGCTTTTCATAAATTTAAGGCCAAGTATCCGAACCGGCCTTTTTTAAAGAATAAAAATGATTTCTATCGGGGAGGGCTTAACGCGGAAATGGAGGCCCTAAACGAAATCGGAATGCGCTTTGATCTTGGGGAATGGATTGCTTTCAAGCAAATGGTTCGGGAAGAAAATCAAGTTTGTTCCGTTGGTCGGGATCGTTCGGCCGCTATGGCCTATCATAATGAGATGATAAAGCGTGCTCAAACCCGCTTGCAACATGAGCACATGAGTCGGTATTCAAGGGAATTGTAATCCCCTTTTAATTTGGTATTTTGAAATATTTGGTCTCTTTCGGTTGAAAAAAGTTTTTTTATATGTTAGAAATGTAAAAAAACAAAGGAGTCTTATATGAAAAAAATACTGTTTTTAATGATGATGTGCATGGCGCGTATGGTTTGGGCCGGAGATGATGTTGTAGGATATTGGACCACGATTGATGACGAAACCAATACGGCCAAAAGTGTTGTCCAAATCTATGAGTATCAGGGAAAAATCTACGGCCGGGTAGTGGAATTGTTTCAAAATAAGCAGGCTGTGGCTAAATTGCCGGATAGCCCTTTAATCAAGGGATTAGATATAATCTGGGATATGGAAAAGAAAAAGGATAAGTACACCGGCGGGGAAATTTTGGATCCCAAAAAAGGGAAAGTTTACGGTTGTGACCTGTGGCGCGAGGGGGATAAACTAATCGTGCGGGGAAAAATTGCCTTTTTGGGGCGCAATCAAACATGGGAGCCCAATACAACTTTTAAACCCGAAACAACCGAAAAACCGGTGCCTAAGAAACCGCGCCTGTAATAGAGGTATTCGGCCACTAAATAATGATTGAAAATGCTTGACAGGTGTAATTTTCTGGATTACACTAAACCTATCGTATAATTTAACGGAGGTAAAAATGGCAGAAGCAGACGGAATTCAATATTTATCCGGAAAGCTTGAAGAGTGGAGCAAATTGATCCTTAAAAATATGGGTAAATCGGCCCAAGAAAGTGATAAGAAAATTCAAGGAAAAATTCAAGAGCTTACAGGTTCTATACAAGGTATGGAAGGTGAAATCAAAAGAAGATTTCAGGGAATTGAAGATACCTTAGGAAGTGTCAGACGTGAACAATCGATATTGAATGATGCGTTGGTGGCGCTACCGGAGAAAATACAAAGGGCGATTGTCGCATCTATTGATCAAATTGTGCAAGATAGGGTAACACAAGTCCTTGAAGCACAAATGCCCAAAATAATAGAAGCAGTTCAACAGCAAGTTGCACAAACAAATCAGGGTAGAGAAGGGACCCCTGTTGCACGGTCGACCTCGACAGAAAAACCGGCCGGGGAACGGTATGCCGATGATGAGATGGTTAAAAAAACGATTCCAAAAGGGCTTGGCAATAGATTACAGACGATGGCTCAAGCGGTTCAATCGGGTGCCACAACCAAAGGGGAAATTTTCCGAACAGAGGTGGGGCATATGAGTGTAGGGCAAAACACTTTTATACGAATAGAAAATCGTGAAAACGGAACAGGTGTTATAGAAGGTGCTCAAAAAGATGCAGCACTATATAGATTAGCTGAAGGAAAGAAACTGGTTAAAGGAGCTTTATATAAGGATGGGGAATTCTCTTATAGCATAGCCGGTCATCGCGCCAATGTTATAGATAAATTGGATGAAAAAAAGGATGGAAAAGGTAAAACCCTGGAAGAAAAGAAAGAAATCGTCAGGCAATATCGTCAAGAACATCCCAAAAATGGCGGGCGATAAGTTTTAAACAAAAGTTTTGAATTAGGCTATCGCATATTTTTGTGATTTAGTATTGTAATTTGTGGTATTATGTGTTAATTTCAGGGATGGAACAATTCAAATGAAAGGAAATAATATGTTAAAATTGATTTGTTATTGGTTAGTCGTTATCGGGGCATTGAACTATGGCTTGATGGCTTTTGGTTTTAATTTCTTGGAAAAATTACCGGCCGGAATCGGTCAAATCGTATCGCTTGCTGTTGCGGCGGCGGCAGTTGTTACTATTTTCAACAATTTGAAAAAATAGTTTTAAAATAAATTCTTCTCCAAAGGCTCGGCATAAGGCCGAGCTTTTTTTTAGAAACCCTATTGTATAGTAGGGTTGCATTACAATGTGTGAAGCACGTTAGCCGATTTACTTTGATCGGGCTTTCAATTTCTCTATAGTTTTCCCCCAGTAAGCGGTACCCTGCTCGTAACGGCTCATTTCTAACAGTGATCTTAATTCACCCACTGTCAGTGTTACGAGTTCATCATCTCCCTCTTTCTTACCGACCTTGACAGGCTCAGCCAGTTTGCCCACTTTCTGTCTGAGTTGATTCTCTCTATAAGCATCAAAAAATTGTTTATGGATATCAACTAAAGCCATTCGGACTTCCGGAGCCGTCAGTTTGGCATCCTCTCCTAAATAATGGCCATAAATACAGCCGGAAAGAGACGAAATCATGGCAGAAACAGTAATAACACCAGCAGTAGTCAATGCTTTTATATAAGGCTTATTAGATTTATTCTTGTCTGTTTGATGATCCGCCAATCCCGCCGCTATAAGCATAGCCGCCAGCCCGCCTAAAATGAAGACAGAAGATACCTTTCCAAACAGCATTGCCTTTTCTTTCTTTTTCATTAACTTGTTTGATTCTTCCTGAGTAACAATCTTTTGGGGGCCAAAATACATAACCCTTTTAAAGTTATCAAATGTCATATATTCATCTTTTTGTAATTGTTTCAGTAACGCTTTTGTTTCAGGATTACCCATAGACATCACATCCACTAAATGTTCGATGGTTTTGGGGTACTCCGGATTAAATTTTTGAAATGCTTCCTTTAACTCTTGAAGCGGAATTTTTTGCATCATTTCTAATGATTTTCCCCTATCAAATTCTCCTTTTTTATTGATAGGGAAAAAGTCCGGATAGGCAATAAACCCCGGCATTTGTCCTTTGCTTTTTTTTACGCTATGCTCAACGTGCGCCGGCGTTGACGTTGAAGAGAGTTGATCTTGCCCCGGTGCGGCTTTGATTGTCCCTGTGGCGGCGGTGAGAGAAAGCCCCGCCATAGCCAACATTTTCTTAAATCCCTTAAATTCCATTTGTTGCTCTCCTAAAATCTAATTATTGATGATTATTTGTAACGTATCATAAAAAAATAGGGAAATCAACTTTTTTGAACCATGCAATACGGGAATTAAAAAACTTGAAAAAATAGACTTTTTTTGCTATAATTTTGCCAAAAGAAAGGATCTTTACAAATGAGTTATCCCTCGTATTAAACGGATTTATAATTCAAATCCACGATATTAATGGGCGCCTTAAAAAGAGTGAAAAAATATGTTGATAAAAAAAACAATCTGTATATAATAAACGTCCTGTTTGATGGTATGGAGTAGAATGATGAAAAATTTAAAAATCAAAAGCAGAACGTTAATTATAATTTTAACGTTATATTTTTCTACTATTCTAAATCTCTCATTTTGGCGCTTTACTTACCATAATGTGGATATCACCAGTTTTCGGATTTTTTGTTTCTCTGCTTCTTTATTCTTTTTCATCGCCATTCCGCTATTTTTACTTTTCAATTTGATATGTGTTAAAATAATCGGTAAGCCTTTTATCATTGCTTTACTTTTAAGTTGCAGTTTTACAAACTTTATGATGTTTAACTATGGCATTTTTATTGATAAACATATGATTCAAAATGTTATGGAAACAAATGTTCGAGAGGCAACAGAGTTAATCACGCTATCATTATTTTTTTGGGTACTTATTACCGGAATACTGCCATCCGTTTTAGTATTGATAACCTCTGTGCAATATGGAACGTTTAAAGATGAATTTAAAGCCAGGCTTAAAAACTTTTTAATTAGTATATTGATTGTCGGAATTTTGGGATTTGGATCATATAAAGAGTATGCCGCCTATGGCCGCAATCACAGAGAAGTTAAAGGTATAATAAATGTTGTGAATTTTACAGCCGGCATCATCAGTTATGTTAGAAGAATAAGGTTAGCCAAAAGAAAATTCGTAGAATTAGATCAAAATCCGCAAAATTTGGATTATTCGAAAGATAAGAAAATGTATACGGTTGTTGTATTTATTGTGGGGGAAACTGCTCGGGCTGGCAATTTTTCTTTGGACGGGTACGAACGAAAAACAAATCCGCTACTTGAAAAACAGGATATAGCCTATTTTAAGGATGTAACCGCCTGCGGAACAGCAACCGCCGTATCTGTTCCTTGTATGTTTTCTCATATGAATCGAAAAAAGTTTGATGTGACAGATGCAAAATTCACCGAAAATTTATTGGATTTAGCCCAAAAAGCCGGTTACCATGTTATCTGGAGAGAAAATGATGACGGATGTAAAGGGGTTTGTAAGCGGGTTAAAGATTTAAAAAATATGCAAAAAACAAACCATCCAGTATATTGCCATGGGGATTATTGCTGGGATGAGGTTTTATTGGAAGAATTAAATGATATTTTTCCCAAGATTCAACAAAATACGTTAATTGTGCTACATACACAAGGATCTCATGGCCCAACATACCATCAAAGGTATCCCGATGAGTTTAAAAAATTTCTGCCGACATGCGATACAGCAGATATTCAAGATTGCTCTCTTAATCAAATAATCAATACTTATGATAATACGATTTTGTATACAGACTATATTATTTCACAAACAATTGATATTGCAAAAAAATACCCTCAATTTGAATCGAGTGTTATCTATGTATCCGACCATGGAGAATCTTTAGGGGAAAATAATATCTTTTTGCATGGTATGCCTTATAGGATCGCACCGGTTGAGCAAAAAAGTGTTCCAATGCTGATTTGGATGAATGAAAATATGAAAAAATGGGATTACATTGATTATAATTGTTTAAAACTATCTGCAGAAAAAAAAGCTTATTCTCATGATAATTTATTCCACTCTTTATTAGGATTGTTGGCCATCAAGACATCCGTTTATAATCAGCGCTATGATTTGTTTAACGCTTGTCGAACGAAACCCCTACCTTTTATTAAAAAATAATAAAAAAGCCGCGATAAACGGGGTTTCTTTATTGGTTGGAGAGATCTTGCAACACACGGACTATTTTTGTGTTGAAATTGATGTTGAAAAATAAAATTAGCGTGATCTAAAGGCGCGCTGAATTTGCCTCATCATTTTAGCTTTAATTTTCTTTAACCTTTTGATATTTTGCGTCGGCGAGAGAGCATCATAAGTCATAAATGCGCTCTTCAAAAGCTGCCCAAAATAAAAAAGTTGATGCATAGCATAGATGTCCTTATAATCAACTCGATGACCTGTCCTTGCAGAATAAATTTCCCTAAATAAATCAGTATCTGATGGGCCGGCATAAAGCTTTGGCCGAAATTCCCAAAAACGATCCCCGCTCCCTAAAGTATCAAAATCCAAAAGACCAATCAGTTCATTTTTATCATTAAAGAGGACGTTACCCGAATGTAAGTCAGAATGAGTTAATATACCTGTGCTATCTGCCGACTTATCTAAACCAAAAAGGGGGTCATGAAACAGTGCTTGTATTATTTTTCTTTTCAAATGGGCAGATCCTTTGGAAATCGTATTCCTGAAGAAATATTCCTGAAATTCCTCTTCTTTTGTCGGAATTCTAAAAGGAAGTTCTGATAAAGGGACATTATGTAGCTGACTTGCAGCATCAGACAATTGTTCAAAAAAACGGACTTTAAATGAATAATCTTTTTGAGCAAACACAAAGGTATCTCCAATACAATTACCCTCTATCTTGGGATAGCTCATAGCTATAAAAGATTGTGTTTCCCCCTTTGTCCAGACAACTTTTGTTTGTGGTTGAGGAATTTGGTATGTTAACTGCTTTTGTAAAACAGGCATATACCGTTCTTGTAAAACCCAACTGTTAGAAAATGTACGCTCGCCGGGTAGTTTAAGGATATAAAGATGGTTAACTTCATAGTTATAGGAACTACACCCCCCCAATTGCTGTAAATGGGTTACCGGAACACCCAACGCTTGTCCGGCTAATTCACAAACAAGGCCCTTATCCTTAGATTGTTGCTCTGTTAGATACATAAATTTTCCTTCCTATGGGGGAAGTATATCACAGATGTCATTTTTTGTCAACTATTTCTTCCTCTAGGCGTTCGCTGACGACTGATCTGATTTGGTTGGGGACATTTGGTAATCCAGGGACTGAAATTAAAGTTGTAAAAATACTTTTTGTGGATTAAAATCAGGCCATTAGAATATAACATAGAATTAAATTTTAATTATCACTGTCATCATCTTTGATATTATAAGTACCTTCTATAATCGTCAAATTATCCTTATTCATTGAATATTCTTTTTTTGAAATGTCAAACCGGGGATTGCTATTTGGAATATTGTTAATTCCCAAAATATGTGTCATAGTGTCAAATAATAAATCACTCGTCCAATATTTATCCTTATTAGCTTTTAAGGTATCAATAATCTTAGGGTGTGCCGCTGCATATTTTTCGGAAAAAATCGTTACGAACGGAATGTGAGACATGTTCCACGTAAATTTCGAATAATCGTGAGTTAATCCTTTATCCGGATCTTCTCCATGGTCAGAAAGAAATGTAAACGACATAAAGTTCTCGTTTTCGGCGGCTTTTTGATACAAAAGAGATAGAACGTAGTCATTATACAAGATACAGTTATCATAGGTATTTACCCGCGCATTATCGCCATCAAATGTTTTGAAAGAAGAAGGATACCGATCGATATAAAGGTTGTGGCACCCCATTAAATGAAAAATAATAAGTACCTTTTTATTCGGATTGATTTTAGGGAACTGATCAGCCAATTTTTCATCATAGTAAGTTGTAAGTAATTTACTACCGTAATAATCGTTAATAAACACCCGATGATCTGCACCATTAGAAATGGCACTGATAGGAGTGTCATAGGCCTCAAAGTGCATTTGATTAGATATCCAATATGTTTCATAATCGGAAGCAGAAGCAACTTCTGTTAGAGTATAAGCATCTTGAAGAGAAGTAGCATTATACTGATTTTGCGAAGTTAAGGCAAATTGAACGGACATAACTGTTTGTATGTTACTGGAATAAGCTTTCGGATATATTATTGTATTCTTATTTTCTTGCACTATTTTTGACAACCATGGTGTTGTCGGTTTTTTATAACCAAAGGCAGCAAGGTGATGCCGCACGGTCGATTCACCAACAACTAAAACATGAAGCTGTGCATCTTTATTTGAATCTAAAATCTTTTGAAGTTCTGTTAATCTTAGATTGCGTTGTGCGCTCAACTTAGCGTACGATTTATATTCGGCTAATGTATCTGAAACACGAATAAACATATTTACCACAAAACTTGAACTTAATTTAGGAACGATACAAAAAGTCAAATATATGACAAGTATAGTGTTGAAAACAAAAGATTTTCGAAAATGAAAATTTATTTTAATGGTGCTTAATAAATAAGAAATTATAAATGTCAAAACCAAAATGGCAATAACTGAAACAATCCAAAGAACGATATTTTGCTCTGCCAGATAAGCGTAAATCTCGCCAATATTTGTTTGAAATATGGTTAATAATATGTTGCTTGAAAGCATACGTCCGTTGCTGACAATATAATACCCAATTACCAAAAGTGGCGGCAAAAATAAAAGAGCAAATAATATAAGGCTTAACCACCTTAAAATACGGGCTAATACTCTATTTTTGATTAAGGAGAAAAAATACAACAGCAAAGTTATCTGTGTATAAAATATTGTCCCTATACCGATTGTTTGAACAATTTCACGTTCGTTTAACACCATATTGGCACCTATTTTGCACAAACAAGATGCCCCCCACAGTAAAGCAACAAATAAAAAAAGCAAGGTGTGCTTCTTTTGATACTTAAACAGGACAGAACTAGATGCAAAAGCAAGTGCAAATAAAAGTTGATATCCTTGCCACATAAATAAATTCAAATGACCAGCCGTTGTGAAAAAACGAGCTAACAATATGATAAGGTAAAATCCTAAAAAGTAAGCTAAAAAGTTTGTGATATCTTTTTTTGAAAGAAGTTTATGAATTTGCATCTTATAGTCCTTAACACTTTTAAATCGGATTGATAAATTGGTAATATTCTTTATCCATAGTTTTTCCTTTTTATACATAAAAGTGCATGCATATTAATACATCTTTCAAGAAAATACAAGTTAAATTTTCTCAGGATAAATTTTAGATACCTCGCTTGTATTGAAAATAAAGGATAATTTTATGTTGTTAGTCCGTATAAGGCAAAAATTTAGCATTTTTTACGCGCTTGTACACGGACTTTTGTGCAAATGGGCTGGCTGATTGCTCGCTATCGCTCGTTCCTTCGGGACCGCCTACGGCGTCGTTCGCTACGCTCACCGAACATTGGTTCTTATCCTAACCACCCAACCAATAAAAATACCCCCGATAAACGGGGGATTTTTCTTGGTTGGGCTGGCTGGATTCGAACCAACGAATGACGGTATCAAAAACCGTTGCCTTACCACTTGGCGACAGCCCAATCGGTGTTGAGTGCGCATACTATAACAAATTTTTTAACAAAATGCAAGTCTTTTTACCGTTGTTGTTTCATTAAAATTTTAATTTATAGGAAAATCTTTTTATTTTAATGAGTTGGCCATTTGGTAACCCTGTTTTTTTGACAAAATTCGGGTTTTATGCTATAATGAAAGGGTATGATGATGGAGGTTGCCCATGAGAATATTTAATCCATATGAATATGTTGATCCTAATTTTGATATGAGTGCCATCAAAGTTATCTATACACCGGCGGATCCGGCACAGTTACCAAAGGCTACGGTGGCTTTTGCCTCACTTCAGGCAAATCTGCCACCCGAAGAAACTGCCGTTCGGGATGAAGAATGGCGGCGTGCTTGTGCCAAAGAACCCTTGGAGGACGAACCTATTGTTTCGGTTCGCTTTGTGGATATGGCAAACGGTGATTTAAAAGTTGCCCCTGCCCAATACAGAGATTGGAAAACCATGTCTAAAAGAAGTTTTTATCAATCTTTCGGGCGGATGTATATTCCGAATATCCTTAATGTCCAGATGCTGGCCGAAACATCGGACCATTATTTGGTATTGGGCGATCGGCCTCCGAAAGAGGATGGTAAGTTGCCGGCTTTTCAGGTTCCCGGTGGCACTTTGAATCCAAATGATAGACAAGATGGCCATATTGCGCCGGAAAAAGGTGCCATGCGTGAGTTTGAAGAAGAAGTGGGTAAAGTTCCTATTAAAGGCGTATCGTTTTTGGGTGCTTCATTTTATGCGGGGCGTATTATCACAACGCTTTATTATGCGGCGGAGCTTGCCATGACGGCAAAAGAATTGACAAATTGGCGCACAGAAAATAGAGAAAGCATTAAAGATTATAAGGCTTTCCCGCGGGAACATTTTGTACCCCTGACCCCCGAAGGGATCCAAGCCGCCCGCGATACTAAGCGTTTACGCGAAACGGCCGAGGTCGGATTGCTGTTAAAAGGTAAGCAAACCTTGGGTAATCAGTGGTTTGCCCGCAATTGCCCCAAGCGTATGTTGGGACGTAATTAATATTTTATGAAAGGAGAATACCATGGGTATGATGGAAAAATTAAAAAAGTTATTTACACATCCTTCTCAATTGATCACCGACCAAATGCTTTTTGAAGGGTGCGAAACCGGCGATGTGGCATTGGTTAAGAAAGCTTTGAAACTGGGGGCCGATGTCAATGCCACCAAAAAAGTGGGCGAATACTGGGACGCCATCGGCGGACGGGGTAATCCCTCATGGGAAGGCACGATTGAGGTAACACCTTTAATCTATGCCGCCACAAGTGCCTTTGGAAAAGAAGATGAAAAGCCGTATAAAGAAATTATCCGGTTGCTGGCCGAAAAAGGGGTTGATACAAATCGGGTTATCGCCGGTAAAGAGAAATACTGGGAGGATGATCAATGGGAACTTGAAGGTGATCAGCCCGATAAACAAGGCCCCTATGCAACATCTTTGGAAGAAGTGTTAAGGTCGCGCTCCAAGAAAAAACGCCGCCGCTTTAACGACCAGTATGAATACTGTGCGATGTCGGATTCTATGGCAAGTTATGTGGCAGGAATGTTTGATATAGAGGACAAAAAAGGCCTGAATAAATTGGAAAACAAAGAAGCCTTTTTGAATGAGGCTTCGGCCCTTGTGCGTAAGGAGCGCGAGGATTTCGTGGCAAAAGCTGCTGCGGACGGAAAGCCTATGGCGGCCGATGAAGCCATTAAATGGCATAACGCAGAAGCAAAAAAACGTTTAGAGGCCAATAAACTTCGGATGAAATTAAGGCAAGGGAAAACCCGATAACACTTAATTTTTTGCTTTTCTAAAAAATGCTTGCTTTTTTCTGCGGATTAAGGCAAAATAATTCGCATGAAATATGGCTACTTTTTAAAACGGATTTTGTTGATACCGATAACTCTTCTTGGGATTATCGCCCTAAACTTTGCAATTGTGCAAATGGCCCCCGGCGGACCGGTCGAGCAAATGATGATGAAAATTGACGGCACGGCCACGGCCGCAACGGCGCGCATTGGCGGAACGGGCAGTGATACAATGGCGGCCGGTAATGATTCCCTCTATCGCGGTGGAAAAGGCCTCAGGGAAGAGTTTCGACAAGAATTGGAAAAACGTTTCGGGTTTGATAAACCGCCCTTGGAAAGATTTTGGTTGATGGTTAAAAATTACCTGAAATTTGATTTCGGGACCAGTTTCTATCAGGATAAAACGGTGATCAACCTGATTTTGGAAAAGTTGCCCGTATCGATTTCGTTGGGGGTGTTTAGTACTCTGTTGATTTACCTGATTGCGATACCGCTGGGAATTAAAAAAGCGGTAAAACATAATTCTGCCTTTGATCGGTGGAGTAGTTTTGCCCTGACGGTCAGTTATGCAATTCCGGCCTTTTTATTGGCGATCTTTTTGGTGATCTTTTTTGCCGGCGGACGATACCTGCAATGGTTCCCTTTACGGGGATTGGTATCGGATAATTGGGATAGTTTATCTTGGTTCGGGAAAATAACGGATTATTTACACCACTTGGTCTTGCCGGTATTGGCGTTCTCCATTGGCGGAATTGCCAGTTTGACGTTCCTGACAAAAAATTCGTTTTTGGATGAACTCGGCAAAGCCTATTGCCGAACCGCCAAAGCCAAAGGGTTATCGCAAAATCGGATTTTATACGGTCATGTATTCCAAAATGCCATGTTAATTGTGATAGCCGGTTTCCCGACAATGTTGATCAGTATGCTGTTCACGGGATCTGTGTTGATAGAGGTTATTTTCTCCTTGGACGGATTGGGTCTGTTGGGGTTTGAGGCTGTTCAAAATCGGGATTATCCCGTTATTTTCGGGACGCTGTATTTGTTTGCCTTGTTGGGCTTGATTTTAAATGTCATCAGTGACTTTGTTTACACACTTGTGGATCCGCGGATTCACTTTGGAAAGAGGTTACAATGAGCAGAGTTCTTGCCCGTCGCAGGTGGTCACAATTTCGCCAAAACAGAAGGGCGCTATTTTCCCTGATTTTGTTTATTTCCCTTTTAATGGTGGCCTTGTTTGCCCCCATTATCGCCAATGATAAACCGATGTATGTATCCTATCGCGGAATGCCTTATTATCCTTTGTCCGAATTTGTATCGGATAAAAATTTAGGGGGAACATTGCCCACAGAGGCCGATTTTACGGACCCCTATATCAAGGAACAGATAAAGCTTCATGCAGATGCAATTTATCCGGTTATTCCATGGGGTCCCGAAACCATAGATTATGAAGAATCTGCCGCCTTGCCTGCACCGCCGTCCGTGCGCCATCTGTTGGGAACAGACGATCAGGGGCGGGATATTTTGGCGCGCCTGATTTATGGGTTGAGGCTTAGTATTCTGTTTGGGTTAGCCTTGACTTTTTGTTCCACGGTTATCGGTGTTTTGGTGGGCGCTGTTCAAGGCTATTTCGGCGGTCGGACAGACCTGATTATCGGGCGTTTTTTAGAGGTGTGGGGGTCGCTGCCGCAACTGTTCATTTTAATCATTGTGTCCAGTTTGATTATGCCGGGATTTTTCTCACTTCTCTTTATCTTATTGTTGTTTAGTTGGACCTCTTTGACCGGTGTCGTGCGGGCCGAGTTTTTGCGCACCCGTAATCTGGATTATGTGAAAGCCGCTAAAATCTTGGGGGTTTCCGATTGGCAGATTATGAAACGGCATATTTTGCCTAATGCCTTAATTGCGACAACAACCTACGTGCCGTTTATTTTGGCCGGCGCAATCGTGTCGCTTTCGGCATTGGATTTTTTGGGCCTTGGGATGCCGGCCGGCACGCCGAGTTTGGGTGATCTTATTCGTCAGGGGAAAGAAAATTTGCAAGCCCCGTGGATCGGTTTGACGGCCTTTTTATCCTTAACGATTATTTTATCACTGTTGCTATTCATCGGTGAAGGTGTGCGTGATGCGTTTGATCCGAATGTAACGAAGGAGAAGCTATGAATTTATTGGAAATTCAAGATTTGACCGTTCGTTTAAAAGGCGTTGTTCCCGTGCGTAATGTGTCGGTAGCGGTGAAAGAGGGCGAATTTATCGGCCTTGTCGGAAGTAGCGGTTCGGGTAAATCCACTTTGGCCATGGCGATTTTGCGATTGCAGGCCGAAGCGCGTATGACGGGACGTATTTTGTTTGATAAAAGAGACTTGATGAAGATGAGTGAGACAAAACTGAATACCGTGCGCGGATCACAAATCAGCATGATTTTTCAAGAGCCGATGTTAAGCCTGAACCCCCTGCATACGGCGGGTCGCCAAATTATGGAAGTATTAAAATATCATGCTGAAGAAGCCACAGAGGAAAAAGTATTGGACTTATTGCATTTGGTGGAAATACAGGATGTGGAACGTGTTTATCATGCCTATCCGCATGAATTGTCGGGCGGGCAGCGCCAACGGGTAATGATTGCCATGGCTTTGGCGGGAAACCCGCGGCTTTTAATTGCGGATGAACCGACAACTGCCCTTGATGTAACGGTGCAGGCACAGATTTTGACTCTTTTAAAAACGCTGCAAAAGAAGTTGAATTTAAGTATTCTGTTTATTACCCATGATTTGGATATTGTTCGGCGCTTGGCTGATCGCGTCTATGTGATGAAGTTTGGTCGAATTGTTGCGACACGTTTGCCCCAAAAGGAAAAAGAATTAAAGTGTCGCCACAAAGCTCCGTCGGATCGGACGCCGGCTCTGTCCGTGCAAAATTTATCCGTTTCCTATGGGAAATTAAAAGCGGTTGATGATGTTTCGTTTAACCTCTACCCCGCCAGAACATTGGGCTTGGTGGGCGAAAGCGGGTCTGGAAAATCCACGATTGCCAAGGCGTTGGTGCGCCTTATCCCCGGTGAGGGTAAAGCGATTTTAAACGGTCGTGATTTCTTTACTCTGCGCGGGAAAGAATTATTAAAGGCACGTGCCCGTATTCAAATGGTTTTCCAAGATGCGGCATCATCTTTAAATCCCCGTATTCAAATCGGAAGTTTGATTGCCGAGGGGTGGCGTCTGCATCACAAAGGGGACTATACGGAAGCCGTTGAAAAAGCCCTAAAATCCGTGGGATTAAATCCGAATTTAGCAACGCGCTATCCACATGAATTATCGGGTGGGCAGCGCACACGGGTAGCGTTGGCACGCATATTGATTTTAAAGCCGTCCGTGTTGATATTGGATGAGGTAACGTCGTCTTTGGATGTGGATACGCAAGAACAGCTAATGGCCCTGTTAATCGATCTGCAAAAGAAATATAACCTATCCTATTTATTTATATCCCACGATATGAAAGCTGTGCGTCGGATGTCAGATGATGTGATGGTTCTTAAAGAATCTAAAGCCGTCGAATATGCCCCTGCCGATACGGTTTTTAATGCGCCCCAGCATCCTTACACCAAACAACTTTTAAAAGACAGTTTCATGGACGGCGTTTAAAACCTAATCATGCCTTTATTAAGGAGATTTAAAAAATCATCCGTAAAATCGGTATGTGTGCTGTTATCCAACGTTAACAGATGAAAGTTTTTATTGTTTTCAATTAAACGATAAGATTGTTTTCGGTCGGTATTGATATAGGTATCTTGCTTGCTTTCGAACCAATAAATTGGGGTATTTGTGGTGTTTTTATAAGAAAAATTATAGGGTAAATCCCCATTGATACTGATGACACAGGCAAGATTTACCTCTAACCCGACGTGCACCGCCATGCCTCCACCTTGGGAATGACCGACAAGGATTATATCTTGCGGGTTTGTTGTCAGATTATTCAGGTGTTCTTTAATATACTGTAAAGAATAAGTGTACTCATCAACAACGGCATCACGGCGGTGATTTTGCTCAAATTTATTAAACCATGTGTATTTATCGGTCTTTTGAGGGTGCTTAAAAGGAGCCCTAAGACACACTAAATCAGCATTGAAAAAGCGGGCAAGTGTAAGCATCAACTCGCCATATGCACTTTCATCGGAACCGGAACCATGCAAAAAGACTAATTTTCTCATATTCCCGATTCATAACATATTTAAACGGAAATGGCAAGCTATTCTTGTTACCTCTAACCGGCCTTGCGGGCTTGACGTTGTTTGAGGGCGTTCTGCCAAAATTCGCGCGAAGTTGTATCTTTACCTCTGATAAGCGCTTCGACACCATTGACTTGCTTGTCTTTTTTCCAAGTACCCCGAGAAGTTGTATTTTTCTTTTCGATAAGTGTGGCGATACGATCTTGCTGTTCTGGGGTTAAAGGTTTTAACACTCGATCATCGGCGTTAAACTTCCCTTTGCTTTCGGCACGGACGCGTTCTTGGGCTTCTTGGATCTTTGCCTGTTCTGCGGCAGCTAATGCAGCCGAGATACCTTTCAGATCCCCACGCTTATTACCCAATTGTTCCACCTTTAATAAGCGACCGGAGATACCTTTCTTTTCCTCTTTAACGGCGGTAGGAGCCAATTTAGCCTGATTGGCAGCGGGGCTGACCGCTTTGACAACCTTTGGCTTATCATTTGTTGACCGTTCGGCGATGCGGGGATCTTTTGTTTGAATCCGTTCTTTTGTCAAGGAATTACTCGGTTTTTGTGCGACTGACCGAGTTTCCCGATCCAAATTACGGGCCTGTTTATCCTGTTTCTTCGCCTGTCTGCGCAATAATCTGGCTTGACTCTTCTTTTGGGCTTCTTGTTCTGCCTGTCGCTTTTCGGCCCTTTGTTTGGCGGCCAATTTTTTATGATTTTTAAGGGTTACTCGATCGGCAACTCTGCGTTCGGCAGGGGTCATATTATTGTATGTGGCAATAATTTCTTCCCGCGTTTGTTTGCTATCACTTCTTTGGGCATCTTGAACAAAAGCTTCCAACAATTCTTGTTTGTGCTTTTCCTCCAGCGCATAGTGGGATTGAGGATACGCATCCCCCTTCTTCGCTGTGTATGTGGGCGCAGGTACCGGAGGTGTTGCCGGCTTTTCATACGGTTTTATCACTTTGGGCAGGATTTTTTCCACATAGTATGTTTTTTGCTTTTGCGCAAACAATTGCGCAGCTTGACGAGCTTTCCTGGCTGCCTCACGTTTTGCGTATGCCTCTTTTTCTTCCCGACGACGTAAGAAACGGATGAGATTCTTATCACTTGATTCTCTTTCGGCCAGTTTTTTCTCGAGTTTTTGCCTATCGGCTAAAACTTTATCTTGCGCCAAAAGTTCTTGGTTAGTAAGTTCTCGTTCTTTAGGCAACATATTATTATAAATGGCAGTAAGTTCTTCCCGTGTCTGTGTGCTGCCGTTCTTTTGGGCATTTTGAATAAAGGCTTCCAACAGCTCTTTCTTGTGTTTTTCTTCCAACGCATAATGAGATTTCGGATACATAGATCCTTTTTTCGTTTTGTATACGCGTTCGGGGATACGTGGGGTGAAGACTTCCTCAAACGGTTTCAATGTTTTGGCCAGAATTTTTTCCGCATAGAATGTTTCGCGTTTCTTGGCGAATTCTTCCGCGTCATAGCGGACATGGACAAAAGGAGGCAATTCTTTTTCCTCTGCCTTTTCTTCCATTTTTTCTTCCAATACTGCCCCGGCCACTGCGGCACCCAAGGCAACAGCGGCGAAAAGCGCAGTTCCCTTTTGGATGGCCTTCATTTGTTCCTCTTCTTCTTTCTTCCTTTGAATTTCGGCCTCACGCACCTTATCTTTTAAAGCCTCAATTTTCTTTTCCGCTTCATGAATATATGTCATGCCCCGATCTTTGGCATAGGCAAGCATATCTATAATTTCGCTGGTAATTTCACTGGGCAGGTCGGATTTTCTGACCTTGTCCTCTAATTCAAGGGCACGGATACGCAAGCGTTCCTTCTTTTCGTTTTCTTTTTCCTTCAGGATTTTCTTTTTGCGATCTTCCCGCTTGGCTTTCGGCAAACGATTTAAGCGGCGCTTTTCCGCGTCGGATAATACCTCTTCTTCCCGAGCATATCTTTCCAATAAGTAAAGATCCGTCAAGATGTCTTCATGTTGTCCAATCAGTTCCGGCATGGTGCCCTCCTTTCCCTAACACCTTCATTATACCACAAAAAATGAATTTAGGCAACTCTTTTTTAAAAAAATCAAAAAAGGGCTTGACAATGCCATTCTGTTTTGCTATACTTACGCCCGTCTGATTTTGAGTGTGTAGCTCAGCTGGTAGAGCACCTGACTTTTAATCAGGTGGCCCTGGGTTCGAATCCCAGCACGCTCACCATTTATAAAAAAACGCCCCCGTGTGGGGTGTTTTTTTATAAAATTGGAGGTGCTAGGGATAAGAACCCTGTTCGGACGGGAGTGTGCTTTGGCACACGGACGTAATGTCGAGCAATGCGAGACAGCCCCGAGTAAAATGAGTGGGTGAGCGAAGCGAATAATCCCAGCACACCCTATTTTCGCGGGCAATCGAACTCATCATCTCAAAAGTAGCTGATTTTATTACATTTCACATTTTTCCAACCTTCTTGGTATAATGTGTCGCTGATGTCATTTTTTTGAATTATTTACGAAGAAATCTCAGAAAAAATTTGCATTTAGATTATATTTTACGTAGAATATTTCCAGTATTTAAAAAGAGGAGGATTCCGTGAAAAATAAAATAAAAAAAGATAACAATCGCCTTCGAAATATAATGATTAATATTTTACGGGGATTTGTATTTCCATTAGATCTTTTATTGTTTCTTCTTTCTCCTATCTCTCTCATATACTTTTGGGGAATATTATTCGTGCTTCCCTTATATTTTCTTATTTATTTTGGATTAAATTCAATAATTTTTATATTTTTATGTTTGTTATTATACTTTTCTTTCAGAATAATTTTAAAATCAAAATTATCCGAATTTATTTTGATGGTAATGGTTTTAGCTATAATAACAGCAATAGGTAATGTATTGAACCTTTTTCCCTATCAACAATTAGTAAAACACGAAGGGCATTTTTTATTGAGTTTTTCTTTTCTATCGTATTTGTTAGGAATGGTATATGCGAAACTTAACTATAAACTTCTAAATTTTATCAAAAAAGAAAAGTTCAAGATTGTCATTTCTGTTCTTTTGGGAATATCAATTTCTGGACTCCTTTCCTTTGTTATGTTCGCTTCTATGCAATAGTTGAATAAATTTTATGCCAGCATTATTTAGCTCGCGTTGTGCAAGGTATCCCTCACCATTTATAAAAAAACGCCCCCGTGTGGGGTGTTTTTTTATAAATAGAGGGTGCCTGAGGTGGACGAATCCATGTTCGGAACGGAGCGATAGCGCAGTTGACGCCATAGGCGGTCCCGAGGAACGAGGGATGAGCGATAGCGAACAATCCCAGCACCTTTTAAATATATTAAATTGACAAAATACTTGCTTGATGCTATAATAAGTATAATTCTGGCTATTGAAAGGATTTTAGATGAGAAGAATTTATGCAATCAGCGATGGTTGTTTTCAAGAAGATAAGAAAATAGACCAAACTTTGGTTCGTCTGTTAAATAAGGAACGACCAAGGATTTTATTTTTACCTATGGCCCTTGAAATACCAGAGTATCCGGTTGCCAACTTTAATCAATTTGTAAATCAATTTCATAAACGTTATGGGGAAGAATTAGGGTGTCAAACGGATGTTATTCTTACCCGGGACAACGCCCCTTCAAAAGAACTCATCCGCGAGAAAGTTCTTTCAAGTGATGCAGTATATGTTGGCCCTGGTCATGTCCCGACTATGATGACTAAAATGAGGCAGTTCGGTTTTGATGAGGTTTTAAAAGAAGCCTATGAAAAGGGAGTTGTAATGGCGGGAATGTCCGCTGGGGCCATGTGTTGGTTTTGGCCACAACTGGGATTTATTAACTCAAGATTTTATCCGCATTATCAAGAATATGATAGGGTGCCGGACGGGTATGCGGCCAATGATCCGAGTGCGACTTTATTTATTGATGAACGGGTAGGTCAATTTGTTAAATTAAACCCCAATACTAACCTTTATATTTTGAAAACAATTGATGGTGTTCAAAAAAAGACCCTATTTCGCTCTTTTGATTCCCCTAATGCTAATTCAGGCAGAGACTAAAATTTTAATTACAACCCGAATTTTTGCCAACAATCGAACTCATCATCGCAAAAGTAGCTGATTTTATTACATTTCATATTTTTAGTGCTTTTTAGTAGCCTCTGAAACATTCGAACTTTTAGAGGTGATTTAAGTACAGGCCAACATATAAAAATAATAAAATAAACAAATGATACATATATCTCTGAAAAATATTTTATGTTTTTTATTAGGAAGACCTATTACCAGGAAAAGCGCCAAAGAAATTATCGATACCATACAAAAGACTTCCGTAAACTGCCCCGTTTTTCCTGAAGATTCCAAGAAA
This sequence comes from Alphaproteobacteria bacterium, assembly GCA_017539265.1. Classification (GTDB taxonomy): domain Bacteria; phylum Pseudomonadota; class Alphaproteobacteria; order CAAHEQ01; family UBA3637; genus CALXZG01. The sequence continues at coordinate 61,684 of JAFYHG010000027.1, read as the reverse complement.
TTCAACATTCCTAATTCCCCAAAGATACCAAGGATGATTTGGGCACATAGAAGAAATATTGAAGAAATAATCACAGATAAAATAAATATTGATATCTCTTTTAAAATTTCTGTAATAATCTGCTTCATATTTGTTCTCCTTTTCTTGCAACTGTTCTAATTTATATCATAGCATGCAACAAAAATCAAGTTTTGAAAATACTAATTCATAATACTACCATTTTGAATTAAAATTAGCAAATTTAGCTCGCGTTCGGCAAGATACCCCTCACCATTTTATAAAAAATGCAACTATTTTGCAAAGTCGCTTGACGAAAAATATAATCCATGATACAACAATCATGGGTATTTATAGGCAAGGAGGTTCCTTATGAAAGCAAAAATTGAATATCACGCCGATGGCAAAATAATTAAGGCTGTCTATGTTGTTGATAAAAATGGTGTTAAACAAGGGGATTATGAAGGCTATTACCCGAGTGGCAGGCTATGTGAAAAAGGAACCTATGCGGACGGAAAAGAAGAGGGGGTATGGGAATATTATTGCGAAAATGGTCGATTGTGGAAAAAGTGTGCCTATCAAGATGGGCAAAAAAATGGCTTGTATATAACATATTATGAAAATGGTCAGTTAGGCGAAAAGTGCTTTTATAAAAATGGGCAAAAAGACGGCCCGTATATATCATATCGTGAAGACGGTCGGTTAGATACAAAATATGTCTATAAAAACGGGGAAAGATTGGATGGAGAAAAGGCTAAAAAGTATCTGACAGAATGGAAAAAACGTCATCAATTCCCAAGGGTTCCACGAAAAATCTTAAGCGCACGGTTGACTCAATTGAATAAACAAACAGACTCAGCACGGGTGCGGCAATAAATAAATGGGACACCAATTCCAAAGGCAGTATATCCCAGAATATGCTCACAAAGGATCTGATAATGAACAAATGTAATAAGCATAACGATGATGAAAACATAAATTTGTTTTTTAAGTTGCTTTGGGGCATTATAGAAGCTGTTTTTTGTGTTATAGTCATAATCTGTGGATTGGTATTTATCGGCCGCCATAAAAAGAAAAAATTTTAATATTGTCTGAAAAGCCATTGCAATCCATAAGGGAATATGTTAAGTTTCAAATTATGGGGCAATCAGTTCCATTAATTTAACCAAAAGAAAGGGGATTTATATGAAAAAATTATTATTGTTATCGGCTGTGTGCTTAATTGCAACTTCCGCGTCTGCCTTTGAAGTAAAACCCTACATTGAGGGTAGAATCAGTGAAAACTTTATGAGATTGAAGGTTCAAGACACAGATGGTGACCTTTCCCAAAAAGTGCATGACAACTTGTTTCAAGGGGGGGGGCTTGAAGTGGGCGCTAAACTAGACCAGTTCAGGATTGGCTTAGAAGGTTATTACAACGATAAAGCAGAAGCTGACCTTACCGTAGGTGAACCTGGCATCTTTACTCTCGAAATTCCAATAGAATTTAAATCAAAGGGTGTTTTCTTAAACGGTTATTGGGATATTCCTATGTGTGAAAAATTAAAGAAAGTAAAACCCTATATTGGTGCTGGTATTGGTTATAGTTGGTTGGGAATGTCAGTCAATCAACTCGGCCATAAAGACACTGTCAAAGACAAAGATTTGGGTTGGAATGTTGGTTTAGGCGCTGCCTATGAGCTGAACGACAACCTTGATTTAACTTTGGGATACAGATATGAAGATTTAGGAAAAGTTAAAAAGGATGACATAAAAGTTAATTTCAAAAATCACAAAGTCTCTTTGGGTTTAAGATATACATTCTAACCACTTGTTAGATTGTGTGTTGCACAGTTATTTATTAAAAAAAGCACTCCGTATGGGGTGCTTTTTTATCCCGCTTGACAGGGGCGGAAAATATGTTATACTAAAGGATGGGAGGTTTCTATGGCTGATGCGGTTGATTTGAAAAACTTAAGTAATTTCGATGAAAATGGAATTATTCGTCCGGAAAAGTTGGCGCTTGTCCACATAACCGATTATATGCCCAAAAAGGTTGGCGATAGATTGGAGATTAAAAGTACGGCCAATGCTACGGATTGCCTGCATCCCCGCAATACGATTCACTTTACAATTGGGCATCATGTTGATGCTGTGGTCGGGGGAGCCAATTGGGCCGAAAAAGGTATTATGGTTGTGGCACCATTAAAAGATACGATGGATGAAAATGGTAAGCCCATGGGGATGAGTTCGCATGATACTTTTTTTGAAACAACACCTGGGCGGAATTTAAAGCTGCCAAAGGATACACACATATTTATCTCGACCACGGATTCTGAAAAATTGAACGGGGCATTAAGTCAAACAGAAGGCAACATTACCTACTATAAAGCGAGTGGCTATACCGCGGAAGAAAAAAAGCAGATATTTAAGGATATTCTGGTCGCTGAGTATGGTGAGAGGTATCAAGGTACATTATCCATCGGGAAAGATAGAGAGTTGACCCAAAACCAATTTGTTCACTCATCAGATGCCCTAATTATGGCGACGCTAAAGAAAGTATTGTTAAGCCACCATCTGAAAGAGAAGGGCTTCATCGCAAATTCAAGCGGTTTTAGGTTTAATGAAGGTACTGAGGAGGGTGCAAAGGCTGTCTATGAATTGGGAAAGAAACTGGGGTGTTATTGTTATTCTGCAGATGAGGAACTGCATCACCGATATGATTTTGCCCGCGAAGATGTTATCGCCAAAACGTATGATTTTATGATGTATTCTGATATTTTATTGCATTCCGATAACTATGAGGTTATTTCAAGTCGGGGTTATGCTACCCCCTTTGGTACCACTAGAATGCATCAATTCCAACGCAAAAGTGATAAGAGTATCCATTCGGTTTGGGGCACAAAGATTGACGCAGACTATGTAGATTGGCTTAAAAATCCGTGGGATGTTACCGGTTGGATGGAACAGACCATGGAAATGAGCGGCTATATGTGGACGCCCGCTTTTCGGGAAACATACGAAATGTGGATGAAAAAAACAAAGGAACGTATGGATGCCCTTTGTACCGAGGCTAAAGGGGTTGACTTGGATGCCGAATGGACAAAAATCCAACAGAAAATGCAAGATTTTGATAAAACCAAAGGCGGGCTTTTGACACGCGCCTTTGCCCAAAAAGACAAATCGCCCGAACGACGGCAAAAGGCCGATGGGCTTTTGAAACTGTTACGCGAACGGGATAGTAATGCGGATAGAACGCCCCTGTATATATATCAAAAAGGGAAAAAAAATATGGAATAATAAATTATCGCCTTCCTTTTAAAAAAAGATAGATTTTTGAAAAAAAATGGGATACTATGAACCTGTGTTTCCAAAAGAAAGGAGAGAGAAAATGCATATTTTGGTTATTGGCGGTGCGGGCTATATCGGATCGCACGTAGTAAAGGAATTATTACAAAACAATATTAAAGTAACGGTTTTTGATGATTTGTCTACCGGTCAAAAGATTAACTTATTTCCGGCGGCCGATTTTGTTCAGGCTTCTATCTTGGATAAAGAGGCTTTAAAGGATGCGATGAGCCGCAATGTGGACGGCATCATCTCTTTGGCGGGAAAGAAAGCCGTGGGCGAATCTATGGAAAATCCGGCAAAATATGCTGATACAAATCTGATCGGTGCGGTGAATGTACTTAACACTATGCTTGAATGCGGGGTAAATAAGTTTATTTTCTCCTCTTCGGCGGCGGTCTACGGTACACCGACTTATTTGCCGCTGGATGAAAAACACCCCGTCAATCCGATGAGCTTTTACGGATTTACAAAATTGGAAACGGAAAGACTCTTAAAATGGTATGATGATTTGAAGGGGATTAAATTTGTGGCGCTGCGCTATTTTAACGCTGTAGGTTATGATGCTGCCGGTGATATTAAAGGATTGGAAATCAATCCCCAAAATCTGTTGCCGATTGTTATGGAAGTGGCTTGCGGTAAGAGGCCGGTTTTGGATATCTATGGTAACGATTACGATACGCCGGACGGAACATGCATTCGGGATTATATCCATGTGACGGATTTGGCCGTGGCACACAGGAAAGCCTTGGAATACTTAATCCAAGGCGGCAGCAGTGAGATTATTAACCTTGGCACGGGGAAAGGCCTGTCCGTTCAGGAAATGGTCAAAAAGACAGAGGAAGTAATCGGTCGCCCTGTTGCGCATAATTTTGCTCCGCGGCGCGCTGGTGATCCGGCCACTGTGGTATCGACGGCGGATAAGGCCCTAAAAGTTTTGGGATGGCGCGCGGAATGTAGTGATCTGGATAACATTATCCGGACAACTTGGGCCGTGTATCGGGACAATGTGGCCTAAACGGTCATTTCCCGTTTTGACTTGATAAAATTTTTAACGGTTAAAATTAGGCTTCGCGCGTTTTTTGTTCGTTTCGTGTGGCCTGTTTCGGGTTTGTCTTAACCCGACTCCGCCAAGAAGTAACTTTCCGCGGGGTTTCGGATGGTTTCTCTTGCGTTTTTTCCGTTTCCGGTTTTTTAACATAAAGTAAACAATCAGGATAGTTCATCTTATTTTCCTTTCATATCTTCATTATATCTTAAAATGAAATTTTGTCAATTTAAACCGTTAGGATGCCCTAAATATAAGGGATGTCGAAAAATAATCATCTTTTATTGACAGACCTAAAAAGACAATTATGACTCTTTTGTTTTTGACCTTAAAAAATCAAGAAAAAACTTCTTGACTTTTGGATTTAGGTTTGGTATAATGGCGCCAATTTCCAAATATGGCTAAGGATTTTAGTCTCTAAGGAGATACATCAATCGATGCGGGTGCATCCATTGGTGCGCTTAGACTATTTGGGCAGAATGAAAGGATTAAACGCATGTTTTCAGGTTTGGCAGAAAAATTAAGTGCTGTCTTTGATAAATTAACGCGGCGGGGTATTTTAACCGAATCAGCCGTTGATGAAACCATGCGGGAAATTAAAATTGCCTTGATTGAAGCCGATGTGGCTTTGCCGGTCGTAAAGGATTTTATCGCCTCTGTTCGGGAAAAAGCCATCGGGGAACAAATTGTAAAGTCCGTTTCGCCGGCACAAATGGTGGTAAAAATCGTCAATGACGCTTTGGTGGATTTGTTGGGCGAATCAAAACCTCTGAATATTGAACCCAAACGCCAAAATGTGATTTTGATGGTGGGTCTGCAGGGATCGGGAAAAACAACATCTTCGGCTAAATTGGCAAAACGCCTGCAAAAAGAAGGTAAAAAGGTTTTACTGGCAAGTTTGGATACCTACCGGCCGGCGGCACAAGAGCAATTATCTGAATTGGGCGTGGCCAACGATTTAACCGTCTTGCCGATTGTAAAAAGTGAAAATCCGATTCAAATTACCAAAAGAGCCCTTGCAGAAGCCCAAAGAACGTTGGCTGATGTCTTGATTTTGGATACGGCGGGACGTTTGCACATTGATGAAGAAATGATGGCGGAAGTGGCTGCCGTTCGGGACTTAACAAATCCGGCCGAAATCTTATTGGTGGCGGATGCCCTGATGGGGCAAGATGCCGTTCAGATGGCTGAAGCTTTTAAAGATAAAATTGGGGTTACGGGTTCAATCTTAACACGGGTGGACGGGGATTCCCGCGGCGGGGCGGCCTTATCCATGCGGGCCGTCACGGGGGTACCTATTCAATTTTTGGGTGTCGGTGAAAAAGCGGATGCTTTGGAACTTTTTGATGCGAAGCGTATCGCCGGGCGCATCTTGGGTATGGGCGATGTCGTTGGTTTGGTGGAAACGGCGATTGAGAAAGTCAATCAGGAAGAAGCCCAAAAAGTTGCCGATCGGATGATGAGTGGTCGGTTCGATCTGAATGATATGCTCTCCCAAATGCAACAAATCAATAAATTGGGCGATATCAAAGGAATTATGAAAATGATTCCGGGATTTAGTAAATTTTCGGCACAAATAGAAGCCTCGGGTGTTAACAACAAAATGATTAAGCATCAAGAGGCTATTATTTTATCCATGACGCCTTATGAACGGAAAAATCCGGATGTGATAAAGGCTGCCCGTAAGCAACGTATCGCGGGTGGTGCCGGTGTGTCCGTCAATGATGTTAATCGGCTGTTAAAGCAGTATGAGCAAATGGCCGATGTAATGAAGAAATTCAAAAAAATGGGGCCGCTTGGCATGATGTCCATGATGAAAAAAATGGATGGCATGATGTCTGGCGGTAACCCGTTTATGAATGGCGGGGGATTTCCTCCGTTTTAACCAGAACAACTGAAACAGAAAGGAAAAAGTAAAAAGATGTCAGTTCGTATTCGTTTAAGTCGGGGTGGGGCTAAAAAGCGCCCGTTCCACAAAATTGTTGTCGCGGATCAAAGATGTTCCCGTGACGGTCGGTTTATTGAAGCCATCGGCTTTTATAATCCGCTGTTGCCGAAGGATCATGCCGAAGCATTACGCGTCAATGTTGAATCAGCCAAAAAGTGGTTAGCCCAAGGTGCTCAACCCACAGAGAAAGTTCAAAAACTGTTCTCTTTGGTGGGCCTGTGTGAAAAGCCGGCAATTAAGGAAACACCGAAAAAGTCTGCTCCGAAGGCTAAGGCTCAAGAACGGATGAAGGAAGCTGCTGAAAAGGCCGCCGCCGAAGAAGAAGCCCGTAAGGCTGCCGAAGCGGAAGCTGCTGCTGCCGCTGCGCAACCGGCTGAGGCTCAACCCGAAACACAACCGGCTGAAGCCGCACCTTCTGCCGAATAAGTGAAGGAAGCCTGATATGTCCAAAGTCTGTATCGGTCAAATCGTTAATGTCCATGGAATAAAGGGAATGGTCAAAATTCGGCCCTTCCTTACAAGTCCGATGGATATTGGTCATTTTGGCCCGTTATCGGACAGGGACGGTCATCAATCGTTTAATGTGAAACCACAAAGCCGAAAAGGTGATTTTGTGCTGGCCTTTATCAAAGGTATTACAGACAGAACCACGGCCGAAAAATTAAAAGGAACTTATCTTTATATTGAACGCAATCAATTACCCGAGGATAACAACGGATTTTATTATTGCGATTTAATCGGGATGACTGTTCTGGAAAACGGCCAAAAATTCGGTGTGGTGGAAAATGTTCAAAACTATGGTGCCGGCGATATTTTGGAAATTAAGACGGAAAAAGGCAGAACTTTTTCATTCGATTTTTCCAAGGCAACCTTTCCGCGTGTGGATGTGTCTGCCCGCGAAATGGATATCGTGGTGCCCAAAGGTATGGAGGTCGCACATGAAGATTAATATCTTAACCCTCTATCCGGAAATGTTTCCGGGATGCCTTGGTTATTCGCTGGCGGGTAAAGCGTTGGCGGATCGAAAAGTGGTTTTGAATGTGGTCAATATTCGGGATTTCGCAACAGATAATTATAAATCCGTTGATGATACACCTTTCGGCGGTGGTGCCGGTATGGTGATGAAACGCGAAGTATTGGATGCTGCCATTAAATCGGTCTATCAAACAGGGCCTATATACTATTTGTCGCCGCGGGGGGAAGTGTTCTCTCAAGAAACGGCAAAAAAATGGGCCGATACGGATAGCGAGATGACTTTTCTGTGTGGGCGATTTGAAGGCATTGACGAAAGGGTTATTCAAAAATGGTATATTCAAGAAATAAGTATCGGCGACTTTGTCCTGTCGGGCGGGGAACCGGCTTTGATTGCGATGTTAGATGCCATGATCAGACTTCTTCCGTCCGTGATGGGTAATTCCGATTCCGCGGTTGAGGAAAGTTTTGCGAATAATTTATTGGAATATCCGCAATACACGAAACCTCAAAATTGGGAAGGAATTTCTGTGCCGGAGGTTTTATTATCCGGTCATCATGAAAACATCCGAAAATGGCGTTTGGAACAATCACAAATTTTAACCAAAACAAGAAGACCAGACTTGTGGACTAAATATCTGGCAAACCAACAATAAGAAAGGAATAAAAAATGGATATTATTCAAGAATTGGAAAATGAACAACTGGCGAAACTGAACAAAAAAGTTCCGGATTTCAAAGCCGGTGATACCGTAAAAGTTATGTATAAAATCGTTGAAGATAAAGGCGAACGGTTACAGGCCTATGAAGGTGTGTGTATTGCCCGTTCCAACAACGGTTTGAATTCTTCTTTCACGGTGCGTAAGATTTCGTTCGGTGAAGGTGTGGAACGTGTATTCCCGCTGTATTCCCCGAATGTGGCTTCGATTGAAGTGGTGCGTCGCGGTAAAGTGCGTCGCAGCAAACTGTATTACCTGCGTAACCTCTTCGGTAAGAAAGCCCGTATTACGGAAGATAAAGAAAATATCGCGGAAGAATAAATTTTTCCAGATATCAAAAGCCCTGTCAATCCGACAGGGCTTTTAAATTGTTCTTCTTTTAAGAGTTAAAAACTAAAACCAAGAATCATCATCTTCGGGAACGTATTCATTCTCGGAACCGTTGCCGGCGTTGGCAGGGTGGAAATAATACGTATCTTCGGGTGCCAAGTTCATCTGATCCCGATACCGTTCAAAAACGTTCTTGCGCGGATTTTCTTCATCGGGAACGGGGACGTCATCCGCCACATTCAAATAGCATTGATTACCGGATAAATCCCAATCCGTTATGTAATCATTTACGGAAACAAAAACCTTATCACACCAGTCAAAATACATCTTTGTCCAATCCCGTGTTACTTCCTCACGGCGATAGACGAAGTGAACTTCTTCGGGCGATATGCGGATAGCGTAATTAGGTGCACCAAAGTTTTCATACATATCCCAGGTGGATTGTCCTTTATACACGGTGTTTCGTGTTTCGCGGTTTTCGTCAATCTCGGATGAGCAGGCAGCAGCCATACATCCCAATAAAATCAATGTTAAAAAGCGCTTCATGTTAAACCCCATTCAATTGAATATAAGATAACATAACACGGTTTTTTTTAGAAAGCAACTTTTTTTTAAAAGTTTTTTACTTGATTTTTTATTCAAAAAAAGGTATGCCAGATTTATGCGGGTAAATTTTCGGATTTGGATTATTGTTTTGGCCTTCATTTTGTTGGGGGCATGCAATGGTGTTCGGGTGCGTAAAGGAGATACGCTTTACAGTATTTCCAAGCGACATGATGTTCCCATGCGGGCAATTATTGAAGAAAATGACCTAAAACCGCCCTACATCCTTTCTATCGGGCAATATTTGGTGTTGCCGAGGCAAAAAACATATCGGGTGCGGACGGGCGATACACTTTACAGTATCGCGACACGGCACGGGATGACGGTAAGCTCTTTGGCAAAAATCAATAATATCAGTGCTCCTTATACCATCCATCGGGGAGATGTCCTTAAAATTTCTTCTTGGGCGGAGGAAGAAAAGCAAGTGGCCTCTGCGCCCAGTCCGTCTGTTGCTAAGCCGATTGCTACCGGTTCGGTTGTGGCGGACAGGCAGGCTGAGATCAATCAACGTAAAAATGTGAAAAATCCGACAGCCTTTAAAGGAAAAGCCAATGTGCCCAAGGCTCAGGCCGGAAAACGATTTGCTTGGCCGGTCTCGGGAAAAGTGGTATCGCCCTTTGGTAGCAATAACGATGGTATCAATATCGCGGGGAAAGCCGGAACCCCCGTTAAAGCAGCAGACGGTGGAACGGTGGCGTATGCCGGTAATGAGTTAAAAGGGTACGGAAATCTGGTCTTGATTAAACATAAAGACGGATGGATTACGGCTTATGCTCATAACCGCAAATTATTGGTAAAGAAAGGCGCTATCGTTAAGAAAGGGCAACAAATCGCCGAAATGGGGAGTACGGGTGGCGTAAAAACACCGCAGCTCCATTTTGAAATCCGATATAAAGCAAAAGTTGTGAATCCGAATCAATATTTACCTTAAATAAAAAAAAAGTTTTACAACGGGAAAAAAAAGTGATATAAGAAAAAAAACACTAACAGGAAAGGGCTGAAAAATGAAAATGAAATTATGGGCTGTGCTTTTATTATCAACGACTTTGTCCGTGTCCGCCATGGCGGGAATAAAAGAGGCCGTAAAGGCTTTCGATAAAGCGGAATATGAAACGGCTTATCCGGAAATGATGGCTCTTGCCGGCGAAGGAAATCCTGAAGCCGCTTATTACATGGGGAAGATGTATCTGGACGGATTGGGTGTGGATGCTGACGTGGAAAAGGCTATCAAATACTTTGAACAGGCCGATAAAGGATATTACTCAGAAGCCACCGTTCAATTGGGTAAAATGGCCTTAACCGGTGAAGGTATGTCCGAAAATAAAGATTTAGGGATTCAATACCTTAAAAAAGCAGCCTATGCCGGTAACGGAAACGCAATGTATGAGTTAGGGAAGCTTTATGAAAAAGGAGAGGGGGTCGAAAAGAATTATACCTATGCATTCGGATTTTTCTATATGGGTGCCTTAAAAGGAGAAAAAAGATCACAGGTTAAAGCAGCGCGTTATTATTTAACCGGTCGCGGTATTCCGCAAGATCATGCGGCGGCGGTTAGATGGTATGTGCGGGCAGCTAATCAGGGATATATTCCGGCCCAACAGGAATGGGCAGAGTTAAGGATGAGTCATCCGCGGTTAAGGAATCCTGTTGATGCATTTTCTTGGTATAGCATTTTGGCGGCCTATAATTCGGATGAAGTGGGTAAATCTGCAGCCGAAAGGCGGGATGCCATCGGCGGTAGTTTTGACGGAGCGCTATTAGCGGAACAGCAAAAGAAAATTATGAACTGGCGACCTGTACCGGCGGAACGGAGCGTTCCGGTCAGAGAACGCATCTCGGCCGTGATGCCGATTATCCCGGGCTTTAATGATGAAGAAACAACAAAAACCCGCTTAGAATCCGGCGAATCATTACAATCAGACGGTTCTCTTTACGGGATTACACCTCAGATGATTGACACGGCTCTTGAAAATAAAGATCGGTCGAAATTGGAAAAGAAGGTCGAAGCAGCAGCCCAAAGCGGTCGCGCAAAAGTGTATGGATACTATGGGGATTTACTTCGGGATCGTTTCCAAGATAACGCTTCGGCGGCTCAATGGTACCGCAAAGGTGCTGAGGCTGATGAGCCCTATGCCCAATATCAACTCGGAAAGTCATATTGTGAAGGACGCGGTATCAATCCGCCAAGTGTTCCCGAATGCTATGGCTGGATGTTGACGGCCAGAGGAAATACAAAGGATCCGAACTTAAGATTTACGATTAAGAATGCAATCGTCTCCATTGAAGGTGCGGCCACCGATGAGGAATTAAAGGCGGGTAAAGCCAAAGCCGATGAACGGAAAGCCCAAAAACAGGCAACCGCCGAAAAAGAAGAGAAAAAATCCGGTTTGTTTAATTTATTCTAATCGGTTAAGTTCTCTGTTGCAAATTGCCAGTTTAAAAGATTATCAATAACCGCCCACAGGTAGTCGGTGCGTCGGTTTTGGTAGTCCAGATAATAGGCATGTTCCCAAACATCAATACATAAGAGCGGCTTTAAATCCGGTTTTGTTAAGGGGGTGTCGGCATTTCCGGTTGTGAGTATTTGTAGTTCCCCTTCTTTATTCAGGGTTAACCAACACCACCCGCTACCGAATTTTGAAGTTGCCGCTTGGTGAAGAGCATGTTTAAAATCCGCAACAGAGCCGAAATCACGAATAATCATTTTTGCCAAAATTTCGGGAATGTCTTGTTTAAGCGGGGATAAACTTTTCCAATAAAATTCATGGTTAAAGCATTGGGCGGCATTATTAAATACCGGTGTTAAAACTGTATCGGCAGCAGAAATTAAGATAATATCCTTTAAACTTTTGTCCGCCAGTGGTGTGTTCACAATAAGATCGTTGGTATTTTTAACATAGGTTGCATGGTGCTTTCCATGGTGAAAAGCAAGGGTTTCCGCACTGATAAAAGGGGAAAGGGAAGCAACGTCAAAGGGTAAGTTCGGTAATTGAATGGTCATTTTATATTCCTCCTGTTTACGAAAAGAAAATATAAGGTCTTTTTTTAAAAAACGCAATTTTTTTGTTGAATAATGAAAGGTTTTTATGCTATACAATTCGCCGGAGGTACTCTATGGGTCAAACAGCAGTTATCATCGGAGCAGGACCGGCAGGGCTTACGGCCGCTTTGGAACTTTTAAAAAAGTCCGATATTCATCCGATTATTTTGGAACAATCTGATTTTATCGGCGGGATTAGCGCCACAATGAATCATGCCGGTAATCGTATGGATATGGGGGGGCATCGATTCTTTTCGAAATCTGATGTAGTGATGAATTGGTGGAAAGAAATTTTACCGCTTCAGGGAAGTCCCAGTTTAGATGATATGTTGTTTGAACGGGAATTAGAATTGTCGGCTGAGGCTGATGCGCCGGATCCTAATCAGACAGATAAAGTGATGCTCTCCCGTCCGCGGGTGAGCCGTATTTATTATTTGAAATCCTTTTTTGACTATCCGGTAACCTTAAATTTCAAGACGATTCGGAATTTGGGCTTTGTCAAAATGATGAAGTGCGGTTTTTCCTATTTAAAAAGTATCATCCATAAACGGCCCGAGAAATCGTTGGAGGACTTTTTTATCAACCGCTTCGGGCAGGAACTTTATGAAACTTTTTTTAAAGACTATACCGAAAAATTATGGGGGGTAAATTGCTCGGATATTGCGGCCGATTGGGGGGCTCAACGGGTAAAGGGTCTTTCTATTTTAAAGGTCTTAATGAATATTTTAAAAATCGGTAAAAAGGAAACGTCCTTGATTGAACAGTTTTGGTATCCGAAATTCGGTCCGGGACAACTTTGGGAGGAAGTCGCTCGGCAAATTCAGGAAAAAGGCGGGGAAATACACCTAAATACAAAAGTTCTTAAAATAAATCGCGAGGGGAGTCGCATCATATCCGTTGAAACGGGGGATAACCAGGTTATTCCGTGCGATTATGTATTGTCTACGATGCCGGTTAAAGAGTTAATAAATGATTTAAACGGTGTGCCGGAAGATGTTCAAAAGGTAGCAGAAGGCTTGATGTATCGGGATTTTAGAACAGCAGGACTTCTCTTAAAAGAAATGAAGTTGGGCTATACGCTACACGAAAGTATTTTGAACGGTATGCCCAAAGACACATGGATTTATATTCAGGAAAAAGGAGTTCGTTTGGGACGGGTTCAGCTTTTTAATAACTGGAGTCCTTACTTGGTAAAAGATTATAAAAATACGGTCTGGATCGGACTTGAATACTTTTGTAATGAGGCTGATGATTTATGGCAAATGTCGGATGGGGAATTTACGCAAATGGCCATTTCGGAAGCAGCAAAAATCGGCCTGATTGATAAAGATGCTGTTCTCGATTCCGTAAGTTTCAAGGTTCCAAAAGCCTATCCTGCCTATTTCGGAACATATGATAAATTTAATACAATCAGAGAATTTTTGGATATTTTCGAAAACTTATTTGTTATGGGGCGTAACGGAATGCATCGCTATAATAATATGGATCATTCGGTTCTGTCTGCCATGGCGGTTGTTCAGGAAATTATCGCACCGACACATGATCGGACGGCTATCTGGAATGTAAATGCCGAACAGGAATATCATGAAAAAAAATAGAGATTGGTCCCTTTTAGGTCTGAATTTGTGTATAGGAATTGAAACAGGCCTATTAGTAAGCATTTTGATGGCGGGGATGCTTTTTGTCGGAAATTATGGCGCCGATGATTTAGAACATTGGGCATCGAGTTGGTTTGTTTTTAACGGATATACCCCGTACAAAGATTTCTTTCAACATCATCATCCGCTTTTATGGTATATGACAGCCCCCGTCTTCTGGTTTATTGATCACCCGATTGATTCATTTCAGGTCGGGCGGGTTATTGCAGCCATCTTTTTCTTTTGGGGATGTTTATTAATCGGAAAAATCATAAAGGCTTTAGGGAATGGTGCCCGATCGTTTCTGTATGTTCTTTTCATTTATTTGTCTTACCCGGTTACAACGGGAAGCTATATCCAAAATCGACCGGATACCTATATGGTACCTTTTCTTCTATGGGGATTTTATAAATGGATTTTGTTTTTTAAAGAAAAAAAAACAAAGGATTTGATTTGGTGCTATCTGTTCTTTTTTATTGCCTTTGCTTTTTTGCAAAAAGCGGTTTGGCTCTTGGCTCCATTTGGAGTTTATCAATTATACCTGTTGGTAAGAAAAGAATTAAAGTGGACAGATGTTTTTAAAGCTTTGACCATACCTTTGGTATGCAGCGGGGCATACTTTCTCTATCTGGTCTTGACCGGTTCTTTTATGCGGTATTGGGAACTAAATTGGATTTTGAATATATATTTCTTCAGAGATTATCAATCATATCAAATGAATATATTGGACTATGTTTACACGGGTTTATGTATTTTGGTATGCCTATGGAATATCAAAAATGAAAAGGGGGTAATTCGTGATTTGTTGTTTGTTATCTTAGGTTTTGCTTCTATCTTTTATTTTATACCGAAACCATACTATTTTTATTGGATAATTTGGGTGCCATTTGCCGCAATTGTTGTGGGATTAGGATTGGGAAAATTGGTTATTTCAAAAGAATTGTTAAAAAGTTTTTTTGCTCGAGGAGTGTTGATACTTGCCTGTTTTTTAACGGGAGTACATATTTGTACGAATGCTTTATGGGTCGAAAAATCCAATTTTGAAAAAGAAGTACGATTATTATCAACAAAAATTAAAGAAGGTAATGAGTTGGTAGATTATGATGATTATCGGGCACAGTTTTTACGAAATTACCCGAAACATTATTATTGGTTTTGTCTGGTTCGGTGCGGTCCTTTAGATGTGAAACTGTTCCATCGATATCAAATGCCGGATTGGGATAAGATTATTTATGAACAAAAACCGAAATATGTTATGTATCATAAAGTGTATGATTTAACTGAAGCCGATGATAGGAATACAGATAAGCAGATTATGGGGGTGGATGAAAATTGGCTTATCAAACATTATCGATATCTGGATAAAATGGATGTGTATGAACGGGTGGAATAACAGATAATAATTTTTAACCCCGTGTTAAAATCGTGTCTGATGTGGGTATTTAAAACCGATATGAAAAAAATGATTGCAAATTTAAAAAAAATCAGATATAATACCCCCCGTCAGCGGTTATGGCGGAATTGGTAGACGCTCAAGCTTGAGGTGCTTGTGGGGCAACCCGTGGAAGTTCGAGTCTTCTTAACCGCACCAATTTTAAATTATGGCTTTACATGTGTTATTCTATACGCATGTTTATTATGCGCAGGTTTGGGATACAGAATGGTAGAAATTAATACGGATGAATTTGAACGGTGGTATAAACAAGGGAATGCTTTTTTAGAAAAAAAGTTAAATGGCGCGGCTTTGACATGCTATATACAGGCATTAAAAATATTCCCGGCATCTGTAGAGGTTTTATCACAATTGGCCTCTTTGTATTCTGATTTGGGACAAACAACAAAGGCTTATAAGGCTTATCAACGTATTGTTAAATTAAATGGGGATGATACACCTTTAATTATCCGTTCACAATTTTTGAAACTGGAGAAAAAATTCTTATTTTGGGATACATTGAATCGTGATGTCGATTATTTTTTACAAGATGAGGTATTGTATAGCGGCCGTATCAACCCTTTTGACATTAGGTCTTTTTTGCCGGTGACCGACGAACAACTATATAAGGCTACGCGTGCCTTTGTGAGTGAAACATCGGAGTTGCGTCCACAAATATCTCCCTTCCATTTTGAGGATAGAAAACCCAGCCCTCAGCGGTTAAAATTAGGCTTTTTATGCGCGGATTGTCGTGTACATCCGACGGGATATGTTATTGGGGAGTTTTTTGAACGAATTGATCGTCAAAAATTTGATGTATACCTGTATGATATTTATCCCCAATTGGAAACTTATCCCAGTAAACGTATTTATGGTATAAAGGATATCCATATCGCCCCCTTGGATAAATTAAGCGATAAAGATGCTGCTGAACGGATATTTAAGGATAAAATTGATGTTCTGATTGATATGAATGGATTTACTATGTATAATCGGTTGGGAATCATGACCTATCAACCAGCACCAGCGCAAGGCACTTTTTTAGGTTGTATTGGTACGTTGGGAGGAGTTCCCGGAATTGATTATCATTTTGTTGACAAATACAGCGTTTTACCCGGTGAAGATAAATATTACTATGAAAAGTTAAAATACCTTGAACCCAGTAGCTGGCTGATAGATCATAATATTGAATTACCGCAGTATACCCCCCTCAAAAAACACATGGGATTTAAATCAGATGCAATCGTGTTGTGTTGCTTTAATAATTCATATAAATTTACCCCAAATTATTTTGACCTGTGGGCACGGATTTTAAAACGGGTACCAAAGGCGGTTCTATGGTTTTATAGCACATCTAAGGTTTTCGAAGATAATGTTAGCGCAGAGTTTGAAAAACGCCATATTGATAGAGAGCGAATTGTTCATGCAAAATTGTTGCCACATCACGAACATTTAGCGCGATATAAAATTGCAGATTTGTTGTTAGATACGGAGCTATATAACGCTCATACGACCGGAATGGAGGCATTATTTATGGGATGTCCTGTTATCACATGTCCGGGTACAACACATGCAAGTCGTGTCGGTGGGGCTTTGTTAACCGCTTTGGATGTACCAGAAATGATTTGCAAAGATATTAAGGAATATGAGGAAAAGGTGGTTGAACTATGCACAACCCCCGGGGCTCTGAAAAAATTACGTGAAAAAGTGACGGAGAAAGCGAAGACAGCTGACCTGTTTAATATGGAGAAGTTTACGAAATCCTTTGAAAAAGCCGTCCAAGAGATGTATCAAGAAAGTTTGAATACATTAGAATGATAATTTGAAATCGATAGCATCTTTGTTGACAGGGGGATTTTTTTGTTTTATACTGCCCCTAAAGGAGATGCCCATGACAGAAAAAGAAGTGCCCTTCATCTTTCAAAAAAACAGGCAACGGAAAACAGATGCCGAAATTTTATCGGACAAAGCCGCGCAGGTATTGGCCGAATTGTCGGCCCCTTATGTCGCACAGGTTAAACAGGATATCCAAACAATGTATGAAGTGCTAAAAAAGGCCGAGGTTGCGGCACCCCCGAAGAAATTAACCCTGATTCAAGAGGAATTTTTTATTAAAATGCATGACTTAAAAGGACAAGGGGCTACTTTCGGATATCCGCTTTTGACGGATATAGGAACGGTTGTTTGTGCTTTTTTGCGAAGTAAAAAGAGTTTCTCGGGATTAGATATTGATTTTTTAAAGCGATTTGTGGATGATGCGGATGCCGTTATTCAAGGAAATTTAACGGGTGACGGTGGCGAGGAGGGAGCAATTATCCGAAAGCATTTAGACGAGAATAAAGATGTCTGAGACGCCTGTCATTTTAGTGGTTGATGATGATACAAGGCTTCGGCGCTTGTTAAAACGTTACCTGTCGGAAAACGGATTTAAGGTTTTGGAAGCCCCCAGTGCTGATGAAGCCAGACCCTTAATTCAACTGCTGCAATTTGACCTAATGGTGATGGATGTGATGATGCCCGGTACCAATGGGCAAGAGATGGTTCGGGAATTACGGGCTGAGCAGAATAAGACACCTGTTTTAATGTTGACCGCGATGGGTGATGTGGATAACAGGATATCCGGTTTAGAGGCCGGTGCGGATGATTATTTGTCTAAACCCTTTGAACCGCGGGAATTGATTTTGCGCATCAATAATATTTTACGTCGTGCAACTGTGTCCAAACAATCGGCGCCGGTGGCATTTGGGGACTGTGTCTTTGATATTCAAAGCGGTTCTTTAACGCGGAATGAGGAGCCGATTGCTTTAACGGGATTGGAAACGGATGTATTGCGGTTTTTGGCCGAGCGTGCCGGCCAAACCGTTTCCAGACAAGATTTAATGCCGCTTTTAAAAACGGATAATGATCGGACGGTTGATGTTCAAATGACACGACTAAGAAAGAAAATTGAGCCGGAAGGGATTTCACCCGTTTGTATTCAAACGGTTCGGGGGCAGGGGTATCGCCTGATTACAAAATGACACCTGAAATATTTAAACCTGTCCTTAATTTTTTAAAATCGTTGCTTGAGTGGGGGCAATATGGACTAAAAGGATTAAAAAATATCCTGATGCCACAGGGGCTCTTACACCGATTTATCTTGATTATTCTGATTCCGATGATGATGCTACAGATTGCGGTCCTTGGTTTTTTCTTTAACCGTCATTGGAATACCGTCAGCCACCGTTTGTCTCGAGATGTTGTGGGGGAAATTGGTGCAGTAGCATCTTTGATACAGGAACAAAATCTATCCGGAACCGAGGTAGAGGCTGTTATTCGGGCGTTGAATGAAAGATTGTTTATTAATCTGTATTTTGAAAAGGGGGCAAAACTTTCGGATATCCCCAAAACAACTCCCCGAGGAACAATGAAAATTTTAATCGGGGAATTAAAGGAATTAAAATATCCTTTTTCCATTCATGAAACAGACCGTGAAGAAGCCGCCGTATCCATTCAATTAAACGCGGGGGTACTACATAGTTTAATTTCTAAAAAAAGGTTTTTTAGTTCCACTGTCTATGTATTTTTGATTTGGCTACTGGGATTTTCTGTTTTGCTTTTCTGGATTGCTTTCCTGTTTATGAAAAATCAGGTACGATCTATTGAACGTCTTTCCCGCGCGGCAGAAGCATTTGGCCGGGGCCAGGCCGTAGAGGCCTTTAAACCTGCTGGTGCGCAAGAAGTAAAACAGGCAGGCCTTTCCTTCATACAAATGCGTAACAGAATTCAAAGATACCTGTCCGAACGTACGGGCATGCTATCAGGTGTGTCGCATGATTTAAGAACCCCTTTAACACGGATGAAACTTCAGTTATCGATGCTGCAACCTTCGGAAGCCGTTGAGGATTTAAAGAAAGATGTAGCCGAGATGGAACACATGTTAGAGGCTTATCTTTCTTTTGCCCGAGGTGAGGGAAAAGAGGCAGCCGAAAAGATAGCCCTTAACCCGATGTTGGAGGAATTGGTCGGAAAACTACAGAAAAGCGGTCAAAAAATTGATTTTCATCAGGAATGCGAGGTTGAATGCATATGTCGTCCGAATGAAATTCTGAGGGCGGTTACAAATATCTTGACGAATGCGGGCAGGTATGCCAAAAAATCACAATTAAAACTGGGTATTTTTCGGCATATGGCACGACTGATTATCGATGATGACGGGCCGGGAATTCCACCTAAAAAACGTAATGATGTATTTCGGGCTTTTTATCGGCTTGAAGAATCTCGAAATGCAAAAACAGGCGGTATCGGTTTGGGGCTAACCATCACGCGGGATATTATTTTGGCACATGGTGGCGATATCGATTTGGGCGATAGCCCGATGGGGGGCCTGCGTGTTACAATTCGATTGCCCTTGGCGGATAAATAAATCTTGACAAGAAGGAAGTTTTGTGCAGAATACTATTCAATCGGTAGGAAAGGATGTAGAGTATGGAAAAATTAAATACGATGAAACAGAGAATACTTAATTTTAATTTAGAGTCCTTTATTGTCAATTTATGGAAAAAGATACCGACAATAGAAAAGAAGGCTTTTTTATGGATTTTTATATTATCTAATTTGGTATTCCTTTTCCATTCCGTGACATTCTTTTGGGGGGATCATGATTGGAGGGAAGTCGTAAAAAGAGGGGAGGCTTCATTTCGAATTGGTCGTTTTTTTGCAGGGTTTCCACTTTTACCATTTAACAAAGATATTTTACCGATTTTTAATAATTTATATTCTTTTTGTGGATTTTCTCTAGCCGTTATTTATTTGGCCAAATATTGGAAAGCATCAAGGACGGTATTTTCTTATACTATTTTTGGTCTATTTATTATTTTAATGCCATATACACTTTCATGGATGTGGTATATATATATGACCCCCAATTTTTGGCTATTGTTTTTTATTTTTTATGGACTTTATCAGGTCCAAAGGGATAAAATCAGGAACCACTTATTATTAATTGCTTTAATATTTATTTCGCTAAGTTGCTTTCAAAGTATTATCTCAACAATATTAATAGTTTTCTTGGGAAAATGTTTATTAAATGTTGTTATTGAAGACATCTCATTTAAGACTCTGATTAAAGAAAATTATAAAGTAGGCTTCGATATTTTAGTTGCTTCTGTTGGTTATTTGGGGACCTTTTTATATCTAAAATATATTGGAAAGGTAGAATCCATAGATTACCATAGCCAATTTATAACCTTGTCAGATTTAAAATCGCAAGTAATAAAAGCTTTTATCGCTATTCGGGATGAGTTTTGGCTTGCCTCTCCATATATGTCTGTTTGGCTTAAGCGAATCTTATTTATCACGATTATGGGTGCTTTTTTCTTTTGTGTTAGGTACAAGAATATGAAAAAGACATCTGTTTCCCTTTCGATTATTATAGGTATTCTATTGTGTAGCCAAATTACACCTTTTTTATCGGGTGAAATAAATTTTTTTCGGTATATGCGTATAAATTTTTATGCGTTTCCATATATATATGCATTATCTTGTGTAATTTTATTAAGTCAAAAACAAATTTTTAAGTCGATAACCTTAGGAGTTATGATTTTTGCCACATTTTATAGTGCATTAGGAGATATCAGATGTCAAAAAGTTTGGTATTTTTCAAGAGGGGCCGAAATAAGAACCTATCAAGAGGTTATTGCACGTATTCATGTATTACCGAATTTTAATTCAGACAAAAAATATAAGGTCGTTCTTATGGGAAAAATAGTTCTGCCGAGATATTTTGATCGATATAACGAAAATGCCAAAAATAAAGTGGGGGAATTTAACGCGAGCTTTACTTCTGTTACCTTTCTTAGCTTTCTAAATTTTATGAATGGAAAGAAGTATATTGCACGGTATATATTATCGGCTAAATTTACTGACAAAGATATTTTATCACTGGACACAAATTATATTTCAAATCAGGCAAAGCCTTGGCCACATAAAGATTCGGTTGCTATAATTGGTGATACTATTTATATCATTATGGATAAGGAAGAATTAAAAAGAGTTCAAAAAAGGATGAAAAAGTTAATAAAAGAGCAAACACAGAATAAATCTTGACATTGGGGAAATAATCTTTTATCTTCCATTTAGGGGTGTCGTTGATGGAGTATCTGAAAAGCATATTGGGGTCGACCGGTTTAACGGGGGCAAGTGTTCTGTTTCAAGTAACGCTGATTATTGCGCTACTCTATTTTTTCTATATGAAATTAATTAAAAATTCGCCGGTGGAAAAAACGGTCAAGGGGATTACCTGCTTTTTGGTTGTGATTTGGATTACGGCCGAAATTTTTACTTTGCTGCACCTACGGATTTTAAGTGCGATGTTAAGGAATTTGTTGCTATTGATTATGCTCTCTTTTGTGGTGATTTTTCAACCGGAATTGCGTCGATGGATGGCCAGAATCGGCAATAGCCTCAGTATGATTTCCCAAACAAAGAAAAAGCAAATGAATAACCGGTTGGTGGAAATTTTAACCCAGAGTATTGAGTATTGGCAAGAACATCAGACAGGGGCCTTAATCGTTTTTGAAAATCATGAACCTGTTTCCGCCGCTACGACGGATGGAGTGATATTGAATGCGGATTTATCTACGGAATTATTGATTAACCTCTTTTTTGTAAATACGCCGCTTCATGATGGAGCCGTTGTGATTAAAAAGGATAAAGTTGTTTCGGCGGGAGTAATTTTGCCGTTAACGCGGGATGCCAGGCTTAATTGGAAGTATGGAACACGCCATCGGGCGGCCATCGGGATGAGTGAGAATACAGATGCTTTGGTTCTAGTTGTGTCTGAAGAAAACGGGGATGTATCTTTGGTGCGCGACGGACAAATTCAAACGTTTCATACATTAAAAGATTTGCCGGATAAATTATCGGCCTTTTTAAGCCCACTCATTCAAAAATCAAAACCCGAAAGTATTTGGAAACGAATGAAAGATTTGTTCGTAAAACAATAAAGGTTTCTGCCATATACACCGGATAGAAAAAAATTGGACCAATAGGCCCATACTGAAATTTAATTGATTTTGTGGCAAAGTGTGATATAATAAAACTAGGAGCAAGCAATGATTAACAACAGATTAACCAGATTGTTGGAGGCTATTCCTAATTTATTGGGGAATTCAACGCTTTTATTTCCCCAACGGACGCGCACACCCGTTACGGATATTGAAAAGTACCCTTTTTCGGAAAAGCCTTTATTCCTATTTATTTACCATCCATTTCAATTAATAGACCTTATTTGCCGGAGAAGGTGTACCTATCCGATAGGGCACATAGCCTCGGTCTATAAAGGTGTTTGTATTGATACCGTATCAGACTTTTTTACGGGGTTAAGGGAAAAAGGATTTTTCCGCGGAATGATTGATATTTTTAAAACATGGTATAACGGCCGGAATAAAGAGTCGATTGGTGTGACTTTGCGGCGCATCGTTCGGGCAAAACAAAGCACAAAACCGTTTATATTTTTATTGTTCCCGAAAAAAATGGGATTAAGTCCTTTTTCACTAAAGCAAAGGATGATGATGGAAACGCTTCGGGTTGATGATTATTGCTTTTTGGGGAATAATTGTGCCACACACAGCCTGAGGCCGATTTTGGGGAAAGCAGGATTACAGAGTCAATTCGGAAATGTTATCACGCCCAAAGAAGTTTTGGGTTGGTGTGATGGATTATGTGATGAAGGAAAAGCCATCCGTATTTCAAACACGGGGCTATCCGATTATTTGGCAAAATTACAACCCGAGGATACAAATAATCTCTTCGGGGAAGCCAGTGCCAATATCCTATCCAATTATTTAAGGAAACGTCAAAGGTAAAAGTTAAATTTTTCCAGACCTGTCTATTGGTGCGGCTCGTCTTTAATCGCTTTCAAAACAGAGTAATCCGGTTGTGCTTCTGACGGTTTTTGTGTCGCGAAAGGCGTGCTTTGTGCTAACATTTGATGCATTCTGGACCCTTGTTGTCCGGGGGAATACGGTGTCCTTTCCCTAATAGTTATGATATCACTATTTTCTTTTTCAAAAATTTCCCGACCGGCCCTATATGGTGTCAGAGCCAAGAAAAATCTGCCTTTATTGTACATCAATGCCACCACAGGCAATGTTTCTTGTGTTTCAGGGTGAACAAAGGTGCGCCCTTCATATTTTTCCAAGAGTTGCTGGGCA
Source organism: Alphaproteobacteria bacterium (assembly GCA_017539265.1). Classification (GTDB taxonomy): domain Bacteria; phylum Pseudomonadota; class Alphaproteobacteria; order CAAHEQ01; family UBA3637; genus CALXZG01. Next base: position 38,437 of record JAFYHG010000027.1, on the reverse strand, counting down.
ACATCTTCCGGGATCTTATAACGCCAGGACATATCATCGGCGGTTGACCATCCGCGCCAGTATTTTTGGGCATGAAGGAACCTTTTATTTTCATCTTCAAATATCTTTATTCCCAAAGGATCATTCGTTAAGACTTGCACAAATTCTCCGTCTTTCTTGACGGTTTTGATAAACTTTTTTTCTTCCCCTGTTACTGGATCAAGGTAGGTTCTATCTTCGTATTTGTCAAATAGCTCTTGAAAGAAAAGATTCGTTAAAATGAGATTTGCGCATTTTTCTCTTAATTCTGGGACAGTTTTCATCCCCGGTTGTATTTCAGGCATAAATAGGGTGTCTCTTTTTAATTTTTCAAATAGTTTTATCCCAGCCGGATCCGTCGTTAAAGCCAAAAATTTAGGTTTATCGATATTGTTGGGATCCTTAACATAACTGACCAATAATTCTTCTTCCCCTGTTGAAGTGTAAAAGGTTTCATCCCGTAGTTCCTCCAACATTTTTTTACATATTTTTTCGGATAATCCGTATCTTTCAGCCAGTTGTTCTGCCCCCAACATACCCGGGGTCATCGGTAATGCAATTTCTTTGCGATATAATTTTTCAAATTCCTTTATACCGATGGGATTATCGGTCAAATACAAACATCTTTTTCCGTTAACATTTGTTGCCCATTCACAAAAAGGTTTATCCGTTCCGGATATGGGATCATAAAATGTTTTAAATTCCAATTCTTCAAAGATTCTTCTGGTGTCTTCGGGCGTAGTTAAATATTTCCGTTTGACATCACTTGGGGTCAACATACCCGGGCGCATATGGGAAGCCAAAAGATGGGCGTTTTCTTCAAATATACTGATACCCCAAGGATCGTTTGTAAGGACCAGGCAAGGTATGCCTTTATCTTTCACAAAATAAACCATCGGTTCACTTTCGTTCGTTTTGGGATGGTGATACCTGGCATCTTTCCATTCCTCCAATAAGTCTTTAGCCTTTACCAAACTGATATTATATCTATGGGCTAATTCTCGTGCGGTCAGCATTCCCTGTTTTATATCGGGGGCGAACAAGATATCATGATATTTTTCTTCAAATAACTTAATTCCATGTGGATTATTCGTCAGCGCCATACGAATACAGCTTCCCGTATCCACCATGCTTACAAAGTGTTCTTCTTTTCCTGTTTCGGGATCATGGAAAGTATCATATTTCCCTTTAACCAAAAGATCTAATCCCCAAGAACGGGCAAGGCCATATTTTTCAAGAAACTCTTCTTCGGCAACCATTCCTTCGGAAATAAGAGGAATGCCACGCTTTCTTTTAATTTCTTCTGCTTCGGCCATCAGGCGTTTTAATTCTTCCGGGTTTGATCTGATGGTGAAAGCGGGAAGCTGGATACCATCGTATTCTCTTATGTCTCTGGGTAAACCTTTCCCTTTATCTCCTTTTCCTTTTCCATCTTTGGGTGGAGTAAGGGGTTGAAGAGCCGGTGCCCCCATAATATCCTTAAACAAAACCTGACCGTTTTGTTGAATGGCATCAAACAGATTTTCACATTTGGGATGCTTAAAGGCAATATCAACGACAATGGCTTCTTTAAACTCATCTTCGCTATATTTTCTTAAGCAACGCCCGCCCAATTGTGTTTCTTTGACCGGGGAACATGTCGGGTAATTAATGCAATAATAAAGTCCGGGAAAATCAAACCCTTCTGCCAATTTTCCGACCTGACAGATAATGGGGAGGTCCCCTTCCACAAACTCTTTCAAAATCGCGGGATCAGAATAATCACTGGTATATGTTTTGGCTACGGTTCTGCCAAAATATTGATTTAGTTCATAAGCTTGAATCAATGCTTCCTTTTGGGAACGACAGTTAATCATACATTTTTGCCCATTGAACATCCTTTCGTAAAATTGCGCCACATTTTGTGCAATACGTCTATGCGCTTCCTGCCATCCTTCTCTATTTCCGGTATTTATTTCACTGGCCCCAAGGGCTTTGAATAGAGCCCTGTAATAGTCTTCCTCGTCATAATCGCCTTGGCTGTTTTTTCGGACTTCCGACAAGTCAACCTCTAAATTTGAAACCAGTAAGACGTTTGTGCAGCCGACCAAATCACCTTCCTGTATGGCGGCCGATATAGGGATATCCGCAATCGTAGCACCTAATAGTCTTCTTAAATCACGATTTTTATCATACCGTGGAGTAGCTGTCATACCGTATTGTGCCGCATTTTCAAATTTTCTGATTATTTCCATCCTGGCGTCCGATATACCGTGATGGGCTTCATCCAGTAATAACAAACCAACATCTTCAACGGGTATATTTTCTTGTAACTTATCTAATGAATTATAGGTTGTTACTGTAACCTGACTGTCCGTATTTTTGGAAAAACCGTAATAGGCCCCGATGCTGAGCGGAGAGGTTGAATTAAACAAAGCATGGTGTTCTCTAAAGGATTTTAAAACACCGTTTCCCGTAGCATCTTCGATTAAATCCGTGGCGGGAACAACAACGACAACACGACCGTTCGGATTGGCCTGTAAATACGCTTCCATAAGGGTGGACATCATCCGTGTTTTTCCGAAGCCGGTAGCCAAATTAAAAATACCGCTCTGATGCCCCTCAATATCGGACATATAGGCATCCAAAACCGATAATTGAGATTCTTTTAACGGTTGCGGAAGACTTTTGTCCCGTTCAATTAACTCGGGGAGCGCTGTGATAATACTTTTTGTGTTTTCTAATCTATTCATGAAAAATCCTTTCTACCATAAATATAGTATACCACAAGATTTAATTTATATCCAGAAATTTTTTTATTTGCAATTCATAAATTTTTATGTATAGTGGAAAGTGATATGGTATAAATTGCTTGATAAAGAAAGGGATATAATATGCGTAAAATTATAGGGTTATGTGTAGTTGCCGGGATGTTTACATCCAATACAATTTTGACAACACCAGTCTTGGCTGCAGTGGAAGCGCCGCTGACGATGAGTCAGATTTACAATTATGCCAAGAATGGAAATGTAAGGGCCTTGAAATCTTTGGGAAAGAAAGTTGACTCAATTGGTCGGGACGGAAATACGAACCTATGTCGTGCAGTTTATAATAATGATTATAAGAGTTTTAACGCGTTGCGCGTTGCCGGTGCAAATGTGAAACACCCCTGTACGCAAAAGATACCGCCGGAACAGATTAAAGCCTTTAATGAGGGATATACCGCGTGGGCACAAGAAATGAATGCCGCGGCAGGGGCAACGGCAGCTTCGGGAGGTGCTGTTGCAACAGAAACAGGTTTATCCACGGCGGCTATGGTCGGGATCGGAGTTGGAGCGGTAGCCGTTATCGGTGGAGGAATTGCTTTGGCTGCCGGTGGTGGCGGCGGTGGCGGAAGCAAGAAAAAAGAGAAAAAATGTGCCTATGGCAAAGATGCGAATGGTGATTGCTTACCGCCGGAACCAGTTTGCGAATCGGGTATTTTTGATGATAATGGTAATTGCGTGACGGGCGATGTTAATAATAAACAAATTGTCATTGTAAACGATAATGACGATGATGTGTATGGAATGAGCAATTCCAAAAATAAAACTATGTATAATGCATATGCTTATATGGATCAAAGTGATGCATCCTCAATCAACATTGATATCACAAATACGGGGAATGGGGATGTATACGGAATGAGCGGTCAGAGTTATATGTATAATGCCTATACTTATGACGAATCATGTAATGGTGCGGAATATGCCTATGGAAACATTCTGATTAAAAATACGGGAGACGGAAATGTTTATGGTATGCACGGAGAAGAAACATCACCGGAAATTTATAATGGTTATATTTGTGATAATTGTCCGGGTGGCGGTTCATTTGGGACAATTCGGATAACAAATAAGGGAACAGGAAAAGTTTATGGTATGTGGGGAAATACCGTTTACAACGCATTGGCAACAGGTAAAAGGGTTTCTGATTCTTCTCCGATTTCAGGAGATATTGAAATTATAAATAATTTAGATACTGATTTGAATAATGTATCCGATGCATATGGTATTTATGGAAACGGGGATATATACAACGCTTATCAAACGGGAACACTGGATTCTTCTTATGAAGGTCTGCTTGCTACCGGAAATATTTCCGTAACAAATGAAACAAATGGGAACAGTTATGGTATGTATAACGAATCTGACGGTATTACGTCCAATGAAAACGGTGACGTTTACCAAAGTACAATCACAATTGTTTCAAATGGTGACGGGAAGGCCTATGGTCTATATTCAAATGGGGGAACTATTATAAATTCCGGTAAAATAGATGTAACGGCAAAGGGACCGGAAGCTTACGGAATTTACGGTACAACGGGAAGTCATATTACTAATTCCGGTACGATTAGTGTTGCCGGGTTAGGGGACTTATACGGTATCTTTGGTGAGAACAATGTTCTGGTTGAAAATTCGGGTGAAATTGAAATCACAGGGCAAAATATTGCAAATAAAAAAGCCTATGGTATTAAAGTTGGGGATAACTCAACGGTTAAAAACAGAGGGCTGATTACTATTTCGGACACGGATGAAGATAAAAGTTACGGCATTGATATGGGCAGCGGTTCTACATTGATTAATGCCGGAAGAATTGTTGTTAATGATAACGTAGAATCGGATTATGCGGCCTGTGAGGTTAATAATTACTATGACGGGACAAGTTGTACACCATGTCAAAACGGGGGAACCTCTGACGGTGGAACAAGCTTATCGTGTAGTTGCTCCGGTAATTGGGGAGGAGATGATTGCGGAACCTGTAAATTATCGGGAGACCATGTCGATTCAACAAGTTGCGATTGTACGGGCGGATATATTCCCAGCGGTAATGTATGTGTTCTTAATTGTAATGAAAATGAATACTTGAATGGGACAACATGCCAAGCATGCCAAAACGGGGGAACTTCCGAAGGCGGAACGGTTCAAGCCTGTTCATGTTCCGGTAACTGGAAAGGAAATGATTGCGGAACTTGCGGATTATCTGGAAGCAATGTGGATGAGGCAACTTGTTCCTGTGCGGCCGGATATGTACCCAGTAATGGGGTATGCGTCAATTCCGCATGGACAGGACCTCTCTCCGGAAAGAATTGGGCAAATTTACCGACGGGTGTTCGAGTTTTATGGAAGGATAAAGGAGTATCCGCCGGACAAACTTATACGAACACAACAAATCAAGTTATTGATGATACGTCAAAACTTCAAAAGGCAAATTTATCCCAAATAAATCCGCCATCAAGTTTTAATGAAAATAACTATGAAATTCTATGGCTAGCCAAGCATATCAAAGATTTTGGTGAACCAGATGATACGATAGATTGGGAATACCGCCCTGTTCTATATGCAGGAAATCCTGGACTCAGCGGTGGAAAAACGACTTTAAAGAATTCGGCAACGGTTAAGGTTAAAAATCCGGATGATGATTTCGATGTAGATGAGGTTTATGTCTATGGTGCGAATTTTGAAAACTCGGGAACGATAGGAAGCAGCAGCGGCTATACCTATCAACCTGCTAGTGTTATCGGGATATCCGTGGGGGCACCTATTTGGGTTAAAAACGAAGGACACATTTACGGAGAGGTTACTCTCTATGGATTTGACGGTCAAATTACCTTTTCAAATAAGGCTTCTGCCTCTGTTGAAGATGTCTCGGCGTTTGGTAATATCGTTGGTGTAAACGAAGGAACAGTCGGTAGTGTTCAATTGGACGGCAGTGCCTATTTTACCAATAAGGGAAGTATTAATGACGGTGTAACGTTATTTAAGGGAACACTTATCAATGAGGGAACTATTTCCGAAGGCGTTATGGTGTTAGGCCCGTCTAAATTGGTTAATGAAAAAACGGGAACAATTAATGGTGATATTGAAGAATGGAGACATTTCTTCGTTCCGACAGTTGATTCAAAAACATATACCGTGACCTATAAAGATATGGGAGCAACCCGAGCAAATTTAGAATTTGTCAATAAGGGAACCTTTAATGGGGTGCATAGAGTTTTGTCAAAGGCCTCCGATTTTGCTCAATTGGGCGGAATGTCCGATATCGGAAGTATGAATATGAAAAATTCAGGCAATGTCAATTTTGATACAGAATTGGATCTGGATGCATTAGCCGGTCGAAACGGAAAGATTATGTTGCTTAACGGCGGATCTTTCTCGGCGGACAGTATTAAAGGAAAATTGTATGTAGACGGTGAAACAAGTGGTTTTGAACAAGTCTACACGCTTTCTGATGCGATTATTGCCCAGGATGCAAGTGAACTAAATCTGATATCCGAGTCGGCAATGTTTGATGCCAGCTTAGCGGATAACGGTAAAGATGTTGTGATGACGATGCGAGGGTTTGACACGGCGACGAAGAATGCGAGCCTGGCAGAGTTCTTAACACGGAACTATGCGTCAGGGAAGAATGAAGCGTTCTTTAATAAGTTAAAGAGCTTCGGTGATGTCCATAGCTTAACCAGCAGTTTGGATAAGATGACGGGTAAAGAGATGCTCTCGCGCTTTAATTTCGAAGACATGACAATGATGAGGGAACTCAACTTTGACATGAATGAAAAACTCTTCCATAACAAAGAGAAAGCGTTTGCATTAGCAGGATCTGTAAGGCCTATGGCGTTCCGTGGCGACAATGGATCAGATGCCAGATACAGCCTGTATAACAAACGGGATGGCAGATGGTCGGTGGGTCTTGGTGTTGCGTTCATGAACACACGTTCGGATAATGCCCATGATGATGACGATAGACATGACAGCATGTATCAACTCGTTGTGCCGATCGGATACAGAACACATGGCTTTAACCTAATGACATCACCGCGGATCGGGTATGCACGGGGTAAGTATGACCGGACTGGGTTCGATAATAAGAACTATGACGGAACGATAGAGAAACGTGTTTATGGTTTAATGAATGAAGCCCGCTATCCATTAACATTCGGCGAATGGACATTGGAACCGGCGGCGGAGTTTAATATCTTGGGCTACACTCAGAGAGGCCATGAAGAAGATAAGGACTATGCCCTGAACATCAAGAGCCAGAATACGTATTCTGTTGAAGGCGGTATCGGACTATACCTGACGAAGGATAAGGAACTGACGAAGACGTCGAAGATTAAATTGACGGCAGGAGTGGCGGCTTATCACGAGTTTGCGGATCCGTATAAACTGCGCGTCGGGATGGAGGGTATGGACGGAACGTTTATGCTTAGAGACGAGAAGCGGAGTGATAACCGTGGGGTCATTCGTGCAGGGTTTGACTATGATTGGTCGGATTACAGCCTGTACGGATCGATTATGTCCTACATAGACAAGGAAGTCCGAACATCCTTAAAATCCGGATTTAAGTGGAAGTTCTAAATCTTCTAAAACCTTAAAAACTCCCTGCCATGGCGGGGAGTTTTGCTGAAGAACAAGTATTTTTACCAAAAGAAAAGTTTTTCAGGTTGATCTGCTCATAAATGAGATGTTTTTGATGTCTTGGTGTAACACCTAAAATCCCGTATTTTAGGCAATAAAAAAGCCTTGATAAACAAGGCTCTATTTTAATAGTGGCGGGAGTGAAGGGGGGCAGCCTGGGCAAAAAAATAAGCATTTCAAAAAGTTGAGATTTTTTTTGGGCTTTTTTGGGGTATTTTCAAATGGTGTATCACCCCTGTACATAGGTGATGAATATCACTTTTTTCATGTATATCAAAAGGTTACTTGTCCACATTGTCAAAAGTGTGTATCACCCTTGTGTACCACTTAGGCAAAAATGTTGAAAAAGCAGATGTCAAAAATACTTCAAAAGACGGTTGGTAATCATGGCTTGTCCCTCTTCATAAAGCCTTTCTAAATACATCCTGTTGACAAGCCCGTCATTCAGGTCTGAGATATTTCGTATCAGGTTGTGGATTGAATCAATAGATGGATGCCTTTGTTCACATAGTATCATGCCAAAATAGTATTTGTTCTTGTTTAGGAACTGTTCTGAGAACTGGTATTGGGATTCCACAAGACCAAGTTTCCTTAGATACTTATAGCATTTTGTTATGAATCTTGTGTCCTCTTCCTGATACTTATAATATGGCTTCTCCAGTTCGTCATCTACCTCCTCATCCACAGATTTGATGGGCTTTTTCTGTGGTGGCACAATCTGCTTGGCTTCCCCTAATTTATCCTTAATATGGTTCATATTTTCAGAGATTTTATCTAAATCGACAATCATTAAGACTCCTTATTTCCTAACATTTTTATTTATTCGGAAACGATTTAATAATGGAATCAAACACTCATTCTCCCTTTAAGAACCTATACATAGTCATCTTATCCACACCGAAAATGCGGGCAATTTGAGCCTTGGGCAAGCCTTTAGCAAGAAGACTGTTGATTCTGGTGCGATTTTTGGACAGTTTCAGGGACTTATTTTTAGCCCCAAACGGACGACCGAGTTTTTTACCATTCTTTTTCAATGATTCCAAACTTGCCTTTGTGCGTTGAGAAATAAGATTACGCTCGATTTCGGCTGCTAAGCCAAACGCAAACGCTAGCACCTTGCTTTGGATATCAGCACCCAAGCGGTAGTTCTCTTTAATTGTCCATATCTGGCAGTTCTTTTCTAAACAAGTCTGTAAAATAGACATTATTTCTAATAGGCTTCTACCAATACGGGAGATTTCGGGGGTTATCAGAACATCTCCTTCTTTCATATTATTTAATAACTCACCCAACTTTCTTTTGGCAAGTGGTTTTCTTGAACTTATGGTTTCCTCAATCCATTCATCAACTTGAACACCATTGGTGGCTGCGAACTTTTGAACTTCATAGTGTTGATGTGATACCGTCTGCTTATCAGTTGAACATCTGCAATACCCATAAATCATTTTGGCTCCTTTTATAATATCTGTGGGTATTTATCGGCAGTTTGCTTTATGCAAAATAAGGAACGATAAAATCAAGCCTTTTTTTACATTTTTTTACACTTTTTTAAAATGCACTTGTTTTTTAAGGAAATTGCTGTATACATAAGGGCTATCGGGTATTTGAACCGAGCAATTTCTTTACAACATATGCCTCGGGAACGCAAACGTTCCTTTATGTTACAATCCTTTTTGTAATAACAGAAAGGAGACATTATGGATAACCAAGTTGATGAAAGAGCATTACAAGTAAGACAGGCTTTGTATTTCTGTACGGGGACTGAAAATTATTACACCAACCAGCACATATCATACGAGTACACGGACGGGGTAAAAATATTTTGTGAGAAAGCTGGGGCATATTGGTTATTAGACCTTGTGGAGAGTGTTATCAAAACGAAGCCAGAATTAAACAATGACTTGATAGGAATTACGCTAACTGTCAAAGAGGGCAACAAAGCCAGAATAGCATTTAGGAAAAGGGTAAGATTAATTTACTACCAGCATATTCCTTTTACGGATTGTCCGAGGGGAAAATGGAAATTTTACTATCAAGGAAAAGTTTTGTTCTGGAACATGGAGTATTAAGATGGACAGTGAACAAATCAAGGAAACAATACTGGGGAAAGCCGATTGTAAGAAAGAGGAAACACCCCTTTGCCAGTTTAGCACATTCCATCCAGACATGGAAATGGTGGAGATTTTACTCAAAGGGGCAGATATTCAGAAGTCTTTTAACAACCAGCCGCTGGCTTGGGTGTATCAGTTTTGTGAGACGAACTGGGACAAGATGCTGGAGTTATTGTTCAAATACAAATACTACGGATTACACCTGAACCGACCGAGCCAATTTGAATATTTGATGAAGATGTTGGTTAGAGTAAAACCAGAAACTGTTCGCTACATTTTGGACAGCATGAAGCGACATGGTTTCCATTTAAGTGAGAAACAAGTCCCTCTATTACAAAGAGAGGTACACACGAATTTGGTTCAACTCTTTAAAAATATTTTTGATTCATAAGTGGAATCAGTAGGGATAAATAATTTAAAAGGAGAGACTATGAATATACAGGAAGACCTATTAAAAGCCATTAAAGAAAGGAATTTGAAACTCATACAATACTATGTAAAGAAAGGAGCAGACTTAAACAGACCTATGCCCCCGATTGGCATGACTCCATTTTTATACGCTATGAATTATTTTAAAGATGGGGAAAGAATTGAAGCCTTAATAAACATGGGCGGAGATGTGAACAAGACCAACCAACACGGGGAAACTCCTCTAATGCGTGCGGTTGAAGGACAATGTGAAGCCATAGTGCCCTGGTTATTTGTGGATTCAGGGGCGGAGTTAGATACACAGGACATTTGGGGCAATACAGCTTTAATGAGAGTCCTTTTTGATAAAAACATCCACCGTAAAAAGAAACTTCTTTATGCCTTCTTGGACTATGGAGCAGACTTAACCAATTTAAAAAATAAGAAAGGACAAACAGCTTGGGACATTATGTTCGACCTAATTTTACATAAGGGAATCGTTTAATCTACATCAAATATGCTAATGTCGGCAGATTTGGGTTTTTCTTTCTCACCAACTCCATATTTTTTACAGAGTTCTTTTAAGTTATTCCAATTAAGTTACGCATTCTTGAGCATTCTTATGAATAATGGTAATTCTCTCCACGTATCTAAAAATCCCATGGTCTTAAAAGAAACCAATGAATCTGTTAATTTCTCATATTCTTTAATTTTTTGTTCAACAATGGAGCACCATTTAGATTTCGGATAAAGCATATATAAGTATAAGGTTATTAAATAAAATACTGGGAAGAATGTTGCACTATTCTTTCCATTTGTATGAAAGCGATAATTAAAAATACTGTTGGGTTCTATGCGATTAAAATTAATATTCAAAGGGACAACACTATTATCATTATCCCATAAGCGGGCATAATGAGCACAAATATTTCTAATATAAGACAGTAATGTGAGGCTGTGTGATAACAGTTCATCATTTACACCTAGCATCTTTGCAATTTCTTTTTTATCTACAGGGGGTAAAGAAGAATAAATTTTCGATAAAGTTCCAAATGTTACCAATTGAGCTAATATCCAGTAAGGAGGATATTCATCAGTATATTTTACTCGAAAATTTTTGATACATTTTGTTCGTTTATTTTTTGCTAATAACTTATCAATGTCTTCCATTAATAAATCATGATTAAATAAAACTTTTTCTCCTTCTTTAGTTTTTTTTGTGACTTTTTGCACAAGCTGTTTATTTAAAAACCAATATCCGCCATACTTTTGGCACATATGATTACAGAGAACAGAGCTAATTCCAATTTCTATTTTCTCCAGTGCATCTATGCATAAAGAACGTAATTTACTATCAAATCTGTATATATCAACAATATTTTCAAAGGATACCCGTCTGATAAATTGATTATTCAGTTCATCAATTTCTTCACTGGTTGCGTTTTCTGGAACTGGCAATTGCTTTAACCATTTATTTTGAAATTTAAACCAATATCCTGATAAACGATAATAATTAATTTTAAATAAAATATCTTTAGCATAATCACGATTTGTAATTACCATACCACGTTTAACAAGTTGTTCTATAAGCTCATCAGGGGTTTTTGATTCTTTAAAAAATTTGACTCTCTGCATTTCTATAACCTTAAAATAATGCCCTTCCATATTCGCTGTACATCTCTGCCTTTAGCGGGAAGGGCTTGTTATGTATATTATAATATAAAAAAAATTATGAGTCAACACTTTTTTAATTAATTTTATATCGTATTTATTTTCAATAAGATAAACCGTTTAATCTACATCAAATATGCTAATGTCGGCAGATTTGGGTTTTTCTTTCTCACCAACTCCATATTTTTTACAGAGTTCTTTTAACTTATTCCAATCTTGTGAACGGAATGCCTGTAAGGCTGTCTTGGGGTATAAAATATTTTTCTTTTCCCCAACAAATGGTATAGAAGTCTTTGTTTTCTTTAATCTGTCGGCTTGTCTTTTCTTGGCTAACCAACTTATGCTTTTGGAAAGAAATTCGGCTGCTTCGATTGGATGAAGCCATGATGTATAAAAGCGTTGAGCTCTTTTTTTGTTAGAATTTTTACTTAATAATCCCAGTGAATCAAGTTCCGCATGATATCCGTGTAATTGGAGCATTTCAACAAAAGTTTGTTTACATTGTATTATTTGCGGAGTACTTCCCAAAGCAAAACTAATACGTTCAAAAGTGCACTTATCACTTAATCTGACTTCATCAAAGCGGAATGTTTTGAAAAATGCGACATTCTTCAATACAAATTCAGTATGACTTAAACTTGTATTCATTATGGAGAAATCACCGCCAAATATTGTGTCTGTAAAATAAAGTTTATTATATGGGTAATCTTTCGGAACCCAACGGTTGCCACGTGAATTATCAAATATGAATGAACTTTCCGACTCAAACACACATCCATGAAAGAAAAGCCCTCTGCGTAGCACTGTTTTTCTGAAATTAAATTTGTTTTTTATTGTACAGTTTATAAATCTCCATGATTGCTGGATATATGGAGCTGGGGCAAATTCTTTTTCAAATATGCAGTATCTGAACAAAGCCCTGGGACGAATTACTTTTGTAGGACATGTATAGGTTGCAGAAAATCTACAATTAAGGAAAAAAGCTGTTTCCATTGGAACAAAACCCTCTGGAATCGTTAGTATGTTCCAGAAAAGCTCCTGTTCTTTCCTACCAAAATCCACATTTTCAAAAATAAGTTCACAACGGGCGTATTCTGCCTTAACTATCCGATATCCTCTTGGGGACTTAATCTTTTTAGTTGCATTCGGATGCTTTAAGAAAACGATTTTATCAATTTCTTTTCTGATTTCTTTATTATTCAATAAATCTGCGTACTTATAAAAGACTGCACGTATTTCTTTTACAAAATCAGCATATAGTGGGTCTGGCAGTTTATCCGTAAGTTTTACAATACCATTTTTAAATGTGCTAACAATCTCTAGGAGCTGTAAAAAATGATAGTCTCCATATTTGCCTATTTTGTTCCATGTTCTCGCAATAGCCCCAACAAGCCCTTTTTTGTCTTTAAGTGGCTCTATATCCTTTTCATATAACTTACCAGGTCTATCAGGAAGTTCCGAGTAATTTGTTTCGAAACACGAAGGAAAGATATCTGTAAACACCCTCGTGCATAAACGTAGTGCATGTTCTGGACCTATCGGATAAAATGACGGGTCTACAAAAGTGTCCTTAAAATCATTTTCGGGTTGTTTGGTTGATAAGTACGCTTGCAATATATTTGGGTAAACATCTTTCCAGAAATCTAGGGATATTCTCCGAAAGCGTCCTTCCTCTCCATAGAAGAGGACATCTTGCTCGTCAATCTCGCTAAAATAATTTGGACGGTTTATTCGCATACTGAATCCATGAAAATTTAAAAAACTGGTCGCAGTATACAATAAAATCATCCAAAAGTCCAGAAAAATGAAAAATGTTAAAAAACATACATTATTTAACATTATCCCTAATAGCCTTATAAAATCAATGTTTTTGAAAACGTCATTCCAGGCAAGTATTTCAAAATGTTTAATTTTATTCAAAAAAATAACATTTTTTAACATTTAGGGCTTGGCTTTGAAAAAAATCGGCTCTATAGTCCTGGGCCGCATAAAACTGTTCAATTTTTACGAAAGGATAAAAAATGGTAAACCAAGTTTTTATAGATGATAAAAAAATCAAAGATATTTTAACCTATATTCAGGGGATGCGACATGCGGAACAAATTAGGATGATGTTCCTATGCTCGCTCAATGGCATGAGGTCTATAAATTTTGCTTACCTTCAAGTCGGGGATGTCTACACTTCCGACCTAAAGGTCAAGGATGTCATTTGTCTGGATAAGGATAAAAACAAAGGCAAGTTCGGGTGTTCTTATTACCTTAATACTCAAATGAAGAAAGAGTTTAAGGAATATCTTTCTTACCTAAAGACCAAAAATGAAGAAATTACCCCAGAAATGTATCTCTTTACCTCGCAAAAGTTAGGAAAACCTTTCAATCGTGTTAGTATTAGCAGAATGTTTTCAAACATTTACAGTAAGTTCAATATTGACGGGGGAAGCCATCTTGGACGCCATTTGTTCGTGAGTCGCCTTATCAATGCCGGCACAAATATCTGTTTGGTTCAAAAACTCGCCAACCACCGCAATATTGGGACAACTCAAAGGTACTTCAATTATAACGAGAAAATGCTCTCAAATGCTGTAGAGAATGTGACGATATAAGTGTTCTACTTATTCGTCTTCTCTGTAATAAAAGAAAATTTATAACTTTTTCTTTTTTTGTAACTCATTCTTTTGACATATCTTTAATGTGTTAATCAATTGTTGGTCAATCAGGGTTGGTATAGAAAATTTCTGAACTATTATATGGTTACAATTGAATAAAGCCTTGTATAGTTCCATAAGTTTTGGGTCTCGTGAATGTTCAGCAGAAGGTATAATCATTACCTCATAATGAGGGAAGTGAATAATATATATGTGTTTCCCTAAAGTTTTATTGCCAAAAATCCCCATAGAAAAGTCTAAGGGTGTCTTAGTGTCTAGTATGTATACGAAAGGAACAAAATAGTTAGAATTATCAGGAAGCTCTTCCTTAAGTATTTTTAGTGCAATATTTTCATATCTTCCTAAATCAGGCCCATTCTTATCTACAGAAGCACGCCACAACACAGAAATTAAAAACTTTTTTAATGTCCAGTAATCTACTTCATCTGGTAATAATTTACATAGTTCTACACCATCTACTATGTCCCATTTATGATTTGGAATTATCTTCTTAAACACTTTACTACCATATCTATCTAGCTTACCTAATAGATTATCACACTCCTTACACAGAAGGTAAGCTTTTGCTCCGTTTTGATGTATAGGATTATGGTCAAAAGTCTTTGTTAGAGAGTCTATTCCAACCATTGGGCCATTCTTATCAATTTGACATAAATTTTTCGGAATTATATGAGAATTGATAAGTTCTTTCTCTTGACCACAATATTTGCAAATTCCTTTTATCATCTTATATAATCAATGCTTACATAAATCTTTTAGCTCTGTACTCATTCCTCTGGTGGATTAAGTTCTGCAAATTTCTTTTGCATTGTCGGATTGTCCTTAATGAGTTTCTTGACGGTAAAATCTTGAGCTTTATCGTTAGCAAGGCGTAAGTTACTTTCTGTGGAAAGCAAGGCATCTTTAATTTTTTGCAAGTGTGTTATACTTTTGTCAATTTCTTCAATTGCTGCTTTAAATCTCTCTCCTGCTAGACGATAATTTTTCTTAATTTTGTCTCTGAAATCTTCTATTTTAGCCTCAAAGTTTGAAATATCTATATTTTGGTTTCTATACTCGACCAGTTGTCGGCGATACTGAACAGAATTCATGGAAGTATTACGGAGCAAAGTGATTATAGGAATAAAGAATTGTGGACGAATAACATACATTTTCGGATATTTGTAGGAAACATCAACAATTCCCGTGTTATATAACTCACTATCCGACTCTAGCAAAGAGACCAAAACGGCATATTCACATCCTTTTTCTTGACGGTCTTTATCTAATTCTTTGAAAAAATGTTCATTTTTATGTTTTGTTGCTGTTGTATCCATTTCGTTTTTCATTTCAAACATAATGGATAGGAATTCTATGCCATCCTCGGTGGATTCTTTGAAAATATAGTCCCCCTTACTGCCTGTTCTGGAGTCATTGTCTTTTTCAAAGTAAGCATTTGGGAAAGCTGTTGCACGGATGATATTAAATGCGATTTCACAGTGCTGTTCAAGTGTCTCCCCAAGCATTTTTGTGGACATCTTTATCTTTAAATCTTTATAATAATCAATCAGTTCGTCCTTATTTTTCAATTCCATCTCGTATTTTTCTTTTAAAGATTTCTCTTGAAGCTTGATATCCTTTTCGGCGCCTTGGAGTTTCCCTTTCAATTCAATAATTTCTTTATCTTTTTCAACCAAAGTGTCTTTATTTTCTTCCAGTGCGGCATTAACAGCAATGGTTTTATCCTTTTCATTGGCCTTGATTTGAGCCTGAAGCTCCGTAATTTGCTGTTTATACTCCGCAATGGATTGCTCTTTATCAAGTTCGCTTTCCTTTTTAATCGTTTTTAGCTGTTGATTTAAAATATCAATTTGATGATTTAATGCAGAAACAGATTTTTCTTTATCAGCGTCAGCGGTTACCTGAGCAAGTTTCAGGGCACTTTCTTTATCCGCTTGCATTTGTTCAAAGCGTTCTTCCAAAGCCTTTCGGAACTCATTATCGCGAATTTGGCTGGCAATAGCGGCGTAACCGCTTTCATCAATCGGAAAAACTTCTCCACATTTGGGGCATTTGATTGTATGGATATCTTTTGTCATTGGGATTCCTTTAATTTATTGATTAAACTGTTTTTGTAAAAAGTCATCTGCTTCTTGGGACAATAAATTTATACCTTCATTACAACTATTCGACATACATTTATCTAGTTCATTGGGGTACGTTAATCCCTTCAGCTGATCACATCTGAAAATTTTAGGATACATTTCTTTTTCAACTGATAGCGAAATTGATACTTTCCTTTTTTCTTCAGTGACTTTTGTTATTTTTCCATAGCAATCAAGTCCTCGGCCTGGTGTGTTCTCATAAGGTTCTGCATCATGTATCAAATGGTAAACATATGCATAATCCCCCACAACGGGCATAACATATTCTTTCTTATTAAATGGGCTTGGCTTTACTGATAAAAACTCTGTTGTAATACCATTTTCTTTTTTAATATGGTTTTTCCAAATGCGAATAAAGTGTGTATTCATAATATGGTCTCCTTTTCTAAAAATCCGTTTATATAATTAACTATATGATAATAAAGCTTCACCAGTCATCTGGTAATTGACCGTGTTCGTCAATTGTATTTCTCTGTCCATCATCATAATTACCCTCTTCAATTTCACCAGAACGAATATAATCTTCTGCGGTCGGCTCTCGATTATAACGATTGCCACCATTATTATATCCATTATTTGACGGTGTATCAACCAATCCTAACAAAGCACTCCAAAATCCCATGATTTTTCTCCTTTCTTAAATATCCGTATCTATCGTATCCATCTTGCTAAAACTAGATGCTACAATAGTAACCCAAAAATGTCCATCCTCGTCAACTCGGGTTGCCAGTTTCCCTGTAAGCATAACCCTATCACCTGGCCGATAGTACTTTAGTAAGTTATCCGCTTTTCCTCCGGAAACCGTGAAGTAATAATGACTACGGATCTCTTGTTCGCCTTTCATAAACGTCTTTTCAATATAGCCATCTACGACTGTTGCACCGTCATTTCTGACAAAAATATCTTTATCTCTGATAGGACCCATTGTTCCCGAAACCATAGCCAAATTCATTGTAATGTCTCCTTTCCTGAATGTGTTAATCTAAAAACAGTTCTGTTGATGCCTTTTAACATACCCGTAATAGACCAGTACAAACGACCATGAGTCGTATTATAGTCTTTTTCCGACAGGTTTGTTAATAATGGTCTGCCGATTTCACGCATCAGCTCACGTTCACGAATCAAAGCCTCTTCTTCAGTTTTATGTACACTATCTATTGTGTAGATAATCTTACCATCCTTTTTCGTAATGTTTTTAATCATTTTAGTTTTGTAGGGATTACGAGATGCTGAGCGTGCAGCTTCGTATTCGTGTTGGAATATACGGTTTCCACAGCCTTTCCCAACATAAAACGGAGTCTTGTTGGGTTCACAGAGTACATACACATAAAACTCATGTGGCTCCGTTTTTAGAAAATTATGAACTTGTTCTTTTGTACCAGTTATCAACATTTTTTAGTCCTCCAAATAAAAGTTAAACAACGCGTTCAACATACAGAATTATTTTCAAAAAGTCAAGATATCAAAGGGAAATCGGTGACAACTTTTGTCACTTACTACTTGCAATTTGTTTCATTTTGTTGTAGGATATATCAATAACAGAAAGGAGTACTATGCCATACACAAAAACCGCTATTTTAATGGAAATTGTCACCAGAATGCAAAGTTCTATGGAAGGTGTCAATTTATCCCAAATCATGGAATTATATCAGGTAAATAAACGGACAGCTATTCGTTATGTAAATGAAATTAAGGAACAATTCCCACAATTGAAGGAGATTAAGGGCCCTGGGAATAGAAAGTCTTGGTGTATTCCCCCTGAAACAATAAATCAACATATTGCTATCAATTTTCCAGAGCTACATTCTCTAGAACGAGCGATTCGTTTAATGAAGGAACAATCACCAGAAGACAGTGAGAATCTTGACCGATTATTAAATAAAATAAAGGCCGGAATGACTAAACCAGCTTTAAACAAGTATGAACCAGATGCCGAGATGATCTTTGAATCTGAAAAATATGCTTTTCGCCCTGGCCCAAAAGTCCGTATCAATAAAGAATTTATGAAAATATTAAGAAATGCTATTTTGGGTTGTCAAATTATTACAATTACCTATGAAAGTAAGGTAGCAACAACGGAAAAGGTTATTTGGCCATATGGCTTTGTTTATGGGAATAAGCCATATTTGATTGCTTGGAATGTAAAGCGGGGTCAAATGTACACATTTGATATCAGCCGTATTAGAAATATAAAAGTTTCCAAGGATTACTTCACTCGAGACAAAAAGTTCTCTTTGGAAAAGTTTATGTCCCAGTCTTTTGGCATTTTCCATGAGGAACCTTTTGATGTAGAATGGCTGTTTGATAAGGAAGTTGCCAGTAGTGCCGCAGAGTATCAATTTCATCCCAAACAAAAGATGATTCATAATGATGATGGAACTTTAACGGTTAAATTCCGTGCCGGAGGTTCAAAAGAAATGGATTGGCATCTTTATACCTGGGGTAATCACGTAAAAGTTATTAAACCCAAAAATTGGGCTACAATGATAAAGGAAAAATAAAAATGTGGGTTAGTCAATAGTTAGTATTGATTTTTATATGTTTTTTAAGTAAAATTCAACGTGTATACATTTCATTTAGAAAGGTTATAAGATGTCAGTAATAGATAAATTTTTAAGCAAATATACTGAAATAGAAAGCTTTGTCAAAAGGAAAAATCCTAACATAGATAATATATTAGACGATAAATGTTTTGGAAAAAACATTGGAACATGGAAATTCTATAAAACATTGCGAAATTTGTTAACACATCAAGATAATGCTCGTAATGGCAAATTTATCAATCTTACTAATGAATTATACACCACTTTCGCGGCAGAAGCTGATAGGATAATGTATCCTCCAAAAGCTATTGATATAGCAATACCTTTAGCTAAAATATATAGAGTCACAGGTAATGAAAGAGTTAATACAGTGATACAAGTGATGCTTGATAAAAATTACACCTGTTCTCCAATACTAGATAAAAATGGGGCTATAGAGGGTGTTTTCTCATCACACTCACTTATGCTGTATTTTAATAAACATAAGCAAGAAATAATTGAGGAGACTAATGAGATCTGTATGAAAGATCTTAAGGATTTTTGTGAGTTATATAACGATCCAGATGTTCATTACAGGTTTATACCAAAAACCATAACGGTTGATGAGGTAAAAGAGATGGTTAAAGATGACTTTAATAATAATAAAAGATTGGAAGTTATCTTTATAACCGATAATGGAAAACCAACGGAAAAAATATTGGCACTTCTCACTCCCTGGGATTTAAATAAATGTCTAGAATAAAAACAAAATAGATAATTTTTATTGTATTTCTTTAAGAAAATTTATTACGTGATCATCTTGTATAATATCATATAGTGAAATTGGCTTTACAAGGTGGATATCGGATTTTTTGCGTGTCCTACTAAGTGCGACATAGAGTTGTCCATGAGCAAATGCACCACGATCAATATCAATGATAACACTATCCAGAGTTTTACCTTGTGCTTTATGAATTGTTAGTGCGTAACCAAGTTGAAGCGGGAATTGAATAAAAGATCCAACCTCTTTTTCATAAACTTTTGATGTCTCTTTATCAATATCATATTGATAAATTTTCCATTCTTCTCTTTTTACTGCAACAATCTCATTTGTTTTTAAAATCCGCACTTCTATAATATTATCACTTAATGATTCGACAATACCGCTAGTCCCGTTAATCCATTTGCTCCCATTATTTTTATTAAAAATTACGAGAGCTCCCTTTCTTAATGTCAATACTCTAGGAGCTGGTGAATCCTTTACCTCATCAAATGTCCCTGTTGTTTTACATTCATAGTTTTTTTCTGTCCCCTTTATTGCCTCCAACCTTTGTTTATTCATTTGTTCTGCGACAGCTCGGTAAGGAGTAATGGTAACTGCTGTATCAAGTATATTTTTGTCTGTAATTTTACAGTTATTGAAGTATTCTATAACAGAATCTAAATCTTCGTAATTTCTTAATTTTATAAGATTATTCAGCAATTCTGTATCGGATTGCCGATATACTCTTGAGAATTCGATCTTATCAAAATTACCATTTTTATAGGATTTAGCATCAAAAAAATAAGGCGCCGAGATGCCGTATTCTTGTTTGAAAACCGTATAAGTGTTTTTCTTTATAACCGGTGGTAACTGGCAAAGATCACCAATCAACAGAATTTGTAAGCCACCAAATGGTACTTTTCTGTTGCAACGTGCAATTCTTGAAAGTGCGTCTATTGCATCGAGCATATCTGGTCTCACCATTGAAACCTCATCAATTATTAATAAGTCAGTTTTTTGAAGAATTGAAGCAAGGGTACGCCGAGGTTTCTTTATAATCTCATCAATTATCAGAAAATCACTAAGCGGTAGTTTAAATAAAGAATGTAAGGTAGACCCACCAACGTTTATTGCCGCTACTGCTGTTGGGCAAGCGACAAGTATGCGTTTATTAGAATGAGACTGAAGATAATCTACAAAAGTTGATTTACCTGTGCCAGCTTGTCCTTGGATGAATATGTTTTTATTCGTGTTTTCAATAATCTCAAACGTATCTTGCTGTAATTTAGATAATTTTGTACTAGCTTTTTTAACAGGTTCATCAATAATAGGATGTTTATTAATAGATATTTGTGATGTTGGCTCAGTGATATACGTTGCCAAGGGTTTAGATACACTTCTTTCTGAAGATGTAGTAGACTTCGCAGTCGTCTTATTCTGCAATAATGTTTCCCCTTTTGTTTTTTTCTTTGGTTTAAACGTCAAATAAAGTATTAGACTCCAAAATAAAATTTTTATAATTGCTGCCGATGTTTGCATATTTCACTCTTAATATAAACTACCTTGAGTACTTTTATAATCAAGAGCCGCAAAGCCAAGGTCTTTCGCATCCGTTCCCTTAACCATATAGTACTCAAACATACTATCTGATGCTAAACGGCGTGCATATTCAGCTTTTGCCAGGACAACAGGATCATCAATCCGGTTATCACCTTTAATTTCAATAATAAGCCATTTATTGTCTTTTGTTTTTATTAGGAAATCAGGATAATAATTTCGAACTGTATGACTTTCTGGATCTATATAATTAATATAAAAATCAGATTCACCATGTGTCAACATACCAGTAAAGTATATTTTTTCTACATTGTCGTCAAATATAGACTTTCTAAAGAAATCAATTTCTGGAGTTGAATCAAAACAATATGTATCTAAATTAAAACTTTTCTCAACAACATCTCTTAAATATGCATCTTGCATAGAGGTAACCAAATCTTCGGAACATTTACGAATAAACACTGTTTTATCAATGGTATCCTTAATTTTAACCAATTCAATCTCCTCTGGTTCGGAATTGTCGGTTGATGTAATTTCGTAGAGGTTTTTGTAAATGATTGGAATGATTACATCATATAAAATATCGTTATATAAATTAACAGTATCAACAATTTTAGCTATACCTTCCTTAGATGCCTCGAGTATCTTCTTGATTATGAAGCATGAAACATCTGAATTGTTAAAGTAGCGAGCGATCTCAGCAACAAGCATATAAGCACTAAACTGTCGTCTACTTGTTGTTTCTGTAATATCTGTTACCTTTGCCATTGTTGTAAGTAAAGATATCCTATCGGTCTTTATAACTTTGTAGTTGTTATAATCAAGGCTATCCAAACCAAAGTCGACTCCTTCTGGACATTCTTTCTTCTTTTTTATAGAGTAAACACGTTTTACACGATTTAATGTGATTTTAACTGGGGGGGGAACCATTCTAACTGTATAAGAGGGTAATTCTTTTTTCTTTTTAATATCTGCAAGAGTTACGTTAAAGTTACGTTGAAGTTCATCATCCAAAATATTTAAGTTTTCTTCAGAGAGGTAAATGTGTCCAGTTTCTTGATTTGGACCAATCGACCGCAGACAACGCATGGTTGCTTGAAGGACAAAAATGGTCGATTTTGGCTTACGGAATAAAGCTACGCCGAATAGAGAGCGACAATTCCAACCCTCCCGTCCTTTGCCAACAAGAAGTATGAATTGTTTGTTTGATTCTGGCGTATCCAAACTATTAAACTCGCGAAGTTGATCGTTTGTCGTTAATTTTGGATCGCCAACATTTATCAGTATTTTATCAGTTGAAATACCCAATTCATCAAGAACTTTTTCAATTTTGGGCTGAAGTTCTTCTTCCAATTCTTTAATTGTTGCTGCAAAAAAAGCAAGTTTTGGCAACATATCTTCTACGCGTTTTTCCCCTTCTTGTTCCCAGAAATTCTTGATGACATTGCGTATAAAGTCTTCGGATTTAATATTCGAATACGCGATAGGATCTGTTTGCTTCAGATATTTGTTTTTGATTGCATCCGCCAAACTATAGGCATAAACAACTTCTGGCATAATGCTTCTACCAATGTACGGAGTACCTGTATAGTTATAGCAGGCAACAACGCGTGAACCACAAGCATCTAAACGACTGGCAAGTTCGTTAATAGTTGTTCTTAAACTACTTGCTTCTTTATTGTTAGTTTGGCTACTAGCGAGTTCTTTACCGATAGAGTGATGGGCCTCATCAACGTATATTCCCAGCTGGGGTAACTGTGCGATACGTTGAAAACGGGCATTTGGTATTAGTTCTTTTTCATCCTGCGGAACATCCGAATTACCCATTAATTCATCAATAGCATCAAAGGTTGAATCTTTCTTTTTTTCAGGTTTCTCTTCTTGAAGAGCACGAGTTGATGGTTGTGTGTAGAACAATTCCAATTTTGATTTTTCTTTGTGTTGTTTCTTTATAATAATCTTTTGTGTATTTGAAATGATAATATTAAATAAAGATTCCGGTTGAACAGATAAGCTTGTATCTGTATCACTTAAATAGTGGAACTTTACGGCCGATGAGATAAAATTTGCGTATTCCGGTGGCAAAACTTTTGAGATATCAAAATCCTTTATTTCTCGCAAAGATTGTAAAACCGTCTTATCCGGTGCGAATACCAGGGCGTTCTGACAATAACGAGCATCATTTCTAAATTTGTTTGCGAGTATAAATTCGTAGAATATGCAGGTAGCCATAAGGATTGTTTTGCCGGTACCCATCGTAAGTGCAAAGATATAATTCGCGTACTGACGAGATGACTTGGCCAAGTAATCAAAAGCACGTTTATATTCATCTTCATTTGAAAATACAAGGGTTTTCATAAAACTTTGTTGGCCAGATTCATCCTCTGTAATGACCAGTTTTTCTTTTTCAAAACCATTCTTACCTTCATGCCAATCCCGGAAAATTTCATGAACTTTTTTGTTATTTGCAAACTCTTTCAGAAAGATATACATTTCTAGTGCTTCAAATTGAGGCTTTCTAAGGAATGCATCACCTTTTTCTGGGTCATTATAGTCAAGTATTCGTTTTGTTAACTCTTTGTAGTGCTTGCGAATACTTGGTCTGTTGTTATAATAGAAGTTCTTTAAATGTGAAAAGAATTCAAATGAAAAGTTTTGTTCGGAAGAAGTTCTTGCCATGGTTATTTACTCCAATCAAGTTCCGTTTCAAAGCTCTCAGACAAAAGGTCTGTTATCTTTATACGGACAATGCCCACATCTGCTGGGATGTCGTACACTCCTTTTACCATGTCTTTTTTATCTTCCGGATAATCAATGACTGCCGGTTGGAAGACGGCTCCATCATAATTCCAATCTATCTTGACAGATTCAACAAGTTCTTTCCAATTTTCAACGTTTTCCTTTTGGATAGATAGTTTTTGTAATAAATTCATTGGGAAGAAATCTTGAATTACGAGTTTATTACCTTCTTTGACGATGTTTGCTTCAGATGGATGCTTAAATTCAAGCTCTTTGTCGTTGCGAAGAATATCATAAACTTCAACATTTACATCAAAGCCTTGTTTTTTAATTTCAGCTTTCAACTTTGCACCAAGGTCCGGTTCGTGGCCCATACATACTAATCTGATATTCATTGCTGGCTTGTTTGGATCCTTTGCTTGAGCAGCTTCAAGGGATGCTTGATCTATTCCGTTAATAATTTCGTTTAAATCTTCTGAATTTGCAATGCGATTAACCGGCATAACTTTAACCATGAATCCATCTTTTTCACCATCAAATACAGTATTGCGACCTAAGCGATTTATTTCAAGTGCATCAATCAAAATATCACGAGCCTCAACAGGATTGCGGAACACATCATAATTATTAACGTTGTATACTTCGAATCCTGGTTGTTTATTGTCCAGCAAACCGGTATCTTTCTGTATCTGAACCAAGCGTTTAACCGTTGTTTCAACTGCACCAAGATTAATATCAGCACCAATAAAACGACGGCCTAACTTCATAGCTACTGTTTGTGTGGTTCCTGATCCCATAAAACAGTCAAATACAATATCATTTGGATCAGAAGATGCTTTGACAATTTTTTCAAGTAAAGCTTCAGGTTTCTGGGTTGGATATCCAACATACTCCGTGTACGCATCATTTTGTCTTATAATTGGAATGTCACTCCAAACATCTTTTATGTAAGAACCCGAAGAGTAATCTCTTGCAACATCGGTATCAAGAGGCTCCCTTCCGTTATTTTTAATAAAAGACTTCGTTGCTTTCTCAAGTTCCAATGCTTCACCACTGTTCCTAAGTTCACGAAAATAGATTTTTCCATCTTCTGATAAGTATTTTCCAAATCTTTGCATCACAGAATCAGAAGTTATCCCATCCTTTAGATGAATTGTTGGCTCATTTGTTTTTGTATAGAAAAGTATAGAATTGTAATTGCGAGCAAAATTATTTTTTACATTTGTTAATCCTTTTCCACCAAATGTCCATATTATTTCATTTCTAAAGTTATCTGGACCCAATACTTCATCCATTAAGCATCTTAAATGATGCACTTTATGCCAGTCACAATGTAAATAAACAGACCCTTTATCTGATAATAATTCTCGTATTAAAATCAACCGTTCATACATAAACTGCAGATATTCATCATTATTCCACATATCTCCATATTGTTTTTCCTCAAAGGCAGTATGATCGTTTGTAGCTTTTTTACCACGTAGCTCAATCGTCTTTTTATAATCAGCTTTAGAATCAAACGGTGGATCAATATACACAAGGTCAATTTTCCCACGATATTTTTTCAATAAGTGGCTCATAACCTGAAGATTATCACCCCAGAATATTTTGTTCATCCAGCCGGAATCATCTGGTTGCCCGTACGTTTCTTTCAATTGTGCTGGGAAGAAACGTGTATATTTATAAGGAACTTTACCACGCCAGCGAAGTTCGGGGAATCCTTTAATCGGTGGCAGATCATGGAATTTATATCCATCAACATTAATTTCCTCTGGTTCATTGTCCTTTTTTGCTTGAACCTCGTTTTCATTAAATAATTCTGCCATTTTTTGTTCCCTTTCTGTTAAATCCTTTGGATACTAGCCGATTCTTAAAAATAAATCAAGTATCTGGACACCAATATTTGTCACAATAGTGCCTCATATCACATTCACGACACTGTTTCTCTTTTCTCTCTTTCATTCGATAGTCTTTCCGTTCAATCTTGTTAACAACATCAGATACACCTTTTATTGTTTGCTCAATAACAAGTGGGTGGTTTTCAAATGAGACATATGGATTTTCGTCTTCTTTCGCCTTTGTGTAATACAGATGCATATTTTCAACCCTATCCCCATATCTGCCTTCAATGATATGTGCGTAGATTTCTAACTGACGCTTGTATTTTACCAATCGTTCTTTCCCTTCGTCGGAGTTAATATCTGGTTTTCCCTCCGATTTAAAATCAACAATATCAAGATGTCCATTATCGTTTCGTATTAAATCAATCTTTCCTTTTAAAATGAAATTTTTCTCAATAAGAGAGACATCAACTTCGGCTTCCTTAATCCTATCCCAGTGATCTTTCTCACGTTCAGCATAGGTAATGACCTGTTTTATTGCCGCTTCCTGAACAGGTTCACTCAGATAAGCGTGTTCTTTTTTCTTCATATTCTCATAGTTTACCCTAAACCAGGATTCAATTTTTTCGGGTGTTACAACCTCTGAGTGTCCTTGAATAACAGCTTTGTGGATGTCCTCAATTGTCTGATGAATTAAGCTACCAAATACAATGGAACCTTGGCGAACTGGTGAAAACTCTAATTCTTTGAAAAATTTATACTGCATCGGACAATTTTCATAAACTAGCACATGTGATGTAAAGGAGTATTCATTCTTAATATTTGCTTTCTTAATAGAATCCAATTTAATTTCATTCCATTCATCACCCTTCAAAAGTTTCCAAGATATAAGGGTATTATATGATTCTTTAAAATACGCACTAGGAACTTTGTGTCCAGAATCGTTTTCAGGGCAACTCAAGCAAAGTAGATTCTGTGCTCGTGAGTATGCTGTGTAATATAACCGCATAAAATCAAAAAATTTTGTTTGATCAATTGGTTCAAACGGTTTCTTATGATAGAAATTGTCTTGAAGTGTTTGGTCAAGGTCTGTATACTGCTTCCGTGGTCTATCCCATAACGAGCAAACAAAAACGACAGGAAACTCTAACCCTTTCGATTGGTGAATGGTCATGAAAGACACGCAACCGCTTGGCGCATATTCGGTTTCATCCTCATACTCTTCTATACCGCCATCGTAGAGAAATGACATATAATCGCAAATGAACCGTTTCAACATTGGCCGTATGTTTGTAGCCGATAAAACTTCAATATTCTCTAAATATTCAAATTTAGTTAGCAGTTTTGAAAGAATTGCAAGGTTTCGTGCTGGACGCGAATCAATAATACCCAAATTACCATCTGAATCTTCTAAATATTTCGCAAAGCACTTGAATTGAAAAAGTTGGTAGAATAGAGCAGAAAAGGCATAATCTAATGTTTGGTTTCCTATAAATGTATGTCGCTCCATCGTGTTTTTCACAAAAGTGAATAGTTCTTTATCCTCTTTTAAGGCTTCTGCAAATTTGGTCACACATGTCTTTATGTAACTATCAAATTCAGGATGGTATTGTGGAGGTGTATAATAATTCCTATACAAGGTACATAAGGCACCAATGGATAATTTCACCTCATCTCGATCAAAAAACATATTAGAACGAGGTGCATAAACGTTTATTCCGTTTTCTTCAAGTTTCTTTGCCAAATCAACTGCGTTTCTATTCTGAACAGATTTAAATAAGAACACAACTTGATTCCAGTCTGTTAAAACGCCCTTGTAACGCATTTCTTTCAAAAACTCAATGCAATCGTTCTCCCAGGCTTCTTGACCGGTTGCAGATACCTTAATTACTGAATGATACTTGCCCTCTTTGGAGGTATCCTTTCCAGAAATAACTTCTTTTTCAAAGCGATAGATTTCCCCAGACTTTCCCGCCCATTCTTGCTGTTTCATCCAATCATTATAGAAATTGATAATTCCTGAATGTGACCTGTAGTTTTGGGTTAATTCAATTCTTTTGCATTGTCCATCAAAATTCTTTTCAAATTCAAGGATATTTCGGATAGTTGCACCTCTAAATCGATATAAGCCTTGATCGTCATCGCCGACAACGCAAATATTTTTCTTTTCATTAAGAAGTAATAATAAAATCCGTTCTTGTATTGAATTTGTATCCTGATACTCATCAATCATAAAATATTCAAAGCGGTGGCGAAGTGTTTCCAATACAGTAGGCTCTCTCAGGAGTAAGTCGTAAAATTCTTTTTGGATCATTGAAAAATCCAGAGCATTTTCATCTTCTAAAAGTTCTTTATAGGTCTCATATGCCCTTGCAAGCTTTTGAATAATCTCATCATCACTATTTTTTAAAGCTTCAATATCTAATGCTTCCTCAGAGACTTTATTGACTTGTTTTGCGACCTCGCCAGCTATACTCCACCAACTTCCTTTACCAAAAACCTTACAATCCGGGTCAATGGCTACAAATTCGTGAATATGTTTATAAATGGTATATTGTTGATCAAATTGATCCCAAAGAGAATAATTTCTTTTTAACCTTGTGTAGTCCCTAAATTCCTCAAGGAGATTCAAAAAAATAGAATGTAATGTACCAACACATAAATTGTTTATGTTTATATTAAGATCTGCTTCATAAATTCTATCTGAGATCCTTGTAATTAATTCCCGAGAAGCTTTTTCTGTAAACGTAGATACAAAAATATGTTCGGGAGGTATTCTTTTCTCCGCCAATAAAAGGAATGTACGCTCGACAAGTGTAAAAGTTTTTCCTGCACCTGGACCTGCAATAATTAATACAGGACCTTCAGTTGAGTTAATTGCTTCAAGCTGTTTTTTGTTCGCTGGCATTGAAAATTCCCTAAAAATGAATTTCCGCCATTCTAGCTAATTTTTCTAATAAGATCAAGTAAAAAGTATCTTAATATGCCAAGTTATGACATATTCCACTACATCCCCAATTTAACTACCTGCTTCCCGAATTTCTTTTCCAAATCATCTATCATTCTGGACATTTTATCGTCTTCACGGGTATCAGACTCAAACAAAGATTGTTGCTTTGCCTGCCCAAATACCAGGTTCCGTAATGAAATCCCAGTAGAACGATATAAAGTTCTTGGTTTATAGAGTTGTTCTATCAGTTCATGGGCATTTCGGAGCAATCTTTGTTCGGAATTAGTTGGCACATCCAGTTTCGTTTCAGTTTCAAAGACCTTGAAATCCTTTGTCCGTAGCATAACGCCCAAAATACAACAATATCCATCCCATTTACGGAGTTTTTGAGAGGCTCTGTGGACATGATATGATAAAGTGCTTTCCAAAACATCTAAACTGTCAGTAAAATCTTCCAAAGAGCGAGTGTCTTGTATAGATTGTGGGGCTTCTTCTATTGGGTTTACAGGGGAAACTGACACTCCTGCCAGTTCATACCGTAACCGTTCTCCATTGATACCAAAGGCTTTTCGTATCCAATTCGGCTCTTTGTCCAAAAACTCATCTATGTTGGAAACACCTTTTTTCCAGTAATTCATTGATGTCTGATGGCTAATGCCACAGATTTCTTCCAAATTCACATTGTGAAGGATTTCTCGTATTTTTGAAGGCGGAATAATAAAAATACCACCAGTTTTCTTTGCTTTATCGCTTGCCAGTTTTGCCAATGTTTTACTGGTAGCCAAACCAATGGATACTGGGATTTTAGTCTTATCCAAAATGGTTTGGCGTATCTTTTTAATCAAATTTTCATAGGTCATCCCATATAATTTACTCATACCCGTTAGGTCTAGATATGCTTCATCAATGGAGACTTCCTCTACATCTGGTGTAAAATCTCTCAAAATTTCCATAACCTGTTTGGAAATCTCGCCATAGCGTTCATATCTGGCAGGCATATAATGGCAAGTCGGGTATTCGTCTTTGATTTGGAACATCGGAGCACCCATTTTGATTCCCAATGCCTTTGCTTCCTTTGACCGTGATAGAACAATACCTTTATTAGTTGTATTCGTAACCGCACACACAGGTTGCCCGTTTAATTTGGGATTATCAACCCGTTCACAACTGACATAAAAGCAGTCGCAATCTACCAGTGCTATTACATGTTCCTTGACTAATGACATAATCTGTTCCTATTTTGTTCTCATTTTAAATAGGAATGTAGAAAATGTCAAGGAAAATGTATTGGTTATATTACTTTTACCAACCCAGCTCCCAAGCCATTTTGGCTTCTTCTTCGGTAAGGTCTGGATATAAACGCATTGTGTCCTGCACTGTCCATTCTCTATTAGAATTTTCTTCTATTTTACACCCCAAATTGTGCTGCCATTTTAGCTTCTTCGTAAGTTAAATCATATTCTTCCATCAATTCAAGGATATAATCCTCTGTAATTTCACTGTCTGCTATACAAGTCATGCTATTCCTCCATGAAACTCAGTCTTTATGTTCTCCTCTATCATACCCTTTCATAAGATTTTTGATATACTCTTCACTTCTGTCGGCTTCCTCTTCACCTATCATAAGTCTTCTGTTGTGTTCGGACTCATTTCTGAAAATTTCATTGACAATTTTAATAATATCTTTTTCTTCTTCCATATTTTTCTCCTTTTCTTTATTAGTGGTTGTAGCTTTTTTCTCTGTATCCTCCAGTGCTTTCAGGACTTCCATGCCCTCTTCCTTGGTAAAAGAGGGGTCTGTGGAGTATACTCTCCATTGTCCTTTGACCTTGAGTACATCATATTTTTTGTTTTTGTATTGAAATTCCATTTTATTTCTCCTTTATGTTAAATTATAAACAAACCTAAAAGAGAGCAAAAAATAAACCCATCAGTGATGACAGGCTTCTATATCACCCATCATCCAAGTTTTAGCACCGTTTCCCATTGGCTGGTTGCTGTGTGGTCATTGAGCTTGTCTCTCGCACACTCTTTATAGGCAAATACATAATAGAGGATATTTTTTATAATGTCAAGTGATATATTTTACCGCTTCAGATATTCTTTTATTTCATCAAGTTTATTCAGGCAGTCCGAAACGCCCAAGTCATACATGCCTTGTAATTTAGCGGTATCTTTTTCCACCCGTTTTACGTCCATGACTTTGGACGGGCGTAAAACAATGATTTTTCCTTCATGTTCATATTTTTCAATTAAATCAAGCGTTTCGTTATATGTTTTATGGCGGTTGATACCTGCTTCGATAAAATTCGGGAATTTTCTGTAAAACAGTTTATAAAATGCACGGGGATGTAGGTTTTTCTTTCTGAATCCCGCCGGTCTGGTCAGGACAACAATAATCTTTTCCGGCTTTGTTTCAAGGACTTTCTTAAAAGGGATTGGGTCACTTATGCCGCCATCCAAATATAAATTCCCGTTTATGTTAATAGCCTTGGATACAAAAGGCATAGAACCGGATGCCCTGAAATACTCCATGTCTTTTTTGGCATCATCAATTTTGATATATTCGGCTCTTCCTGTCCCCAAATTCGTAACAGTCGCGTAAAAATCAACGGGCGTCTTTTTATATGTTTCAAAATCAAGTTTATCCAATTCGTAAACAAGTTTATTAAAACAAAACTCTTTATTCATAATGTTGCCAGTTGTCAGCAATGAGTATAAACCCATATAGTTTTTGTTGTTTGCATACTTTAAGTTATATCTTAAGGCACGACCGATTTGCCGAGATTTATAATTTAAACCGAACAAAGCACCGGCCGATACGGCGTATATGGAATTAACCTTTATATTATTTTTCATAAAGATATCGAGAACGCCGGCAGAATACAGGCCTCTCATCCCGCCACCTTCAAGTATTAATGTTGTTTTTCCACTCATTTATGTTTCCTTTTTTCTTCCCATTGTATCGATTAGTGAAACAAAAAGCAAGAAAAATGCCTCTTTTTATCTCCTTTCTGTTTAATTCTTTAAAAGTCTGACGATATCGGGATGATTTCTAAAAACGGCTAAATCAAAAGCGGTTGAACCACGATTGTTTTTTTTATCGGTATCAGGGTGATGCTTTAAAAGTTCCGTAACAATATCCGTAAATCCCGAATAGGCCGCTATCATCAAGGGTGTCCATCCTTGGTTATCCGCCATATCAACATTTGCCCCGTTATTTAAAAGCCATTGCACCATTTCCAAATGATTGTTCCAAACTGTTAGTCCCATAACCGTTTGGTCCGTTGTGGGAATACTTCGATTTATAGCATATCCTGCGGTTAAAAGCAGTTTTGCAATATCCAAAAATCCGTTTCTGGCGCAAATCATCATAGTTGTTTGACCGGACAGATCGGTTGCGTATAGGTTTACTTTCTGAGAAATCAGATACTTAATAATACCTATGTTTTGTGCATAAATGGCTTTAACAATCGGTAATTCGTCATTTTCATCCGGCGTTTCCAAAGGAATATCTTTTTCCAAGAGTTTTTTAAAATCATTTAATGTTTTCTCTTTGTAGTTAAAGTCTTTTAAGGATGCTATGGCGTTTTCTCTTTCCTTACGTTTTTTTTCTTCTTGTTCTTTTGTATCCATGATTAACCTCCATTATTATTCTTTTGTGTCCAATTATCCTTGTCTTTCTTGGCATCATATCCGTCAACTTCAACATGATAAATGAAATAGATTGCCCGCTGACATGCCAATTTACAGGGTATAGGATTACATGAACCCGCATTTGCTATAATGTAGGCATACGTTTTCTCGGCTTGGGCAACAATCATCGGTGATATTTCGGA
Organism: Alphaproteobacteria bacterium; assembly: GCA_017539265.1. GTDB lineage: Bacteria > Pseudomonadota > Alphaproteobacteria > CAAHEQ01 > UBA3637 > CALXZG01. Next base: position 5,772 of record JAFYHG010000027.1, on the reverse strand, counting down.
TTTATAATTATTTTCTGTCATATTTACCCCCTAAATGTATCAAAAGTGGTCGAAGCGATTAGTTCAATAATCTTTTGAATTTCCTTAAACCCCTCATCAAAAGTCATGCGGGGTTTCTCTTTTAAAAGGTTATCCAGTTCCAATGGTTCAAAATTGATATTTTTGCTTTGTAGGATTTTTAATTGCCCATAGACCCAATCTAAATCAACATCGGCCTCAAAATTAAAAGGCGTGATAATTAGGTAGGTGTTCTTTGGGGCAGATAAAATGTCTTTGATGAGTTGCTCTTCTGCAGGACGTTTATCCGTTTGCCCCGTTAGTGCAAGTAAAACAATATCATTTCCCATGCCTATTGGGATTTGTTCGATTTCTTTAGGTTTGATGTTCAAAGGCAGTTTTAATTCAGTTACTAGTGGTGTGCTGTAATTGTTATGAATGTAATAAAATGAATAAGTTGTCATAAAAAATCTCCTTTCTACACGGTCAGTATAGAAAGGAGATGCGCCAAATTATGACAGGGTTATTTAGAACATATAAATTTTTTGATAGCATCCTTTATTTTTTCTGTTGTTTCCTTGCCAATCATCATATCTTTCTTTATATCCTTACTATTATAATACTTAAAATAGGTTTTCACTTTATAGGCGGTAGAAGCACCCATTCTGTTCTGTTCTTTATAGTCATTTCCTACTTGTCTTTGTAATTTATCCAAAATCCCTTTTTCCTTATACTCTTTTGTTTCATCTTTACTCCAGTTATTAGAGTGAAAACGGTAAGCTAAATTAATTCTGGACGTTATGCCATCCGAGAAGTATATTTCTATTTGTTTATATGTTTCGGCCTTATTTTTTTTCTCTCCATCAAATTTTTCTATATTATCTGATTCTGGTATCGCCTTCCAATTAAAATGAGTTGCATAAAAACCACCAGAACTGTTAGGAACATAGTTGTTGATATCACATTTCTGATCATTTTCATTTATATGATTTTCTTCAAAAAGTTTTTTCAAATATTGAAACCAAGTGCTTTTTCTCCAGGTTGATATATCTTCAATATCCTCTATTTTGTCTGGAGTTTCCCAATAGGTACAAAAAGAATCAAATATTAAATTGTCCTGTCTTATGTCCTGCAGGAGTTTTAGTATATATTCTCGCCCTAATGATTTACAATCTTCCTGCTTCAAAATGTTGGTATTTGATGTTTTATACGGATGTAGATAGTCTCCAGTTTTAAAAAAGCACACTTTGATATTTTCTTTTTTATCCTGATATGCTTCATCTTTTTTAAGTTCTTCAACATAGTGAAGAATTTGGTCACTATGTTCATTACTGTAAATTTTATCTTCAATAATTAATAAGTGCTTATCAGTAATAACTAAAACATCTATTTTATTGTATTGCCGTTTAATATCTATAACATTTTCACCACATATTCCGCACTCTTCTAAAAATCGATGAGCTGTATCATATTCTTTTGAACCCTTGAAATTTACATTGCCAAAAGCCAATAAGTAACAAATAAATGCATCCTGAGATAATTCGCTTGTCGCGTAATTAAAAATATTTGGGGTTTCGGTCATTTTTATTCTCCTTTTTTATTTTTCCTATACTAGTTTATTATGTCGGTATTTGTCAATATTTGAAAACAGTTAATATAAATCAGATATGATAAATGTTTTTATCTCCTCTCTTATTTCTCTTTCTGTAACTTGTTTTTTGTTTTTAGGAGAAAACTTATTTGTAAATCCTTTTTTAGCATAGGTTGTTGAATATACATCGCTATGCCCTTTTATTTTAAAGTCTGACTTTTCCTCTCTAAATTTATCTTTTATCTGCTTCAGGATTTCTTTTTTGATTTTTGGTCTTTGTTCGGATGAATTTTCCGGCTTTTTTGTTTGCACTTTATAGCATAAATCAATATTTCCTGAACCACTGTCCGTACATTCAATTTCTATTTGCTTGTAAAGTATATATCCTTCATAGGTATTTTCATCACCGCCCCACCAACATTTATAAAGGCCTCCAGATAGACGGGGGACATAATCATTACCTGCCCATAGTTCTGGTTGTTTCTGTTTTTTTTCTCTTATAATCGATGCTAAAAAATTAAACCACTGTTTTCTGCCCCATTTTGATATTGAGGTGTTCATATTAACATCAAATAGTTCTTGATCAAAAATATTGGGATTATCATTTGGTTGTCTCATTTCTTTTTCCTTTCATAATGTTATTGTTTTTCATAAACTGGCCAAATTACGGCGGCGTTTGTCAAACGGATAATAATTTTTAAATGCGTCATTTTTTGACATATTTTGCTTGTGTTTCATAAAAAAATCACATAAAATACCTTTTGAAAGAGAGGGACTATGTCCTACGAAAAGACAGAACAGTTATTGGATTTGGCCATTTGGATGCAATCATCCCGCGAAGGCGTGAGCTTAAAGGACATCATGAACCGCTTTGGTGTTTCCAAGCGTACCGCCGACCGAATGAGGGATTTAATTCTGCTTCGTTTTCCTCAGGCCATTGAAACGGATTCCGGAACACGTGAAAAGCGGTGGTATATCCCACAAGGTACTTTACGGGATATTATTCAATTTAACGCCAATGAACTTTCCTGCCTAAATATTGCAAAAGAAGCCCTTAAAAAAAGTCATTTGAATGATAAATCCGATGAATTGGATAAAATTATCCTGAAAATAAAGGCGTCTATTAAACCGGAAACTTTCCGCCGAATTGAACCGGATGCGGAAGAATTAATTCGTGCCGAAGGTTTGGTTTGCCGCCCAGGTCCAAAGATTAAAATTGCCGATAATATCCTAAACCCGATACGGGAAGCCATTTTGTCCTGCCATCAAATTCGAATAACCTATCTTAATAAAAATACAAAGAAAATTAGCAAAAACACTCTTAATCCCTATGGTTTCCTTTATGGGGATAGAAATCATTATTTGGTTGCGGCACATTCAGATGGTTTTGGAAATGGAGCACCTCATAACTTTATCTTATTGAATGTAAAAGATGTTTCCATATTACCGGATACGTTTGTTTATCCGGAAGATTTCTCACTTAGAAAGTATTCCGAACGTTCTTTTGGTACTTTCCAAGAAGATCCGGTGGATGTAGAGTGGTTATTCGATAAAGAGGTTGCCGAGGAAGCGTCCCACTATATCTTCCACCCGTCACAGGAAATGATTAAAAATCCGGATGGCACACTAACAATTAAATTCCACGCCGGTGGGTTACAGGAAATGGATTGGCATCTTTATACTTGGGGAAAACACGTAAAGGTTGTCAAACCCGAAAACTGGGATACAATGATAAAGGAAAAGTAAATGTGGGTTAGTCGTAAAGATTTTCAGGAACTTCAAAATAAAGTAAATGCCTTAAATGAGGAATTAAAGAGGTTATCCACGCTTGCTTATGTGGTTGATATCAAAGAAAAAGGATTGGTAAAAGAATTTACCTTTTATCAAAACGATAAACTGTATAGGATTGAAGCCGTGGAAATCATTTCTGGTGGGAAAGATACAAAAGACTAACCGCTTATTCAGAATCTTCTTTTTAAAATATCTTATCCGCATCAAAAGGATGTTTTTTGAAGTGTTCATCAACCGCTTCAATTCCTTTTAACGGGGATTTACCATTTTCTTCTACTGCTTTAAGGGCTTCCTTAAATGCTCGTGAGTGTTCCTTTTCCTTACGATAGTCATCTAAATTGATAATAATAGCGGTCATTTCTGTTCTCCTATCTCTATAATTTCTTTCCCTTTTCGCATCGCTCTTCGGCAATAATCATAAGCTCGCCCTTTGTATTGGTTGCAAGCTATAATGTAATCTATCTGTTCTATAATCCACTCATTTCGTCTGGAAATGCTCCAGCGTTTGTTGGATAATTCAACTTCTGTTGGATAATAAACATCATCAAAATTGTAAGGGCATCTTTCTAAGTCTTTCACATACGCTATTACCAGCATAATTTTAATGTTAGGGTAATCAAACTGGATTTGCTCCATTATTTTATGCGAAAGGTTTTCAAACTCACCTTTTGTTCCTACCAGAAATGTATCAACCTGTTTATGAGAAATTAAGTCCTCTACCGCCTGTCTGATTTTATCGGCAGTTTCCTTTACATTAAACAGAGTCGCATTTCCCAAAAAGGCACATGTCTTGTTCATTATCCACCCGACTGCCCTTGTTAACATTTTACCCACCTGTTATAAGGTGGGTGGATGTTAGTAACTATAACTCATAAGAAAAATAGTCCTGCCTTATTCGGGTGGATACCTTTATTCGGCAGGCATCCACCCATGAAATAACACTTCTACGGCTTATCCATGGCGGATGCCGACAGAACTTCATTCTGCCCTTATGAGTTATCAGACTACTAAATCCTAGCTTGGGGGGCATTGTACCCAAGCGAGGTCATTATAACCTGTTTACATTCAAATTACAAGAATTAATTTATCCGCCCAAAAAATCGCCTCGCCAAAAGGCGGCTACCAACTTTGTTTTTCCTTGTATGATGGCATCAGGCAGTTTAATCAATTATATTTCTAACTAATCTGTTATAAACTCCCCATTAGTTAAAAGGCCTCTATTTTAAACAGAAAAGAAAGAAATCTATTGTAAATTACTGGTCTATAATAGATTCTTTTTTATTTCTATTATAATTCTATTATAGCAACAAAAAACACACCTAAACCCCTTATGTTTATTGGTGTTTCTCAAAATGCACCGAACATAACAGTCATCGGGGGTGAACATAACGGTCATCAGTAGTGAGAGTAACAGTCATCACCCCTGAACATAACGGTCATCGAAATCCCCAAACCCGAACATAACAGTCATCACCCCCTAAAAAACCGAACATAACGGTCACCCTGAAGATTTTTTTTGCAAAATGGTGAAATCCATCATCGAGCGAATAAATACCCCTGTAAATCAATTTTAGGAGGTTTTATGAGTAAAAGTAAGTCAGAATTGTCCATCACAAAACGCGTGCTGTTGGACTTCGTTAAATTCAAAACACAAAATGGGCATCAGTTCTTTGCCAGTAATGAATACATTGCCAAGGGATTAGATTTAACCCAAAGCACTGCCAAGACATTTGTTAATGACCTGATAAGAGATGGGTATCTTTATAAAGAGATTGATAAGACAGGGAAACGCATCTTATCCCTAACAGGTAAGGAATACAAACCGCTTTTTGAAGACATGCGTAATCTGGATAAGAAAATCCTTAAAGAAGACAGGGATTGCTTTGAAAGGGATAACAAATATTTGAATGAACAATTAAAATATGAAACAGCACAGGGTAAGCGATTATTGACTGAAAACACAGATTTAGTATTGTCTAATGATAAACTAACCTATCGTGTTCAGAACTTAGAAAAAGAACTTGCCACGCTTAAGCAAAGAGTTAGTGCTTTGGAAAATATTTTTTACAGTCAGGGAGTTACTAAAGAACAATTGGAAAGTATGATAAAATAAATACTTATGTGGGCATGCTTTCACCCACAAATATTTTTAGAGAATTTCATTCTCTTGTCAAAAAAAGACCCTCGCTACTCGGCGGGGGTTTCAAAAAATATTTTTAAAAACATCTTGAATAGGGAACAGAATAAAACCTTATATGTAAAGTATAAGGCGGGTAACTGTGAAACCCACCAATGAAAGGAGAAAGATTATGTCACATTATATTGTAAAAAGAACTGAACTAGAACCAAGAACAAATGATGTTTGGGGATTACAATCCGACATAAATCGCCTG
>JAFYHG010000026.1 GCA_017539265.1 Alphaproteobacteria bacterium | reverse complement strand
CAGGCCAAGTCTGCCTATCTTCCTGATATAACCGCCACGGCAGGTATTCAACAAAGGAACCAGAAAATTGAACATCAATCCACAACAAAATCATACCCTTATTCAGGTAATTTAGCTCTTTCGTGGCTGATTTACGATTTTGGCGGTCGCTCTGCCAAGACCGATCAGATGAAGGCCTACCTGAACGCGGCCGAATTTTCCTATAATGCCGCTTTACACGACACGGTTTTGGCGATTAACCAAGCCTATTTTGATTTATTAAGTGCCCAAGAGGTTTTAAAAAGCACGCAAGAAAGTGAAAAAACTTTCAAGAAATCCTATGAAGAATCAAGAAAACGTTTTGATTTAGGCCTCGTTTCCGCCAGTGATAAATTATTGGCCAAAACAACTTATGAAAATTCTCGCTTGGATGTGGTTCAGGCCGGTAATGCAGTTAAAAAGGCCCAAGGTGCATTGGCTGTTCTTTTGAACCTGTCGCCCGATACGGAATTAAAGGTTACAACACCGCCTAAAGATAAAGATATTACAAAACTGGAAAGCGATCAATCCGTCCAAGAACTTATGGAAACGGCTTTAACGTTTCGTCCGGAACTGCAAAGTCAAAAAAGCCAAATGACTGCTGCCGAACGGGAAATTGAGGTTATAAAGGCTTCGGGTCTTCCCACTATTTCCGCCGGGGCCTCCGTCGGTTACGGTGACAGTTGGAAAAAACACAGTCCTTATGCGGTGGATTCATCGATAGGCATTTCACTTTCTTTACCACTGTTTACGGGTTTTTCGGATACATATAGAACGGCACACGCCAAATACCAATATCGTCAGGCCGCTCTTTCTGTATTAGAAACCCAAGATTCCGTCCGTAAAGATGTGTGGAACAGTTATCAAGATTATAAAACCGCTGTAGAAGCCTATCGGATTAGCCAAATCATTCGTGAAAGTGCAACCGAAAACGAACGAGTAGCTTTCGCTTCTTACCAAGTCGGTAAAGGCAGTATTTTGGAACTCTTAACCGCGGGTTCACAACTTGCATCTGCCAAACAACAGGTAATTGTCGCTTTTTATAGTGTCTTAACCAGTAAAGCCAACTTATATCGCGCCATCGGGAGGTTTTAGAATGAAGAAAAAATGGATTGTTTTGGGATTAATTGTTGCTCTCTGTGGGGCAGGGGCTTATTACCACCACAATAAAAAATCAATCACGCTCAAGCCGACTTCATTTGAGATGACGGCTGTCGCCAAAGGAAATATTAAACAGATTGTTACCGCTACCGGTACCATTCAACCCATTAATACGATTTCTGTCGGAACCCAAGTTTCCGGCATTGTTGAAAAAGTACTTGCCGATTATAATGATGAGGTCAAAGAAGGCCAACTTTTGGCTCAACTCGATACGTCTGTTTTGGTTGAAAACAGAAACGATGCCAACGCTCGTCTTGAATTGGCCAAAGCTAAACAAAGAATTGCAAAATTAAACTATGAACGAATTGAAAAACTATATAAGGATAAGTTAATTGCTAAGGCTTCCTTAGAAGAAGCCGAAATTGAACTGGCTACAGCCGACGCCAATGTTTTAACCGCTCAGGCCGACTTTAACATTGCCGAACGCAATTACGGTTATGCTAAAATTACATCGCCTGTGTCCGGCACCATTATTTCCAAAGAAATTGAACAAGGTCAAACCGTAGCGGCCAGTTTACAAACACCAACTCTGTTTTTGGTGGCCGAAGACTTATCCAAAATGCAGATTGAAGCCTATATCGCTGAGGCCGATATCGGCTCCATCAAATCCGATATGCCGGTCACTTTTACGGTTGATTCATATCCCTCTGATACTTTCAATGGGGTTGTGCGTCAAATTCGACTTTCCCCGACTGTGGTATCCAATGTGGTCATGTATACCGTGGTGATAGAGGTTGATAACTCTTCCCGAAAACTTCTCCCCGGTATGACGGCATTCGTCAGTATTGTGATTGAAGAACGGGATAACGTGCTACGCCTACCGACATCGGCCCTTCAATATAAACCAAATCCGTTTGTTAAGAAATTTGTTGATACGATTAAGGTGGATTTAAAACCCAATGAAGCCATGGTTTATCGGTTTGAAAAAGGCCGTTTGGTTCCGACCGTCTTTCAAAAAGGTTTAACCGATACATCATGGGTTGAGGTTGCCGGCGGTTTGAAAGAAGGCACAGAAATCATTACCGAATATATTCAAGGTGGGGGCAAAAGACCCAGATGATAAAATCAACTCCCGTTATAGAAGTAACAGATCTCTGTAAGACCTATTACATGCCCGGTGGGATGAGTCAATCTGTCTTAAAGCAGATTAATTTTTCTGTGTCAGCCGGTGAATTTGTCGCTATTATGGGACATTCGGGATCGGGAAAATCAACTTTAATGAACATTCTGGGATGCTTGGATCGACCGACGGGTGGTGTCTATAAGCTGGACGGGATGGCTGTTTCCGACAAAACAGATTCAGAACTTGCTCATATCCGTGGTCGGGAAATCGGCTTTGTTTTTCAGAACTTTAATCTACTTATGAAGCGATCAATCGCAGACAATGTATCTCTTCCCCTTATTTATCAAGGTGTATCCGAACGGGATCGGTATGAACGGGCTGTTCAAATGCTTCACAAGGTTCAATTAGACGGATATCAAGATCGCCTTCCGACTCAAATTTCGGGCGGTATGCAACAACGGGTCGCAATTGCCAGGGCTCTCATTAACAATCCCAAAATTATTTTTGCGGATGAACCCACCGGTAATTTAGACAGTATAACTTCCGATGAGATTATGAATCTCTTTACTGATTTAAATAAGCAAGGTATCACTATCGTTTTGGTAACACACGAAGACGATGTAGCCGATTATGCCAAACGGATGATTAAAATTGATGACGGGAAGAAAGTTTACGATGGACCCAGATCAAAATATAACGGAAAGGATGCTCCATACTAGGACAAATTGTACGTGAATCATGGATATCCATTTCTGCCTATAAGATGCGGACATTTTTGACAATGCTTGGTATCATGATCGGTGTGGCTGCGGTTGTGATGATGGTGGCTGCCGGTCAAACGGTTCAAAATGAAATCACAAAGACATTTGATTCCATGGGAACAAATCTGATTATTATCGGTCCCGCCGAAACGGTCAGCGGCGGTGTGCGTGGCGGTCGCGGACGCCCCAGTGTCAGTTTTGACGATGTTGAATCCCTTAAATCCCTTAAAGATGTCGAAACGGCTTCTTATGTTGTCTCCGCCGACGCTCAGGCTGTTTATGAATCCAATAACTATGGGGTAAATATTTACGGAACAACACCGGATTTCTTAATTGTTAATAATTGGGAAATTGATCAAGGTATAATGTTCACCGAACGCGATTTTAAAGCAGGAAAACCTTATATCGTTATCGGACAAACAATTGTTAATGAATTGTTTGGTTTGCAAAATCCGGTCGGGAAAACTTTGCGCCTCAAAGGTCAACCCTTTACGGTCATTGGCACTCTTAAAGAAAAGGGGGATGGCCTAATGGGTAACGACCAAGATAATATCATCATGATGCCGGCCACAACTTTACGCCAACGAATTCGCGGTTCATATCGCCCTAAATATACGGATATTGCTTTTGTAAAAGTCACGGAAGAAGATAAAATGGAGGCAGTAGCCAATCGGATAGAATATCAACTGCGCGCCCGCCATCGTCTTAAAGAGGGGGCCGATAATGATTTTATGGTTCGCCTGATGACAGATATGGTTGAAAAAGTGCGTAGTGTCGGTTTTATTCTCTCTGCCTTGCTTGCGGCAATTGCTTCTATTTCGCTCGTGGTCGGCAGTATCGGTATTATGAATATGATGCTTGTTTCGGTTACTGAACGTACACGGGAAATCGGTACCCGTAAAGCTCTAGGTGCCCCTAATCGTTGGATTATGTTCCAATTTTTAACCGAATCTATTTTGATTTCTTTTATCGGCAGTTTTATCGGTATGCTTTTAGGGGTTGCCCTCTCTCAAATCGGAGGACAAATTTTAGATAAAGAAGTTCCGATATCCATCTGGTCAGTTATTATATCTGTATCTGTTGCGGTTGTTGTGGGGGTAGCATCCGGTCTGATGCCGGCAATTAAAGCCATGAAATTAGACCCGATTGAGGCTCTCAGGTATCAATAAGGAGAAAGAAAAATGTCACCAAAAATGAAAAAGTTTTTAAATCTGGTCGGCAAAATTTTTAAGGTTAAGGAAAAAGAAGTCCCCACAAATCAGGATGCCTTGGGGGCCTATCCCCTTAGGATGCAAATCTCTGCCATTCCGGAACGTCGTTATTTACGGACGGCACGGCTATTGGCTGTCATTACCTTCTTAAATTTGGGTGTTTTAATGGTTCTTGCCGGTGTTTTTAGCTGGCGTGCCGTCCGTCAGAATATAAAACTTGTCAGATTCGGACAACAACAATTGTATATGATGGATCCGGAATATAAAGTAATTCAATCCGCCGAAACCAGTGTATCAAAACACTATGCAGAAGAATTTCTCATGGAGCAAGGTGTTCAAGATTATATAAAATCCCGTTACAACGTTTATTTGGATGGTGCAAAACAACAGCAAAGTTGGAAATATGTGATAATGTATTCAAATAAGGAGAAATTAACGGAATTTGAGGAGCGGGAAAAATTTGTTTTGACGGAATCTGCAAGACGCAAAAGGGTTAATCATGAAGTTCATATTTATTCCATTCGTCTGACACCGGGTAATCTTTGGGAAGCACTGGTTGATGTTTTTGAAATGAAACCCCGCGATCCCTATAATCCGGTCTGTGATTGCTATGATAATTCTCGAGAATGTTTAAAATGCAAAGAGGAATTAAACGTCGGTCGCTCACGTTATCGTATGTTTGTTAGAGCGAGCTTTGGTGGAAATACCAGCTTAAATAATCCGACCGGTTTTCTTGTAGAAAATATCTATGTTATCCCCCAAATCGTTCATCCTGATGAACAATTCTGGAATATTCCTTCTATCTTAAAGCCTGAATTATAGGGGATTTTTATACCCGTCCATATCTGTCCTCAAGACGAACAATATCATTCTCGTCCAGGGTTTCTCCTGTTTGCACTTCAATAAAAACAACAGGATTTTTGGTTCTGTTTGCAATCCGGTGTTTGGCGCCTACGGGAATAAAAATAGGTGTATTTGCCGGGGCCGAAAATACCTTTTCTCCAACGGTTACCTCTGCCACACCTTCGGCGATAATCCAATGTTCATCCCGATGATGATGCAGTTGTAATGATAGTTGCTGATCCGGCATGACCACAATTTTTTTGACAATATGATGTTCCCCAACAGCAATCACTTCCCAAGTTCCCCATGGCCGTGTATCTTTATCACCGACTTTATAATTAATACTCATATTATTTACCTTTCTGTTTGATATTATTTTTATCCTTGAATTTTTAGGGTGATTTCACCTGTTAAGGATTCTTTTGGTCCAATACTTCGAATACCGGTTCCAATAACACCGTCTGCCGCCAAATTAAAGGCATTTGATGCATTACTGCACGGTTCCAACGAAAAGAAATTCTTCCCCTTAGGGGCATATAAAACAACGTGATGGAACATATCCGAAGTTGTAATTCCAACGGTAATATCTTTACCCGGATACCGAATTTGGGCTTGTTCCTCAAATCCGCCGAAACAGGTATCAAAAACCGCGCTGTTAAGGGCTTTTCCACCGTCAAAATTCCAAGCCATCGGTGTTGTATATGGCTCATCAAAAATCGGATCTGACTCATTACTCCACACCACTTGCGATTTAAAGTTCAACTCCACATCTTTGCTGCGTACAAAGAAAGGATGAATTCCCAGACCGCATGGCATTGGTAGCGGGGCAGGGTTTTGAACGGTCATTTTTATTTCCAAATCCGAATCTTTCAATGTATAGGTAATTTCCGCTTCATAAGAAAAAGGAAAACCCGCCTGTTTCTTATCATGTGTCATTTTTAAGGTTACTGAATCATTTGTCTTTTTATCTACGGTCCATTCTTTTTTCCAACCGTCCCCATGAATTGGGTCTTGAAATCCCGAATGGTTCAAAGGCACTTTCCGTAAAATCCCCCAATAGGTAAAATTCCCGCCTCTGATTCTGCCACAATAAGGCAACATCGGGAATAAAGCCGTATGAATGGCATCTTTTTTATTCATATCCGCCGGCCGCAAAATATCCACCGTTTCCGATCCGTTATGAAAGCGTAAAAATGAAAGCGAAGCCCCAATCTCAGGCAAAACTCCGACACTCAATTTATCGTTTGATAGGATAATTTCCTGCATATTTATGTTTCCTTTTTCTTTTTGGGTTTAACCGGCATTTTCTTTTGTTTAGCATGTTCTTGGAAAGAGTCCAGTGCTCTTAACAACATATCATCAATGGTATCTTTTGCACCGCTCTTTTCCGAAACGCCAAAGTGAATTGTAATAAAGAATCCCTCTGATTTTTTAAGGCTCTCTTCTTCAATTTTGGCTTTAATTCTGTCCGCAACAACCAATGCCTTTTCTTTATCAGTTTCCGGCAACAATATGGCAAATTCGATATCGCCAACCCGACCGATATAGTCAGATTCACGAATGGTTGTTCTCGTCAGGCCAATCATCTTTCGAATAATATCGTCTGTAAAATCCCGTTGATAAGAGGTATCATGAAAATAGTCTAACCGCATAATCAAAACAGCCAAATCCCGCTTATACCGTTGGGCGCGTTTTACTTCATGCATACCCGCTTCCAATAGGGCCTGTCGATTTAAAACTCCCGTTTGCGGATCGACCGATGCCAAATATTTCAATTCTTCTTCCAATCTTTTTCTTTTCGTAATATCGAACCCGACGGTTCTCAACTCCGTCGGTTTTCCCGAATCATCATACATCACACGATTCGTCCACGATATCCACAAATGTTCACCGGATTTTTTAATATTTTCGGTTTCATGTTCAACATACAGTTTCGGATTGGCTAAAATTCGGGAAATAATATTACTTTGTGCAGTGTTTTTATCTGAATTTTCCGGAAAGATTAAGCCCAAGGCCTTTTTCCCGATTAACTCTTCTTTTTTAAATCCGAACAGTTCTGCCGCATAATCATTCGTTTCAATAATTTTACCACTCGGATCCATGGAAATAATAACGCTTCTTGATGTTTCGGGGATAAACGGAGAAAGCAGATTTTGTGCTTCTGCCTTGGCTTTATTGAGTTCCTTATCTTTCCCCGCCAAGGTTTCTAACATATCCGACACTTTCTTTCTTAGATGCCTCGATCTGTTAAGTAACATAATCGTCAGCACAATAAAAAGTGCCGTCGTTCCCAATAAAAACAGTTGAATCGAAGTCCCCCAATCGATATCTGTTAACATAAAAATCATATCTCCTTCATTCAAATCTCTCTCAGACTAACTTTTTTTTTTACAATTGACAAGTAAAAAATGCTTTTTCTTGACTTTTTTTTAAAAATAGTGCATTATATGTTCAAATTCAAAGGGAAAAAATGACTGATACGAATAAACAGGTTCATCAATTGGCAGAAGAAAAATACCGCTACGGTTTTGAAACAACTGTGGCGACCGATACGGCGCCCAAGGGCCTGAATGAAGACATCATTCGCTTGATTTCCCAAAAGAAGAATGAACCCGAATGGTTATTGGAATTTCGGTTAAAGGCCTATCGGCATTGGCTCACATTACAGGAACCTCACTGGGGGAAGTTTGATTATGCCCCGATTGATTATCAGGATATCTATTATTATGCTGCCCCACAAAGTGCTCGTCCGAAATCATTGGATGAAGTCGATCCCGAAATTTTAAAAACTTACGAAAAACTGGGTATTCCGCTTTTCGAACAAAAAAAGTTAGCCGGTGTTGCCGTTGATGCCATTTTTGATAGTGTTTCCGTTACGACCACTTATCAAAATCAACTGAAAGAAAAAGGCATTTTGTTCTGCCCGATTTCCGAGGCTGTTCAAAAATATCCAGATTTAGTGCAAGAATATCTGGGTTCTGTTGTCCCTTACACGGATAATTTCTTTGCCTGTCTCAATAGTGCCGTTTTCTCAGACGGATCTTTTGTCTATATTCCCAAGGGTGTCCGTTCCCCAATGGAATTATCCAGCTATTTTCGAATTAACGCCAAAAATAGTGGCCAATTTGAACGCACCCTTATCATTGCCGAAGATGATTCGTATGTCAGTTATCTGGAAGGTTGTACCGCTCCTCAAAGGGATGAAAATCAATTACATGCTGCAATTGTTGAAATCATTGTTAAAGACGGGGCCGAGGTCAAATACTCCACCGTTCAAAACTGGTACCCCGGTGATGAAACGGGGAAGGGCGGTATTTATAATTTTGTGACCAAGCGTGGTATTTGTCACAATCATGCTAAACTTTCTTGGACTCAGGTTGAAACGGGCTCTGCCATCACTTGGAAGTATCCCAGTTGCGTCTTAAAAGGGGACTATTCTGTGGGCGAATTTTATTCCGTCGCCATGACCAATCATTATCAAAAGGCCGATACCGGCACTAAAATGATACATCTTGGAAAAAACACATCTTCCACGATTATTTCCAAGGGTATTTCCGCGGGGCATTCGGATAATACTTATCGCGGTCTGGTTCAAATATCTCCTGGCGCCCAAAATGCCAAAAATGTGTCCAAGTGCGATAGTTTACTAATCGGCGATAAATGTGGGGCCCATACAATTCCCGTCATGTCTTCGGGCAATACAACCGGCGTGATTGAACACGAAGCCACTACCTCCAAGATATCCGAAGAACAACTTTTTTATGCCGAATCTCGGGGCTTAAGCGCCGAGCAAGCCGTCGGCCTTATCGTTAACGGTTTTTGTCGGGAAGTAATGCAAAAACTCCCCATGGAATTTGCGATAGAGGCCCAACGCCTCATCGGTATCAATTTGGAAGGAACAGTCGGATGATATACAGGTATACAACAAAAGAAATTTGTGAAAAAACGGTTAAGAATTGGGGACGCGACAGCCAACTTCTCATGGTTCTCGAAGAAATGAGTGAACTGCAAAAAGAAATTCTCAAAAACCTGAACCGTGATAAAGATAATGTTAAAGAAATTGCCGAAGAAACTGCCGATGTTTTAATTATGTTGGAACGCCTGATTTATATTTATAAGATAGAAGACCTCGTCGCACAACAGGCTGAATTTAAGGTCAATCGCTTGAAACAGTATTTATAAAGGAAAAATTCAAAATGCCATTATTAGAAATTAAAAATTTACACGCATCTATCGGGGATAAGGAAATTCTAAAAGGCCTTAATCTGACGATAGAGGCCGGCGAAGTTCATGCCATTATGGGTAGGAACGGTTGTGGAAAAAGTACACTTGCTTCCGTTATTACCGGCCATCCGGCTTACCGTGTAACCGAAGGCAGCATTTTGTTTAAAGGACAGGATATTTTATCACTATCCCCCGATGCGCGTGCCAATAGCGGTATTTTCTTGGCATTTCAATATCCGGTGGAACTGCCGGGTGTCGGTATGGCACAATTTTTAAAGGCTGCCTTAAACGCAAAACAGGTTTTTCTGGGGAAACCTCCCATGGATGCCGTCGCCTTTATGAAACATATGAACTTGCGTGCTACGGCTTTGGGCATATCCCCCGAAATGCTTAAACGCCCCGTTAATGTCGGCTTTTCCGGTGGGGAGAAAAAACGCTTGGAAACTTTTCAAATGGCGATGTTGGAACCTGATTTTTGTATCTTGGATGAAATGGACTCCGGCTTGGATGTAGATGCTTTAAAGGTTGTGGGGCAGGGGGTGTCCGTCATGCGTGAATCCCATCGCGGATTTATGATTATCACCCACCATGATGACTTATTGCAATATGTTAAGCCCGATAAAGTCTCCATTATGTTGGATGGTCAAATTGTCAAAACAGGTGGCGCTGACTTCGTCCGTCAGGTAGAGGAACAAGGTTATGACTCCTTCCGATAATCCGTTTTTAATCAGATCCGAAATCGGCACAAAAATTGTCCGAAAATCACCCGTCGAATGGGCGGTTGATGTGGGCGAAAACGGTGTTTTTATGGCTGACTTTTTACAAACAAATGCAGATCTGAATGTGACGGTTACCTTATCCGGTTTAAATGCAAAATGTACCATAAATTCAATTTATTTATGTAATGATAATAATAAGATAAATATAGAAATTAAAGTAATACATAAATCAGAGAAAACAACTTCTTCACAACAAATCCGGGGCATTGCCGCCGATAATGCCGGGGTATCATTTTGCGGCACGATTACCATCCCTTATGACGCTCAAAAATGTGACGGTCATCAAAATCATAGGGGGATTTTACTTTCCGATAAAGCCAAAATTTCTGCCCAACCACAATTAGAAATTTGGGCCGATGATGTTAAATGTGCCCACGGTTCCGCCATAGGCCCTCTGGACAAAAATCAAATTTTCTATATGCAAACACGCGGTATCCCTGAAGAAGAAGCCAAAAAGATTTTGCTTTTGTCATTTTTTAATGGTATGCTTGCTTCGGATTTCGACGAATATATTCAAAATTGGGTGAAGAAATATGTATAAAGAATATTTTCCCTTACTCACGAATACGGAAACAATTTACTTAGACACGGCAGCCTCGGCTCAAAAGCCCGATTCGGTTCTTAAAACGATGGATAATTTTTATCGCACATCCTATGCCAACGTCCATCGGGGACAATGTGCCATAGCAATTCAAGCCACCACCCTTTACGAACAGGCTCGCCAAACGGTGGCCGATTTTATCGGCGCCACCCCGGGGGAAATTGTCTTCACCAAAGGTGCAACCGAAAGCATTAATTTGGTCGCGTTTGGTTTGGAACACCTAATAAAACCAAACGATGAAATTTTGGTCAGTATCGCCGAACATCATGCCAATTTTGTACCGTGGCAACAACTGGCCCTGCGCACGGGGGCAATCTTTAAAACCTTTAATGTCTTACCCGACGGCCGCTTTGATTTAGATGATTTTGAAAGGAAACTTTCCCTGCGGACAAAAATAGTGGCGGTTTCGCAACTTTCGAACGTCTTGGGAATCGTTAATCCTATTCATGAAATCGTAAAAATGGCCCATGCAAAGGATATTCCCGTTTTGGTAGATGGTGCCCAAGGCGTTGCCCATTTACCGCTTTCTTTAAAGGAGCTTGATTGCGATTATTATGTATTTTCCGGGCATAAGATCTATGGCCCCACCGGTATCGGCGTTTTGTATGCCAAGCCCGAGGCTTTGGAAAGATTAACCCCATATCAATTCGGTGGCGATATGATTAAAACGGTTACTGTTGAAAAGACCGAATTTGCTGACATTCCCGCCCGTTTTGAAGCCGGCACCCCCCCGTTTCCTGAGGCTATAGGCCTTGCCGCCGCCATTAATTTTGTTTCAAAAATCGGGATGGATACAATTTATGGTCACGAATCGGAATTGACTCAGTATTTAATGGAACGACTAAAGGAAATTAAAAACCTCTCCATTTTGGGCGATTATCCGGAAAAGCAAGGTCTTGTTTCCTTTAACATCGGGGATATTCATCCGGCGGATTTAGCGTTTGTTTTGGCCAAAGACAACATTTGCACGCGTGTCGGGCACCATTGCGCCATGCCGATTCATACCTTTTTCGGGCGACAGGTATCCTTACGTGTTTCACTTGGCATTTACAATGATCGCGAAGATATTGATTGCTTTATTACCTCACTTCACAAGGCTCTTCATTTATTGGGGGAAGAATAATGACTGATGAACAAGATTCCGTTATACCACCCTTACCGGACTTACCCGATATGGATTTGGCATTTAAGGCTACTGTCGGTGAACCATTAAAGGAAGGTTCTCCGCATGCTGCAGAGGCTGATATTATCACGGCCCTTCAGGCCGTTCAAGATCCGGAATTGATGTTAAATGTTTATGAATTAGGCTTAATTTATAAGATTGATCAACAAGATAATGGTGATGTTTATATTCTGATGACTCTTACATCACCTACTTGCCCCATGGCCGGAGAAATGCCCTATATGGTGGCCAATGCGGTTTCCTCTGTCCCCGGTACAGGTGTCGTGACGGTAGAGCTTACCTTCGATCCCCCTTGGACCACCGATAAGCTCAGTGAAGACATCAAACTCATGATGGGGATTTAGATTTTTGAAATCAAATCCGGTTCTATATTATCAATTGCACTACTTTCTTGAATATTCGTCTCCACCGAACGCAACTTTCGATTAACGGCTCTGGTTCTGGTTTCGGCTTCATCTAGTGTTTTATGGGCCTGTTCAATATTGCGCTTTACTTTTTCCACCCAAAGGGCATATTTTTCAAATTCGGTCTTGGCTTCATTTAGGACCTGCCATACTTCACCCGACCGCTTTTGAATGGCCAAAGTCCGAAAACCCATCTGTAAGGAGTTTAAAAAGGCCCCCAGCGTGCTTGGCCCCGCCACACAAATCCGATATTTATTTTGTAATTCAGATATTAGGCCGCTACGCCGCATTGCCTCCGCATAAAGTCCTTCGGTCGGTAAAAACATAATCCCGAAATCGGTTGTTTTCGGGGGATAGATATACTTATCCGATATACGCTTAGCCTCCAATTTAATCCGTTTTTCAAATTCACCTGAGGCCACTTCCGCCATCTGGGCATCATTTTGTTCACCGGCACCGATTAAACGTTCGTAATCCTCAATCGGAAATTTGGAATCAATCGGGATTAAAACATCACCATCAGGTAGTTTTACTGCATATTCAACAACTTCTGCTGAATTTTCCTGAATATGCGCGTTTTTAATAAATTGATCCGGCGATAACATCTGTTCCAGTAAGGACCCCAATTGTACTTCCCCCCAGGTTCCCCGCGTTTTCACGTTCGTAAGGACTTTTTTAAGCCCTCCCACATCATTCGCAAGGGTCTGCATTTCCCCCAATCCCTGATGCACTTTTTCCAACCGTTCCGAAACCAAGGCAAACGATTCGCCCAAGCGTTTTTCAAGCGTTGTATGTAACTTTTCATCAACCGTTTGTCGCATTTGTTCTAATTTTTGGGCATTTTCGGCATTCATTTTATCTAACCGTTCTTCCACAGCCTTTCGAATCGAATCGTTAAACTGTAATAAAGATTGCCCCAATTCTTGCCGTAAATCCTTGGTGTCCGCATGCATCATCCGTTCTAATCTTTCCAAATCATCGGTAATTTTGGGCGTTTTCCCCATCATCATCAGGCGCACCATCATAAATAAAGATAACCCAAGCAACACAAACAACAAAATCAAAATAAAGATATTATTCATAAAAAGTCCTTTTCTTTTTTTATATTTTGGGTTATTTTATCAGAAATAAACCAAATTGGAAACAAAAAGATGCAAAAATTTATCAATTTTTTTCTGGCTCTCCTGAAATGGCCTCTGGCTATATTGATGGTTCTGGCTATTTTTCCGGCTCTTAAGACAGACATTATTATATTATATAATGGTTTGACACTTTCCATTTTAGGGACATTTTTCCTGCCGCTTTTGATAATGATTGGCATCTGGTTTATTATCCCAAAACTAAAAGGATCCTTTATTTCTATTTTGGAACACGAAGTCACCCATATGATTTTTGCCCTGCTGACTTTTCATGTCCCCCAAGATATCACTGTTCACCGCGGGCAAGGGGGATACTTTTCCTATTTCGGACGGGGAAACTGGCTGATTTCCTTGGCCCCTTACTTTTTCCCGACTTCTGCGGCTTTGGTAATGGCACTCGGTGGCTTTTATGCTCTGACGGGTGAGGCATTTCCAATGGGATACTGGATTATTCTGGGATTGATGACCGGGTATCATATCATGTCAACGATGGATGAAATCCATTCGGAACAAATAGACTTCAAAGATGCAGGCTATACCTTCACAATTCTTTTCTTACCGGGGATTAATTTAATTACCTACGGCCTTTTAATGGCATATGTCTGCCACGGATTTAAAGGCTTTCCGCTATATATGCGCGAATTTTGTGATCAGATCACGCTCTTTTTAAATATCTTTATATAATTATTGTCGTTCTTTTTCGGCGGCATTTAGAAACGATTCGATTAAAATCATATTATCCCGATTTTTATCAAACCCGATCAAAGCACCTTTTTTAACAAACTCCGGCGATTGAGCAAGATGAGCTCTTTTACTGTCTGAAAAAACGTCTTCTCTTAAGGATTTTGACAGCATCAAAGGTGTCCGCCCGACTTTATCCGTTAATTTGGGATCGGCTTGGAACTTTAATAGCAACTGAACAAGGTCCACATCTCCCATTTCTGCTGCCATTATCAAGGGTGTTCTTCCCCCATAGATATTTCTGACGTTCGGATTCGCCCCTTTATTTAAAAGATATTCAACCATCTTTTTATTATTTTTTCGAACCAAAAGGGCTAAAATTGTATCTCCCATATAGCCAACAGTCTCTAAATTTAACCCGTTTTCAACAGCAAATTTGATATGATTTTCCCGTGCCATCCCCCAATCGAGCATTTCCATAACCGGTACATTGTCTTTATAATTTTGAATATTAATGCATCGTTTGTCCGTTGCTAATGCATTCAGAAACGCTTCTCTATCTTCTGATATAGAAAGATATAGTTCTCTCAACTTTTCCTTAGACAGCCAAATACGAATTTGTTCCGGTGTTGCCATAATAATTGCTCCAAATAAGAAATCAGCCATAATTCACCCGTGAAAAATGGCTGATTAAATTTTCTACCTCACAAAATTATCTGCGATTGCAAGGGATATTGGCATGTCTTCTGCCGGGAACTTTACCCATGAATTGGGCTGTTACGTCGACACCGTTTGAATAGATTTTGTTGGTGCAATAGCGGCATTGAGCAAATTTATTACCGCCCAAAGATGTATCCCGATAATCCGAACATTCTGTCACTACTTCAAAATGACGAACCGGCGGATTGCAAGATGGGCATTCTTTTTCCACGTATTCTGTTTGCGCACAAGCGCCCAATAAAACACAAGCTGATAAAGTTAAAATAATTTTTTTCATAATGATCCCCTTTCTGTTGGATAACCGGATTGTATCATAAAAGTCAAAAATAATCAAGTATTTTTTTGTATAATATTTCTTAAAAAGTAATAACAATTTGAAAAACAATGAAATATTTTTTATAAAAAGAAAAGAAAATGTAAAAAATTGGATTCGTTTTGGATTCGTTTTTGGGGGCTTTTTTCTGATCCGAATCGGAAAATAAAATTTTATGCTTGAAAAATAAGTAAAAAAACAAAAATTAGGTCTAAAAATGACAATTTTGTGACAATCTAAAATCTAAATAAAAAGTTTCTGAAAGATGCAAAAAACTTTTTGTCCAAATTATTTTTTTATGAATAACAATATAAAAAATAAGAGAAAAAAATAAAACTGATTCTTTTTCTCAAAAAAATAGAATTTTCTTGTTGACAGAAGCAATTTTTTGCGGTTTTCTGGATTCAGAGAAAACAGGACTAACCACAATATATAGTATCAAAAATGGAAGGATGAACACAATATGTTGGAAACCACTCAAAACAAAGAAGAAAATATCTCCCCCATCGATCTGGGGCCTTTGTCGGATGTGATTAAACGTGATGGGGAACGAATCGCTTTTGACGCTTCCCGTATCGCGGCGGCCATTACCAAGGCTGGTGAAGCAACAACCGAATTCGGTTCTGAGGAAGCCTGGCTTTTGACCCAACAGGTTGTCAAAGTCCTAAAGTATCGTTTTTCAAATACAATTGCTCCCGGCATCGAACAAATCCAAGATGTTGTGGAACAGGTGCTGATTTCTTCCAATTACTATAAAACCGCCCGTGCCTATATCGTTTATCGGGAACAACGGGATAAGGCCCGTAAAGATAAAAAAGCGGTTATTGATGCTATTTCTTCTATTAATGAGTATTTGGATCGCTCGGATTGGCGTGTTAATGCCAATGCCAATCAAGGCTATTCTTTGGGGGGCCTCATCTTAAATGTTTCCGGCAAAGTAGTGGCGAATTATTGGCTGAACCATGTTTATACTCCTGAAATCGGTGCCGCCCATAAAAACGGTGATTACCATATTCACGATTTGGATATGCTCTGCGGTTATTGTGCCGGTTGGTCACTTCGTGTATTGATTGAGGAAGGCTTCAACGGCGTTCCCAACAAAGTTGAATCCAAACCGCCCAAACACCTTGTTTCTGCTTTCAGTCAAATGGTGAACTTCCTCGGTACGCTTCAAAATGAATGGGCCGGTGCGCAGGCTTTCTCGTCCGCAGATACTTATTTGGCCCCCTTTGTTCGGATTGAAAAACTTTCTTTCGCCGAAGTCAAACAAGCCATGCAATCCTTTATCTTCAATTTAAATGTACCGTCTCGTTGGGGGACACAAACACCCTTTACAAACCTTACTTTTGATTGGACATGTCCGACGGATTTGGCGGATAAGCACCCCGTTATCGGTGGCGAAGTCCAAGATTTTAAATTTGGTGATCTGCAGGCAGAAATGGATATGATTAACCGCGCTTTCCTTGAGGTTATGCGCGACGGTGATGCTAAGGGTCGTCCCTTCACATTCCCGATTCCGACTTACAATATCACAAGTTCTTTCCCCTGGGATTCGCCCAACATTGATCTTCTCTTTGAAATGACGGCAAAATACGGACTGCCTTATTTCTCAAATTACCTCAATTCCGATATGAAGCCCAGTGATGTGCGTTCTATGTGCTGTCGTCTGCGTCTGGATTTGACGGAACTCAAAAAGCGCGGTGGCGGTCTTTTCGGTTCGGCCGAACAAACGGGTTCCATCGGTGTTGTCACAATTAACTGTGCGCGTTTGGGCTACCTGCATAAAGGAAACGAAGAAGGCCTTTACAAACGCCTTGATGAACTCTTGGATTTGGCCAAGACTTCTCTGGAAATCAAACGTAAAACCATTTCACTTCACATGGATCGGGGGCTCTATCCTTATACTAAACGGTATTTGGGTACGTTCCGCAGCCACTTTTCCACTATCGGTGTGAACGGAATTAACGAACTCATCCGCAACTTCACGAATGATAAAGAAAATATCGCCACACCATTCGGCCGTGAATTTGCCAAGAAACTTTTAACACATATCCGTAATCGCCTTGTCGAATTTCAGGCTGAAACCGGAAATATGTATAACCTGGAGGCTACACCGGCCGAGGGAACAACATACCGCTTTGCGCGTGAAGATCAAAAACGTTTCCCCGATATTATTCAAGCCGGTACTAAGGAAGCGCCTTATTACACCAATTCATCCCAACTGCCTGTAGGATTTACGAACGATCCGTTCAAGGCATTGGATTATCAGGATGATTTACAGACTCAATATACGGGTGGCACGGTATTACACCTGTATATGAATGAACGGGTATCGTCATCCGAAGCCTGTAAGAATTTTGTGCGTCGGGTATTGGAAAACTATCGTTTGCCATATGTATCTGTGACACCGGTATATTCCATCTGCCCCAAGCACGGCTATCTCAAAGGGGAACACAAATTCTGCCCGCTTTGCGATCAGGAATTGATTGAACGCAAACGAAAAGAGTTAGAAGCTGTCTAAAAAGAAAGGAGAAATAAAAATGACAGACAAAGAAATTTTGGAAGCAAACGAATCATCTCGTCAACCGGTTGAATGCTGGACACGTGTTATGGGATATTTCCGCCCGTATAGCCAATTCAACAAAGGTAAGAAAAGTGAATTTGACGAACGCGTTTGGTTCACGGAAGAAAATGCCTGCCCCTGTGCTTTAGAAAAAGCTGTCTAATTTATTTTAGAGGGGTTTTACATGCTAACGGCTGCCGGTCTTGTCCCGTTCACAACAATCGATTTTCCGGGACGATTGGCGGCCGTTATTTTTATGCAAGGTTGCCCATTAAAGTGTCCCTTTTGCCACAATTATACCCTACAAAAAGAGGGCACACCCACAGACATCACTTGGCCCGAAATTGATGATTTTTTGGCGCACCGTAAAAAGCAACTGGATGGTATAGTCTTGTCCGGTGGTGAACCATTAAAACATAAAGAAATCAAGGATTTGATTCTAAAAATTAAAGAATTAGGTTATCAAGTTGCTGTTCATACTTCCGGTGTTTATCCCGATCATTTAGTGGCGGTTTTACCCTCGCTTAATTGGGTGGGACTGGATATTAAAGCTCCTTGGGATAAATATAATATTTTAACCGGTATTTTATCACCTAATATTGTTCCTAACATTCAAAAATCATTAGACATTCTTTTAAAAAGCAATACACCATTTGAATGTCGCACCACTTGTGATCCGCGTTACCTGACAAAAGATGATATTTTATCCATCGCCCATGGTTTATCAGGGCAGGGGGTTAAAAGTTATGTTTTGCAACGGTATCGCACCTTTGACGGCGATAAAAACCCGCCTGAAGAATCGGCCATTGAATCTTTTTTCCGTGATTCAGCTCTACAATCTGAACTTAAATCCCTTTTCCCAAACTATCAAGTTCGATAGGTAAGAAATATAATTTATGAAAAGATTTTTTTTTGCTTGACTTTCATTTGAAAATCGGTTAAAAATATACTCCGTTATCTGCTGGCGGATGTAGCTCAGTTGGTTAGAGCGCTGGTTTGTGGTACCAGATGTCGTGAGTTCGAGTCTCATCTTCCGCCCCACTTTCGAATTGCGTCTTCAAAGGCGCTTTTTTTGAAAGAGTGGATAGTTGTGAGAGCAACTCAAAATTCGGGGCGTAGCTCAGCCTGGTAGAGTACTTGCTTTGGGCGCGCAGGGGAAAACAAAAAGCAAATTGCTTTGCTTTTTGCCCGAGCGGAAGGCGCTTGCCGCCGCTGACCGAAGCACGAAGCGATTTGATCGCAAAATGCGAGAAAAGGTGCCGCCGACACCTTGCGAAAAAAAACGACGGTTGCGAAAGCAACTCAAAATTCGGGGCGTAGCTCAGCCTGGTAGAGTACTTGCTTTGGGAGCAAGGTGCCGGAGGTTCGAATCCTCTCGCCCCGACCATACAAAAAGTCCTGTATAATCAGGTCTTTTTGTATGGTGTATGGGTGGGGTGATAAGAACCGAAGGAGGTTCGTTCACGAAGCAAAGCGGAGTAGACGCCGCAGGCGGTCCGAGTTTCACGAGGATGAGCGAAGCGAACAATCTCTCGCCCCGACCACTAAACACAAGTCGTCTGAAAAGGCGACTTTTTCTTTTGTTTCCAAGCATTTATAAGAGTTCGAATGTTGAAAAGCAAAAAACAGCCATTTTTGCAAATTTACGAACTCTTGAGCCAAAAAATCCTTTAAAATCAATACTCGGCTCTTGGGAGCCTAAAAACACCATCCCAGAATTATAGAGAATTTTTTACTTCGTTTTCAGCTACAGCTTTTACACTTTTTTCTTTATGTGGCGCAAAGCACAAGAATAGGGTAAATCCAATAGTGAAAATAGCAAATATAATTGCTAAACTTGGATGAGGATTTATTGTATCATTAATTTTTATTATAGACTCAGAATACTTATAATAGGGAAATGCCTCTACACAAGGGATAAGTGTATACAGGAAATAATAACACCACCCAAGCATTATAGGAATGGATATAAATCCAGATAAAGCTCTATCACGTAATCTCATAGCCTGAACAATAACCAAGATGACGAACAGGATAACGGAAATAATTATATAATTCGTAATGATATTTGATACTTTTGAAATATCTGTACCCAATCCCATATTTTCTGAGAGACCTGAATTTAAATATAAAAAAGACATAATCCAAAAAACTAAAAAATATACTAGTAGTACAGAAATGAAATACCCAAGTCTTCCAATTTTAAAATCAAATTTATTCATTTTATTCTCTCCTTTTTCTTTCATTCTACATAATATAAGAATCTATGTCAAGATATATTTAGCTCGTAAATTGCGCATCCATTCCGACCATACCGAAAACCTTGTGCATCAGGGCTTTCCTCTGGTTATATAGGGAAGAGATATAAACCGAATAATCCTTAAACTTAAAAATAAAAAATAAATTGACATTTTAGGCATTCTATGATATCTTAATAGTATATAAATACAAGAGGTGTAAAATGTCACGTACATATAGATATCCATCTGAAACTATAGAAGACTCCAATGCTGAAAGTTCATTTGAGGAAAGATTAAAAATCATAAAAAGATTTGAAAGAAAAAAATTTCGAAAAAAAATAAAACGTAGGGCAAATCGTTCTTTTATGGATATGATTCGCTATAGAGATAGAGAAAGATCCAAAGTTTAGCTTTGGATCTTTTTTGAATCTGTAACTTATTTAAAAATTTAACTTCTTTCCCGTTCGGCATGCTTCATCAAAAATGCTTGTTTTTGGGCTTCAAAGCGCGTCAATTCTTTACCGAATACCTTTTTATCCAGTGGGCTCATTCGGCTCAAAGTCCGTAAATCCGCAGACTTAATCATTCCTTTTCGATAAAGGGCCTCTTTAATTGGAATCGGATTTGATGTCATAAACAAAGCTTTACACAGCGGGAACAACAAATGATGGATTTCTGTTGCCTGTTTTACATGACCTGATTTAAAATGATGAACCATTTCTTTAATCAGGGGGCCTTCCAAGTGTGAAGCCACACTAATCACACCTTTTGCCCCTAACGACAACATCGGTAGCGTTAAACTGTCATCACCAGAATAAATTTGAAAATTCGGCGGACATAGGGCTTTCATTTCGGATACTTTATCCATATCCCCCATACTTTGTTTAATCCCGATAATATTCGGATTTTCCCGCGCCAATTGTGCCACTGTTTCCGGTAAAATTTCTGCCGCCGCCCGACCGGGTATATTATAGATAATAATCGGCATTTTCGGGGAAGCCTTAGCAATCGTGTCAAAATGAATAAAAAGGTCTTTTTGCGGCGGTTTAATATATGCCGGCACGGAAATCAGAACCGCATCAGCCCCGACATCATACGCTTGATGACAAGACCGTTTTATGGTGTCATCCGTATTAGAAGATCCCGTTGAAACAATAATTTTTGTACCTTCCGGCGTCCGCTCACGTACTGCATCTAAAATGGATATCCGTTCAACAGCCGTTAATTGTGGTCCTTCACCTGTCGAACCATTAATTAACAAAGTGTCCGTTCCGTTTTTAAGCAAATGATTCGCTAAACGGGCAACCCCTTCAAAATCAACATGATTTTTGTCTCGACGGCAAAAAGGGGTTACCATCGCCGTAATTACTTCTCCAAAATTTCTCTTGATACGCATAAAATTCTCCTACAACTCGAATTATACCCGAAAAAGTCATAAAAATCAACAGATTTTGGCTTGAAACTTTCCCAAAATTAAGGCGTAAAATATCCCAAAATAAAGAAAAATTTTTTTCTTTTTTTTCTTGTGAACGAAAAAAAAATATGTCATAGTGATTTTGATGACGGATATAAAAGATATTTTACCGGCTTTTAGAAAAAAGCTTGAATTCATATCCCAAAGCGAGACAGAAACGCTCGCTGAACGTCAGGTAGCCTCTTTTTATTTAAAAATCCTAAGACCCTACAATTATCGCAATTTAATCCGCCAAAGAGGATTCGGCCGCGGGGTAGGGGGTACGGGTGATAATATTATAGCCATGCCCGTTGTCGAAAGGGATGAAAACGGCTGTCCGATTTTCCAAGATGGGCAACTTAAGACAACACATTGTATGTTTGATGACTTTGAGGCATATCTCCATCATATCGAATATCGAGGATCTGTACGTCATGATGCGGCTTTATGGATGTCACTTCCGACGCGTG
Source organism: Alphaproteobacteria bacterium (assembly GCA_017539265.1). GTDB lineage: Bacteria > Pseudomonadota > Alphaproteobacteria > CAAHEQ01 > UBA3637 > CALXZG01. Next base: position 5,028 of record JAFYHG010000026.1, on the reverse strand, counting down.
TAAACGCCATTCCGCGTGATGATTATACGGCCATGTGGTTTCGCCATCAAGGCTGGAGCCGGGATTATTAACTTCTGCTTAAACATTCACCCAATGCGCAGATAGGCATTTTCATTTCATAATCGTTGCTTAAATTATGTCCTGTCATTGGTGTAACATGAACGATGCATTGGGGATTATTTAAGGCCCTTTGCACATGAAGAGAATTTTCCGCGGGGATTAATCGATCTTTCTGCCCGTGGAAAATATGAACGGGTCCCTGAAAAGTCGGCTGAATACTTTCCCGTCCCTGATCCATGGCGGCAATCAGATACATTTTCCTAAACAAAATCATCTGCCGAATTATTTCCGGATTAGCTTTCCGCCGTTCAAATTGTTTTTCCCGTTTTAGCAAAAACAAGAGGGTATCATCAATCCACGGAAAAGCCTTTGTTTCATAAGGTGGCGATAAGGCAATAACCCCGGATACTTTTTCCGGCATTGCTGCCGCTATTTTTAACGCCATTAATCCGCCATAGCAGGCCCCAAACAGGAATAATTTTTTATCGTCTTGCGCCAACATATCCATTGTTGCGGGTAAGATTTTCCGTAAATTATAGTCGGGAATATCTTGGTTCGCGAGGGCAAATCTTGTACAATCCAATGCCAGATAAGACACCCCCTGATTCAAAGCATATCTTCTGATAAAACCTTCCCGTTGTCTTCTGATATCCATACCAAGACCTGATAAATACACAACTTTTTTATCTGAATTTGTCTGAATATTCTTATAAATAAAAGCATTTGTTGGTAAATAATGTCGCATAGTGGGTCGAGTATATCATATGTTTACTTTTTTGTCAATATTATCATATTATTATTGTTTATTATTTTATTAACGAGTCGATTTTTAAAAATAATGATTGTTTTTTTTAAATTTTATGATATACTGATTTTCAGGAGAAAAGAATAATGAACATCTTTACGGATGCCTCTTTCAATAACGATAAGAAAATGGCCGGTGTCGGTATCGTTTTTGTGTGGCCTTCTGAGACAAGAGCATTAAAACCGTATCATAATTTTTTCTCAACAAATAATAATGAAACCGCTGAACTCTTTGCTATTTCTACTGCCATAACTCATGTGGTTTATTTTTCTCCGGATTCGGTCCATCTTTTTTCGGATTCCTTGGGCTCTTTACGAAAGATCCAACGTATTTTTCACCATCCCAATCAACGTCAGATAGAAACGATTCGCGACCCCACGCAAAAAAAGATCTTATATAATATATCTGCATCTTTTGCTCAAATACAAGATATTGATTTTTCATTCCATTATATTCATGGCCATCAAAAGAAACCAACTGAACATTCCAACGGATATTACAATATGCTGGCGGATCAAGAGGCTTCTTCCGGCCGATTACTCGGTGAAATGCTTTTGCAATCTACTATTATTCCGACATCGGATAAGAAAAATCTCGGCAGGATACAAATAGATTCCCAATGCCCTTGTTGGATCGTTTCCCCAAAACGAATTTCTTTCCATTATGAAGATTGTACGCCAGCGTCGCCCAAGCCCAAGTTGGTTACCAAATTTTCCGGTTCCAAGAAAGAAATTACCTTCCGGCGCAGTAAACGAGTTTCGGCTTTCCGAATGCGATAAGGTAATACATAACTGGTCAATGTTTTCTTATATTCTTTATTAAATTTTGCCCTAAAAACAGAAAAATCAGAAAAAAAGATTGCAATTTTTAATAAAGTGGTGTATAAATGCTTTATCGGAATGTAGCGCAGCCTGGTAGCGCACTTGTCTGGGGGGCAAGGTGTCGTGGGTTCAAATCCCGCCATTCCGACCAACGACAAAAAGACCGTCCATTTGGGCGGTCTTTTGTCGTTTGAATGTATGGGGTTTAAAGCCACGAAGAAGTGGGTTCGGATGAAGCGAAAGCGTAATCAACGCCATAGGCAGCCCTTTAGGGTGAGGCGTCAGCCGAATAAATCCCGCCACTAAAAACGGTCATTTTCTTGAATTTACGAACTTTTGAAGCAAAAAATCCTTATTTTTCAATACTCGCCCTCTGGGAACCTAAAACGTGTATCCCAAAGATTTTTAAAAATAAGTTGCAATTCATATCTAAATATGTTAGGTTTAAATCATGAAAAAACTTATTTTGTTATCATTCTTATTTTTATGTGGATGTTTTTTTCCACAATATCATTCTCATACACAGAGAATTAGCTTTACAGCCCCAGAAAATGAAGTAATTGAAGTTGATGGTAAAATGATGAAAAGTAAGGATGGCTTTGTGGATTTATCCCTCTCAAGACTTTGGTTAGATAGGGATATTCTAATAAAAAGAAATGGATATAAAGATTATACTTTGAAATTAACCAGCAAGTTGACTGATGAGAAATGGGCAAGATATGCTGATTGGGGTGGAAGTGGACAAATATCTGCCGCAGAATTATATATTTTTCCAAATACAAGATATTTTTGGGAAAATGGTTGTTCTGGTTTTGGTGAATGTGTAGGCGGTGTACTGTTTACCACTGTTCCCTTTTTAGAGGATATTTTTAATATGGTTATTGGTGCGCCAAGTGCTGCTATTATTAACCCGTGGACAATTTATACATATAATCCAAATGTTATTATGGAACCATTGGACGAGAATGAAAAACTATATAATATGTATGAACAGAAACTGATTACAAAAGATGAATATGAAAAAATGAAAAAGAATCCATAAGATTTTTTGAGCTCGTAAATTGCGCATTCATTCCGACCATTTTCTCCTTAGGATTTGCATGGAAAAAGTAATTTTAGTTGATGAAAATGATAAACCAGTGGGTATGCTGGAAAAATTGGCAGCACACCAACAGGGCAGGTTGCATCGTGCTGTTTCTGGTTTTGTTATTAATAATAAAAAAGAATTGTTGCTTCAACAACGTGCTTTGACTAAATATCATTCTCCTGGAATTTGGTCCAATACGGTTTGTTCTCATCCCAGAGAGAATGAGCCTGTATTACAAGCCGTTTCTAGACGTTTGCTTGAAGAGATGGGAATGGTATCAATGTTTGAAGAGGTCGGAACTCTTGTCTATCGTGCGGACTTTAATAATGGTTTGATTGAAAATGAATATGATCATATTTTTGTGGCAAAGTATCAAGGTCAAACAATCAATCCAAATATAAACGAAGTGCAAGCATATTGTTGGATGAATCGTGCAACATTAGAAGGGGAAATAAAACAACATCCAGAAAGATTTTCTCCTTGGATGCAGTTAATTATAAAAGCAGATTACATGAAAAAGTATTTTTAATATGTTGGTTGGTGTGTTAATAAGGGAAAATACCAGATTCCTTTTATTGGTCGAATACTGAGCGTACTTTTCATCCATTTACGAACTCTTGAAGCAAAAAATCCTTTGTTTTCAATGCCCACCCTCTGGGGTCCTGAAATTACTATCCCAAAAATTTTCGAAAAATCAGTTGCTTTTCATATTTGATTATGTTATCCTTTTAAGAAAGGAGATTTAATGAAAAAATTAGCTGTTTTTGTATGCCTTATTTTATCGGGATGTTATGCAGGGCCAAAGTATTACGATAGTGAGCAGTATATAAAAGTAAGAGTCCCAAAAGATACCACTTTAAATTTGAATGGGAGTGAAGTTAAAACAGAAAAAATAAAACTTAATCGTTCATTTTTTTCCGAAAATGCTGTTCTTTCTAAGAAAGGTTTTGAAGATAAAGAATTTAAGATTAAAAGTCATTGGACTTCTGATAAATGGGCTGAAAAATATGAACTTTATACATATGATCATCCTGTACGCTCAGGCTGGTATATGTTACCACCCACAAATACAATATATCAAGTTTCTGAATCAATTTCAGTAGAACCTCTTGCGTTACCATACTCTCTTATTGTAGGCCTTGTTGGAGATATAGCAAATTTGGTTTATGGTATTCCATCAGTTATTATTGCCAATCCATGGTATCAATATGATGAAATAGTTGATCTAACTAAAGAAATTTTAATACCAACACTGGTATTTAAACAACAATGCCATGCAAAGAAAAAATCGTTTATAGGGAATAATGATTGCCTCTCTTGTTCAATAGAAACAACAGTTTTATCAACACAAGAGGAATGCAATCGTTGTTCCAATCGAAAATGGATAGATGGGTATGAGCCTAAAGAAAATAAAATAGTAAAATCAGAATGCCGTTTAAAATAACTGGTTCGTGAATTGCGCATCCATTCCGACCATCGAGCAAAATAAAAACAATCCAGTGAATTGTTTTTATGCGCAAGACAATGAGACACAATAAGCCAAATGGAAATGCAGGCGAATTGATGTCGAAATTGTGAATGAAGTCCCGTTTAGCGGGGCTTTTTTTATTGGTGGAGATGACTGGTGAATGAACCCGTAGGGAAGTGGCCTCAACCCTAAGAAAAAAGCAAATGGAAAGCCACAGGTTTTACAAAATAAAATTTTTTATTTGCAATTCATAAAAATTTATGTATATTGGGAGGCAAGTGATAAGACTACGCTGAAATACAAGGGGTATAAAGTGCGCAAAATCATCGGATTATTGGTTATGTTTAGCATGTCTGTATCTTCCATGCTATGGAGTACATCGGCATTAGCGGCCCCCCTTACGATGAGCCAAATTTACGGCTACGCCCGACATGGAGATTTGTCTTCCCTAAAGCGTATAAAAAGTAGAATAGATACAATCGGCCGTGGTGGTAATACGGCTCTATGCCAGGCTGTTTATAATCAAGATTACGGAACATACTATAATTTAAAGGCTATGGGGGCCAGTAGAACACACCCTTGTATCAATAGGATCTCTCAAGCTCAAATTTACTCATTTAACCAAGGCTATCACGACTGGGCAATTGCGGTAAATCGTGGTGCAATACCGGCTCCTGCTGGAATGTCTGTGGCGAGTGGTACAGCGGTAGCCACCGAAACAGGTTTATCGACGGCGGCAGTAGTGGGGATTGGTGTTGCTGCAGCTGTTGTTGTCGGTGGTGGCATT
>JAFYHG010000007.1 GCA_017539265.1 Alphaproteobacteria bacterium | reverse complement strand
TAAAAATTCGCGTTGCAGGGCAGAATCTTTCGGAAATAAAGCCCGGGCCATAAATAAATATACTTGAAATAAATTCCTGTAAAATTTCTTCATCAAAGACTCCTATATTTAAGGATATAGTCAAAAGGCGATAAAAAGGCAATATTTTTCATGGGATAAAAATACTTTTTTTGCAGACTGGGATTTTTTGAAAAATTCTAGTTTTTTCAAAAAAATCTCAATGTTTATTCTTCTTTTTAAGCTTTATTTTTCCCTTGTTCGCATAGGGCGAGCAATGTCAACAATAAATTAAGGAGAAATAAAAGATGGAAAACAGAAAAGTAACGCAACGCTTTTATACAACAAAAGATGCCGCCACTTATCTAGGGTTGGCCCCGCGTACCTTGCAAAAATACCGGGTGGACGGTTCCGGCCCCAAGTTCAGAAAAGTGCGCGGTCACAGTTTTTATGATGTGGCGGATTTAGATGCCTGGGTAGAATCTTCCGAAAAAACAGCAATCACTTTTGATAAGAGGTAGGCCATGAACAATCCGTTACACGAATTGGCGCTGGTCATACTCCCCACTTTGCTGAAAGTTTTCAATCAGGGGGCAGAAAGTGCCGAAAATCATCAGAATTAACTGGATATAAGTTGCTGAAAGAGCGTTATTGTGTTCACAAGGAGTCGCTATGGTTGATACAAATCTTGACTTAAACATTGATATTGATACTGTGCCGGATTTGCCTTTTCATGTCCTGAAACAGTACTATATGCAACTGTATAATCAAGAAACCCGCATTGGCAATAAAGAGTTTTACATCTTGCGCGTTTCTTACCGTTTGCAAGAATTACGCCATGGGGGATTATCCGTAAAGACAAAAAACCTGATTAAAAAACTCTTTGAAAAACAACAACGCAAGAAAAGTTTATATCCAGTGGGAACAGTGATAGTCCGCACCTATAAAAGGACGGACTATCGTGTCACTATTTTGGAAAGGGGCGTAGATATGGACGGCACCTATTACACCAGTTTATCGGCGGCCGCCCAGCATATTACAGGCATACGCACCTCGGGAAAACGCTTTTTTGGAGTTGGACAATGAGATGTGCAATCTATACACGTAAATCAACAGACGAAGGATTAGAAAAACAATTTAATACCCTGGAGGCTCAACGGGAAGCCGGGGAAAATTATATCAAGGCGCAACATCATCAAGGATGGGAATTGATAGATAAACATTATGATGATGGCGGTTATTCCGGCGGTAATATGTGCCGACCGGCTTTTCAAGAATTACTGAACGATATTCGGGCGGATAAAGTGGATATGGTGGTTATTTATAAAATTGACCGGTTAACCAGATCCCTTTTGGACTTTTCCAAGATGATTGAGATTTTTGATGAACACCACTGCTCTTTTGTATCGGTGACACAAAATATCAATACGGCGGACAGCATGGGCCGATTGATGTTGAATGTGCTCCTTTCTTTTGCGCAGTTTGAACGGGAAATCAGCGGTGAACGTATCCGCGATAAGATTCTGGCATCCAAGAAAAAAGGTATGTGGGTCGGTGGCGTTCCCCCGTTTGGCTATAAAGGTGAAGATAAAAAACTGGTGATAGTGCCGGAAGATGCCGAAAAGGTCAAACACGTCTATGAACTGTTTTTGTCATCCGGTAATTTATCTATGGTGGGTCATGCCCTTTTACGGGAAAATTGCACCTTCCGGGGGAAAGTTCCCGGCTGGACCTTTTTAAGAAGTATGCTTACTAATCGTGTTTATATTGGCGAGATTACGCATAAAGGGACTTCTTTCCCCGGCCTCCATCAACCGATTATTGATAAGGAAACCTTTGAGGCCGCCCAGGAATTATTCAATTCGAATTCACAAAAAATACGGGCCTCATTTATGTCGGCTGAGTGCCGTCCCCATGCACCTGTTGGATAATTTGGTGATGGACTTGCTCAATCCGCTGATTAAATCCCCCTATGTGTTACAGGCGCTGGCGCAAGAAG
>JAFYHG010000025.1 GCA_017539265.1 Alphaproteobacteria bacterium | reverse complement strand
CAGGCGATTTATGTCGGATTGTAATCCCCAAACATCATTTGTTCTTGGTTCTAGTTCAGTTCTTTTTACAATATAATGTGACATAATCTTTCTCCTTTCATTGGTGGGTTTCACAGTTACCCGCCTTATACTTTACATATAGTCTTATTCTTTTCTTTTGCAAGGGGATATAAAATAAAATCTTTACCAGTATTTCTTTAATTCTTCATTGATGAATACATCCATATAGGGGGTTTTGTTAAACCAGCTATACGCAAAGGCATTCCGACCATACTTGTCGGTGTGATGGACATCAGCCCCTTGTTCCAAAAGGTATTTAATCAGGTCTATATCTGTTGTAAAGGCACAAGCCAGTTCCAAGAGCGTTCCACCTTCCTTACCGATTTCAGTGTTTATATTAGGAAGCATAGTAAGCAATTTCTTTGCCCCCTCCAGTGTATCAATATGACAAACTTCATTATTGTCCATTTTCTGCCCCCTTTGTTTCCAAGTCATCCATAATCTTTAAAAAGTCCAAGATTTGGGCTTTGTTTTTCTCTTTTGCCCCATCATATATCATTAATATCGCCTGTAATGCTGGGCGTAGTTCTTTATCAGAGACATATTTTACACAGTCCCTGATACCTTCAATTATTCTTTCTTCTAACATTTCAAACTCCTTTAGTTTTGCCTAAAGGTATTTATCAGCTTTTGATTCATTTTTGGAATCGGATGATTATACCACGCCACTTTCTAATAAAGAAACGGTTTTCTTTTGCGGGTTGATTTCAGCTTTTACACCATATGGCAAAATTAACTGTGGCACGGTATGTCCGTAATCCATATTGGTGACAACAGGTAAATCCGTTCTGCCAAACTCTTTCAATCCTTTTAAGATTGCCTTATCAAATTCCGGATATTTGGAAAGCCATTTTTGTTCTTCTTCTTTATTTTTAAAGCGATTATTTCCCGGGCGGGCAAATAGGAGTCCAGATATACGTTCCAAAATCCCCTGTGCTCCCAGATTTCTCATCCAATACAAAACCCAATCGGCGGGTGGTTGTTCTTCGGAGTCTTCCAAAAATAAGATAGCCTCATTAAAATCATCCAAATCCGGCCAGAGTTTCGTGCCGATAATCGTGTTCATTAACACATCGGCACAGCCGCCGATCAAGGGACCGGATACAGTCTTTTCACCTTGAATATAACGCCAAGGAGTTGTCGGGATTCGTTCACGCTTGGGCGGATTTTCCAGACCGAAATCCACATTTTCCACAATGAATTCTTTGCTTTCGGGAAGAATGCCGACAGGCTCAGTTGAAAATAGAGTTTTCTTGGTATTTTCAATCATAATTTCGGGAATACCGCCGTTTTCGGCATAGCCGAATAAAAGAGACGGGGAATAAAAGGTGCCGAGGCCGGCCTTAAAGCACATCATATGATTGACGGTTGTATCGGAAAGACCCATAAAAATCTTGGGGTTATTGCGGATTGTTTCAAAATGTTTTTCCGTCATTAAGGGCAGCATTCGAAGGGTATCGTCCCCGCCGATATTGGTCAGAATTGCTTTAACATCCTTATTTTCAAAAGCCCACATCATGTCTTCCAGCCGCCAATCGGGATGGTTATAAATTTCATCCCGTGAACGTAGAGCATGCGGCGTCGGAATGACTTTAATGCCAAAGGCTTCTTCGATTTGTCGGACACCCTGTTGATAGCGATTTGGAAACATGCCGGCCGTTCCGGATGATAAGGAAATACTGGCAATCGTGTCGCCGGGCTTTAATGCTTTGGGTTTGATTAAAGGTCTCATGCTTCCTCCTGATACAATTTGATTTATGGGTATTTTACGCCTTTTTTATGCACTTGTCAAAATGAAAGCATACATTTTGGGATTAAAAATATCTGAAAAGCCTTTGGGTAATGATTTTTTCGCCCTCTTCATACAGACGGACCAAATAGAGGCTTTTGGCTAATCCGTCATTTAAGCCCGAAATATTACGCAATAAATTGTGCAAGGCATCCAAGGACGGATGACGGCTTTCACATAAAACCATGCCGAAATAGTATTTGTTCTTATTTAAAAACTGCTCGGAAAATTGATATTGAGAATCTACATACCCCAATTTACGCAGGTATTTATAACATTTTTTGATAAATCGGGTATCTTGGGGATGGGATGAATTTTCTTCCGGTTCATCCTCGTCTATATCCGCTTTGTGTGGGACAATCGGAACCGGCGGAACAACTACTTTGGGGTCTTTCAATTTTTCTTTTATCCTATTTACATTTTCTTCAATAACATCAAGGTTTAATATCATAACAACTCCTTACCTATTGTATTTTCAAAGATTATTTATAAGAAAACCGATTCAAATCCGGAATCTGAACAAGTCCGAAATTATCCGAATCCTATTCCCCGATTCGCGGCGATTCGGAGGAATTAAAATAAAAATTCGGATAAAAACTGTCATTTTTCGGGTTTAAATGAAAATAAAAAGTCAATCGTAATCAATCTCAGTAAATCTCAGTCAATCAGAAATCCCATAAAACGGGGCTTACCGAATTTTCGGGGTATTGATTTCATTTTTTAATCCCGTATCATTTTAATCACCGACGCGGGATAGTCCCGTTCGGGTTCATTACAACAGAAAGGAAAAAATAAAATGAACGAAAATGATATTAATATTAAAGATTTTATCTCTCAATTCGGTATTACACCATTGGAAACGGCCAAGGATGAAGGCCTTTTATCCGTTGATAATTGCCGCAAGCGGTTGATGGAGTTGGTGCAATTGAATATTGATAACTTCCGGAATAACAGCTGGAGTACTCAAAATCAGATGCAAAAACTCTTGATTGAACTCGGAAAAAACAAGACGGGAAGCATTTTCTCGTTACGCTTGGCCGGTAAAAGAGTCTATAGATGCTCCTGTATCGTCCCGACAGATGAGGATAAAATCAACTTTTTAACAACGATTTATCGCTTGCTAGAAAACCGTGGCTTAGATGAGGTCATCATCAAATTCTGTGAAAAGGAAGTCAAATTGGCCGAAATCAGAAAAGATAAGCAACGGGCCAAGCAACGCGAAAAACGGAAAGCCAAGAAACTGGCAGAAAAACTGGCGAAAGAGCAGGAAAAGAAAATGGCTCTGGCGAAGTTACAGACGCCCAATAGTGCCGCTGATACTTTGCCGGCAACCGAAACGGCACCGAGCAAAGGACCAACGGCTTAATTTCCCAATGGATATCGGAAGGATCAGTCCTCCGACCGATATCTGAAAAATTAAACTTTACAGCAAAGGAATTATATTATGACAAAAAATAAAAGTCAAATAAAAATGCGGGATGCCTTAAGACAACTCCGGCAACCGGAAGAGGTTTATATGGAATACCTGCACAGTTCTGAAGATGACCAGAGATTTTTGGAATATGTTGTTCATACCGTTCTGGAAAAAGGCTATATGCCGGCTTAAATGAAAGGAGGTAAATATGCCAAATATATGTTATAATAAATTAACAATTCGTGGAGAACGCTCTGAAATAGAACATTTTTTAGAGCAAGTCGCTGGTCCGGACACATTGTTTGATTTTAACAAAATCATTCCCATACCGGAAGAATTAAATCAAATTCAATCTGTTAATACTTTGAAGGAAGATATCGCTCTGCTTTGTCGAGAAGCAATAGAAGGAGACCTAACGGAAGAAGAGACAAAAAGTCTGGACGGAAAGATATTTGATACTGATGTTACCCATCGTGAAAATGCAAAAAAAGCTTTTCATTGTGTCGTAAAATATGGTGCTTCTGATTGGTATGACTGGTGTGTTGAGCACTGGGGAACGAAATGGAATGCCTTTGATACAAGCATTAAATGGCGAAAGAATTTTTACAAAAAAGCCTGTTGCTATTTGTCTTTTTCAACGGCATGGACTCCTCCGACATCTATTCTAGAGGCAATTATAATACAGTTTCCAAGTCTAACTTTTCGATTGGATGTAGAACTGGAAAATCCCAAACCGAATAAAAACAGTATCATGTTGGATAATGGTGATTTCTTAAATGTTGAAAGAGACTCGGGTGAACCGTTAACGGAAGAAGAAAAAGAAATGATTAAAAATGCTTATTTAAATGGAGGTGCTTTAAATCAACGATAATAATTCAATAAGTGGGTAAGTGGAAAAGCACCCTTTACCGGGTGCTTTTTAATTCAAAAATGCGAACAATTCATTCATACGAATATAAAAAAATAAATCCCGTCACGGAATTAAAAAGCGGAATCAGCAACGGAGCCATTTTGGATACTCTGATGCATGATTACGGAACGGATGATGACCCGGACGGCCAAACAACTTTATTAAACGCGATGGAAAACTGCCGAGAACGATTAGCTGCCTTAATAGAGTTGAACATTATTAACTTTAACCAAAACAGATGGGACAGCCATACTATTCCATTAAAACTTCTGACAGAAATGAGGCATAAGCATTACTGGGTCTTTACGCTCAGATGGGGTGGTGTCCGTTTCTATCGGTGTGCCTGCCAAACACCGACAAAGAGAAGCAAAATCCAATTTTTAATAAAAATGTATGATATTCTAATGGAACACGGTTTTGATGTGCAAATTCGGGAAGCCTGTATCAAACAACTGGCACGAGCCGAAGCCCGCAAGGAACGAAACCGCCTACGAAGGCGAAAGAAATTAAAAAACATATTGACATTGTAAAAGTTATCCCATAAAATAGATTTGTTATGTTGTATGATGAGATGACTTCTTTATCAATTTTTATTAATGGTTTGACGGTTGCTCACGCCCATCATCACCCGTAAGGGTGTATTGTCTTATCTGCTTATTTTATAAATCATCTGTTTTTTATTCAATCAATTAACAAAATTTTTTATTAGAGGAGAACTAAAATGAAACAATTACAAATTGGGGTTATGGGGTCCGCGGCAGATTTAACATACTCAAAAGACGCCGAACAAATCGCCGAAAAAATAGGGCAATTAATAGCCCAAAATAATGCAATCCTAGTATTTGGTGCCGAGAAAGACAGTGATTCACTTTCTACCTGTGCCTGTCGCGGTGCACAAAAAGCCGGCGGAATAACCGTCGGTGTGACCTATGGGAAAGGGAAAGACCTGTGGGATGATGACAATGCCCCGACTGTTATTATTCCCTGCGGATTAGAACGTGGTGGCGGACGAGAATTTTCACTTATCCTATCGTGTGATGCGGTTATTGCCATCAGTGGCGGTTCGGGGACACTAACCGAAATAGCTATCGCCTATCAAGCGAATATTCCTGTGATTTGTTTAACCGGCTTTGGCGGTTGGGCAGATAAACTGGCGGACACATATTTGGATGACAGGAAAAGGATTCTATTCCGTAAAGCTACGACTCCCGAAGAAGCGGTTGAAATGGCAATTAAGGCTGCAAGAGATACCAGAAAACAATAGAGAAATAAAAGATGAAATCTATTGCCGATATTTTATGTGATTTGATACAAATTCGGACGGATCCGACAATTCAAGATAATTCCGCCATAGTGGATTATATTACCAATTATTTACGAAAAAATGGAATTATTTTTGAACTCATCCCTAATCCTGATGGCAAAATGAACATCTTGGCCGGAATTAATGTCAGGGAACTGCATGATATATCGGGCGGTATCGTTTTATCCGGACATATGGATACGGTGGGGGCTACGCCGTCTGATTGGGAAACCGACCCTTTCCAGGGCGTTATTCACGACGGACAAGTTTATGGTCGCGGTGCTATGGATATGAAACAATTTATTGCTGTGGTCTTGGGATTGTTGCCGAAATTAAAACAAATTCCTTTGCCGATATTTTTAGCCTTTACCTGTGATGAAGAAACAACCGTATATGGCGCAGAACAAATTACCCGATTTTTAGCGGAAAAGCATATCAAACCCGATTATGCCCTGATTGGGGAAGCGACCGATTTTAAATTGTGCATCGGTAATCGCGGTTATGCAGGCTATCAAACCTGTATCAAGGGTGTTGCAGGGCATGCGGGCACGCCAAGTCTTGGAACAAATGCGGCATATATCGCGGCCAAAATCATTTCAAAAATTGAGGCATTAAATGTGGTTTATATGTCCCAGGGGACAACTCTAAATGTCGGGGTTATTAATGGCGGTATAGGACGCAACAGTATTCCCGATTATGCCACGATAGATTGGGAAGTTCGGTATCAAAATCGGGATGTTTTAGAGCAAATTAATACGGAAATGAACGCCTTTTATCAAACCTTGATAAAAGACTATCCCAATACTCAAATAATGGTCAATGCGGCAGAAACTTTACCGGCATTTGAAAAACAACCGGCAAGCCGTATCACACAAAACGCAAAAGACCTTTTGAACACGGAAGAGTTTGAAATTTCCTATGCCTCCGAAGCGGGGTTTTATCAGGCACTTGGGATGGATACACTTATGTGTGGGGCGGGCAATCCAAAACTGGCCCACACCGTAGACGAGCATATTGCCATTGCCGATTTGGAAAAATATGCGGAATTTTTAATTGATTTAATTAAAAGTGTAAGACCTTAACAATGAAATCGATTATTCATTAAAAGAAAGCCGAATTTTTTCGGCTTTTTTTGTATCTTAAAAAAATTCAAAAGACGATCTTGACATCGTTCGAAAAATGTGTCACAGTTGGATGGTACAGGTGACTGTGACATAATTTTGTCTAACGCAAAAAACGTTGCCGAACAATAGGATATTTCAGGGTTATTTCTGGTTTCCAGGTAGCCCAGCCAAACCGCACAAGTCGTCAAATGCGGCGACTTTTTCTTTTATTTGCAAGCATTTATTCTGGTTCGAACGCAAAATTTTAAAACGGCTCATTTTTTGAGTCTGGTCGAACCAACACTATAAAAAATCCTTTATTTCCAATATAAAAATTCTGGGATGCCATTAAAACACCCCAGAATTAAAAATATAGAAAATGAAATCTTATTCACCCATTTCTTTTTTCTTTAAAGCACGTGTCATAGCTGATTTAACTTTAAGAATATTGCCTGTTTTTATAGCCTCTTTGACGGATGTATCTGAAAATAGTTCTCTAAGATCCCGACTTTTTTCTGCAGTATTCTTTCTTGCTCTTTTTTCTTCTTCGCCAAATATAGGGCCGCCATTATATGCATTACCAATATAACCCTTTCCGTTTAATTGCCTTCCTCTAAGAAAATAAATTTCCTTTATTTCTGTACCCCAACTATTATAAAAAACATCATCTCCATGAAGCAAATCATTTAGGTAATTACAAACCTCTATTATTGGTGAACGTCTTCCTCCTTCTTCCTTAGGACGATAAATGAGGTATCTTCCACATTTTTTACCTGTTTTGCGAGAAACATGAAAAAGAACCTCTCTTTTTACCCCGTTTTCATCGACTCCCCATCCCCTTAAACATATAGGTTCAGAAGGATCATCTATAGTGCTTCCCCATTCTTTCACATCTTCCAGTACTTCACCATAACGACCAATGTATTTTGGTTCTTCTTTCTTTGTTGCCATTTTTAATCCTTTCATTTAGATCTGGTTTTAAGCTAGCAAAATTAAACCCCTTTTGCAACATAAAAAACATCTTTATTGAAAATTTTTCAGTTCGGAAATTGCACGACGAGTCCAGCCAAACCGCACAAGTCATCCAAAATGATACTCTCAAATGCTGTGGGGAATGTGGTGGTTTAGTTTATAATCGTCAATTATTTGAATGCCTTAAGTGTATGGGTTGATTCCCATCTGTTAACTTCATCGACCCGTGTAAAACCTGCTGTCAAAAGAGCTTCCTTTTCGTGTTCTACCGTAAGCGGGGTGTCATAATGATAAAACACATCATCAGGCAGATTTTGCTCTTTTCTTATGCGAATTAATTCTTGACGATAAAAAGTTTCCTGTTCTTCCCTGTCAGCGAAATAATCCGTAAGGATGAAAAATCCCCCGGGCTTAAGTGCTTCCTTTAGTTTCACATATAGTGGTATCTTTTCCTCTTTTGTAAAATGGTGTAGCGACTCTACAGAAACAGCCGCATCAAACAGTTCTTTACCCAATGGAACATCAAAATACGATCCGCAAATCGTAGTAATATCTTTATCGGGAAACTTCTTCTTGAGCAAGTCCAGCATAGATTCTGTCATATCTATCCCCGTAACTTTTGCTTGTGGATTTACAGAAAAGTATTCTTCCAGTTCAAGTCCGGTGCCACAACCAAGGTCTAAAACATTAGCATTTTTCTCTGTAGGCAAAAGTGATGCAGTGTATTTATAAAATAAAGATGAGCCTTCAATCTCGCTTTTCATATGCTCGTCATATCCATCAACACGAGCAGTAAAAAAGTCATCCATCTTTTCAAGAATTTATACTAATCTCCTTATTTTTTATCAGGTTCCTTCGCTAAAGAAGCGATACCAGAGACGATACCCGATATAATAGACCAGATAGCAGATAGAATTACTATGATGACTGCTATCAATACCCATTTTGATTTCTTTTTTTTCATGGGTTGCCGAGTTCTCCTGTAATTTAGAACATATATCCGTCATGTCCCCATAAATCTACGGGGTGGTATGTGATGTAGACTTTGGATGTATCTACGCCAAAATCCGCAGAAAGCATATCACAGATTGCTTGAGTTGCCGTTTGACAGGCAGATTTGGAAATTGAGCCTAATGATTTTACGGAAATATATGCTCCTTTTTCCACCCGATTGCCGCCCATATAAAGAGTTGCAGCATCTTCAATGCTTGTCATGATATAACTCTTGGGTTTTGAAAAAGCAGAAGAAATCACATCTTCCAACTTTTTATGCAGGTTGTCTTTTTGGACTTCTTCCAGTTTAAAACTCATTTTTGCAGCAATATATGGCATTTTGTTTCTCCTTGTTTAAAATTTCAGATAAATGCAATATATCAGCAATTCATTGTTAAAGCAAGAGAGAAAATGTCAAGAGGAATTATCTTTCCCGACCATGGATTTGCTTCCAGCACTTGCGGCAAACGGATTCATAGGTCACATTCCCTTTTTCAACAGCGATAGCTTCACCGGAAGTATCTACTTTACCATCAATATACCGTACATACATAGTGGCTTTGCTGCCACATTTACAGATGTGTTTAATTTCCTTAATGCTATCGGCGATTGCCAGCAGTTTTGCTGTGCCTTCAAATAGGTTACCATTAGCATCTGTCTTCAGACCATAACAAACCACGGGAATGTTCCGCTTATCTACAATGTCGGAGAGGGCTTCAATGTCTTTTGGTTTAAAAAATTGGACTTCATCCACCAGCAAGATGTTGAAATCTATACCGTTTAATGCTTCAGGTGTTACCGAATCTATATAAAGAGCCTGATGATTGCCCGTTAAGATACGGCTTTGGATTGGACCGAATCCGTTCTGAGAACCTTCACGGTCATCCAGTTTCGGTTTGACAATCAAAGGCTTAAAGCCTTGTTTGGAATAGTTATATTCCGTTTGTAAAAGCGAGGTTGTCTTTCCCCCACCCATAACACTGTAATAAAAGTATAATTTTGACATTATTCTAATTCTTTTAAATAATCATTTACCATATCTGTTAAAAGTTGACGGCGTTCCATAATAAACTCCGGATATTTGTCTATATTCCATAGAGTTGTATTTGTTGGGATACAATGTTTTCTAAAATTTTCTTCCCCTTTCTTTGCAAGGACCTCAGGAAGATATACAGCTGGATTATCATTCTTTATCAAAACATTTGTACGTTTCACGATAAAAGTTTGATTAGCAATGTCATTAATTTCATCTCTTTCATATTTACCTTTCAGAAAATCCTGTGGGAATATGTGATGAAACTCGATTTGATTACGGTTTGCAACATTATTCATGCTTATTACCTGAGGTGTATTCCAATCCAACGCACCATTGTGTCGCATCACAGTAAACATGGTTTTAAAAATACCACTTGCAGTGTTCTTATTTTCAAAATCAGTTGTATGGAAATCAAGCCTTCCAAATTGCATTTTTAGATTGTCAAGCAATCCTTGCAGATTGTTTTTCTTAATTTCATACAAATCCTGATCCAAAATAGTTTCTGATGACCCTCTTGAATATCGGCCTTTTGCATTTGCGATAAGGAACCATTTCTTTATAAGCTTGGCCTCATCATCGGTTAAAACATTATTCTTTTTATCATAAAGGAAAGCGAGTGAAACAATAAAGTACGGAGAAGAAAGGGTGGCGTCAGACTCAAGTCCAAAAGTATTCTTCAGTTCATCTAATGTCTGTTCTAAAGCCTTAGTAACTTTTGGCCAGGCATTCTCTAAATCTTCCTTTGTTAAGGAAGGAACAATCTTAAATTTTGATTGACCCGTCAGTATGGCAACAAGTGTTCTAACAATGATACCTGTGCTAACGTCCCACCCATGTTTTTCACAATATTCCACTTCTTTATTAAACTTAACTAAAGCTCCTTCTTTAGTCTCCTCATCAGTTTCAATAGTTGGCCATTTTGCAGTTATTTGTGCTAATGCCAAATCAGACCCTTTTAATTTTGTACCGGCCGAGTTAACACGCACAAATATCTCAGTAACTTCCTCGTATGACATACCGGCAGGAAGTGTTTTCACTTGAAAATCATAGTTTTCAATATTTTTAAGAGCGGTGAAGCGATCCATATACTTTTTTAAGCGTTGTTCACCTTCAGGTGTTTTTATATCGCCAGCTCTTAACATAATGTCAGTTACAGAAACTTTATTTGAGAAAACCCCAGCAACTGAAATCCAATTTTGTTGGCTTTTTACAAGTGGGTTTTCAACCACAAATGCACGACGATTTAAATCATCAATACGGCTTTTGTTTTCTTCTTCATCAGAAGTAATTTTAATATCGTCATCCTCTTCAAACTCTGTTTCATTGTCGTCATCAGTAGCAACTTTCGTATTTTCCAATTTATCTGGGTGATCAAGATTAAAATAGATATCAATTGCCCGTTTTCTGCCACGTACATTTACAGGTTCACCACAAAGAATTGCTTTTAATGAAGTCAAACGTTGTTGTCCATCCAACAAAAGGTAATAGGACTCATATTTTGTTTTTTCTTGCGAAACAGCGAAATCCCTAGTAGGAACTCTTTGAGTGGTTTCCCATCTTAAAATAGTACCGGTTGGGTATTTACGGTACAATGAATCAAGTAAATCTCTAACTTGCGTGGATTTCCAAACATATGCACGTTGCATCTCCGGAAGACGCATTCTATTAGATTTAATTTCATCAATAAGGGTTCTAATTTCGGTCATTGTATATCCTTTCGTTGAATTTTTCCCATCATATCAGATTAGGTTCAAAAAAGCAAGAAAAATGGCAATTGACATATAACTTATTATAATTAAAGTCTTATCTTAAAAAATGCTTATTTTTTAACTCTGGCCGAACCGGTAACATGGGAACTTTTTAGATTAAATTAACCATTATTTCTTCTTTTGGGATTGATGGGTTTTAGAAGTCCCCACATCAATATATTTGACAACTTTTGCGGGATTACCAACTGCAATTGCGTTTTTGGGAATACTTTTAACAACAACGCTTCCGGCACCAATAATAGAATTATCCCCGATTGTTACACCGGGAAGAATGGTGCAGCATGAGCCAATCCAAACTTTTTTCCCGATTTTAACCGGCTTTGGGGTAGCATTTACCCTTGTTTGGGGATTTATATCGTGGTTTAAAGTAACAATCGTTACGTTATTGCCTAACATTGTTCCGTCACCAATTTCTATACCACCGTTATCTTGAAAATGGCAACAGCTATTCATAAAAACCTGCTTACCCATCTTAATATTTTTGCCAAACTCAGTATAAAAAGGCGGTAATATGAAACACGTATCATCAATTTTAGACGCGGTTAATTCAGAAAACAACTCTCGTATTTTTTCGGGTGTATGATAGTGGGTATTCATTTTCATGGTGATTTTCAAGGCTTCCAAACCATAATTATAAAAGGCCTCCATCAAATCAGTCCCCATTTGCATAGGAGTTCCCAGACTCATTAATTTTCTGATTTCATTTAGTGTTATTTTTTTCTTAACCATGTTTATCCCATTTAAAGCGCTAGGAATACAAAATATTTCCTGTAACACATTTATTAGCACATAAAAGATTTCTTTGCAATACAAAATTTCAGACATAGAAATTATGAGACATGTGCAATCGTACCCTATTTTGTTACATAAATTATATTCTAAAATTTCATCCTATAACAATGAAATTTTTTCATAGAAGTTGATTTTTCAACTTTTTTATGATATCCTTTTGGTAATAGAAAGGAGTACCCATGAAAGAGAAAAATTATGTCATCTGTCGGATTGATCCTGAAAGTACGGTTGGCCTAGCGATTACAAGCGCCATTGAAATAGCCCAAAAAGAAAATAAGAAAGTGGTTATCTTACTTCGTGATACGGCCTGTGTGATAACGAAAAGCACAAGATTATCCGAGGGGATTGAACGCTATAGAAGGAACGTGGAAAAATTCGTACACGTGAGAAATTAGTTTTGTTCAAAAAGATTTGCGATTTTTCAACAAAATATATGGCTGCTATTATTTTAGGTGTAGCGGTAGTATCTTTATTTATCCCTAAAACTGCCCTTTGGGTTCAAACATCATGGATTAATAATTTGTTGATGCTTGTCATGTTTGGAATGGGGCTCACGCTGAATCCCAGAGATTTTCTGATGGTTTTGAAGCGGCCAAAAGAAATCCTGATTGGCGGGGTTGCCCAATTCACTATCATGCCGATTTTGGCCTTTACACTGGGGAAACTGTTCGGATTGGACACGGCGTTGCTTGCCGGTGTGATCTTGGTCGGGACTTGCCCCGGGGGGACTGCCAGTAATGTTATGACCTATCTGGCAAAGGGTGATGTAGCCCTTTCTGTCGGAATGACAAGTGTGAATACGTTGCTTGCGCCTATTCTGACACCGATGATTACTTATTTATTTTTGCGGACAAGCGTAGATATGGATATACTAGCGATGTTCTTTTCCATCGTTAAAATTGTTATTGTTCCGATCGGATTGGGGCTATTGATGACGAAATTATGGGGAAACCTAACCCAAAAGGCGGGCGCTTATTTGCCCTTTGTATCGGTTGTGGCGATAGCGCTTATTATTGCCTCTGTCGTTTCACATAATGCGGAACGGATTTTAGAAACAGGCTTTATTATTTTTGCGGTTGTAATGCTGCATAATCTGTTAGGATATGCGGCCGGATTTGGTATAGCATCCATTCTGCACATGAATGTCCCCCAAAAGAAAGCAATGTCCATGGAAATCGGGATGCAGAATTCAGGGTTAGCAGCTTCATTAGCGATGACATCATTTCCTAATTTGGCAATGGCGACAGTGCCAGGGGCTATTTTTTCCGTGTGGCATAATATATCGGGTGGGATTTTGGCCTCTGTCTTCAGAAAGTGGAACGGGAAATAATTAAGGTCCTGTTTACGCGCCCGAGAAATATTTAGTTTCAGGCGTTTAATACCATGGGAAAAAAGATACATTTCAAAACCGTTTTGGGAGTAAAAGGTTATGCTTGACTTTTGATAATGGGATAGTTATACTACGCACTATTAAAGAAAGGAGATTATTATGAAAAAATATTTTAACTATTTGTTTTTATTTGTTTTAATTGTAACATCTGTAAATGTTTTTGCAGCAAATTCCGAAAAAGTTATTCAAACAACGGTTCATTGGAACGGGCAATCGATTAAGCCGATTCATATTGATCATCCACAAGTGACTATCCTAAGGATTTCTATTCCGGTCGGCGAAAAATTAGCAATGCATAAGCACCCTATCCTAAACGTCGGGTATTTGACTAAAGGGGAATTGACCGTTCGTTCGGGAAAAGGTGGGGTATTGGTTATGCATCCCGGCGATCCGATTGTGGAATTGGTTGATGAATGGCACTATGGTGAAAGCACCGGTTCCGAAGATGCCGAAATTGTCGTCACTTACGTCGGTAATAAAGACGATGATTTAAGCATTATTAAGAAGTAATTGCTACGCCTTTCTATTTAACCAAACTTTTTACATCAAGAAGGATTTGTTCGGTTGTCATGCCGAGTTGTTTCAAAAGTTCCTGTGGGTTATATCGGTCATAAAATTCCTTTTTGAGGCCATAGGTTTTGACCTTCATATCCTTGTCTGAATAGAACGTCGCCACTTTCTGTCCAAACCCGCCTTCCAGGATACCATCTTCCAGAGTAATAACTAGTTGGTGATTTTGTTGTAGATCGGTAAGGAGTTGTTCATCTACACCACTGGCAAAACGGGGGTTAATGAGGGTTGGTGTAAAGCCGAGTTCGGATTTAACCTTGCCCGATAATTCTTCACCTCTTTGATAAAAATCACCCAAGGCCAGAATAGCCACTTTTTCTCCAGTTTGTTCTACCTTAAAGGTATTGATTTTACTGTAATCTGTTTCAGCCGGACGAGATGTTACCTGATTGCCGGGCATCATAATCATTACGGGATGTTCTTGTTGATCCACCGACCAATCCAACATATTCAGGTATTCTTCTTTTGAGGGCGGAGCTAAAATCACCAAATTCGGAATGGTTGAAAAGGCAGCCATCGTAAAAATGCCCAGGTGTGTTACATCGGTCAGGCTATCAAACGATGCAAAATTCAACACAACCGTTATCGGATTATTATTGATACACACGTCTTGTGAGATTTGATCATAAGTGCGTTGAATAAAGGTTGAACCCGTAAAGACCAACGGCTTTCCACCGGCCTTGGCAATACCGGAAGCCATAGCAATTGCGTGTTCTTCGGCAATACAAACGTCAATATATTGCTTACCTAGCTTTCCCCGCATATCGGGTGTCAAGCCACCCAAGGCAGGCATTGATGGCGTAATGGCCACAAAATCTTTATCTTGGGCGGCTTTGTTCATAATATACCCCGCAGTTAAGGCAGTATAACTTTCTGCCGGAAACCTGACCTTTGCGATACCAGTTTCCTTATTAAACGGCATACACCAGTGCCAAGCTTCACGATTTTCTTCGGCCGGTTTATATCCCTTCCCCTTTTGCGTGTTGATGTGCACAACAATCGGGTGGTCTATATTTTTGACCTTTTGTAAAACCTTAATCATGGCCTGAATATCATTACCATTTTCTTCATAAATGTAATCCAGGCCCAAAGTCTTAAAGAAATTATTGGTTGCTTTTCCTTTCGTTTTGCGCAGTTCTGTCAGGTTTTGATAGAGACCGCCGTGAACCTCGGGAATAGATTGTTGGTTATCATTGACAATGATTATCAGGTTTGATTTTAATTCCGAGCCGACAAAATCCAATGCCTCCAATGCTTCGCCACCGGAAAGAGAACCATCCCCGATTAAAGCAATTACATTTTCTTTACCGCCTTTTAAATCTCTGGCTTTGGCCAAACCGCTTGCCAATGAAATAGAAGTTGATGTATGCCCGACATTAAACAGGTCATGTTCGCTTTCGCCGGGGTTGGTATAACCGGAATCTTCTTTGAAGTGTTTATCATCAATATATCCGTTTTTGCGTCCCGTAAGCATTTTGTGCGGATAACTCTGGTGCGATACATCAAAAACGAACTTATCCCGCGGAGAGTTAAACACATAATGCATGGCAATTTCGGTTTCCACAATGCCAAAATTCGGACCAAAGTGACCACCAATTTTCGTTAAACGGTTAAATAAAGCCTCGCGAATATCCGCCGCCAACGTTTTCAGCTGTTCGAAGTTCAGTTTTTTCACATCTGCGGGAGAGTTGATTGTCTTTAAAATTTCGTACATGATTTTCCTTATCTGATAAAATTCGTAAATGTTGTTGTTTCTTCCTTGGGCATTGGAACGCCGGCTTTTTGAGCGGCTTCCCGACACTTTAAATACCAGGCCATATTGCGCGCCAAAATCCGCATATTTTGCAGGCCTTCCAAATCTTGTTTCACTTCCTCGGCGTTTGTTCCATGTACCATATTCCAATAACGACCGGAAATAATCGGCATTTGTGTAATACCGAAATATTTGTTCAGTTGGTCCAAAGTAGCCGTTGTCCCTGCCCGTCTGGCACTGGCGACAGCAGCGGCCGGTTTATGCAAAAAGACATCTTTGCGCCCAGAGGCAGAGAAAAATACGCGGTCCAAGAAAGATGTAATTGCCCCACCGGCAGAAGCATAATGGACGGGACTTCCAAAAATAAATCCGTCAAAATCTTTGGCCTTTTCCACAAATTCATTTACACCATCATTCAAAACACACTTACCGGTTTTACGACAGGCATAGCACCCCATACACCCCGAAATCGGCTTTGTGCCAATATGATAGATTTCGGATTCAATGCCTTCTTCTTTCAATGTCTTGGCAATTTCTTCCAAAGCGATATTTGTGCAGCCGTCTTTATGCGGGCTACCGTTTACAAGTAATACTTTCATTTTATTTCTCCTTTCGTTTCTTACGAGAATACTTTTTTGCGGAACATAAGTCAAGATAAAAGAGCATCCTATTACCCAAAGTAGTATATCTAAATACTAACTCCATTTATTGGATGAAAATGTTTTTTGACGGGCTTCGTTGGAAAAGGCATATTTCCTTGTTTTTAACATTAATTGTCGCCCCTCTTCCGAACGCGTATAAATTAATTGGCACCTTCCGATTTTTTTCTCCCACTGTTTCTTAAAATAAAGGACATTCTTTTTCTGCGCGGCAATAACAGAGGGTATCGCATGATAGTCTTTCTGTTTCAAGGCAGGAATAAACTTGGTTAAAGTCGGATGATTTTCGAAGAATTGACCGAATGTCCCCCTGCGTTCAAGAATATATCTGGGGTTTTCAATCGGATCCAAAAATTCTTGAAGCGATTTCAAAACTAAATTTAATTCTGCCGGCAATAGCCCTTCAACCGAGCAAAATACTTCACCTTTTTTTTGTTTTTGGACTAAAACACTGGCACTTCTTAGCGGTGTTTGAATATCCCCTGTATGAGATAATGTATCCATGATAATTTGAATAATTGATTTTATTGAGCCGACAACAGAGCCGTTTCTAATAAATTTAAATAAGGGTCTGCCCATAAAATAAAGCACAAACGCCCCTGTGACAGGTGCAGAATACATTGGTATAATTCGATTTAAAATAGAATAAAGTTCAAAACTGATACCGGCGTAAAAGGCCATTAAAAAAGTAAAGCTGCCCTTATAGGTAAAAGTTTTTTTGTAATGCGAGGGCGTACTCATCCCAACATGCATCCGTGCATTTAACCCGCCGACATACAGGGACTTTTTCCAAGATTCTTTGATGGTATCGCGATGAGCAGATAATTCCAAAGTATTTTGATTAAGGGCTTCAATATTTTTTTCAGTGACTAAATCCAAATTTAATCGTTCCAAACCGTTCTGGATTTGATACGGCGCCTGAACGGTTGGGGCTTCATATCCTTGGAAACGCCTTTCGATTTGTTTTAAATCATAACCATAGTCATCAGTTAAATGGGATAAACCACTTTGTTTATAAGCATTTATATCCCATAAATTCAGTTTTTTAAATGAAGCCAAGTGCCAAATATTAGAAATTTTTTCCGGATTGTTCTTATCCTTTCGAATGGCCCTCCCCCGCATTTGATTGGATAACACATAAGAAGAAATTGTGCTGGACAAAATCAAAGAGTTGATTGACGGAGCATCCCAACCTTCCCCCAAAAGAGCTTGTGTTCCGATAACGATATTAAAGATACCTTGATTAAATAACTCCGTAATAATTTTAACAATTTTTGATTTAGCCGACACAGAAAAGGTAATTTTAAAATAATCTGTGTTATGTTTGAATGGTGTAAATTTTAAATCCGCCACATGTAATTTTTCTTTTTCCAATTGTTTTAACACGAATTCTTTTTTATCTTTTGGAACTGTAATCAATGTGCCGGTTAAAATTGCCATAGAGATCTTTGGATATTTTTCAGACAGTTTTAAAAAAATAGGCACAACGCCCAAAGAATTTGCAATTTCGGCCGTCATATCCTCCCGAATATAATCCGCCAAAATAACCATTCGCAGATCTTTTTTTAAATGATTAAATTCGGCATTCACAATATCAACAATAGAATCTAATTTACCGACGGAAGATGCCACTCCTTTTTGGAGGCTTGGGTTAGAGGATATACATACTTTTTTCCTGAAGATAATACTAGATTTATGGGCTTTTGTTTCCAAATCTTTAATATCCTTTTCCAGTGGGGCCAAAAAGGATCGATAAGCATAAAATAATCCGTTTAAGAATGTTTCGGCCCATCCTTCATCAAATGCCGGTAAATCCTTTTCCGACATATCAAAAAGTTTTAAAAATGGTAGAGGTATCATCTGATTTGTTGCATGTAAGTATGAAGCAATACTGATAAAAAAGTCCGGATTATCGTAAATTTGCTCAATGTATTTTTGGGGATTATCAAAAATATCCAACTTCAAAAAATGAGAACCTAAAACCGTTTCATTCATCAAATAATCCATAAACAAATGAACTTTATCTTCAAATTCCTGTATTTTTTGGCTTTCATTTTGGCGCAGATTTGAAAAATAAACAAAATCCTGATGCGGGCATAAATCACCGTTTTTAACCAATTCCGGTATAGAAATTAAATCATCAATCGGGCCGCAGAGTTGTTCATACCTCTTCCATTCATTATAAGTGACATCATACGGTGGGGTTGCCGTTAGGGCCAAAGTCTGTTTGGGTTTCAACTTATCCATTAGGACATCCAAGGCTTTCCACCATTCATTTCGCAGGTGGTGGGCTTCATCAAAACAAAGTAGTGATGTTTTTTGTTTTTTAAGTTTTCCGACAATTTCATTGGCTAAACTTGTAACAATTTTACCGGCGGAAGGCGTATCTTCATCCCAATCTTCTTCAACTTCTTTTTTATTTGAAAAAACAGACCACAAAGATTGATATGTCGTAATTGTAATTTGTTTAGGATTTTTAATGTCTAAAGAGATAATATCTTGATCCGGATCATCGAGAAACGCTTCAATAATTCTTTCTTTCCATTGATTGCGAATTGTTAAGGTTGGCGCAAAAATTAAAACCGGACGCTTCAAACGGGCAATAACCTCTATTCCCAAAGTTGTTTTACCGGCACCAGGGGCAGCAACAATATGCAATTTATTGTCTTTTAAGTGTGCATTCAGGTTATCCAGCACTTTTTGTTGATAAGAACGAAATTTTCCTTTAAAATGTAAATTTTTCATTTGTAATTTCCTAAAAACTTGTGTATTATCTTTTCATCATACGGGCGTATGATATAACAAAAATAAAAAAATGAAAAGGGAAAAAAGGATATAACATGAAAAAAATACATATTATTTGGGCGCTAGTTATAGCATTTGTGATTTGTACTTCATTATTTGTGATTTCAAGGTTAAATGCTTTAGTTTCATTGGATGAAACCTGCAAAGCAAATTGGTCACAAGTTTTAAACCAATACCAAAGACGGTCAGATTTAATTCCAAACCTAGTGGCAACGGTTAAAGGATATGCTACACATGAACAAGATACTTTAACACAGGTTATTGAGGCACGTGCCAAAGCAACCCAAACAACATTATCACCGGATATGCTGTCTGATGATAAAGCAATGGCGGCCTTTATGCAAAATCAAGGTGCTCTTTCTTCTGCTTTAAGTCGTTTGATGGTTGTTGTTGAAAAATATCCGGAATTAAAAGCCAATGAAAACTTTATGGCTTTACAATCACAATTGGAAGGCACGGAAAATCGTATAGCGATTGCCAGAAAAGATTATATTGATTCGGTTCGCGTATTCAATACACTTATTCGGAAAATCCCGACAAAATGGGTTGTAGCAATATTCTCAGATATGGAAAAGAAAGCAACCTTTGATATTGAAGAAAGCAAAAAAGTAGTTCCAGTTGTGGACTTTTCTAAATGATGAGAAAACTCTTTTTCATTTTTTTGATGATGTTCTGTTGGGCAGGTAAAGCCTTGTGCTTTCCTGCCTTAACAGGACGTGTCGTAGATGAAGCGAATTTATTGACCTATTCCCAAAAGGAAGAGTTAGAACAGCTTTTAGAGCAAGCAGAACCTCATCAGGTCGTTGCGGTATCTTTAAGGTCTCTAGACGGAAAAGAAATTGAGGAATATGGTTATCAACTGGGACGCCATTGGGGTATCGGTCGAAAAGATATCAATGATGGTGTTTTGGTTTTAATTGCCCCTAATCAAAAACAATTGCGTATAGAGGTTGGTTATGGTTTGGAAGGCACCCTAACAGATGCCCTTTCTTCCCGTATTGTTAACCGCATTATGTTGCCCCTTGCTCGTCAGGGAAAATATGCCGAGGCGTTAATAGAAGGTAGTCAAGCAGTCCTTGATGTATTACAGGGTAAAAATAATCTTAAAGAATTGCCAACAAACGATCCTATAAAAAGTATCTCATTTAGTTATATTTTTCTTGGACTCATCCTCGTTTGGATTATTCGTTTTACCGTGCCAAATTATGTCTATACTCGCCTTAAAAAGAGTGATAAAAAAATTGAAACTACAAATTTTACCATTGAAGAGGAAAGACAAATCCGTAAAAATAAAGGAAAATATATTTTATCTATTATTCCTTTTATCGCTTTTTATTCGATTTTTTTCTCTGTTGGTGTTGGGATTATCCTTTATGGGAATAGTGGATTTTTCCTGTTTGGAGTTATTTGGCTTTTGTTTTCTTTTTTTCATTCTTTTGCCTTTATCCCCATTAGTTTTGCCAGTCAATTAAAAAAGAAATCGAATTTTACTGATAAAGAATATAAAAAATTCAAAAGAACCTATCATGGTGGCGGAGGCCATGGTGGTGGAAGTTCCTATGGTAGTGGCTCATCACATAGTAGCGGTGGTTCATCTTTTTCAGGTGGCGGTGGATCATTTGGCGGTGGAGGATCCAGCGGCAGATGGTAATCAGAAAGATTATACAACATATAATTACCCTGTTGATGACGATTTTATTATTATCATCAAATGTTTGGGCTTTTCCCGCTTTGACGGGGCAAGTTGTTGATGAAGCACATGTTCTATCGCCACAAATACAACGACAATTGACAGCTCTTTTACAATCGGAAACAAAACATCAGGTTGTTGTTGTCACCCTTCCCGATTTGGAAGGGAAAAGTATTGAAGATTATGGTTATCAATTGGGGCGTCACTGGGGAATTGGTGAGAAAGAAAATAATAATGGTGTTTTATTGATTATTGCCCCAAAAGAACATCAGGTTCGCTTAGAAGTCGGCTATGGTCTGGAGGGCGTTTTAACAGATGCCCTTTCATCCGTTATTTTGAATAACATGGGCCCATCGTTAAAAGAAGATAATTATAATCAGGCTGCTTTAATCGGAACGCGGCAAATTTTAAGCGTTATTCGTAACGAAAAATTTAATAAAAATCCTGCGAATGAATCACCAACAGCATTGGCAATTATATTGGCATGCTTGGTATTAGGATTATTCATTTATGTAGGCATGGCACCTCAAAATGATCGCGCCAGAAGATTGAGATTGATTCTGACAATGATTTCCTTTATCCCTGGACGAGGTGTACACGGATTTAAAGGAAAAGGCGGCCGTTTCGGTGGCGGTGGCAGTAGCAAAAAATTCTAAATCTTTTGACCTATATTCAAAGAATAAATAAATTTCATTGATGCTTTTTACCAAAAATCAAAAATTAGTTGCTATCCGATTTTATTTTTGCTAATATGCTTATATGAAGATAAAAACTGAAGCATTATGTCCGATTTGTCTGGAGACAATTCCAGCGGTCAAAATTAAAAAAGGACAGGATATTTTCTTGCAAAAAGAATGTCCTAAACATGGGGTTTTTACTACCCAAATTGCCAAAGATGCCAAACGTTTTTTGGATAAAACTTTTGATGTGAAGGGTAAAGAATTTCAACCCGTATGCCAATTTAACGGTAAATGCGGTCAGAATTGCGGTTGGTGCGATCAACATCGTCAACATATCTGTACCGGTTTAATTGAAATTACGGACAGTTGTAATATGGCCTGCCCGATTTGCTATTTCGGGAAAAAGTCGGCATATCATATTTCGGTTAATGAGTTTAAAAACCGTTTAGATACCTTATTGAAGGTGGAACAGGGGCATTTAGACGTCCTGCAAATCTCAGGTGGTGAATGCTTGATTCATCCTGAGTTTTTAAAAATGTTGGATATTGCCTTAAAAGCCGATATTGGGCGTATACTTATCAATACAAACGGTTTAGGCTTACTGACAGATGAAAAGATTTTTAAAGCGATTAAAAAGCATAAAGATCGGGTCGAAATATACTTACAATTTGATGGTTTTGATGATCAGGTTTATCAAGTATTACGAGGCCGTAACTTATTAAAAGAAAAAACAGAAATCATCAAAAAACTAAATGACAACGAAATTAAAATTTGCCTAGCGGTAACGGTTTACCAGGGTAATTTAAAAGAAATTCCAAAAATTTTAGACTTATCTATTCATACAAAGCATATTTCCGGCATCACTTTCCAGCGCCTGACAAAAGTTGGTAGTGCCCTGTCCGCACAGGTACCATCCGTTTTTCAGGAAGATATTTTACTGGCGATTGCTGATAGCGGTTATATGGACTATAAGGACATGATACCCCTCCCCTGCTCGCATGAAAATTGCACAAGCCTAGGCTTTTTATTCTGTCAGGGTGATAAAGTTTATTCTTTGGGAGATTATGTTGATTTTACAAAGTGCAAAAATCAAATATCCAACAGAATTGCTTTTGATAAGACGATTTTGGACTATATGAAGAAAAATGTTTGCAAATGCTTTGTGGGCAGAATGTTAGGCAGTTCCTTTATGCTTGAAAAATTACAGGATTTTGCTGAGGGCGACGGTTCTTGCCATAAAGATATGAAAATCATACGTATTGTCGTTAAAAATTTTATGGATGCCTATACGTTCGATTGGGAACGTGCCAAGAAATGTTGCACCGGTGTTTCAATCGGCAACGGGAAAATCATCCCGTTTTGTATTCATAATGCCCTGAAAGGAAAAATCAAATGGTAAAACCACGCATTATCGGAGAAGCTAACGATGAAATAACGGAAGAAAAGAAAACGAAAAAGAGGGGTTTTATATCCTTTGTTTTAACGGTTATTGCCATTGTATTCATCTTGGCGGGGACTTGCGGAATTAATATCGACCTGGCGAGCCGAGGAAGTTCTAAATTTCACTTTCTGGCCACACCTCTTATGCTGTTTTGGCCGTTTTTGATTTTTATTTTGGCCAAATTGGGATCCATGGACACTAAAGGTTCTCGTATCACTCTAGCAATATTATTCATTATTGTGTGTTTACTAGTGTCGTCAATGTAATGTAAGGAGAAATCAAATGGTAAAAAATGGAAAAGAAAACTCTGTAACTAAAAACATTGTCTCCTTTATTTTAACAATTTTTGCAATTGGGGCCGTTTTGTTTGGGACATGTATTATGAACCTTGCTATTGTTGATGGTATGCGGTCAGACGCGTTAACGGGTGTATTAATGATTGCTTGGCCCTTATTTCCGGTCGTTTTATTTGGTTGGATTGCGCACAAAACAAAAAATGATGGTATGAAATGGGCCACTATATTTTTAGCCGTTGTTGCACTTTTAGTTATTTCAGGAATGATTAGATAGATTATCCAAATGCTTCATTATACTTTTTTTGAATTGATTGGGATTATAGTTGCGGGGTTTGTGGTATGGCAACTGAAAATGCCAAAAATAGAAAATAAGCATAAGCAAGATATTTATATTTGTGGCATTATCGGAATGCTGCTTGGTATGAAATTACCCGTTTTAATAAGTTATGGTCTGTCATCGGATTTTATTTTACATGGGAAAAGTTATATGGGTGGTGTACTTGGTGCATTTTTTGGAATTAATTTATACAAGCTTTTAACACATCAAACGCAATCGTCCTTTGGAGGACGTTTTGTTATTCCTTTGACCATAGCGGTCGGGTTCGGTAAAATCGGTTGCTATTTTAACGGTTGTTGCAGTGGACACTTTATTATCCCAATTCAGCTATTAGAAAGCGGATTTCAATTTTTAATGGCGGGTATCTTATACCTGTTTTATAAAAAGACAAACAGGATTGATTTATTGTTCCCGATTTATCTGTTATCATACCTTATCATGAGGTTTATTATAGAATTTATTCGTATTGAGCCAAGATTAATTGGTCCATTTACAATTTACCATGTTTTGGCTTTGATTTTTATTCCTGTTTTAATTATTATTTTGTGGAGGCGCCGTCATGCTTGAACATATTTTAAAAACAGCCAATCTATCCATTAATCCGACTTTGTTTTTGATCGGATTAGGGATTATTTATGTGACGGGTATTATGCTTTTAATCGCGGTTGGCCTAAAATTTTTAGAACATGCTAAACATCGCCAGAAATTAGATAAAGAGACACCTCATTTCTTTTCAACCAGAGAAATGACCATTTGCGTTCTATTATTGTTTCCGTTTTGGTTAAACTCTATCGGGCAGTTTAAAATACACGAAATCGTCACACAATACATCTTTTTCGGAGTTGGTTTAGTATTTCTCTTATTCGCAATCGTGTGGCATATTTGGGCAAAGGTTAATATCGGTTTTATGTGGTCGGATGACATTGAAATTAAAAAGGAACATCCCTTAATTACCCATGGGGCTTTCGGGATTGCAAGGCATCCAATGTATGCATCGCTTTTAATGTGGTGTTGGGGCGGTAGTTTTATGATGTTTAACTGGGTGACTCTACTGTTTGTTTCATTTGTATTCTTGCCCCTGATGATCCGACGCGCCAAAGACGAAGAAAAGAACTTACTTCAAAAAAACAAAGAATACCAACTTTATCAACGTAATGTGCGGATGTTGGTTCCAACCACCTTTGGAGCCTCATCAGTCATTATTCGGATTGTTTTATTGGCATTGCTCGTTTATTTTGTTGTGATGGATGCAATTACAATCCCAGTTTTGTTTTTATTAGTAGGGTTGCACCTGTATTTTGGTTATTCCTTTTTACCGGAAAAGGTGGCGTTTTCTTATCGTTCCAAATCCGGTATGATTGGTGTTATCGGGCTATTGAGTATTTATATTTGGCATCCTTTTATTTATTTGTATTATGTGATTATGGGAATGTGCCTATATGGCCTGAAATGGAATTGCCCGTGCATGTTGGTCTATGAAAAATATCATATGTGTCCATGCTTTATTCTACTGAAAAAATGTGTCAGAAAAAAATAACCTGTAAAACGATTTTTTAAACAAAAGCACAAAAAATGAAAACTAATGTTTGACATTAGGATTTAGACCTGATACAATATCTTATCGGAAAGGAGCATCCGATGAGAATTATTGAGCAAATTCAACAATTTGATTTGAGCAGTGTTTGTTTTCCTTTAACTTCCCCTTATCGGGGAATTTTTTTTGTTCAAAATCAATTTATAAGGAGGTAATTATGTCCGCACAAAATAATATTGATGAAGCCAATGCCGAAGACCATTAGGAGCACTTATTGCATTACTGATATTTGCAAGTTGTGCCAATACGTCCAAATATACAAATCCGGATCCAAAACCTGAAAAAGTTCCCGTTAAAATTGAACATCGGGAGAATATCAGGACAAATCAGGTCTATAATGTTCCTCAGCCATGCCTGATTCACACGCAATAAGGCATTTTTGGTTTTGGGCCGATTTAAGAATTATCCCCTTGGGTCTTTTTGAGCAAGGGAATGTAAGGTTTTAAAATCCATTTTCTTTTGTGGTTCAAAAAGTTCCCGTAGTTTTTCCTTTATTTCCATTCCCGTTTCAAAAGCATATACATGTGGTACACCACCGACAAGCTTTTCTTCATCAACGGAAACACCCCGTTTCATGAAGGCAATTGCTTTCATATTGACGGCAAGTATGAACTCCTCGATAGAATCACCGATAACAACGACCTGACTGGGCGAAAATGCCTTTTGTAAGGCATCTGCAACAATTGGGTTATCCTTAAACACATTTCTGGGAACTTTTCCCCAAGGAACATCTTTCCCTTCAAATTGCCAATCTTAGAAATAAGGTTTTAAATCATACAACTCAGGGCATCCGTCTGCTTGAATATTGCCACCTGATAACAAAACATTATTACCAAGTGTAGCGGTATATCTTACAAGATCAGCCATCCCAGGCAACATTGCATTTTGATTGGCTTTTTTTTGCAGTTTATATTCTTGGAACGAAAGGTTCGTTAAACCCAATTTCTTTGTTAAAGCCCATGTAAACATGGTCGGTGCCTGTAATGTTCCATCGCAATCATAGATAAAAAGCGGTTTTCGTGTTTCCATATTATCCCCTATCGGTTACAAGTGATTTCCGAATGTTTTCTTTAACAGAAGCCCAGAGGTCTTTCAGGTTTTGGTAGGTCAAGACCTTTTCCACATCTTCCCATGCAACCCATTTGAGGTCATGAACCTCGGGTGAAGTGTTATCACTGGGCCCGATATCTTCGGCCAGATACATGTAAACTTCACAAGTTTCCGTCGAGTTATTATAGCGAATAATACCAATTTCTTTATCGGACAAGAGTTTTGAGTCGCGTTTTGTTTCCTCGGCCGTTTCACGAATGGCACATTCCTGTAAGGTTTCGTTAGCCTCCAGATGACCTTTGGGAAAAGTGTAATCGTCTTGCTCATCCCGATAGATCAAACCGATTTTATGATTGTCTTTGTTGATAAGTATAACGCCGGCTTTTCGTGTGATCATTTTTTCAATCCTTTATAATTATTAAAAATTAGACAACACCGCTTTCCAATAAAGAAACGGTTTTCTTTTCGGGGTTGATTTCGACCTTAACACCATAGGGCAAAATCAATTGCGGTACGGTGTGTCCGTAATCCATATTGGTGACGGCAGGCATATCCGTGCGGCCGAATTCTTTAAGGCCTTTTAAGATGGCTTCATCAAATTTCGGATATTTCGCAAGCCAAGCCTGTTCTTCTTCCTTGGATTTAAAGCGCTCATTACCGGGACGCGCAAACAAAAGGCCGGAAATACGTTCCAAAATGCCTTGCGCCCCCAGATTACGCATCCAATAAAGCACCCATTCAGCGGGCGGTTGTTCTTCGGAATCTTCTAAAAACAAAATCGCACCGTTAAAATCATCCGGATCCGGCCATAACTTTGTTCCGATAATCGTGTTCATCAAAACATCAGCACAACCGCCGATTAAGGGGCCGGCAACCGTTTTATCGCCTTGGATATACCGCCAAGGGGTTGTTGGGATTCGTTCGCGCTTGGGCGGATTTTCAAGACCGAAATCCACATTTTCAACAATAAATTCAGTGCTTTCGGGTAAAATACCGACAGGCTCTGTCGAAAACAAAGTCTTCTTGGTATTTTCAACCATAATGCTCGGAATACCGCCGTTTTCTGCATAACCGAATAACAAAGACGGCGAATAAAATGTGCCGAGGCCGGCCTTAAAACACATCATGTGATTAACGGTTGTGTCTGACAGGCCCAGAAAAATCTTGGGATTATTGCGGATTATTTCAAAATGCTTTTCCGTCATCATGGGGAGCATCCGAATAGTATCATCCCCACCGATATTGGTTAAAATCCCTTTGACTTCCGGATTTTCAAAGGCCCACATAAAATCTTCTAAACGCCAATCGGGATGATTATAAACATCTTCCCGAGAACAGAGAGCATGCGGTGCAGGAATAACATGTATACCAAATGATTCCTCTATTTGCCGGACACCCTGTTGATAACGATTGGGAAACATACCGGCCGTACCGGCGGATAAAGAAATACTGGCAATCGTGTCGCCGGGTTTGAGGGCTTGGGGCTTGATTAAAGGTCGCATGTTTCCTCCTTGCACAACATTATTGATATCCTACGCTATTTTTATGAATTTGTCAAAATGAATCTGTTGATTTAGAATTAAAAATATTGTATTATAGGAATAATCGGGTATGGGAGATATTGAATGAAGTATAAAATCCAAATCGGGAAAGATATTCATACCGCGGATATTGATGCATTTTATCCGCTACTTAATTTTGGTGTTTATGGAGCCAAAGATTGGGAAAAAGTACGCGAAAGATCAACCTTTATTGTGCAGGTATTGGATAGAGGACATACCGTCGGTTGGGGCAGATGTGTGGATGATGGCACTTTTTGTATGATTTATGATATTGCCGTTCATCCAGACTACCAAAGACAAGGTATCGGTCGAACCGTTATTGATGAAATTAAAAAATATGTGGCGCAGAATGATTTTACGTCTGCCAGTTTGTTTTATAATCCCCACAATCCCGGAGCGAAAGCATTTTACCTGGCATGCGGTTTTTATGAACTTCCGAATGCCATGCGATTAAAAAAGTAGTTAAAGGGAAAGGCCATGACTCATAAAAAAGATTTGAGCAAAAATATAAATTGGATCTTTTTTGATTTGGGATCAACTATCATTGACGAAACGAAGGCAGATCTTCACCG
The DNA here is from genome assembly GCA_017539265.1 of Alphaproteobacteria bacterium. Lineage (GTDB taxonomy): Bacteria > Pseudomonadota > Alphaproteobacteria > CAAHEQ01 > UBA3637 > CALXZG01. The sequence goes on along the minus strand of JAFYHG010000025.1, from coordinate 65,692 downwards.
TATTCAAGAAATGACGGCCGGGACCAATGTGACGGTGGAAAGGTATTATGAAAAACGTCTTGAGTTTTTCCGTCAGGGCCTGTCGGGGGATAAAGAGGCTACGGCCTTTTTCGGCCTTATAAAAACACCATGGCATAACGAAGATGAAACACTTTTTCCGGATGCCGTGGCGACTTTGACAGAATTAAAGCATCGCGGACTTAAATTGGGTGTTATTGCGAACCAAAACACAGGGATGAGAGAACGCCTTAAAAATTGGAATTTACTTAAGTACTTTGACGTGATGGCGATTTCATCGGAATTGGGTATGGAAAAGCCCGATCCGGAAATGTTCAAATGGGCACTGAAACAAGCGAATTGCCCCGCGCAAAATGCCGCCATAGTGGGGGACAGGCTGGACAACGACATCGTTCCGGCAAACCAAATCGGGATGTATACCATTCGGGTGCTTCGTGGCCCAAGAGCTTGCCAAGAACCCCGAAATATCAACGAACAGCCGGATCAGACGATTGGAACACTGGCGGATATTTTAACTAATCCCTATTTGAGAGGGGGAACAGAAAGGAATTTTTATGAACGAAGTGATAGAAACTATTAAAACCAGACGAAGTATCCGTAAATATAAGCCCGATATGGTTGAACAAGACAAAATTGACCAAATTATCGAAGCCGGTCTTTATGCCGCTAGTGGTATGAATCAGCAAGGCGTTAAGATTATCGCCGTTAAAAATAAAAAATTTCGGGACAAGTTATCGACTGAAAAAGCCAAAATTGACGGATGGCGGGATGGTCATGATCCGTTCTATGGAGCGCCGGTAGTCTTGGTTGTTTTGGCAAATAAGGAATGCGGAACATATGTCTATGACGGCTCATTGGTGATGGGGAACCTAATGTTGGCGGCACACGCTTTGGGTGTCGGCAGTTGCTGGATATACCGTGCCAAAGAGATTTTTGAACAACCGGAATATAAAGAATGGCTTAAATCCTTGGGGATAGAAGGCGATTGGGAAGGTATCGGGCATTGCATTTTGGGCTATGTGGACGGTGCAGAGCCCAAGGCCCAACCGCGCAAAGAGGACAGAGTGTATTGGGTTGAATAAAGGAGGTATTCATATGAGAACGATTGTTGCAATTGGTGGCGGAGAAATGGGGCGGCCGATATTGGATGCCGACAAAAACATTATCGGTCATTATGATCGGGAAACAACCCCTATCGATCGGGAAATTATCGCTATGACGGGTAAGAAATCCCCAAGGGTTTTATTTGTTCCGACGGCCTCGGGGGATAGTCTGGGATATTGCGATGTGTTCCAAAACCATTATGGGGACCTATTGGGGTGCAAGGTATCAAATTTATTGCTGTTAAAAGAGCCGGAACCGACCGAAATTTCCGACTTAATTTTAAATGCCGATATTATCTATGTCGGGGGTGGTAATACGCAATTTATGCAACAGGTATGGGAGAAAAATGGCGTCCCTGCCCTGCTTAAAAAAGCCTATGAAAACGGGACGATTTTATGTGGTGTCAGCGCGGGGGCGAACTGTTGGTTTGAAAAATCCAGTACTGATTCCTTTATGTCCAAAGAGGATAAAGGAAATCTTCAAATAGCCATGGAAAAGTTGGCGATTATTGATGATTTGGGGTTCCTGAAAGGCATTTGTTGCCCCCATTACCTGAAAGAAGCACACCGGCGGCCGGCTTTTCTGCACCAGATGAAGAAATATGAAGGTATTGCCTATGGGATAGATAATGAAGCGGCATTGTTGTTCCAAGATGAAAAACTAGTACGCGTGTTAAAAAGCAAACCGACTGCAAAGGCCTTTGAAATCACTTCAAAAGCCGGTCAGGTCATTGAGAAAGAGATTGGTTTATGAAAGTAGAAGACATCTTAAGTGATTTGATACAAATTCGGACAGATCCGGCTGTTCAAAATAATACCGACTTTGTGAATTATGTTATTGAAATTTTAAAGCAGAACGATATTGTTTATAAAAAAGTCCCTAATCCCGATGGCGCGGGGAATAATTTGTTGGCCGGTATTAATGTTCGAGAGCTGAAAAACATTAAAGGTGGGATACTCCTATCGGGACATATGGACACGGTGGGTGCAACGCCAGCGGATTGGCAAAGCGATCCTTTTGGGGCAACCATAAAAGACGGGAAAATCTATGGCCGCGGGACAATAGATATGAAGCAATTTATCGCCGTTGTATTGGGGCTTATTCCCCAGTTCAAGAACTTGAAATTGCCGATTTTTCTAGCTTTTTCCTGTGATGAGGAGACAAATGTTCTGGGGGTTCGGCAATTAGCGGCCCTTTTAGAAAAGAATAATATTCGCCCGCAATATGCTTTAATTGGGGAAGCAACCGATTTTAACCTATATGTTGCTAATCGGGGATATGCCGGTTATCAAACGATTATACGGGGTGTTGCCGGTCATGCGGGTGCACCGGAACTGGGGACAAATGCGGCATATATTGCGGCGAAAATCATATCCAAGATTGAAGATTTAAATGCGCTTTATGCCCCCAAGGGGACAACCTTAAACGTCGGAATTATCCAAGGCGGTATCGGGCGAAATGCCATACCTGCGGAAGCCACTATCGATTGGGAAGTGCGGTATAAAAATGATGAAGCACATCAACAAATTATCAAAGAGATGGAAAGCCTTTATAAAGAATTGAAGCAAAATTATCCCAAGGCCGAAATTTGGGTGGAGCCGAAAGAGACTTTACCAGCTTTTGAAGAAAAATCTGACAGCCGATTGGTAACATTGGCCGAAAGCATTTTGAATACCCAAAGGACTTCTTTTCCCTATGCATCCGAGGCAGGCTTTTATCAGGCGCTGGGGATGGATACCCTAATGTGCGGGGCCGGCAATCCGAAATTGGCCCACAGTTCCGATGAACATGTCGCCATAGCGGACCTTAACAGATATGCCGAATTTTTAATGAACTTATTGGAAAGAATAAATGGAACAAATTGAAATCACATCGCGGTTTTTGGGGAACTTGGAAAATCAAATCCGATTATTGAAGGAACAGGGATTTGTTGTTTCCCTACACAGCAGGGTTGAAGATGAATACATGACGCAAAATTCCGTCCCCATAACGGAAGAAAATGTCTTGGACGTTCTGGCACATGCTGTATTGCTACGATATTTGAAAGAAGAAAGTCAGGTCTATAAAAAAATTACCCTTAAGAAAAAAGAATATTTAAACGGTGAAGTTATTTCCGAAGAAAAATACAATATTCCCTGCGATGATTTGGATACGGCCAGAAAATTGTTTCAGGCCTTGGGGTTTAAAACACTTGTCCATGTGCGCTATAATGTGACGGAGATGAAAAAAGGCGACTTTCGTTTTGCCTTTCAGGAAGTAGAAGATCTAGGAACCCTTGTTGAATGTGAAAGCCCCCGGGATTTTACGAGGGCTTCCCCAGATAAAATCCGAGAGGAGAAACAAAAACTATTTTGGGAATTAAAATCTTTGGGCCTTAAACTAAGCAATGAAACCGATATTAAAAAAGCAAAGGAATTAATTTTAAAAGGAAAGGATATTCCATGTCCAAAAAATTGATATACCTGACGACTAATCCGCATAAAGTAGAGGAAGCCAACGCCTTCTTGGGCGAAAAATACGGAATTGGACTTATGATTATGAACCCGAATTTTTCGGTGCCGGAAATTCAGGCCAAGACTTGTGCAGAGGTTACGGCTTTCAGTGCAAAATACGCCGCAGATAAACTGGAAAAACCCGTTTTAAAATCCGATACGGGACTATATATAGAAGCCTTGGGCGGCCTTCCGGGGCCCTATAACGCCTATTTTGACAAACAAATCGGTATCGATTTATTCCTGCAGATGATGAAAGACATTTCAAACCGCAAAGCCAGATTGGAACATTGTTTTGCTTATTGTGAGCCGAATACGGAACCGGTTGTCTTTTCGGGCGGAGGGACGGGACGAATTGCCTATGAACAGCGAGGAGAACTCGGCCGATGGCACGATAAGTTCTATATTCCAGATGGTGAAGAAATGACTTTAAGTGAACTGCGCGCAATCGACCATGCCCGTGAGGCTGCCTATTGGGGGCATGCTTTGGATGATTTTGCAAAGTGGTATTTGGAAAGGATTAAAAATGGAACAGATTGATGTCTTTGATGAAGAATTTCAGGTGATAGAACCCTATACAACAACGATAGATGTTATCCATAAACAGGGGCTGTGGCATCAGACTTTTGCCTGTTGGCTTGTGAATCCGAAAGAAAATAAGATTTTCTTGCAACTGAGGGGGCCATGGAACCGGATTGGACCAAACACATTTGACGCTTCGGCAAGCGGGCATTTATCTGCCGGGGAAAAGCCGATAGACGGCTTTCGGGAAGTGGAAGAAGAATTGGGGAAAAATCTGAACCTGACCGATAAGACCTTTTTGGGTATCAATAGAAATGTGATTATCCAAGGTACATATATAAACCATGAATTTTGCCATATATTCATTGCAAAAACAGAAAACTCTTTATCCGATTTTGAATTACAGGCAGGCGAAGTAACCGGCATCTTTGCAATAGATATTAACGAGGCAATAGATCTATTCGCAGATAATCGGGAAAGCGTATCCGTTAAAGGAAAAGTTTGGAATAAGGATGGATATGAAACAACCACAAGAACAATTACAAAGAAAGATTTTTGCTCTTATCATGACCGGGTTGAAATTTCGGGGTATTACCTGAAAGTTATGATTATGGCCGAACGTTATATTAATGGAGAAAAAGCGTTAAGGGTTTAATTTTGAAGAAAAGTTAAGAGAACACCCAAAAACTATTCCCGGTCGTGGTCGGCGAGCCACTGTTTGATCATCCGGCTGTGGCGGTCGTAGATCGTGTAAGAGAGGTTATCTAATTCAATCTTATTGATGACCTCTGAACGCGCATCTGTAACAAAATTACCTACATGAGCGACCGCATTACAGTATAACCGAGCGGCGCGTAGGAAGGGAACTTCCTCTGACTCTAAAAGGCCTTTTTGAACCAAATCAGTATAGTAACATTCTTCATTTTTCTTTCTTTGTAGTTTCGGATTGACATGGTAATCCAAAACATCCCAAATACGGCCTAATAAGCCTAATTGACGCGTAATTTCCGCATTATGCCCAAAAATGACGGACTTTTTGCCCCGAGAAGCAGAGGTGTTCGGTTCCCCCAAGGCTAAACAAAAATCATTATAAATCTGTTCCGGATGAAGCTTATGTTCGGGAATTCTGTCAGGGTGACGGAAATGGTTACGTATGGCCTCATATCGAAAAACCCTTTGTGCATTTTTCATAATTCCAAAATGCTCACCCCAAGTGTATATCCTCTTATAATTACCATCCAGATATTCAACTACCTTTTGGAATGGCGGTGTATTTTTCGGAAATGATCTTGAATTCTGATAACGTTTAAAACTTATGCTATCGGCAATGTCCATGGAATGATTCGCATTTAAAAGAGCTTTTGTCTTTGTGCGCAATACTTCCAGTATCTCCAAAAGGGCGATTCCCAAAGACTCACCCGAAGGATTTCGATTATAAATTTCCTGACAAAGTTTTTTGGAAAAACATGCTTGTGCTGTTTTTGATTTAGGAAAATCTTGCCCCATACATTGGCTTAGGACATTAAAAACGGTCGTACGAACACCAGGTGTTTTAATAACGTTTGACATGTCCATCCAATACGGAAATACCATTTCAACCATGCGACTACCGTCTTCCAAAAAGAACTGCCCCACTTTTTCTTGGGTGTTAAAAAACCACTTTTTCTTTTGGACCATGATATAGTCCAAATTGGAATCCCGTAAGGTGTGTTTATCCTCCCAAATATTTTTAATTTCTGAGGGTTCAACGGGATAAAAACAACTCCCCCGCCTTAGAACGGTACCGGGTCCAAAATCTTTTTGAAATAAAAAGGTTAATTTCGGCCGAATTAAATCAGCCGGCGGAAAACAAAACGCCTGCAAATTATCAAGGCGTTTTTTTAATTCTTGTTTATCTTGATCTGAAAAATTTGTCATGATGGGGGCATTATAGCATAAATCGGGCGAAAAATCAAGTATTCCCAACCGATTTTCCCAATAATGCCCCTTTCAGGTTATTTCAAAACGCAATAATTACCATTCATTTCACGGTTCGGGCACTTGGCGCATTCCTGCGGCGGAACGGAGAGCAAAGTTTTTGTACCGCACCAGATACAGCTGCCGTTATTTCCAATCATCGGTGAATCATCAGGGCATTGTTTCAGTGTACAGAACGGTCCGTGCATAACCCGATTAGGACACTTGTCGCATTGTTCTTTGGAAATGGACAGCATTTCGGGGCTATAGCAAGAAGTGCATTCCGCATTTGATGTTTGAAGCGGAGCATTATCAGGGCATTCTTTAATGACGCAAGCATCACCAATCATCATCCGGTTAGAACATTTATCACATTCTTCTTTGGAAACGATTAGAGTTCCTTCGACCGAACAGGAGAAGTATTCTTTCTCTTTAAAATCAGCCATAAAGATACCTTTGGGCGGCTTATTGATACACAGTCCGTTCCGATAAACGCGGTTGGGACATTGGGCACAACTTTGTGCGGTTGTTTTAACCGCCTGCATCGGATATCTTTCACTTTCCCTGCGGATAATACGCCCTCTATCATCAATTACGACGATACCAGTGGGGGTAGAGTTGTTATCCCTGATGGGGTAGTAATTCCGCCGGATATTCTCTTCCATATCACAGGTATAGCAAGTCCCGTCTTCGGCAATTAAGGGGGCATAATCGGGGCATTTTTCATAGCACCCTTCGCCGACCATTTCCCGATCAGGACACTTGTCACATTCGGATTTCGGGAGCCTGATGCCGCCTTCATAATCGCAATCATAACAGTGACCGTCTCTTTCTATATCCTGCATGGGTTCGTATTTATCGCAGGCAATTTTACAAGATTCCCCATACTGTGTCCGATTGGGACATTTTTGGCATTCAATTTCGTCCGTTGAGAAATTATATTCATCATCGCAGGCATGGCAGGTTCCCCATTTATCCATGACAGGTTTGTCTTTGGGGCAAGAAGCAATACAGCGGTTGTTTTTATAAACTCTGTTGGGACACTTTTTACATGTTTTTTCATCCACATCAATCGGATAATCGACGTCACAATCATAGCATCTACCGTTGGTATCCTGGACTTGGCCTTTCTTTTCACAAGCGGTGACGCAAAATTCTTTCATCATATAACGATTGGAACATTTTGCACATTCTTCGGGGTAGGTATGAATACTACCTTTATAATCACAGGCAAAGCAACCGCCTTCTTTGCTTTCAATATTTTTATCATTGGAGCAAGTCTTTTTAACGCATTTGCCGTCATCAAACGCACGATTGGGGCATTTTGCACATTCTTCCGGTGTTGTTTCCACAGACCAATTATCATCACAGGTATAGCAATTCCCGTTTTTATCTTGGACTTTATCAGCCGAACAATTCAATTTGCATTGATTACCATACATGGTCCTGTTATCACATTTATCGCATTCCGCTTTATCCGCTGTGATAGAAAATTCCGAAGCACAGGTATGGCAACTGCCGGCTTTATCCTGAATGGGTTTATCGGCCGAACAGGATTTACGGACACAATATTTACCCTTCATTTCCCGATTGGGGCACTTGGCACAATCTTCGGGCGCAATAATATCGGCAGAGAGTGTATTACAGTCGTAGTTATAGCATATACCGTTACTCCCCTGCATAGGTTTATCCTTAGGACATTGTTTTAAGGCACAATATTTGCCGATCATTTCCCGATTGGGACATTTAGCACAATCTTCGGGCGAAACAATCATGGATTTTTCATAATCGCAAGATTGACAGGTTACGATCCCTTCACGAAGCGGTTTATCATCCGTGCAATTATAGCTGTTTAAGACACAATAGCCGAATTTCATTTCCCGATTGGGGCATTTTTTACATTCTTCTTCGGATAACCTTAGGGCTTTTTGATTATTGCATTCGTAGCAATTTCCGACAGAACTTTGCATCGGTTTATCCGCACTGCAGGTTTGGATACAGAAATCACCAAACATTTTTCTATTGGAACAAAGATCGCACTGTTTTTCGGGCACAAATAACTTTCGTGTATCATTACAGGAAACACAATCGTTCATATACCGAACAGGCGTTCTTTTTGGGCAAGAAGCGGATTCAAAACTGACGCTTCCGAGTTCTTGATTTTTAACCTCATCCATACGAATAAGGGTGCGTTCATGTTTTTGATTTTTTTGTCCGAAATGGGTATAAACATCAACCCAGGCGAAAACGGGTAAGACAACACCTTGACGGTTGTCACTATAATAATCGTGGGCCTTGATATCATATTTGCCCTCAATTGCCTTTTTAATCATATAACTTTCCGGACCCCATCCCCAACCGGCGTGCATGTGCTTTGCGCCACTGTTATTTTCACCCCGGTAGACACCTTGATGATAAGGGTCAATAACGCTTAACCCGACGCTTTTATCACGGGCACTCCACCCCAAGGTAATCCGCAAATCAATCGGCATATTGAAAATCAAATGCGGATTAACATCCCTTGTATTCAGGGTTTTATCCCGTGCAATAAGGCCGTTTAAATCAACAAAAACTTCTTTTTTGATATCGTTAAAGTTATTCCATTTCTTACTGAGGATTATCATATATTGATCCAAGGCTTTTTGGTTTTGGTTTGAGGCCTCGTATAGCAGGGCTAAATCACGATAGCCTTGGGGTTCTTCCGCCCGCATTTCAACGATTTTTTTGAATAAAATCTCGGCCATTTGATATTGCCCGTAAGATTGCAATTTTTGGGCGGCCACACGCAAGAGTTCCACATTATCAGTCTTCATTTCCAGCAAATTGGTCAAGATTAAAGTGGCTTTTTCAGCCATATTGCGTTTGACAAATTCATCGGCCACGTCAAAGTAAAAGGCGGGCATATCCTGATACTTATCACGCAAGATCAAATAGGTGCGGTATAAATCGACATCTTTAACTTTACGCAATTCCTTAATATAAGGGGTATTGGGCGACCATTCTTTTAATTTGATTTTGGCCTCTTTTTTTGATGTTTCATCCTTTTCTGGATCTGCCAAGTAAGTACTACTCTTAGCATCAACAATCCGACCGATGGCTTTCCCATCTACGCTAACTATTCTTCCTTCATCGGCTATATATCCAATCATATTTCCATTTTTATCCGCAAGAATGCCATATTGTCTGTCCAAATCTTCCGGATTTTTTTCAAAATCCCAGGGTTCATAGGTGCTTCGGGCGGGGTTTGTTTAAATTCTTTTTCCCACCATTTCTTTATTTGATTGGCCATGCGTAATGTATCCGTAATAGCACGCCGTTTCTCTTTTGCTTCGGCATACTTACTCTTTTTATCCTTTAAGGATACATAACGGTTATACTTTGCCAATAAATCGGGATCTTTGGGGGCAACCTTGTAGCGCAGGTAATCATCCAAACTATCAAGTACCAACAAAGACGTATATTCGGTTAAAATTGAAAAATCTTTCCCCAGTTGCACAATGGCTTCCCGATTGTTTTTGGCATCTAATTCTAATTCGCGCGCTTTGTGGGCGGCCCACTGTCTGGGGACAAGGGTGTTGCCTTGCACAGCGCCGATTTTAATCTTTTTCGTTTCGGTGATATTCTTTTCATCGTAACCGAATTGCAATTCAACCTCAGCGGACTTTCCGTTATACCGACCGGTGAAAGTGAAATCTTCCCCCACCACGGCCGAGGGGAGCGGGTAAATTTCCTGAGCAGATGTAGTTTTATAGGCAATTAAGCGCAACGGTTTTTGGGTAAGTTCCTTCAAAGCAGCATCAATCGATAATTTTTTCAAATTGATAAGGCGCGCCAATGTCTTATTGGCCATATTGGACAGCATTGAAAACTCCCCTTTATCCGAAGATACAATGGCATAAACGGGGGTCTTAACCGGTTTAATCACGCTATCCCCGATTGTGGCAACACCATCCGTGAAAAGCAGGATTTCATCTGCCTGAATGGCGGATAAGTCAACCTTATCCAAGCGGGTTGCCCCATCATAAGGAAGGGCATCAATGGATTGCAATAATGTAATCATATTACCATCCTTTACCTTAAATGAAGAAGATGTATTTTGGCGAATATTGAAGGTAATTAAATCAACATCCGCATTTTTGATTTTCTTCAAATAAGCAATTAATAATTCTTTTTCCTTTTTCAAATCGCGATCGTTGCCGGAGGAAGAAATATCCCAAACAACGGCTATTTTTTTAGGAAGAACTTTCGTTTTTTCGGCTTTTTTAACATTGATGTTTGAATAAAAATAATTTTTGCCCGATTCGCTACCGGTATAAATAATCTCTTTTTGAGGGGCCGGAAGTGTTAATTCCAGCGAATTATCTAACAAATAATCCTGCTTTTCAAAAGAGGCGGTTAAATGCTGATTTCTGTTTTCAAATTCAAAATTTTCAAAGTCTGTTTTGATTTTGGGCATCTTGGCAATATCTTGAGCCACGTTAATCGTTAAGCCAAAATGCTCTAATCTTTTATTATATGTTAAAGGAATGGACAGAGGCATTTCATTATTTTGAATCTTTAGGTTTTCTTCGGTCGTAATTTGAATGCGGCGTTGCCCTTTGGGATTAAAGGGATAAATACGCATTTTATATTGGTTTCCGGCCACTTTTTCAATTAAGGCAGGATCTATATTGCGACGGACCTGTTCTTCAAAAATACGACGGGCTTCATCTTTATCTACGGCAGAGGCGGAGCGCATTTTGCCGTTAATATCCAAGGCCATCGCTACAACCGTTTGGTTGGGAGACATCGGAAAAATCATTTCGCCTTCCAGTGTTTTGTCATTCGGGTTAAAAAAGACCATGTCATAAGTCGTTGTGGCAATATTGCCCATGACCTGAACATTAATATTTAAGCTCTTTAATTCCATTTGCTTTTGTTTTTCCGGCACGCGAATATACGGCATCCATTGCGCGGCAGCAGATAAACTTAATATCAAACCGATAAGAATAAACACTATTTTCTTCATAATAATACCTCCTGACAAACAAGATGTCGTCATCATAAAGTAATTTCCGAGAGAATGCAACAAGAATTTTGAAATTAAGGGCGTGATTTTATCGGCCAATCAAGACAATGTTTTCTTGATGAAGTTTTTATTTAATTTCAACATCTTTTAAAGATTCAATAAGTGGGTATTTCCATGCGTTCGGTAGATTAAAGTGCCACCATTCGTGGGGAAGGCCTTCAAGACCGACAGACGCCATCATGTCTTCCAAAAGTGTACGATTATCCTTTTGAGCGTCGGTTAAATCGGGGCTGTTATAGTCCCTGTGACATTTTTTTAAATATTGAGGATAATTCGGGTCCTTCTCATAACCGGGATAAAATGCATCCGGCAATGTCGGAAACGGAAGAGGCTCCCCTACCCTATTCGCCAAATAGCAATCAATAGCAACACCGCGCGGATGGAAACCACGCCTGGAATCAGGCTGAGGCGGCGGAGCAATATAAGGTTTGATATAATCGGGGGCTGTTTCATACATAAACTTTTGAACAGCCAAGGGTCTGAACGCATCATAGATTACTAAAATCAGTTGTTTTTCATTCAGTTGTTTTTCCAATCGGATTAAACGATTATAAAGTTCAGGATGAACCAAAGCCTCAGTTAATCCAAAGGCAGAATACATATCCTTATAGAAGGAATTATTAGGTGTAGCATACATCAGTTTTGACTGAATATATGAGGTTTGAATGCGTTTTAAAATCATGCAGACCTCGCAAGATGTGTTTCTTCCCGCATCTGAGGTAAAATACCCGATACTTTTTGGTGATGGCAAACAAGGCGCGGCTGAGGGGCTTGAGCGGCTTCGCCAGCGACATAACCCGGGGCTGTTGAATCCAGATAGCGTTTCAGGGTCGGCAAAGCATTTGTTACCGCACGGCAAGAAGGATATTGGGGAATCATATCCATCAATTCTTGTCTTTTGTTCACAGGTAGACGCGAAATTTCGGATAACTTCATGGGTTTTCCGGTTTTATCATTCACGGCAGCCAGTGAAAGCAAAGCCATATCTACCGGTAATTGTTGCAATTGCTGAGCTCGCTTTGTTTCGCCCATGTCCGTTAAGAGTCCGACAAAACGTTTTTTAATTTTATCCGCATATGTGGTTTGAAAAAAACCACCATGCGCCATAATGCCCGAACTTTGAAAAATCAAAACGATAAGGGCACTGGAGGGAATAATCTTTTTTTCCCTTAACAAGGGAACCAATGTTTCCGGTTTGTGATCAATTTTTTCCAGTGGCAGAGAGATGCATTTAGCGAAACCTTTATCCCGCACGACATAGTCAAAGGGAGATTCAGATTCTTTCCAACTACCCCTAATACCAATAAATGATTGATGCATTTTCCTAAAACTTTCCGAGTTATTGAAAATCTTATACCATAAACTATTCTTATTTTCCAGTGATGAGATCAAAAATTTTCGAGTCACTTCTACGGCATCTACGGAAATATGGCGGATATCCGTCCCGCCCAAAGCCCCATTAATGGTCTTGGATTGAACCAAAGCGACCTGATCGGGTAGTTTTAAATCCTTGCGATCAAACACAGTTGCTAATTCCCGATATTGCCTATCGACATCGGAAAAAGTGTAGCCGTATTTTTTGTAGGCTTCCATTGAAAAAGTAAGAAAGGCCGATTCCACAAAACCTTTATTCGTGACATTTAGGGATTGGTATTGCTTTTGAACCGTGCCGTAATTGGCTTTACCATGGCCGACCGGTGTTAATAATTGATTGATAATCTTACGAGTTTTCAAGAGCATTTCTTTACGCGGGGTCTGAGTCTTATTGATAATATCATCCGTTAAAACCGTGTTCAGCATATTCAATTTTGCAACCAGCGGTAACGATTCATTAAAAGCATTACCGGTCATCCGCGGGGCATCATACAGGCAGACTTGGCCGATCTGACCTAATTGTGTAACGGGAAAAATATCATCGCCCAGTTGAAAGAAACCACCGCCACAGGGATGATTTAGGGTAACATTACTACCATATACGCCGACATGATATTTTTGTCCGGAATGACGCATTAAGGCGCTTGAAATCAGAACATTTTGATTGAGGCGAGAACGCAAATCGTCTTTCAGAGGGGTATCATAATCGCGTAAGAAAGCCAGATGGGTGCCCGTTTCCACCACAGGAAAACTTGTTATTTGTGCGCAAACACCTTGGGCGGTATCCGAACCATAAAGGCGTTCTGTTTCCGAGAATATCGCATCAACCATCATCCTTTTTTCGGGAACTTCTTCCATTTGTCCCAAGGGGGTAATTGTTGCCTTAAAATAATCCGACAGCGTGCGTGTGTTCCATATTTTTTGCAAAACCGGTAAAGCCCTTAAAATATCTATATCGTCTGACATTGTTACTCTTATATTTCCTTTCTGTAAAATAAAAAAAATGCCCTTTCTATACGAAAGAGCCTCTTACTGTTATTAAAATTTGACGGATTAATTACAACAAAAAGCCCTCTTTTCGATTAAACCAAAACCAAAAAGAGTTAAAAGCAAAAGCAAAAAAGTTAATACTTTTCGTCATAACAGGGAAATTATATGCCTTTTCTTTTCATTTGTCAATACGTTTTTTATATTTTTTTAAATAGCTTGAAATTTAGGATAGAATTTCTCTTTAAAAGCTGTATAAAATCCATAAATAGCAGCGTTCTTAAAACACACCTAAAAAATAATCAGAGTGGATTTATTTTTTATTTGCATTTTTAAATTATACATATTAGAATACCCACAGATTAATTCTTAAATGGGGTGTATTATGAAAAAAATAATTGTTATTTGTTCGACTATTTTATCTGTTTTATTTTTGATTGCTTCGGTTAATGCACAGGAAAGCTATCGGCCTTTACGGGTAAATTCCGGTGTAGCAGATAGAATAGATTGCGATTCGGGGGATTGTCTGGTTATGCCACGTCGTAGAGTTATCTTTGTTCCCAGAATTATCGTACGCCCTAATTATCAACCCATTACCATTCGGGATTTATCCATTAAAACGGATATTATCGGTAATGTTGCCAACACAACCTATGAAATGGTTATGTATAACCCAAATTCGGCAACTTTGGAGGCCGAATTTGAATTTCCTTTGGCGGAAAATCAGACCGTAGCGGCGATTGCCCTAGACATTAACGGAAAAATGCGCGAAGGTGTTGTCGTCGAAAAAGAAAAGGCGCGTCAAACATTTGAAGCCGTTGTGCGGCAAGGTGTCGATCCCTTGTTGGTTGAAAAAACGGCGGGGAATCAATTCAAAACACGTATTTACCCCTTCACGCCGAACGGGACAAGAAGAATTCGTATTATTTTAGAAGAACCCCTTCAAAAAGAAAAAGGACAATTCAGGTATGTTCTGCCATTAAACTTTAATCAAAGATTAGAACGTTTCAGTTTAGACATCAATCTGCCGACAGAATCAGACAGAGCTCCACAGGTTGCAACCGATTTACGTGGTTTTCACTTCACACGGTCGGGGCAAGTATTTCTATCCCACTTTGATGCGGCAGATTATGATTTAAATAACACTTTATCTTTCAGCATCCCGACAACAGAAAAAAATCCGTTTTTCACCCACAGAACATCGGGGGGAACCTATTTCTACGGCAGTGTTGATTTAAAGCAATCCGAAAAGAATAAAACTTATCCGAAAAACGTGGCTATTCTTTGGGATGCTTCTTTATCCGGAGAAAAACGGGATATCGAAAAAGAAAAAGAGCTTTTAGAAGCCTACTTAAAGAAATTAAATAATGTATCCGTAACCTTTATTCCGTTTGATATCGAAATGGGTAAAGCGCAAAATATTTCCGTAAGGAACGGAAATGCCGCCCCTGTTTTATCGGCTATTGATAAAATTGTCTATGATGGCGCAACCCGTTTTGAAAAATTGAATCTGAAAAAAATTAAAGCAGACGAAATCTTATTATTCACGGACGGATTAAATACTTTCGGAAATAAAGTGAAATTTAAATTACCGAATGTACCCGTATATACAATCAATTCGGCGCCGGAATATGCCGCCGGAACATTAAAAGGATGGGCAAACAAGACATTCGGTTCATTTATTAATTTAGCACAAGTCAGCACCAAAAAAGCACTGACACAATTAACAAAGCAACCCTTACGCGTTGTTTCCTATAAGGGAAATAACGTATCGGAAATTTATCCGCCAATCGGGGCAATTGCCGACGAAAATCTCAGCGTTGCGGGTATCTTTGCTGGACGCAAGACAGAACTGAAAATTGCTTTGGGTTATGATAAAGATCATGTTATTCAAACACAAAAAATATCCCTTTCGGCCGAAGGAAATAATCCGGCGGTAGAACGGCTGTGGGCACAACAAAAGATTTCTTATTTAGAGCAAAATGCCGATGAGAATAGAGATGAAATATTGGCATTAGGGCAAAAATATTCCGTTGTAACGGAAAATACATCTTTATTGGTTTTGGAAAATGCATCCGATTATTTCAGATACCATATTACACCACCGCCAGAATTACGGGCCGAATATGATCGGTTAGCCTGGAACCAGGAAAATGATATCAAGACGAAAAAGTCATCCGCTATCCGAGATGCTATGCGTCAAGCCAATGGTGTCAAAGAATGGTGGAGACGGAAATATGAAACCAAACCGGTATCAAGATATGAATCAATAAAAGCAGCCAGTGGCCATCGTTCCCGTGGTAGGCGGCGGATAGTCAATGACGCCCATTATTCCGTAGGAGCAAGTTATGGTGATACACTATCGAGTTCAGATGAGGGACATGCTGTATCTGCAAGCGGGATTAAATTTAGGGATACATTAACTGATTCCGGTGAGGCAGATATGAGTGCCAATTATATCGGCAGAGTCGACTCAGACGGGGCCATTGTTTCTAATTCTAAACGAATCAGTTCTCAATCCCGAAATTCCATTCAAATTAAACAATGGGATCCAGATGTGCCGTATTTAAAGATCTTAAAAGCATCAAGAGATGCGGATCTGTATGCGGACTATTTAAAATTAAAGAAAGGGTATAGCGATCAGCCCTCTTTCTACTTTGATATAACGGATGAGTTTATTCGCCGCAATCAATACGGTAAAGGATTAAAAGTGTTATCCAATATTGTTGAAATGAAGTTGGATAATGTGGAATTGATCCGAATTACGGCCAATAAATTAATGCAGATGAAAGAATATGGCTATGCGGTAGAGTTATTTGAAAAAATAACAAAACTGCGCGGTGAGGATCCGCAATCTTTCCGTGATTTGGCTTTGGCCTATCAGGCAAAGGGCGATTATCAAAAGGCATTTGATACATTCTATCATATCTTGGAAAATGATTGGGGCCGCTTTAATGAAATTAAGCAGATTATCTTTGTCGAAATGAATAATTTGCTCTCTTTACATCCTGAGGTAAATACCCAAAATATGGATCCGGACTTTGTGTTCAATATGCCGGTGGATATCCGAATTGTTCTGGCATGGAGTACAGATAATACGGATATAGACCTGCACGTGATTGATCCGTATAACGAAGAATGCTATTACAGCCACAAAATGACCGAAATCGGCGGTCGCTATCCGCATGATTTTACACAAGGCTTTGGTCCTGAAGAATTTATGTTAAGACGGGCAGCCGACGGTAAATATACCATTCGGACAAATAATTTTGGCGATCACCGGCAGAGTATTTCCGGCCCGACAACCCTGTATTTGGATCTGTATACCAATTATTCCAAGCCCAATCAAAAACACGAACGTGTTTTTGTCAGGACAGAGAATGTGAAAGAAAATAATACAATCGGTGAAATTACTTGGAAAGGCGACTTTTTGGACACAATCATTAATAAGTTCAAAAAGTAGATTTTCAATTTTTCATCTATTTTAGGGCCCGCAAGGGCCCATTTTCTTTACCAATGAACATTTTTTAAAAATGTGTTGACATCTAAAAATTTATCCGATAAAATGAAGTTGTTATGTTGTATGATGAAACATCTTTTTTAATGTTTGTTAATGGCTTGACGGTTGTTCACGCCCATCATCACCCGTAAGAGTGTATTTTTTTTGCTTTTTATTATTTTCCGTTAATTTATATTTATAACAATTTTATTGAAAAGGATTTACTATGTCTGATAGAATTAGACTAGCCATACAAAAAAAAGGCAGATTAACCGAATCTTGCCGTCAAATATTTAACAACTCAGGACTTTCGTTTGATGAGGGAGAAAGAGAACTTATCTACACGGTTCCGGAAATGCCGATAGACCTGTTATTCGTGCGAGATGACGATATCCCTGCCCTGGTATCACAAGGGGTTTGCGATTTCGGGATAGTGGGCCTGAACGTCTTTGAAGAAACAAAATTCGGGGAAACCGATAACTTTAACGCCGAAATCTTTGCAAAACTCGGAATATCGAAGTGTCGTCTTTCGATTGCGGTTCCCAAGAATGTCCGGTTTAATACGTTAGATGATTTAAATAATCTAAAAATCGCCACAACCTATCCGCAGATTGTTCAAAACTTTTTGAGGGGAAAAGGGCTTTCAGCACAAATTGTGCGACTGAACGGATCGGTGGAAATTGCACCGAGTCTAAAACTGTCGGACGTGATTGTGGATATTGTTTCCAGCGGGGCAACCTTAAAAGAAAACAACCTGACCGAAGTTATGCCGATTTTGAATTCGGAAGCCGTGTTGATCAGTAATCGTCAGATTTCTGATGATAAAAGGTCTATTGCCAACAACCTAATGGCCCGTATCGGTCGGGCTTTGACAATGAATTAAGGAGGAAACAATGAACATAGAAACACTCGATTTTAATAAAGGAAACGGTCTTATTCCCGCAATTATTCAAGATAATCGCACCATGGAAGTATTGATGTTGGGATATATGAATAAGGAAGCCCTTAAAAAAACGATTAAATCCGGTCAGGTGACATTTTTTAGTCGGGCAAGGAACTGCCTGTGGACTAAGGGGGAAACTTCGGGCAATTTTTTAAAGTTTGTCGGAGTGGAAACAGATTGCGATAGTGATACCCTGTTGGTACGGGTTATTCCAACGGGACCGACCTGTCATCTGGGCAGAAAATCTTGCTTTGGCGCATTTGCGGATGCGCCCTTGGAATGGCTCCCACTTTTGGAGGAAGTCATTGAAAAGCGGAAACAAGATGACAATCCGGATGTCAGTTATACCGCACGCCTTTTCGAACGTGGCTTATCGCGTATGGCCCAAAAGGTCGGAGAAGAAGGTCTGGAAACCGCTTTGGCTGCCGTAACGGATGACCCGAACTTTATCGGAGAAGCATCGGATTTAATCTTTCACCTGTTGGTATTACTGAACGCCAAAGGTTTTCGTCTAACGGATGTATCAAAATATTTACGCACAAGAAATAAAGGGGAATAAAATGAAAGATATTATCCTTGATTGCGACCCCGGCCAAGATGATGCCTTGGCAATTTTATTGGCGTTAGGATCCGCAGATATTAATTTAAAGGCTATTACAGTCGTCGGTGGAAATGTGTCCGTGGACAAATGCTACCTGAATGCCATGAAAGTCTTAACATTTGCAGGCAGAACGGATATCCCAGTTTATAGAGGGGCTAACCGGCCCTTAAAACAAAATCTGACAACACTGGAAAACGTATTTGGGGAATCTGGTATGGCCGGCACAGAGAATTGGAAAATTCCCAAATTTTTTGTGCCGCAAGAAAACGCCGTTGATTTTTTAATCAAAACCTATTCTAATGCGAATAATTATCCGCATCTGTGTGCTACAGCCCCACAAACAAATATCGCTCAGGCTTTGTTAAAACAGCCACAAATTTCTGAAAATATTCCCGGTATAACGATCATGGGAGGATGTGTCTTTCCGGAGCCGTTACGCGGACGGATGGGAAATATCTCAGTAAATGGGGATGATGTATATGCGGAATATAACTTTGCCATGGACCCAGAAGCAGCAGATATTACTTTATGTTCGAGTATCCAAAAAATTAATTTAATCGGATTGGATATTACCAGGCGTGTTCTATATAATGGGGAAGTAGATACGCGTATCAGGAAAATCGGGACAAAAGAGGCTATTATGATTGCAGATATGCTCTCTGCAATCGGACCGGATGATATGGAGGATTATGCACCGGTTAAAAAAACACCTACCGATCCGATACGGGCTCTCCACGATGCCGTTGCCATGTGTTATTTGGTGGATGACTCCATTTTTAAAATCGAACAAATTCCCATAAAAATCGACTTGAAAAATTTTCGGGGACAAAGCCTAATAGCACCCGAAGGAAGAGTGGTTAATGTTATTCGAGATATCAACAAACAAGCCTTTTTTGATATTTTATGCGACTCAATAGCAAATTTAAAACGATAAATTCTTAATTGAAAATAGGGTTGTTATACATTGACAAAACAATGAAAATAAGGTATAATGGAAGCATGGAGGGTCTGAAATGTCATTTAATAGCAGACTAAAAAAAGTGGCAAATTGGGTTGCTGTCGTTTCTTCGACGGTAGCTTTGCATACTGAACCCTTATCGTCGCAAACAAATCATACGCAAGAAGGTACTAAGCCTACGCCAACAGTACTCTTGGATCAACGTGTCGAACGTGGAATAATCATAAATGGTGAAACACAAGCCGAAAGATCTGCAAGATGGAAATCTTTTAAAGCAGAAAATGGCGTACAAACCACCCTTAATGCTATGCAGCAGGAAAAAATCAAAAAAATTGAAATTCCCCACAAAGATGAAAATGGATATGTATTTGTAACCTATGAACCAGAGAAAGGTCGAACCGTTGAATCCTATTATCCCAACGGAGTACTACAAGCCAAATCAGGAAATAATGGACAAGCATACGAAGGTTATTATCCTGATGGCTCGAGAAAATTTGTTCGTACAGAAGATGGTGTTGAAACAACCTATCATCCTGGCGGAATAAAAGGAAAGGAAAAGATCAAAGAGACACCTCATAAAACATTGGAAGCTTATGATGTCTTGGACGAGGAAGGCCGCCGAACAGAGCATCATTACAATGTGATGCCCTCTCAACCTCGAAATTCCGGAGACGGAATGGTTTATACGTCACGCGATGTAAAAAAGGTTGATTTATACAACCCCATAACTCAAGATGTCATCGGAACATATACCCTTGATAATTGGGGTGTCGATGAAGGACGAGTCGCACACATCGGATTTTTAGATGAAAATGGTGTTATGAAAACGATGGATTTTCCTGAAACGAAAAAAAATAGTGCCAAGAACTACTATGCAGACTCCCTTTCCCTAGACCAAATTAAAGAAATTTTTCATGAAGAGCAACAGGACCGCATTAATGAACAAGCACAACAAAAAGCCATAAAGGATCATCTGCCCCAGAGATAAAGCAACTTTTGGAAATTTTGCCGCATTTAAAAATTAGAGACAAATATTTTTTCATTTTAATCGCCTAAAATTTTAACCCCAAAACCTGTTTAGAACAGCCCATTCCAGTTATAGGCAGCTAAAATCGGGGCGATAACCAATGACACTATAATCATCAGCTTAATTAAAATATTAAGAGCCGGGCCCGATGTATCTTTAAACGGATCGCCAACGGTATCACCGACAACGGTAGCTTTGTGTGAAGGTGTTCCTTTACCGCCAAACTTACCGCATTCGATATATTTTTTGGCGTTATCCCATGCACCGCCGGCATTTGACATCCACAGTGCTAAAAATACACCGACAATCGTTGCACCCAATAACATACCGCCTAAAGCTTCCCGACCTAATAATACCCCCGTTAAAAGCGGTGCAAAGATAGCCAATATGCCGGGCAAAATCATTTCATGTAAGGCAGCAGTGGTCGCAATACTGACACACCGTTCCGTATTTGGTTGAACACCCTCGACACCTTCTAATAATCCCTTAATGGTGCGGAATTGGTGGCGAACCTCTTTAACGATGGAATAGGCCGCTTTACCCACAGACTGCATCGTCATGGCGGCGGCCAACATCGGAATACAACCGCCGATAAAGGTCCCGATAATAACCATCGGATTAACCAAGTCGATCCGATCTAAATTGGCGGCCTGAATAAACGCCACAAACAAAGCCAATGCTGTTAAAGCCGCCGATCCGATGGCAAACCCCTTACCAATGGCGGCAGTTGTGTTACCCAAAGAATCCAAATGATCCGTTATTTCACGCGTTTCCGCACCCAGGTGCGACATTTCGGCTATACCGCCTGCATTATCGGCAATCGGGCCATAGGCGTCGACCGTCATAGTAACACCAACGGTTGCCAACATACCGACCGCAGAGATACCGATTCCGTAAATACCGGCCGCGAAATAGGCTATAAAGGTTGCAACACAGATGCAAATCACAGGTAAAACAGTACTGGCCATACCGACAGACAAACCGGAAATAATAACGGTAGCTGCACCGGTGCGGCTTTGATGCGCAATCTTACGGACAGGAAAACCCGACGTATAATATTCAGCAAAAAGGCCTATTAAAGTCCCCACGACTAAACCAGAAAGAACGGCCCAAAACAAACGAATCGGCAAATCCATACCCATGACCAAGCCTAAACTGAGTAAAATAAATAGACCGCCGGCACTTAATGTCGTGGCGCGTAGGGCTACGGCGGGTTTAAGGCCTTTGAAAAAGTGCATTGAACCGACGCCAATTAATGAAGCAATCATACCGATTACCGCCAAAAACAATGGCAGTTGTAAAAGTGTCATTCTGGCAACACCCAGGGAAGACAAAGATGATTCACTCATCGTAGCGGCAATGGCAGAAGACGCGATAATTGCCCCGCAATAGGATTCATAAATATCGGCGCCCATACCGGCAATATCGCCAACGTTATCGCCTACATTATCGGCAATCACACCGGGGTTACGCGGATCATCTTCGGGAATGCCGGCCTCTACTTTACCGACAAGATCCGAACCGACATCGGCGGCCTTGGTATAAATACCGCCCCCGACACGGGCAAACAATGCAATAGAACTGCACCCCATGGCGAAGCCGTTAATATATTGAATAGTGGTAATTTCCTGACCATAAACGGCGTATAGAATACCTAAGCCCAGCAAACCCAAACCGGCAACGGAAAGCCCCATAACGGAACCTGCAAAATAGGAAATGTTCAGTGCACCCTTTAGGCCCAGCGTTTTAGCAGCTTGAGCGGTGCGGGAATTACCTTTTGTAGCAGCCATCATACCGAACAAGCCCGCAAAAATAGAGGTGATAGCGCCACTCAAAAACGAAAGAGCCGTTTGGATATTGAGCCCAAAAGCAATTAAGGCAAAAATTACCAAAATAAAACAGGCCAAAACCTTATATTCCTTTTTCAAAAAGGCCATTGCCCCGGAATGGATTTGATGTTCGATGGCAACCATCCGCGGCGTACCATTGGGTTGACGTGCAATATAAAAATAAATGAATATAGCCGTCAATAGCCCTAAAACACCCAAAAAGGGAGCCGTAAAAATACATGAAAATAAACTGTCTAACATAAATAAATACTCCTCTACAATAAAAAACGGACCGCATGCCGCGATCACTTGATTTTTAAGACTCATAGCACAACTTACGTCCCTTGTCAAGGGGGTATTTTTCATAGATGATGGTATTTTATTTTAAGTACCGCATCCCCATGCCATTACCCGTTTGTTGCACTATAAATACCTAAAATTATCAAAAAATATCTTGATTTTTAGAAAAAAAATGTGCTAGGGTAAGGAAAAACCTATGAAAGGAACGTATTATGGATGAATTTGATAAAATAAAAGAGTTGTCCGATGATATTATCGGGCGCAAGGAACCTTCCTTTGACGGTAAAGAATCGGCCTCAGGACCCGAGGAAATCGATTCGCCTTTTAAAGAAGAAATTGAACTGAAACCCATTGATGAGGTGGAGGAGAAAAGTGTAACTTCATTTAAGTGGCACTTCATCGCTTTGGGGATTTTTGTAGGTTTGTTGGCTGTGGTTTTAAGCGGATTTTTCCTATTCGGCGAAGATGAACAATCCGATAAAATTATTACCATTTCGCCAACGCCGGAACCCGTGCGGGTTAAACCAGAAAATGCAGGCGGGGCAAATATTCCCAATCAAGACAAATTGATTTATAAGCGCATTCAGGCCGAAATGCCAAAGGTAGAACAACTGTTCCCCGAACCGGAAAAACCCGTTTTGCCGGAAAGAATGATTCTGGACCCTTTGCCGGTTGCACAACCGGTAGCAGAGCCGGTCGTTCCAATCGCTCCGGAAGCATCCCCAAAAGCTCCTGAGGTTAAAACGGAACCTGTTATTGTTGTAAAAGAAGAGCCTACACCTAAGGCGGAGGTTTTACCCTTGGCCCCCGAACCGGTAAAACCAAAGGTAGAAACCCCAAAAAAAACGGCAGAAGTGAAAAAAGAAGCCCCTAAGGAAGCGGCGCAAAGTTGGCGGATTCAGTTAATGTCTTCACCTAAAAAGGCGACCGTGGAAAAAGCTTGGAAAGAAATTTCACAAAAGCATAAAGCCCTTTTGTCCAATACATCGCATGATATTATATCAGCAGAAATTGCCGGTAAAGGCACTTTCTATCGGTTGCAGGCCGGCCGATTTGCTACCCGCGATCAGGCAGCAGCACTTTGCACTAAATTGAAAGCGCAAAAACAAGATTGTGTCCCTGTAAAGGCGGATAAATAATGCGACCGATTAAATCTGTTATCTTTGGATGTAGCGGTTATGAACTGACCAAAGAAGAAAAGGCTTTTTTTCGGAAAATAAATCCCCTTGGCTTAATCCTTTTTGGCAGAAACATTCAAGATCCCGATCAAGTACGGGCTTTGGTGGATTCATTTCGTAAATGCGTGCGTCGAAAAAATGCTCCTGTCCTGATCGATCAGGAAGGAGGGACCGTACAGCGCCTGAAACCACCGCATTGGACGAAGCTGCCGGCGGCGGAAGAATACGGTGATTTATATCAAACAGATCCCCCAAAAGCTATGGCGGGTATTAAGAAACACGCAAAAACAATTGCAAAAGAGTTATCGGATTTAGGGATAAATGTGGATTGTTGGCCGTGTTTGGATGTTAAAAACAAAGATCATAACGTGATGTATCGGCGGTGCTATGGCGATGATCCGGTCTTGGTGGCCGAGATGGCACAAGTATCGGTGGATACGGCCCTTAAAAGCGGCCTGATGCCGATTATTAAGCATATTCCTGGCTATGGACGGGTGACCGTTGATCCGCATAAAGCCCTACCGACCGTGACAGATGCCCTAAAAGAATTGGAAAAGGTGGATTTCTATCCTTTCCGCCAAATGGAACAGCCCGTATGGGGTATGACCGCACATGTGATTTATACGGCTTTGGATTCCAAATTACCGGCGACACTTTCAAAAAAAGTTATTCGCTATATTCGGAAAAAAATCGGATTTGACGGATTTTTAATTTGTGATGATATGGCGATGGGGGCTTTGGCAACTTTCGGAACCCCAGCACAAGTCGCACAAAAAATTATTAAGGCGGGTTGTGATACCGTTCTTCATTGCAGCGGAGTTTTGGAAGATATGGTGGCTTTGGCGTCCCATATTCCGGATTTATCGGTCGAATCAATCAAGAGGCTGAAACGGGCGGAAGGACTATTATGATTTATACACTATCGACATGGGTAATACCGCTTCTTTTGGCCATGATTGTGCATGAGGTTGCCCATGGACTGGTCGCCAGAAAATTGGGCGATGATACAGCGGCACGGGCGGGACGCTTAACCCTGAACCCCCTGCCCCATATTGATCCAGTGGGAAGTATTTTATTACCGCTGTTGTGTTGGTTAAGTCATTCGGGAGTGATGTTCGGTTGGGCAAAACCTGTGCCGGTCGATTTTAACGGTTTAAATCATCCGAAGCGGGATATGGGGTTAGTGGCAGGAGCAGGCCCCCTGGCGAATCTGTTATTAGCCATTTTGTTTGTCATCATCGGGCGATTCGCCATAGAATTACTACCACAAGGGACTCTTTTGAAGTGGACTATAGAAAATGTGCAAAATGGAGTGGCGATATCTTTGGTAATCGGAATCTTTAACCTGTTGCCGATTTTACCACTGGACGGCGGGCGGATTTTGGTGTCAATTTTACCCCTGAAATACGCAATTAAGTATCAATCTACAGAAAAGTATGGATTTTTTGTTTTAATTGGTGTAATATTGCTATCACAAGTATCGGGGATAAATGTCATCGGGTGGTTTATCGGAACCCTGTGGCCGCTATTTGCCGGCATTGTTGAGTTATTTATGAAGTAGGAGAATAAAAAATGATTGATATAAAATTACTGCGGGAAAATCCCGACTTGGTCAAAGAGAACATTAAGAAGAAGTTTCAAGATAAGAAACTTGTCTTGGTGGATGAAGTGCTCGATTTGGATAAGAAAAATCGCGCCGCCATTACGGAAGTGGAAGCTTTACGCGCAAAGCGCACAAAACTTTCGAAACAAATCGGCGCCTTGATGGGTCAGGGCAAAAAAGATGAAGCCGAAGCCGTTCGTAAAGAAAGTACCGAAATCGGTGAAAAAATCACCGCTTTGGAAGGCGAACAGGAAATGTTGCAATCCGAAATCAGAACCCGAATGATGACTATCCCGAATATTATTGATGATTCCGTTCCCATCGGAAAAGACGATTCGGAAAACGTGGAAGTGGAGCGCTTTGGCGAGCCGAAAGTACCGGATTTTGATATTCCCTATCACATCGATATTATGGAATCCTTTTCGGGCATTGATCTGGATAGCGCGCGGCGTGTGGCCGGTAACGGTTTTTATTACCTGCAAGGCGATATTGCACGGCTTCATTCGGCGATTTTGGCTTATGCCCGCGACTTTATGATCGGACGGGGTTTTACCTATTGTGTGCCACCGTTTATGATTCGTTCGCAAGTTGTGGAAGGCGTGATGAGCTTTGCCGAAATGGATGCCATGATGTATAAAATTGAAGGGGAAGACCTGTTCTTAATCGGTACATCGGAGCATTCTATGATCGGTAAATTTATCGACCAGATTATTCCGGAAGATAACTTGCCCTATACGCTGACAAGTTATTCGCCCTGTTTCCGTAAAGAAAAAGGTGCCCACGGATTGGAAGAACGCGGGGTCTATCGGATTCACCAATTCGAAAAGCAGGAAATGATTGTCATTTGTAAGCCGGAAGACAGCATGATGTGGTATAACAAACTCTGGCAAAACACCGTAGATTTATTCCGCACGATGGATATTCCGGTCAGAACTTTGGAATGCTGTTCGGGCGATTTGGCGGATTTGAAGGTCAAATCTTGTGATGTAGAGGCTTGGTCGCCGCGTCAGAAAAAGTATTTTGAGGTCGGATCTTGTTCGACACTCGGCGATGCACAGGCCAGACGCCTTAAAATTCGGGTGGCCGGCAAAGACGGTAAAAAATACTTTGCCCATACACTAAATAACACCGTTGTGGCGCCGCCGCGGATGTTGATTGCTTTCTTAGAAAACAATCTGCAAGCAGACGGAACAGTTCGTATTCCGAAGGTATTGCAATCTTACATGGGTGGACAAACTGTTTTGACCCCAACGAAAAAATAAGGAACAATTTTAAAAGCCACCCAAACGGGTGGCTTTTTTTATCACATACCATTAATTTCCATAGAAAACCATATCTGTTTTGGCATCACCATCCTCCTTGCAGGTCAATTTAGAGTCAAGCGTTGCGTTTGTCCAACTCATGGTCATAAGTTGGTTGCACGACATATATGGCACATTCGTTAATGTAATTTTAAATTGAGAGGCACTATCAGGCTCAACCATTAAATAGCCCCAAGCAGTCGGAATAGTAGCGGCATTTTCCTGATCGAGGCAAGTATCATCAAAAACTTTATTGTCACAAATCTTATCCCGCATTTGTTTAGCCTCAGCATTCGTGGGGAATTCTCGTTTCCACGAATATAAGTCGGAAACGGCAGCGGCAGTGTTTTCAACCATACTGAATGCCGAGGATACCCGAAATGATTCCAACCCGAAGTTAACCGCAGAAATCGCTCCCACCGTTAAAACACCGATAATAGCGATAACACCGATCATTTCCATCATTGTACGACCTGATTCTTGATTATTGATTTGCATGTTTTTTCCTTTCTGTTAATTTTGAATGAAATTGTTAAAGCATAAAAGTCGCTCTGTTTTAGAAGCATTTGGTTTTAAACTCAATAATTTTTGTAAATGATTTAAACCGTCCCGCGAAACGATATAGGGGAAAAGCCCCCCTGCCCGCATGATATCCAAGGCGGCCAAAGGTCTGGGTCCCATGATGATTTTTAAAAACTCTTTTTTACGACGGGTTAACGATACATCGGTCAAATGGCCTCTATATTTTGGGAATAAAGCCAAAACATCCGAATCAGGGTTATCCCCGCCAAATGCCGCCCAAAACCGAATATAGCGGAAAATACGAAGAGGATCTTCCATAATACGTTTTTCCGAATCGCCGATAAAGCGAACCTGATGCATTTTTAAATCCGATTCCCCGCCAAAATAATCATAGATTTTATCTTTATCCATAGATAGTGCGTTTATGGTAAAGTCACGCCGAATAGCATCCTGTTCATAATCGGTAATAAAGGTAACCTGTTGTTTTCCCCCTTCGTACGAATCACGTCGCAGCGTCGTTATTTCAAACTTTTCCCCATCCAACAAAATTTCCGTCAACCCGTGGCGGGGGGCAATCAAATGGGATTTTACGCCGGCACTTGATAACCGATCCCGCACCGCGTCAGGCAGAAGCGGTGTTGCCATATCGATGTCATCGGGCTCTTTACCCAACAAAAAATCACGTACGCACCCGCCTACCAGGCGCATTTGGCCATTGAGCGCCCGATAAATTTTTAAAACATTGGGTGTCCATAAATTAATCATGTTTTTTATTTTAACGAATTAAACCTTGCTTTTCAACAAAAAAAAGTGTAAATTCAAAAAAATGATGATAAATACGACGGAAAATTTAAATAAACTGTGCCGAAAATTGGCAAAATTACCCTTTATAACACTGGATACCGAATTTATCCGCGAAAAAACCTACTACCCGGAATTGTGTCTGATACAAATCGCGGGGAAAGGTGTGGCGGAAGTAATTGATCCCTTGGCCACAGAGATGGACTTGACGGCTTTGTTTGACCTTTTACAAAACCCGAAAGTTGTTAAAGTATTCCATGCAGCCAGACAGGATATTGAAATCTTTTATCACCTGACGGGAAAAGTGCCAACACCCGTTTTTGATACACAAGTTGCGGCGATGGTGTGCGGCTATGATGAAAATGTGGGCTATCAACAACTGGTGCATGACTTGGCGGGGGTTGCCTTGGATAAATCCATGCGCTTTACCGATTGGCACCACAGGCCTTTAACCCCTGAACAGGAAGAATATGCCTTAAATGACGTCACTTATTTAAGAGATATCTATTTGGCCTTAAATGAAAAAATAATCAATAGCGGTCGTGAAGAATGGTTAAAAGAGGAAATTATCATTCAAAATGACCCGAAAACTTATGACACGGATGAAAATGAAGTTTGGCGGAAAGTTAAAATTCCTTTTAAGCGCCCGATACAAACACATGTATTCGCAAAATTGTGTGCCTGGCGCGAGAAAACGGCCAAGGCCAAGAACAGGCCCAGAAAGCATATTTTAAAAGATGATGCCTTGATTGAATTGGCGGTTCTGATGCCGGAAAATGCCGAAGACATGAACGCTTGTCGCGGGATATCGGGAGGATTTGGAAAGAGTGCCCTGGGGCAGGAAATCCTAAAAGTTATACAGGCGGCCAAAAAAGATCCGGTCGAACTTTACCCAAAGGATTGGGAAAAGCCAAAAACCTTAACGCATACACAAAAAACTTTGGTGGACTTATACCACCTCCTCTTGATGATTGTCGGGGCAGAACTGAATGTAGCACCCAAAATTATTTCGTCGACCGAGGAACTGAAAACTTTGGCATTAGGGGAGAATAATGTACCCTGTATGAAAGGGTGGCGGTATGACGCCTTTGGGGCCAAGGTAATTCTGTTTAAACAGGGAAAATTATCCTTTAGGTACAATCCCAATACCCAGCAACCGGAAATGGTTGAAGTAAAGTAAAAAAGTTGTATGATGTGAACGAATCTTTTTATTGACAAAAGTGGGAGATCCTTTTATAATATACCTTAATTTTTAAAGGTTAAAAGATGAAAAGATATTGGGTCGTTTTATTCATGTTTTTTTTGTGGGCGTGCGGAAAGGAAATATCCTTTAAAGGAAAAGAGTATATCTATCAAACGCCGTCGGGATTCCAAATTACTTTGGGATTTGATGAAAACACAAACAGATATTTCGGAAAAGGTATTAACAAATACTTTGGGACTTACAGATCAGATAAAAAGCAAATTTCTTTCCAGACACCATCTTCTACCATGATGATGGGGGATAGTTTTGATATGACGGAAGAAGAAAAATTTTTAAATTTACTGACAGAAATCCAAGAATTCGAGTTAACTGAAGATAATTTGACTTTAATAACAAAAGGAAATAAACGATTTGTTTTAACCCTAAAACAAACTTATTCAAAGGGAGTCGATTATGAAAAATGACGTTATATTAGCCCTTGACACCACGGAAAACAGTATTTCAGTTGCTTTAATCGAAACCGATAAGGTATTGGCGCATCAGTATCAAGAGATGGAACGCGGACAAGGAGAAGCCCTTATTCCCATGATACAGGAAGTCCTTAAAAAAGCAAAACGTGATTTCAAAAAAGTGACCAAGGTGGCTGTGGCTGTCGGGCCGGGATCATTTACGGGAGTCAGAATTGGGTTGGCAACGGCAAGAGGGATTGGGTTGGCCTTAAATATTCCCGTGGCGGGTATTACTTCTTTTGAGGCGGCGGCGTTAGAAACAAAGGGAAAAGTTTTGGTTGTTTTGGATACGAAACGCGGGGATTTCTTTACGCAAACTTTTCAAGACGGCAATCCCGTCGAGGAAGCCGTAATCAGAAACGAAGAACAAATCCGAAAATTAAATCCCCCTACCCTGACCGGATCGGGTGCTTCTTATCTAAAGGAGACAAAGTTTAATATTATCGCCCCGAAATATGAATCGGCCATTGCCGTCGGACTTTGTTCATTAAAAAATGAAAGAGCACCGGAACCTCTTTATTTGCGAGATGCCGATGTTAGTATCTAGCGGTCAGACAGAATATGCCCCCGTTATTGCGGAGCTTTATAAACACTGTTTTAAAGACAGATGGAGTGTTTCGGAAATCGAACAAATACTTGCCCTTCCGACAACAATCGGTTGGGTAACGGAAAAAGGATTTCTAATTTGCACCCGCGTATTGGATGAAATGGAAATTATTTCTATCGGGGTTCTGCCGGAATATCGGCGAATGCATTTGGCAAGTGCCCTAATGCGGGAATTGATGAATTATGCCAAGCAAGAAAAGGTAAAAAAAATATTTCTGGAAGTGTCTGCTTTAAACATAGCGGCACAAAGGCTTTATGGCGGTTTCGGTTTTAAACAAACAGGAGTCAGAAAAGGCTACTACCCGACTGAAAACGGTATGGTGGATGCCCTGTGCCTGACGAAAGAAATCTAGGCGTAAATGTGGTATAAAAAGCAGGCGGCCGTTGTACTGAGCATAACGGCGTTGATAATGACCGTGTCCCGAATAATCCGCCAAACATAACCGCCGATATCATAAAAGGACGCTTTTTGAACAATAATCCAAAGGAGGACGTGAAATCCCAATACAATCATAAATGAGATCAGGTAAATCCGTGTTTCTGTCAGCAATACAGATAAAGGAACTTGCTCTGTTTGGACCGAAAAAAGCCATAGCCCCATGGCAATACCGATTAAAATAATTAAACGAAAAGTTAAAAATGATTTCGCAAATTCTGGTATTTTCATTTTACATTCCTTTCAAATTAACGACGACGACGCGGACGACGAACACGATTCGAATCAGAACCCTTACCATTCCCTGCACCAGGATTGGCGACAACAACGGAACCGTTTCTTAAGGCAGCATTTTTTAAGGGAGATTCGACCTGATTAACCGTTTCCCGTTGAATAACAAGCATCTCACGACGGGCTTTATCCACATCAGATAATGTCATGTTATCCTCTAACTTTTTTTGAATCTCAATGGCGGGCTTAAATTCCTGATTCGCGGCGAAGGAAATCCAAGCATACCCTTTGAAGACATCACGCGTAACACCATCACCGTTGATATACATAGTACCCAACACATATTGAGAAGGCGCATAACTTTGTGAAGCCGCATAAGTATAATATTTAATGGCTTCCGGCAAATTTACCCCATCAACTTTACCTTTCTGTTGAATATAGGCATAAGAATGGAAAGAGGCCAAATCCCCGTTTGCCGCAGCTAAACGATAACTGTCCATAGCCTTTTTAGCATCACCGCTTTGATCCCGCGCCAGATAAACATCCGCCAGATAACGACCGGCAATCGGCTTGGTAACTTTGTTAACCCTAGAAAAATATTCAATGGATTTATCCAAATCCTGATCGACAACTTCCCCTAAATAATAGGCAACCCCCAAGTTTAAAAGGGCATCATCATCTTTTTTCTCAGCGGCTTTTCGATAAAGCTCTAACCCTTTTGCCTTATTTTGCGGCACATACACGCCTTCGGACAAGAAATATCCCATCAGAGCCTCCGCTTTTTCAAAACCTTGATTAACGGATTTTTGAATATATTGAAGGCCTAAATTTTTATCTTGATCTACACCGTAGCCGTTTAAATACATATAACCGACATAATATTGCGCCCGATCATTACCCTTATCGGCCAAAGGTTTAAATTCGGCAAAAGCCTGCGGATACTGTTGATTATCAAAATAGTTTAAACCGTCGGTATAGCCTGCAAAGGCCGACGTGGCAGACAATAACGTGAACAATAAAAATAATTTTTTCATAATGCCCCCTGCTTATTTTTTTTCACCATAACACACTTTTTTTTAAATTACAAACAAAAATTTTAAAATAAAAAATATTTGCAATTTTTAATCTTTTTTGTTATAATCTTGCGCAAGTTTTTTTGGATTAATTTTTTATCGGTGAAATAAATGACTCAAAATATCAGAAATATAGCTATTATTGCCCACGTAGACCATGGGAAAACTACTTTTGTAGATGCATTTTTAAAACAAAGCGGGGCTTTTCGGGAAAATCAACAGGTTGCAACCTGTGCCATGGATTCAGGGGATTTGGAACGGGAACGCGGTATTACGATTTTCGCCAAGTGTACTTCCGTTGAATGGAAAGGAACCCGTATCAATATCGTGGACACACCGGGGCATGCCGATTTCGGCGGTGAAGTGGAACGAATCCTATCGATGGTGGATGGGGTTATTGTGCTAGTGGATGCCGCAGAAGGCCCGCTGCCGCAAACAAAATTTGTGGTGAGTAAAGCCTTAAAATTAGGGCTTCGTCCCATTGTTGTCATTAACAAAGTAGATCGTTCCGATGCCCGACCGATTGAGGTACAAAATGAAGTTTTTGACCTGTTTGCCAATTTAGGAGCAACGGATGAGCAACTGGATTTTCCGACCCTGTTCGCTTCGGGGCGTGACGGTTGGGCAGCCAATTCCTTAACGGATGAACGTAAAAATATTGAACCGCTGTTTCAGAAAATTCTGGAACATGTGCCGGCACCGGTCTGTGATGAAAACGGGCCCTTTAAAATGTTGGTGACAACCCTGGAAGCAGATCCGTTCGTGGGACGGATTTTAACGGGTAGAATTACATCCGGACATATTAAAATGAATCAAACCATAAAAGCCCTATCCCGTGAAGGGAAACCCGTGGAGACGGCTAGAGCCTCAAAAATCGTGGCGTTTCGGGGATTAAAGCGGCAGCAAATTGAAGAAGGTTTTGCCGGTGATATTGTCAGTATTGCCGGTTTTTCCGAAGCAACCGTGGCCGATACTTTATGTGATTTGACGGTTGAAGAACCTCTTCATGCTTTGCCGATTGACCCACCGACACTGGCAATGACCTTTTCGATTAATACTTCGCCGCTGGCCGGAACGGAAGGAGATAAAGTAACTTCACGTATGATTTGGGATCGTTTGGAAAAAGAGGCCGAAGGGAATATCGCCCTTAAAATATCGCGGACCGAATCGACCGATTCGTTTGAGGTAGCAGGACGCGGGGAACTACAACTGGGGATCTTAATCGAAACGATGCGGCGGGAAGGATATGAACTATCGGTATCACGCCCACGCGTAGTCTTCCATATCGATGAACAAGGACACAAGTTTGAACCGCTGGAAGAAGTTGTTATCGATGTTGATGACGCCTATACCGGTGTTGTGGTAGAAAAAATGTCGGTTCGTAAAGCAGAAATGACCGAAATGGCCCCCAGCGGTGGCGGTAAAACCAGGTTAACCTTTTTGGCACCGTCACGCGGCTTAATCGGGTACCATAGTGAATTTTTAACAGATACCTGCGGAACGGGTGTTATGAATAGACTTTTCCATAGTTATGCACCCTATAAGGGACCGATTTCGGGACGGAGAAATGGTGTATTAATTTCAACCGAGTCGGGTAAATCGGTAGCCTATGCCCTGTGGAACATTCAGGAACGTGGTCCATTGTTCATTCCTGCAGGGGTAGCGGTCTATCCCGGCATGATCATCGGGGCCAACGCCAAACCCGGCGATATTGAAGTGAACCCGATTAAAGGAAAGAAACTGACCAATATGCGGGCAGCCGGTAAAGATGAAGCGGTTGCTTTAATCCCGCCGATACAAATGTCGTTAGAAGCAGCCCTTTCCTATATCGCCGAAGATGAATTGGTTGAGGTAACGCCTAAAACAATCAGACTACGCAAAAAATATTTGGATAGCAATGACAGGCGCAAATTTGAACGTGGAAGACTGCCGGAGGCACAAGAATGAAAGAACTTTTAAGAAAATTTTTAAATCCGAAAATTTTACCCTTCTTGGGATTAGGGATTTCTGTTCAGGCCCCAATTAACCTGATTGGGGGATCATTAAAACTATGGACACGATCATCAGGTCTTGATTTGGCAACGGTTGGCATTTTTGCCGCCGTAACAATGCCATACAGTTTGAAATTTTTGTGGGCACCGTTTATTGATCGGATTAATCTGCCGTGGGCAAAAAGCATGGGTTGTAAACGGGCATGGTGTTTATTGTTTCAGTTGGGAATTTTGGCCGGTCTTTGGTTTATTTCCTTTTTAAATCCGGTTCAAAGTGTGTGGTCTTTGTTTTTGGGATGCCTGACAATTGCGATTTGCGGTGCCAGCCAAGCCTTAACCGTAGATGCCCTTAAAATTGATATCTTAAATGATTCGGAATTAACCGACGGAACAACCGTTAAGGAATTTGGCGGACGCATAGGGTACTTAGGCGCAACGGCCGGTATGTTGGCTTTATCCCATTTCCTCAGTTGGAATACGGCCTACAAAATTTCAACAATTATGGCTGTTATCGGGATTATTTCCCTGATGTTCGTGAAAGAACCGATTTCGAAATCGGAACCGATTAATTTTAATACCGCAATTAAAATGCCCTTGATGGATTTGTGGAACAGGCAAAATTTCCCTTTATTGTGCTTGTTTATCGTTTTGTATAAACTCTGCAACGGAATGCTGGGGAGTATGGCCTGGCCGTTCTATCACGATAACGGATTTACCGATTTGGATATTATGAAGGTATCATCTATCTTTGGCACAATCATGACGGCACTTGGTATCTGCCTGGGAGGATTTATTTTACATCGTTTTAAATTTAAACCGCTTTTATTTACATTAGGATGCATCGAAATTTTGACCAGTTTTGCATTTGCAGGGTTGGCTTTGGCGGGCCCTAATATTCCCTTATTCGTTTTGGTGATTATCTTCGACAATATTATCGGTGGTATCGGAAGTGCCGTTTGGGTGGTCTTTATTTCCCGTATGTGTTCGCGAAACTTTTCTGCAACTCAGTTTGGATTCTTGGATGCCTTGACGATGATTCCTTTGACACTCTTGGGTATGTTAAGCGGATGGCTTGCACAAACTCTGGGATGGCCTGAGTTCTTTGCTTTGACGGGTTTCTTGATGGTGCCGGCGTTGTGCATTATTCGGTTTAACAAGAAATTTTTTAATGTATGATTTATTTAAGATATATCGTCTATAGAGATACCCCAAAAGCGCAAAAACGAGTAGCCTTTTGGACGGATGATGTTATTCATACAACCTATGCTCAGGGAAAAGGCATTCTTCCCCAAAATTTTTTATCGGGAGGTTATATGCGACCTTTTTTTGGGAAATGGGTTCCCCATGAACACTATCAGTTAGACGGAAATGATTCCCGATTAGATAAATCTTTGGTTAAAGAAGAATTTAAAAAGCATCCGGAATTTCAAACACCCGAATTGGCACGGGCAATTAATCGAACATTTCATAGAGAAAAAAGAACTTTGCGCACCCTTATGATGATGGCATTAGCAAATTTTTCAGGTTCAAGAATCCGTGAATAAAATAACATCTTCGGCTTTGCCCATATTCAAAAAATGAAGGGCGGATTCTTCCAGTTGATCCATATCCAACGCATTTTCGGAAAGCGACTTAACCTTCATTTCCAAAAATGCACGGCGGGCATGTATTTCTTCAGCAAGTTGACGAGCCGAAGCTATTTCGGTTTGAACCTGTTTTAAGCGTCGATACCCGTGAGCCCCGCAAATTCCGTGATAAACGAAATAAACGGCAACAACAAGGCAAACTGTGGGAAAAATTTTGAAACGCGGAATGTAAATCATTCTTGATCTTCTTCCTCTTTCTCAGAATTGCGCAAATCTTGATATAGAGTTACCTGATTACGGCCATTTTCTTTAGATGCATAAAGAGCCTCATCGGCATGCTTTATAAGGGTATTTAAATTACCGGATTGAGAATCAGAAATGCCACCACTGACGGATATATGAATAACCTGTCCGTCGGCAGAAATTTCCATTTTTTCAACCGCTTCACGGACATGTTCCATCCCGATTTTACTCCCTTCAGGAGGGGTATTAGAGAAAAATATAACAAATTCTTCCCCGCCGTAACGGGCTACAACGTCGGATTTACGTAAGGTCTTTTTCAAGACATCGGCAAGTCCCTTCAAAACAGCATCGCCGGCTTCATGACCATAGGTATCGTTGACCTTTTTGAAAAAGTCTATATCAATCATTCCGACAGAATAAGGCGAACCGTAACGGCGGGCCGTTTGTAAGGCCTGATACGCGAGAATTTCAAATTGACGCCGATTATATAGGCCCGTTAAAGGATCGGTGGAGGCTTGTTCTTTCAAAATTTCAGCCGTTTTCCTTTGAGTTGTAATATCCTTAAACGTGGTAAACAAAACAACCTCTTCATCGAAATCCGTTGTACGGGTCATGAGATCAATCCAAAAATTATTATTTTTTTCGGGATGATGTACTTCGGCTTCGAAAGACCTGACAATTGGAGATTTATGAAGTTTTTCCAGTAGGTTGTCTTTTTGCTCGGGCTGAGCAAAAAAGGAAGATAAGGGATATTCAATATCGCCCTCTTCGGGCAACAAGAGCATTTGGCGAGCAGCGGGATTAACATAAATAATTTTATCGTCCCGAAGTCTGGAAATAACAATCGGGAAAGGAGATACTTCCCAGACTTCTTTTTTACCTTTTTTTTCAAGATCTAATCGATATTGCAGTTTGCCGGCCTCTAAATTCAAGAGTTGAACTTGGGCCACCAAAGAAAGCACAATGGTAATCGTATAACAAAGCAGAATAATTTGCTGAATATTTGCTATTAAATCAAATAGTTGATAACCGTAACAAATACCTAAAACAATAAAGCCGTTGCCGACGGCCCGAACGGCTTTGTTTTGGCGACTGGCGGAGCTGACGTAAAAAGAAGCACCCGCAATAAAAAAGCCTGTCAGCATGTATATTGAGGATAAATAAGCCCCCATCGTCCACAGGGTCTCAGAATACGAAAGACCGATACTAACCCCCGCCAATAACAGCGTTAGAAGAATTACAAGTAATATTGACGAAAAATACATTCGAATATTGCGAAGAGCCCCCGCCACAAAAAAGGCCGTTGTTAAAGAAACCAAGGATAATTCCGTTAAGGGCCTGACAAAACGTGGCAAATTTATATTCGGATCCAAGACGGGGATCAGTTCAAAAAAGACAGTAGCAATATCTTTTAGAATAATTGTATAGAAAGCAAATGTTAAAAGCCGGAAGGTTTCTTTTTGCGTTCCCTTAATCGAAATGAGGTTATTTGTTAAAACCATTAAAAGAGCGCCGACAAATTCGGCCCAGCACGGGGAAATTGCATTAAAAAAGACGCTACCGTAGTGTAATGCCTGATCCATTTTGTATCCTTTTCAGTTCCAATTTTCCGTCATTTTAGACAAGAAAAATTAAAAAGTAAAGAAAAAATAACAAAAAGGTGTTGCGAAATACAATGTTATGACCTATATACACCCCATCAGGTTAAATTTTTTATTAAAAAAGGAGAAATAAAGATGTCTAAAATTTTGGGAATTGACCTTGGAACAACAAACTCGTGCATGTGTATCATGGACGGAAAAGATCCGAAAGTCTTGGAAAATCGGGAGGGAGCCAGAACAACTCCGTCTATGGTAGCTTTCACAAGCAAGGGCGAGCGTTTGGTCGGACAACCAGCAAAACGGCAGGCCGTAACAAATCCGGAAGGAACACTTTTTTCCATTAAACGGTTAATCGGACGACGTTTTGACGATAAAATGGTAGAAAAAGACAAGGGTATGGTTCCTTACCATATCGTTCGCAGTGATAACGGCGATGCGTGGGTAGAGGTTCAAGACAAAAAGTATGCCCCCAGTCAGATTTCCGCTTTCGTTTTACAAAAAATGAAAGAAGATGCCGAAAGTTATTTGGGCGAGAAAGTAACCGAGGCCATTATCACGGTGCCGGCCTATTTTGATGACAGCCAACGTCAAGCAACAAAAGATGCCGGTAAAATTGCAGGCTTAAACGTATTACGGATCATTAACGAACCGACGGCGGCAGCTTTGGCCTATGGTATGGATCAGAAAAAATCCGGTATGATTGCCGTCTATGACTTGGGTGGCGGAACCTTCGATGTATCCATTTTGGAAATCGGTGATGGTGTGTTTGAAGTGAAATCCACAAACGGGGATACGTTCCTGGGCGGGGAAGACTTTGACGCACGGGTTATGGATTATCTGGCCGATGAATTCAAAAAAGAAAACGGCATTGATTTGCGGCAGGACAGAATGGCTTTACAACGCCTCAAAGAAGCGGCAGAAAAAGCCAAAATTGAACTGTCGAGTGCTTCACAAACAGATATTAACCTGCCCTTTATTACGGCGGACGCAACAGGGCCGAAACATTTGAATGTATCCCTGACACGGGCAAAATTGGAATCTTTGTGTGAAGATTTGTTGGAACGCACCAAAGGTCCGATGGAAAAAGCGTTAAAAGATGCGGGACTGACGAAAAAACAAATTGATGAAGTCATTTTGGTCGGCGGTATGACCCGTATGCCGAAAGTGCAGTAAATTGTGAAAGACTTCTTTGGCAAAGAACCGCATAAAGGCGTGAACCCTGATGAAGTGGTGGCCACGGGTGCAGCCATTCAGGGCGGTGTGTTAAAGGGTGATGTGAAGGATGTCTTGCTTTTGGACGTGACACCCCTTTCCCTCGGGATTGAAACATTGGGCGGTGTGTTTACACGTTTAATTGATCGAAACACAACCATTCCGACAAAGAAATCACAAGTCTTTTCAACGGCGGAAGACGGACAAACAGCCGTTACCATTCGGGTTTTCCAAGGTGAACGTGAAATGGCGCGGGATAATAAATTACTGGGTCAATTCGACTTGGTCGGTATTCCCCCTGCCCCACGCGGTATGCCGCAAATCGAGGTCAGTTTCGACATTGATGCCAATGGTATTGTGAACGTGTCGGCGAAAGATAAGGCAACCGGCAAAGAACAGAATATTCGCATTCAGGCGTCCGGTGGACTTAAGGATTCAGATATTGAACAGATGGTTAAAGATGCCGAAGCTCATGCCGAGGAAGATAAAAAGACCAAAGAGACCATTGAAGCAAAGAATCATGCAGATGCCCTTATCCACACGACGGAAAAGACCCTTAAGGAAAACGAAGGGAAAGTACCGGCTGCGGATAAGGAAGCCATTGAAAAAGCTATTCAAGAATTAAAAGATGTTTTGGACAGCAACGATGGTGATAAGATCAAAGAAAAGACAGAAGCCTTAATGCAGACTTCCATGAAAATGGGTGAAGCCATGTATA
The DNA here is from genome assembly GCA_017539265.1 of Alphaproteobacteria bacterium. GTDB lineage: Bacteria > Pseudomonadota > Alphaproteobacteria > CAAHEQ01 > UBA3637 > CALXZG01. The sequence goes on along the minus strand of JAFYHG010000025.1, from coordinate 26,199 downwards.
AGCAACAGGCCGATGCAGCGGCGGCTTCGGGTGGTAAACAACCGGCGGAAGAATCCAAAAAAGATGACGACACGGTTGTCGATGCCGACTTTGAAGAAGTGAAGAAATAAGATGGTAGACCTGACGGGTGAAGAGCCCGTCAGGCTTTTTTCGGGTTGAGGGACCCTTTTGATGAGACAGCAGGGAGTGAATTTGGCGGATAAATTTTGAGTCAAAGTTATTATGAAGTTTTGGGCGTGACCCAATCGGCCTCGTTTGATGATATCAAGCGGGCTTTTCGTGTTAAGGCAAAAGCCTGCCATCCGGACTATCATCCCGATGATCCGGAAGCCGAAAAAAAGTTCAAAGAAATTAATGAAGCCTATGAAGTTTTAAAAGATGAACAAAAACGGGCGGCCTATGACCGATACGGGCATGATGCTTTTGTGAACGGTATGAACGGCGGCAACGGCGGTTTTGGTCAAGGATTTGGCGGTTTTGACTTTGGCGGTGCCGGATTTGAAAACATTTTTGATGAAGTCTTTAGTGCTTTCGGCGGTGGCAGAAGGCGGGGTGGCCCGCAAACCACACGGGGCGATGATTTAAGGTATAATCTGGAAATTGATCTGGCGGAAGCGTATACAGGCCTTAAAAAGAACATTCAGGTTGAAAATTATGTCAAGTGTGAAAAATGCGATGGTCAAGGCGGTAAGAATTTAACGACTTGCCCGACTTGTAACGGGCGTGGGCATGTTCAGACACGGCAAGGTTTCTTTGTTATGGAAACAGAGTGTCCGGTCTGTCACGGACGGGGAAAAACCGTTAAGGACCCCTGCCCCGATTGTAAAGGAACAGGGCGTATTCGGAAAAAGCGGACGTTGGAAGTTAATATTCCGGCCGGTGTGGATACCGGTGTACGGATGCGGCTATCGGGCGAAGGTGATGCGGCTATGAACGGTGGTGAGGCCGGCGATTTATATGTCTTTATATCCGTGAAGGAACATCCGATCTTTAAACGCGACGGGGCGGATCTGTATTGCGAGGTGCCGGTACCGATGACGACGGCGGCCTTGGGCGGAGAAATCCTTGTCCCGACGATGGATGGTAAAGGTGAAAAGGTTAAGATAAAAGCGGGGCTGCAGACCGGTGCGCAAACAAAGATTAAAGGGAAAGGTATGCCTGTTTTGCGGGCGAACAGTTTTGGGGACCTGTATGTTATCTTTCAAGTAGAAACACCCACGAACCTGAACGCTCGACAAAAAGAGCTGTTACAAGAATTTGAACAAGCCGGCAAAAACAACCAATCCGCGTGTGATGATTTCCTGACGAAAATCAAGAAGATTTGGCAGGGACTTTAATAATGTTGCCGATGATGGCTGCGCGGTGATTTTTTACGATGAGTCGCCTTACGGATTAAGCGCGGTGTATTCGGATCCCGACGCATTGCCGCCATGGGATCTTGAAAATCGGGCTCATTTTGTTGCAGCCATTGATACATCGCCATTAATTCCTGTCTTTGGCGCGGTTTTAAGCCCCTAAAAGTACGGGCATCAGGAACGGCTACGTCCAACGCCTTTGAAAAAGCTTTACTATCTGTTTCTTCGTTTGCATTCATATTATTTGGCATAAAAAATCTCCTTTAACAAGAGATTATTCTAGCGCATTTTTTGATTTTGTCAAGACTTTTTATCAATTTTTATTTAAAGTCCGATTTTATGGGGGTATACCCCCTTTGGGTTAAAAATTTTTTGAAGAAAGTGAAAATATCTTGACAATCAAAAATGATTTTTGTATAATGCGCGTTACTTGGGGGCGCATAGCTCAGTTGGTAGAGCAGCTGACTCTTAATCAGCGGGCCCAGAGTTCGAGTCTCTGTGCGCCCACCATTTAATACAGCCACCTTAAAATAGGTGGCTTTTTCTTTATTTTACAAGGCGCTGCACGAGTTCGAAAGCACGATTTTTGAAAAAGGCTATTTTTTCATCATTATCGAACTTTATGTATTGCATTACACTATAATTTATGTTACACTCGCTAAGTTATTACTTTAGTTCAAGGAGATAAAAAATGTCAAAATATAAAATAATTGATCTGAAAGTCAAGCTTCCGTACAATGATAAATATATTCCTGATTCCCAAAAGGATCCGGAAACTCAAATTAATGTGAAATTTTCAGATGGTACAACAGGAATATATACTTTTTATGAATCAGGAAAAATAAAAAGTAAATCTATTATGCATGATATTTCTGACGAATCTGTTTTTGAAGAAAGCTACCATGAAAATGGAACTGTTAGTGCGCGAGGCCATTGGCGCAATACTATTCCCCCAATTAAGATGAAAGATTGGGAATATTTTGACGAAAAAGGAGAGAAAGTTTTACCACCCGTAGAAGATAAAACAGGAATGATATTGTAAGTATTAATCTATCTTAAATTCAATACCTTTATCCTTTCTGTCAATTCCATTAGTTCATCCAAATTTGTTCGAAGATAGCGTACATTCGCCCACCATTTGTAACAGCCACCGTTTAATCTGTGGCTTTTTCTTTTGTTTCCAAGCGCTTGTACTAGTTCGAAGATAAGATTTTCAAAAATGGCTAAATTTTAAGCATTTTCGAACTCTTAAAGTAAAATCTAAAAAAGTCTCTCTCTTATCTGAAAAGTTTATCAGAGACTAACATACGGATATTCTTTTATTTTTTGTTTCAACTTTTCAGTATCTACCGTCACTTCATCTTCAAAAATCAATTCATCAATTGTACATTTTTCTATTGATTGGTAGGTAGAGCCCATTTTATAAAAAGCAATCTTTTTTCCTAATTCCATCGCGTACTCTATCTCAGAAATGCAACCATCAGCAATTTCTCCAAAAAACCATACTTCATCTGAGCGATTAATCAAATTATTATTTCCATTACGGACTAAATCTCTGTCCACAAGTTCATATAGAAAATATCCAAATACATTAAAAGGGTTAAGCGGCACGCCTCCATGTTCAAAAACATATTTACAAACAAGCATTCTCATAAAAAAATTCTTTTTTGATTGCGCTGTAAAAACAACTGGTTTCTTTTCAATTAAGTTCATATTTTGTCCTCAAGATTATTGAATAATTCTATCATATTTTCTTTATTGGAGTCAACAATTTTATCACTTTTTCCCCACTGGGAAAAATTCAAAGCTTATTTTTGATATTTTGAATTTATTCATTTGCTCAGATTCATCAACTCATTCACATTTATTTGAAAATACCAAAATTAAAAACTGCCCATATTTGACAGTTTCGAACTTGCTATACAAAACTTAAAAAGGCAAATGTTCCATTTGTCGATTTGTCACTAGGTGATAATGGCATGTTCCAACTTTGTGGGGTGCCTTTTTAATGACATCCTCATAGAACTTTTCTCTTTCTTCTTTGGGGAGTGACAAAAGAGTATTAATTCCATCTCTGAGGACATCTTTGTTTAAATAACAGAAAGTTTCCTCTATCGCCTCACGTTTAAGCCTATGTGCATCCCGTTGGGCACAGGTAGCATTAACCTTATTACAAGCAATAATTCTATCACAATATTCTTTTAAGACGTGCACACCTAATTCTCTCTGAAATGGTTCTAAAACGCGTATTTCTTTTGCTAATTTTTCCAAACTCTTTTGCATAGGGTATCCTTTCAATCGTTTAAAACTGTAACGGTTGTATCATATTTTTTATTTTATGTCAAATTTTTTATCCTATCTACCAACTCTCTTAGCTCATCCAAATTTGTTCGAAAATAGCATGCACTCGCCCAATTGTGTAATTGACATACTGAATTTTAAGCGCTACTCTCGGGTGCGGGCTTTGAGGTCTTGCAAACGATTTGCCAATCTGTCCTTTGGGGAAGTTATTATTTTTTCCGGTGGCACACGCCAATCAATACCTATTTCAGGGTCATCATAACGAATCCCAAATTCAGCTTCCTTACAATAAAAATTATCGCATTTATAGGCAAACATTGCTGTTGTACTTAGCACCGAGAAACCATGTAAAAAATCACGCGGAATAAATAATTGGCGACGATTTTCCGCAGATAGCTCTACCGCCACATGCTTACCAAAGGTTGGAGAATTGGGACGAACATCCACCGCAACATCCAAAACTTTACCTTGCAATACACGGACAAGTTTGGCTTGAGCTTTATCACCTAACTGACAATGTAGGCCGCGGACAACTCCATAAGTAGAGAAAGATTGGTTATCCTGAACAAAGCGGTTAGGAATTCCGTTTTTTGTAAATTCCACTTTATTATAGCTTTCAATGGTATAGTTATGCGGATCCTTAGGTATTTCAGGTTCAACAATAATAACACCATCTATCTCTGTTTTAATAAAGTTCATGCTTATCCTTTTTTACACTAATTTTAATGGATTTATTATACAAAATTACATAATAAATGTCAATGATTACTACTCTTCAAAATATAGGAAAACATGCATTTTTCTAAAATAATATTTTTCATTTAAACGGTAATAAAAAATATTTTTATTGCGCTTTTACAAATAATTTGATATTCTGACTCTCGTAGTATTAAGGGAGAATATAATGGAAAAGGAACGTTATCATAATATTGATTTTTTAAGAATTATTTTCATTAATGCAATAATAATACACCATTTTTATCATATGGAAACAGGAATTTGGAATAGCGGGGGATACGCTGTTGAGTTATTTTTTATTATTTCTGGCTTTGTTTTTAACATCAGTTATGATAAAACAAAGACAGTTATCGACTTTATTCGCAGCAAATTAACGTTTTTTTTACCTTTATTAATTTTTACATCAACAACTTTAAGTATCTTCGGTAAATTTCATATACAAAAGTTGCTAGCTGATTTATTCCTCCTCCAACGTACTGGATTATATTCTGATGGAGGGGGATATAATAGACCCGCGTGGTTTATATCGGTTCTTTTTTGGGAACTATTGTTCATTTTCTGTTTAAGAAAAAATATCCCAGAAAAGGTAACGAACTTAATATTAGGGATTCTGACATTTGCTTCTTTAATTTTTATTGTTAATAATGTTAAAGATACATATCAGTTAAAACATCTTTGCAGAGGTTTTTCAAGTATTTCAATAGGATATTTTTGTGCAGAATTTATAAAAGTTATTCCATCATATAATAAACAAAAAAAATCTATAATTGCAACGGCCTTTGAAGCCAGCGTTCTTCTGTATTTAATTAAAATACTTTTTTCGACATACAAAGTTCAAAATGTTGTTGCAATTATGTTGTTGATGGGCATTTTAATTATTTCATTTTCTTTAAAAAAAGGATATATTGGCTCCTTTCTAAATAAAAAAATATTTACAACCATTTCAATTTACGTTTTTCCGATTTATATGACTCACGGATTGTGGTACCGTAAACCATTTTTTCCTTATATTCAAAAAATATGTGATAATCGTATGATACTTTTATTTATTATTGGAATTTTTATAAGTTGGTCTATGGGGATAATATTATATCACCTCATCCAAGTCCCCTGTAAACGATATCTAACAAATAAATTCAAATAATTATTATGTATTCTATCCTATTCATTCGTATGTTGCATTTGTGATGCAATTAGTGGAATAGAATGGTCAATGCGTTTGGGGTCAACCTCATAAGATACTTTTCTAAGCCAGACCATTTCATTGAAAAGCCTATCACCGGCTGAAGAACGCATCCAAAAAATATAACCGGGAATGGTCTGCCCTTTCGGATATGATTCCGATTGTGAATCATGATACATCTTGGCACATATTTGCGATAGTTTCTCATCTTGAATAATAGCCGGATTATCCCCCGTATCAAAGGGTGAAAAACTATATACGGGAACATCACGAAGAAGAAATTTGTCTTTTAAAAAAGCTGCCTTGGAAGATGCATAGTACCCCTTAAAAGTATCGGACTTATTCTTATAAGCCCAAGCCGCAAAACGCATTACGTCCCTGCCTTGATCAAGTAATTGCCTGAAAAAAAGCAGGCTTAGGGATTGAAGGGCTTTATTAGGTAAATCTTTTGCCAGGTGAAATTTCAGACCGTCCTTAAAACCGGTATGAACTTTATCCAGACCTAATTCTTTAACGTGTTCAAATGCCTTATATTCCGAAACGTAATCCAATAATTTATCGGCCTTTTCATAGGCTTGTTGTACTTGTTCCAAAGTCCATCGTGAACCGACGACAAGTTTACCTTCTCTTTCGAAGACGGCTTTTGTAAAGGGGCGCATATTTTCTCCTTAATTCAATTTCTAAAACTGCCCCGAGTATAGCATATTTTAAGAAAAATAGCAAGCTATAACAAAAACATAATCCCGTATAGGGCGATGGCGGCGTAAAAACCGGCGATAACGTCATCCATCATTACCCCGAAGGCATTATGCACATGGCCGTCAAAATATGAAGCAGGCCAAAGCTTAATAATATCAAAAAAGCGAAACAACAAAAAGCCAAGGAGAATACCCCACCATGTAAGGCCTAATGACAAAGCCAATACAAAAGTCAAACTTTGTCCAACCGTTTCATCAATAACAACAAAGCCGGGATCTTGTTCCTTTTGTGTCTTTAAAACCACTGCGGTTGCCCACCAACCGATGAAGAAAAGAGAAATAATAACGCCCAGTAAACTTTCATAACCGCCATAAATCCCAAATAAAACAACCGGTAAAGAAAAGAATGAGCCAACCGTTCCCGGTGCTTTGGGCGACAGACCGGAGCCGAACCAAGTTGCAAAAATCCAACCGATTGTTTCCGTAAGTGTAGACCGTTTAAGCGTTGAAAACTTCATTTAAGCTCCCTCAGAGCGCAAGCCAAAATAATCATGCATAAAATCCCCGACAAGCGGTATTTCGGGAATATCTACCGATTCCGTACGAAGCAGCATGATATTATTCTTTTCAAAATACGCCAATGTTTCTTCTACATTCAACAACTGTCCGCCCATCAGTAAAATAACCGAAGTTGCAACCGAATCGGGTTCATTTGCCTGCAGATTTTGAGAAATGGCAATAATATCTTTGGCAGGAGCTTGAATGAGGCCGCTTTCATAAAACCAATCACTGCTATTGATATCAACCTCAGTGTCCACGGCAAAAGTTGATTCGGGCCGATTGATAATGCGCACCACAGCGGCCAACTTTTCCGTAGACATTGCAAAGGAAGCATACTTACCATCCAGCAAAACATGCGGGAAGAAATCGGCTTGAACATTTGCCGTCTGGGCCAACATTTGCTGAACCTCGGCTTCGTCTTCATATTGAGGAATCGGCGGTCGATTAGGAACAGGATTTTGATCACCCATCGGAGGTGTACCACCCGCTGCATTTCCTCCTGTGGAAGGGGCAATCGGCGTTTGGGCATCTGCCGCCGGCACACTTAAAAGAGCGGATGTTTGAACCCTGAGCTTTTGAGGGCCAAAGTTTTTCTTAACAGGTTCCGCACCGGAGGATTTAACCGGTATAACTTTCTTACGAAAACATCTGGGTTTAATACGCCCCCAATTGAATCGATAAAACTTACGCCAACCGATAATGTAAATCGGCCAAAATCCGATAAGGATGAACAAAATCATCCAATCTTTTCCGGTTGTAATTACCCAGCGACTATTCAGCCAATCACCGATACGCTTTCCCCAATCGGAAAGACTTAGGGGACTAAAATTCAGGACATGGCATCCAAAAGTATCCATTACCGTAAAATAAAGGATTGTCCAGATAAATCCGGTGCATAAAATCCTTGTAAAATTAATTTTGCTTTTTGGCATACCCATCCCTCATTTATAACTCCTTATACAACAGAATAAATCAAAATACCAGAAAAAAATTATAAAAAATGAAAAAAAATTACATCAGGTCAATAAATTAAGGAAAAATAAAGGGTTAAGCATACTTTGAAGATGGTATTATAATACCACTTTAAAAAATATTTAAAATTCAATAAAAAAGATGTTGACTTTTTAAAAAAATAAGTGTATAAGTAACCTCGTATTTTTAACATAAGGAATATTACAATGACTATGAAATCTACAAAAACATTAAAACCGGCCGATTGCAATATCAAATGGTATTTGATTGATGCAACCGATTTGGTTTTGGGACGCTTAGCCAGCCAGATTGCAACAATCTTACGCGGCAAAAACAAACCGTCCTTTTCTCCCTCACAAGATTGTGGCGACTATGTTGTCGTGATTAATGCGGACAAAATCCAATTAACAGGTAAAAAACTGGAACAAAAAGAATACTTCCACCATTCAGGTTATATCGGAGGTATTCATGGTGAAAAAGCCAAAGATTTAATGCAAGAAAAACCGGAAAAGGTTTTGATTAAGGCTGTGGAACGCATGATTTCCCGCAATAGTTTGGGTGCTAAACAAATGACGAAATTGCGCGTCTTTGCCGGATCCGAACATCCGCATGCCGCACAAAATCCGATCGTGCTCGATATTGCATCTAAAAACCGTAAGAATAAAAGGAGCGTATAATGGTTGAAGTTGTCAAGAAAAAAGCAAAATTATCTGATTTAAAGAAAGAAATGACCGCGGTTGAAACATCGGTTCAAGAAGCTGCTCCGGCAGAAAAGCCGGCTGAAGTTTCGGCTCCGCGTCAACCAAAGAAAGATAAATTCGGACGTTCCCAAGCCGTCGGTAAAAAGAAAAATGCCATTGCACGCGTTTTTATCAAACTCGGTAAAGGTAAAATCACCGTGAACGGTCGGGAAATGGATAAATACTTCCCCCGCCCTGTGCTTCAAATGATCATTAAGCAACCGTTTGCCATCACAAATCGTGAAAATCAATTTGATGTTGATTGCACAATCTGTGGCGGCGGATTGTCGGGCCAAGCCTATGCTTTGCGCCACGGGATCAGCCGTTGCTTGGATTTATTTGAACCGGAATTGCATACGGCCCTTAAGAAAGCCGGTTTCTTAACCCGCGACTCTCGTATCGTGGAACGGAAAAAGCCCGGTCTTTCCAAAGCCCGCAAACGTTTCCAATTCAGCAAACGTTGATGTTTGTTTTATCAAACTATACCCTGCTTCTGCAGGGTATTTTTTTGTATATAAAAACGAAGATTCACCTATTAAGATGAATCTTCTTATTAATCCTGCTACCAAAATTATTTGGGTTGCGGAGCCTTATATTCCGTCTTTACGGGTCGTTTACAATACACGCTAACCGTTACGGGTTGATAAATACAGCCAGTCAACCAACGCAACCAACTTTGTTCTGTCTTTTCTTTTTCCTCAATCATGGCCACGTTTTCGGCAGAGCCGCAAACAGCAACCGGATTGATCGTCGTTTTCTTACCCCAAAACACATAATGCATTGTGGCAGAATAAGAAGGCTTGGATACCGGTGCATTGCCGAATACAAAACGTGTATCCTGACAAGCAGATATAGCCAAACAACAGAGTGAAACAAGTAATAATTTTTTCATAAAAAACTCCTTTTTAAAATAAGATTACGGATATATTTTAAAACAAATTCAAAGGATATGTCAATACATTTGTATGCTTTTTATTTAAAAAAGTCGAAAAAATTATACCATTGGTCGGGATATTCCAAAAGGTATTTTTCTAAAAAGGCAGTATAATCTTGTACCAAATCTTGTTCTTGACGTGAAATATCTAATTGTTTTAAAATGAGTTTATAGGTATCTCCAGATGTTCGGAGCAATAAAATTGCATACGTAGGATGATTGATTTTTTTTGCAAATCGGAAAACACCTTTGGGCAAAACACAATTCCGGTCCAATAGGCAAGATGATAAGATATCCTTGAAACTTTGAGACGAAATGCGATCCCCTGCCATTAAGATTGCTTCACCCGTTGAAATTTTTTCATAAAGGGACATTATTTCTTGAAAACCGAATTGTTCTGCAGGATAGAGGTGAAAATAGGTATTATTAGCCCTTTCCTGAATAAATTGATGAAAAATGCTGTTTTGATTGATTTGCATTAGAGCATTAACCATCGGGCAATGTTGCGATAACTGGCGCGGAAAGGCAGATAGAGCCTCAATATTCCCCAGATGGGAACTGATTAAGAAAACGCCGGTAGAAAGATCCTTTTGAAAAGATTTATAATTTTCATCTTTATATACTTCAAATTTGAGGGGGGATTTAGGGTCACAAACGGCACTCATCTTTTCGGCCAAAGAAAAAGCATAGGAAAAAATATGCCTGTAAGATGAAAATTGTATGGACTTTATATTATGATTTGTTTGATAAGAGTACAATACTTCCCGATACTTTTGGGATGCCTGACGCCCGTTTTTCGAAAAAAGAACAATAAAAAAAACAATGGGATAAAGGATTATTTTCAATCCCTTTAATCGAAAAAGCCGATAAACCCACCATAAAAACAGGAGCCTGTATCGGCCGGCGCATTGTTCTTTAATTGAATACCAATTTGTCATCTTTTTTTCCTGTTATATCTTTGTATCAAATTTATTCCCAATATGCAAGAAAGATTGTATTCAATCTTTTTTAATGGCCCAGATAACCATAAAAGACAAAAGAAGCCCTAAGGCAATTGTCTGGCCCATGATGGCTATCATATGAAAGTGAATAAAGGACAGTAATCCAAAACCGATTAAACTGCTGATGAAAGCGAATAAAACCGACCTGTTTGGTCGATGAGAGCCGAATAAAAATATAGTGTAATCCATACTAAGCCCGATAACAACAAACAAAGCCAACAGGTGAAAAAAAGTAATTCCTTGACCACATAATGACAAAATGCCCAATGTGCCGAACCCGCCCAATAAAGACGGGAGGAGATATAAAAATGCTTTTTTTCGATAAACAAAGAGTAAAATTATGAACAATAGTCCAAAACTGACGCAAAGGATTTGATAGGTTTTTGAAGCATATCTATCTAATATATCGGATACATATTTTGACGGTTCAAAAATAAGGGCATCTTGATCGGCAATATCCATTTTTTTTGTCAATGGCGTAATACTCCACACCCCATTGAGTGTTTTTACAATAAATTGGCGAAGTAAAAATTCAAATTGATTTTGAAATGTTTTTTCATCAACAAGCGGTGTCTGTTTTGGGGTGGGCATTTTTTTTAGCCCCAATTGATCCTTTAATTCCTTTGATTCCTGATTATATAAATTTTGAATCAGGTTAAGATTTTGTTTTTGCCTTTGAAGTGAAGGAAGCATTGTAGAAAGACCGAAGAATAGATTTGTTTCCCTTATTGCTTCTTCCTTTTCCAAAACAGATTGCAGATTATCCCCCCGTATCAATAAAAGCCAATTAAAAGTATTGCCGTTTAAATTACGGGCAAAGGTTTCTTCCTGTTGTAAATCTTTTGAAGGTTTATACAAATTTTCAGGGGAATGATTTATTTGGATTTTTATAAGTCCCAAAGCACCAACAAGTAAAAAGAGAACAAAAAATGTTTTCTTAAACGGAATACCGGAAAATCCAAAGGATGGGCTTTTTAAATCTTTTGTGGCCGGCAGGGGCGTTATTAAAATCCAAATAAATGTTCCCGAAAGTCCCCCGATGGTAAAAACAGCGATTTGTTTCAATAGCGGAAGATCCGATAATAATAAAGGAATAAAACAAGCAACCGTAGTTAAAAATGAATAGAAAATATTTTTAAAAAGATCCGGGGGAATTTTTTTATCCTGACAAGAGAATCGATGAAAAGAATAATCTATACAAATACCAACCAAGGATGCCCCAAAAGCAAATGTTAAAAAATGAACATCGGGAATAAATAAAAGGACACACCATAACCCCGATATAAATGCAACAGCCAAATTAAAAAAGACCATAAATACAGACCCTATGTGGTGAAAAAGCAGATAAGTCAGCACCAGCAACATTAAAAGCGCAGCACAGGATATCAAGGATATATCCCATTTTGTTTTTTCAAACATTTGTGCCGTATGAAGAGGGGCACCGGACAGATGAACTTGATAATCGGAATTTTTAGGGACAGATATTTGCCGGATTAAACGAATTTTTTCCAGTAAATCATAAATATTTCCTTGGTTGAATTGAATAAGGGTTAGAATATAATGTTTGCCGTCTTTTTCCTGCCACAATACCCCTTCCCTTTCGGCCCAGGCAGAAGCGGGCTTGGGTATTCCTTGAACATAATCGGAAAGAAGCAAAAAGGGGTCATCCTGCAGCGGTGCAACAGGTGGCATCCAAGATGTCTGAATCCGGTTAAGGGCTTGTTCGCGAATTTTTTGAGTATCCGAATTTAAAAGCAGGCGTCTTACATCCGGCGATAAAAAAGAGTTTTGATATGTTTTAAAATAATCCAAACTTTGTGCCAGAGAATTTTTGGAGACATGGTAAGTAATATTCTGAATATTAAAAGACTTTAACCCGGAGATAAGTTCATCAGATCTTGATTTGGCCGTATTAAATGAATCGGCCTCTATCACAATATTTAATAAATTTGCGTATTTTCCGGTAACTTCTTTGGGCAATACTTTACCCGCTATTTGAACCGGAAATAAGTCATTAAGAGATGACTTTAAATGAATGGGAAAACGAAAAAAAAGAATAAGTACCCCAAAGGTAGCCAATCCCAATAAAAATAAAAGTTGTTTAACATTTAATTTCATGGGTTAAATCCTGTTGAACTGGCGAATAATCAATCTGCATATGTGTACCATCTGCGTATTCAATTATGACTTGCTTTAGATGATTGATATTTCCTTTTAGAACTATTTTTCGGATAAAGGCCTTCATATCCTTATCAGAAGGTATCATATCCATTTGCCATGTTTTATTTTTTTCAAAATAGATGATTTCAAAGATTTTATTCAAATCGGATAAATCCCCCTGCAGCAGGTGATCTACCAATGATTTAGCATCTGAAAAATGGGGAAGATTTTTCAAAGAATCACTTTTTTCCCCAGTACAATATCTTTCAAGTGTTGAAACAAAAACTTGTGAAGTGGGACGTTCCTGTTTAATAATAAGGCCTTTATTTTTTTCAAATTGGAAAATCCCGGATGATTTAAAAGACTTTTCAATTTCGGGAATTGTTTTTGTTTGATCAAATCGCAGAGTCATTTTTTGAAGATGCGTCAAAAAACGAATAACCAAAGCATCCGACGGAATAGGTGCAGCCCCGGCGGATAGCGAAAAAAATATCAAAAACAAAAAAAGGAAACGTTTCATCTAAGCCCCAACTGTTTTAAAACAATTTCCGGAATTTCAAAGAGGGTTTCTTCGGTTTCCATCACAACACACATTTGTTTTGTTTGGGCCCGGCATAACTTTTGACCGGTTTTGGCATCTAAGATCTCATATTTAAATGTCATGAAATTTTCGCAATCTTCCAGTTCTGTCCGAACGATAATTTTTTGTCCGAAATGGCAGGGGTGGATATATTTTATCTTTAATTCCACAATGGGAAAGGCATAACCTAAGATATTCATGTCATAATAACTCATATGCCTACTTTCCAAATAGGCACAGCGTGCTTCTTCCAAATACTTTACATAGTTACCGTGCCAAGTTATCCGCATCGGATCTACATCGTAAAAAGGAATTACTTTTTCATAATCGATACTCATGAATGCCTCCATTTCGTTAGGAATTTCCAGATAGAATATACACATAATGAGGTATGAACGCAACTGATTTCAAGATTATCCCTAAACGGATGAAAATGCGAGATACCGTCTTTTTGATAAATAACCTGTGTTTGCTGCCCCAGAATAGGAATACGATTTAAAAAACTTTTGACCAGGATTTCAACATCAAATCCCATTCGATTAAACCAAATGACCGGTAATATCTTTTTAATTTGAGCCAAAGGATAAATCCGAAAACCGCACATAGTATCCATTTTAAACCGGCCCATGGTTTCCACACATACCCAAAAATTCGTAATCTTACGTCCGTAAAGGCGTGATTTAGGTGCAGAAGAATCATAAATCGGTTGCGCCGCAATAATATGGTCCGGATGATTTTGGGACAGCTTTAAAAAACAGGGAATATCATCCAAACTGTGCTGCCCGTCGGCATCAATCTGCAATGCGTGAGTATATCCGTTTGAAAGGGCCCAATTAAGTCCTGTCTTAACCGTGGCACCTTTCCCGCCATTTTTTTTATTTCGGATTAAGTTAAAATGGTATTTGGAACATAACCCCTCCAAAATTTGAGTATCAGGGGGGGCACTTCCGTCATTTACCACCAATATAGGTATTTTATATTGTTCTAAATGGGGTGCAATTTTTTCAAAAGCCGATGCATGATTAAAAAAGGGGATGATGATAATCGGTTTAAACATTGTCATCTCCTATTTTCACTTTGGCTGTTGAATAAAGCTTATCCCCGGATTGATAGGAAAAAGAATATTCGCCCTGCCCTATTTTATCCATTTGGAAATGAACCCGCACATCCGGTAAAATAAGGTTTGTGAACTTTAATTTTTGAATGCAATAATGAATTGGATTTAAATGAAAATAATGTTTTAAAAAGTAAAAAACAAAGTGCAGTTGAATTACCCCGGGCAAAATGGGATAACGGGGAAAATGACCTTGAAAATAAATGGCTTCTTTTAAAAATATCAAATCCGCAGAAAGTTGATTTTTATCAAATTTTAAATTTTCAATAACAGGTTCGGACACATTTGAATCAAAAAAGCCGATGATTTCCTGTTTCAAAATTTTACCTTGCTGATTTTTGGGAATTTGATGCACAAAACGGAACTTTTTCGGCAATAAATTTTTGTCATACCAGGCGGATAAATGCTTTTTGATATCTTGAACCAGAGGCAGTTTCCCGTTTGATTTTAATTGCTCTATCCCCGTATCATTTAGGCAAATTAACGCACCTAAAGTTAAATTTTTACCGTTTTCCAAGGAAAGCAGATAAACATCCCGAACAAAGGGATGAGCCGATAGCCTTTCTTCCATTTCATTTAAATCAACTTTATTTTCGGCAATTTTAACAACCCTGTCATTGCGTCCTAATAAGATAAAATCAGATCCACCTTCCCACCGAATTAAATCCTGCATATCATAGGGATTTTGAAAGCAAAAGGGGGAATTAACACGAATGCAGGATTGATCATTTTGTTGGATTTGAACAGAAGGAAAAATATGCCATTTTTCACCATTCATTTGCTGACGATAGGACACACCGCCCGTTTCGGTACTACCAAAAACCTCAAAGGGGCTGACACCAAACAAATCAAGCATCTTTCGGGATGTATCAAGGGATAAAAGACTACCCGACGAATAAATTGCCAGACAATTTTTGGAAAAGTTATATTGGCCGGCATAGGAGGTTAATTCATTCATAAATGTTGGGGTTGTTGCCAGTAAGATATGAGGATATAACTTTTGTTTATTTTGAATTTCTTCTGGGGAAATAACCGTATCCAAATCCTGAGTCAAGAAATTACAAAGAGGAAATAAAAAACGCCACAACATCCCGTACATATGATTGGGCATAATAGTCGCAATCAAGGTCGGGTTTTGGGCAATAACCGATTTTTGCATTTGGGAATGGAGTTGAACCTCAGCAACCAATGTATCAAAATTTTTACGAATTTGTTTTGGTTTGCCCGTCGAACCGGACGTAAAGAAGGATATATATGTATCATGAATAGGATTTAAGGGGGCTTTTTCCCCTAACAAAAGCCGATTGGGATTAATAGTCGGGACATTTATATCTTGATTTGTAATAAAGGGCAAGGATAAATTTGATAATTCTTCAACAATTTTAGGCCCCATAGATGCAGGCAAAACAACATCTTTTCCCGCATGCAATAATGCCATAAAACAGCAATAAAAAAGATATAAATCATCCGGAATATATAAAATGACGGAAGATTTATCCACTTTTTGGAAAATTGCGGCATATTTTTGAACATCGGATTGAAATTTCTGGAATGAAATTTTATTGTCACCCAAAATAAAAGGGGAAAAGTCATAGGATCCGCATAGGATTTCAGAGGCTTTCATGCTGACACCTCCGCCGAATCAAATATTCGCCCCCAAACATTAAACCGATTAAAAGGTAAGAAATAAGGCCGTTATACAGCGTCCAAATCCACATGGGGGTTGAAAGAGTTATGATTGAAATAAGGGTGCTTAGTGCCATAAATATGCCCCAGGCAATTGTGACCTTTCGGGTATAGTGCAACACATCCGGTGTCATTTCCTGACCCATTTTTTCGGCAAAAACGGTAATCAGAGGCTTTGTCTTTAGGGAGATCCAAAAAGAAAAGCAAATCAGCATATTCATACAGACAGGATAAAGTTTTAAGAAAATTTCGTTGTTAAAAAGAAGCAGGGCCGAGGTCAAAAACAAGCCAGCCGCCAAAAATGTTTTCCGATGAGAACGCAAAAAAGCAGAAAGCACAATAATCAGCAAGAACAGAGATAACCAACGCAAGGACATCCCCTTATGCAGAGCCCAAAAAACACAAAAAGGATACAAAATCGGTAGAATAAAGCCACAGGCCTTTAGGGCTTTACTTTTCCGAATCATTGACAATTTTTGCGATAGCGTCAACGACATCTTGCAGCGTCCGGATTTGTTTAAAATCATCGGGATTAACCTTTTTTTGAATAATTTTTTGTAATCTGACAATCAAATCAACCGCATCAATGCTGTCTAAATCCAAATCTTCAAATAAACGCACGGAAGGCACAAGCTTTTCTGCCGGACATTCAAAATCGGAAATCAATATTTCTTTAACGGTATTTAAAATTTCTTCCTGTGTGTGCATATGAACCCCACTTACTTTTTGATTTCAAGGATATAATCGGCCAATGTGGAAACAGAATAAAAATATTTTTTATTGGCTTCTTTATCCGTCTTAAAGGTTATATCAAATTTCTTTTTGAGTGCCATCCCCAGTTCCAAGGCGTCAATCGAATCCAACCCCAAACCATCGCCAAACAACGGGGCATTTTCATCGATATCATCGGCAGTCAAATCTTCTAAATCCAGAGAAGAAATGATTAACTTTTTAATGTCTTGAACTAAATCGGCCTTATTCATTATTTATCTCCTGAGTATACTGCATAGCATTTTAGTCAAAAAAGGGCAGAAAGTCAATGAATTCTTTTAAAAAGTTTTAAAGAAATTTTTTCGGACAGGATTTTTGCCCGATGATGAAAGGTTTCATCGGGGGTTAAAGCACCCGATATCGGATCCAAAAAACGGACGTGATATACCGCGGTTTTTACCCCGATATCATACCATTTTTGCTTCTTATCCAAAATAATCGGTACGCAATCAATCCGAACGGGTAAAATCGGGGCCTTGGAGCGAACGGCCAGTTGTGCAAAACCCCGATGTATTTTAAGTGGGTTATCAGAATTTGTTCGGGTGCCTTCGGGGAAGATAATGATATTTATGCCTTGGGATAAAATTTCCTGACCTTTTGTTAAAAAATATTCGGGATTATCGTCGTTGAGCAGGTATATCCTTTGAATCAGGTGCTTGATAAAAAAGTTCTTAGCCAGAGTGCTCTTTACAATACAAATCGTATTGGGAATACTACTGATAATCAGGACAACATCCAATAAAGTCGGGTGATTGGCAACAATAATATGACCTTTTAGATCTTTAATTTTTTCCATCCCCGTCACTTTGACATTGATTAAACGCAAAGAGACCATTACTTTTACAAAGAAAATCCATGTATAGTGGACAATATTACTTAAAATCGGACGTTGTTTTTGAACGGGTAAGAAAAGAACCAAAACCGGAAATACTATCGTTCCGATAATCAGACCACCTAATCCGAAAAGGCCAAAACAAAATATGGTCAAGCAAGAACGAAGGAACCTCATTTTTCTTTCCTTAAAACAAAATGTTCGGTTATTAAACCGTCCTCCGTATCTAAAAAGCGACACAGTTTTTCAAATGTCAGTGATGTTTCGCTGGATTTTGTTATTTCCAATGAAATCTTACGGGCGTTTAAAAAAGGTTGATCTGACAAGATAAAAGCCACCCCATGCCCGCCAAACGGATTTGAAAATTGAGGGCGGTAGAATTCAGGCGTTTCTTCCTCGGCACAAATGAATAAGGTGGGGAGTTTTCCACAAAAAGCGTCCATTAAACCGCTTTCGATGGTATTCTCACCGGCGGCGATTGAAGTGTAACTTTCCTTATTTTTCCCTAAAAGCGAGAATACCCCCGGCATGGCGTTATGGACCGAATGCGAAAAACCGGCCGGCGACATTTCGTGATCATTAAAAAACTGTCTGATTAGATCAATTGTTTGTTGCCATTCTCCAAAACGGGAAGCAAAAACGACCTGTGTAGCGGGGGGAAACGGCTCCAGTTGGTTAGCCAAATACAAACCTATTTTTTCAACACCTGTCAAACGGCGACGTAAAAGCGCCGGAATAAAATCAACATTGGGCATATTTTCCTTATCCGTTTGCCTCCAAAATGCATATTTTTGAATGTAAAAAATTTTTTTCATGTTGAAAAACTGTTATCCTTTTGTTATAATGTTGCATAAATTAATATTTTTTGCAAGAGTTTTTAAATGAAAGTCACTTTATCGCATTTGGGGTTGGTCTGTGCTTTGGGAAAATCCGTAGAGGAAATCCTGAAAAATATTAAAGCACTATCGGTGCCAAAGTTAGATAAACGATTGGTCGCGGGACGAGAAATGCCTTTCGGTGCCGCCCCGGTTCCGACAACAAAAAGAATGCGCTGCTTTGATTTATTGGATAATGCCCTGGCACAAATTCAAAAACCCTTGGAAAACATTAAAAAAGAGTATCCGCTTCAACGCATGGGAATTGTATTGGGGTCTTCCAATACCGGTATTCACGAGGCGCAAAAGCACATCAATCAATGGATGGAAACCCAAAAATGTCCCGCAGATTTTTCGTTTGATGAAATTGAGTTGGGGACACCGGCCTGTTATCTAAAAGAAAAAACGGGATTTAAAGGGCCTGCTTTTACGGTTTCTACGGCCTGTTCTTCCAGTGCGAAAGCTTTTTCTTCGGCCCGCAATTTAATCAGAGCCGATATTTGTGATGCTGTTTTGGTCGGTGGTGTTGATTCATGTTGTGATTTTGCTCTAAACGGCTTTTATGCCTTGGAAGCACTTAGCCCGCAAGTATCTGTTCCTTTTTCAAAAAACAGGCAAGGAATTAACCTGGGTGAAGGCGCGGCCCTTTTTATCATGGAAAAAGATAAAAACGGTATTGAAGTGGCCGGAATAGGCGAAAGTTCTGATGCCCATCATTTAACGCATCCGGATCCTGAAGGAAAAGGAGCTTTGTCTGCCATGAAAAAGGCATTAGAAGATGCCCATATAGAGCCGTCAATAATTGATTATATCAACCTGCACGGCACGGGTACAATTGCCAACGACAGCATGGAAAGTCAAGCGGTGTATCAACTGTTCGGGGAAGATGCGCTATGTGCCTCAACAAAACCACTGACCGGCCATGCACTGGGGGCATCCGGCGCCATTGAAGCCGCCCTTTGTTGGCTGATGATACGGGAAAATTTTATTATTCCCCATTTTTATGACGGTGCCTATGACCCGCAATTACCCCCTATTTACTTAGCCAATGGACACGAGAGTAGAAAAATACGCACTGTTTTAAGCAATTCTTTTGCCTTTGGGGGCAGTAATGCAAGCCTTATTTTAAGGGGGGAAGGATGAAAACACCGGCCGAACTGCTTCCCCATCAAGCCCCAATGATTTTCATATCGGATGTTCGTTCCTTTGATATAGAAAAGGGAATTTTGGTTGCCCATTCACACATTCAAGAAAGTGATGTTTTATATCAAAAATCCCTAAACGGTGTTCCGACCTATGCGGCATTGGAATATATGGCACAAGCCATCGGGTGTTTTGTGG
The DNA here is from genome assembly GCA_017539265.1 of Alphaproteobacteria bacterium. Lineage (GTDB taxonomy): Bacteria > Pseudomonadota > Alphaproteobacteria > CAAHEQ01 > UBA3637 > CALXZG01. The sequence continues at coordinate 6,357 of JAFYHG010000025.1, read as the reverse complement.
GCTTATATGATCTAGAGCAAAACCCCGATAAAAAGCCCGGGGTCGGTTTTGTTCTGGGATCCCGTAAGTTACAAATTCTAAAGCCCGTTTTCTTACTTGATGAAGACTATATTATCAAGGTAAGTGCCCTCTTTTGTGATGAAAACCTTGCTTCTTTTGAATGTATCATGTATAATGAAAAAACGAATGACGTGTTTGCAAATGCTATTATTAACGCTTATCGCCCTGAAAATATTGATACTTTTATGAAGGATTACACATGAATGAAAAACGAATATTAATCACAGGCGCCAGCCGCGGTATCGGGAAAGCCATCGCTTTATACCTTGCCCAAAAGGGTTATGAATTGATTTTACACTATAATCAAAACGAGGAAGCCGCCCAGGAAACCCTACGGGAAGTGCAAAATCTTGGCGCAAAAGCAGGCCTTATATCCTTTGATATTTCGGATCGAAAAAAAACAAAAAAGGTATTGGAGGCAGATATAGCTTCAAATGGTGTTTACTACGGCGTCATCTGCAATGCCGGTATTCATTCGGATAATCCCTTCCCTATTTTAGAAGACGAACAATGGGATAACGTTATACATACAAATTTGGACGGTCTTTATAACGTCTTAAAACCCGTTATTATGCCAATGGTTGAAAACCGGATTCGGGGCCGAATTATTACCATATCCTCTATTTCGGGGATTATCGGGAACCGAGGACAAGTTAATTATTCCGCAGCCAAGGCCGGTATTATCGGAGCAAGCAAAGCGTTGGCTATAGAATTAGCCAAACATAAAATAACGGTTAATTGTATTGCGCCGGGTATTATTGAAACGGATATGACAAAAGATTTACCCATTGAGGAAATTCGGAAACTGATTCCTATGCGACGACTGGGAAAACCGGAAGAAATTGCGGGTTTGGTGGATTATTTACTATCCGAAAATGCCGCCTATATTACACGTCAGGTTATTTCCGTGAACGGAGGAATGCTGTAATGAAACGTGTCGTTGTAACGGGAATGGGCGTTGTAAGCGCATTAGGGAACAGTTTAGAATCCTCATGGGAAAGGTTACATACCTTTCAAAATGCCGTTCAAAAAATGCAGGATTTGGAAAAATATAAAGGACTCCATGCCCTATTGGGTGCCCCAGATACAGATTTTACTATCCCCGACCATTTTACACGAAAAACACTACGCACGATGGGGCCGGTATCTGTGATGGCGGTTTATTCGGCCGAGGAAGCCATTAAACAAGCGGGATTAAAAGATCAAAACGATATTTTAACCGGTGGACGGACAGGGGTGGCCTATGGATCATCATGGGGATCGGCAGAGCCTATTTGTGATTTTTTTGATATGTTGATTAAAAACGAGGTAACATCGGTAACTTCATCAACCTATGTTAAAATGATGCCCCAGACAACAGCCGTGAATTTATCCCTGTATTTTAAAACAACAGGACGATTGATTCCGTCTGGAACGGCTTGTACGTCGGGCAGTTTGGCCATCGGATACGCCTATGAAACGATTCGTCAAGGATTACAAGATGTTATGATTGTGGGAGGAGCCGAAGAATTTAGTCCGACTCAAGTGGCTGTTTTTGATACGCTCTTTGCCACAAGTACCAAAAATGATAAACCGGCAGAGACCCCCTCCCCCTTTGACGCGAATCGCGATGGCTTGGTTATCGGCGAAGGGGCGGGTACCCTTATTTTAGAGGAATATGAGCACGCCAAAGCCCGCGGGACCAAAATCTATGCGGAATTAGTCGGTTTTGGCACAAATACGGACGGCACACATATTACACAACCAAATTTTGAAACAATGGCTATTTGTATGAAATTGGCATTAGAGTCTGCCGGACTATCCGCGTCAAACATCGGATACATTAATGCACACGGAACGGGAACACATCATGGCGACATTGCCGAATCACGGGCTACGGAACAAATCTTTGGTACGCATACGCCCATCAGTTCCTTAAAAAGTTATGTAGGACATACTTTGGGGGCATGCGGATCATTAGAAGCCATCTGGAGCATTCAAATGATGAACAATAATTGGTTTGCACCGACACTGAACCTAAAACACCCCGATGAAAATTGTGGTAAGCTAGATTATATCATGAACGAAGCGCGAAAAATTGATACAAGTTATATCATGTCCAACAATTTTGCGTTCGGCGGGATTAATACATCCCTTATCTTTAAACGAGTTACGGACTAACGCTTATTATAAACCGTCTTTTGGATAACTTTATTTAGTTTTATCGCATATTTTTTATAAACCGCATAGGCTTCTTTTTTACTGCCCCTATCTTGATTGAGACGCCTGAAAATGATAGCATAATGGGAATTTGTGTATTGAATATCGGCATCAAAACTATAACCCTTGTGAGTCAGGTTAATCGTAATGAAATTATTGCCTTTATTAATCACCTGCCAACTTGCCCGCGTGCAGGCATCAAATAACACTTCTTCGGCGGCGGCATAGGTCAAATTTCCCCGAAAAACACCATTTTGTGTGTCCGGCAAAGGTAATTCGCGACCACCGCAAGCGGCAAGCCAAATGGCCAAACATATGGTAAAAAATATCTTTTTCATTGTTATCTCCTTTCAAATGAAACCCCATATATAATTTCGTATTTTATTCAATTTTTATCATAAGTCAAGTCCAGTATAAAAAATTTTCGAAGATATATGAAACTTCTCCCCCCTCAATATAGGGAGGAGAAAGATTTAGTTTTTTATTATTGCCTAAAGTTTCCACCGATATCAAAATAGAAACCAGCCTGTCCGTTATTTTGAAGCCATTTCATCATTTGCTTACTTTGTTCTTGATTTAATTTAATAATCCTAGCTTTTTCCCCATCAATGGTTTGTTTGACATAGGCATCATACATGTCATGTTGAACGGTATGCAAAGCCTTTTGCACCAGATCAGCCCTATAGTTAGACAACCTTAACTCATCGCCTAGCCTTTCATATTTATTAAAGCCTTTCGTTCCCAGATACATCAGCCCCATCGCAACCGCACCGGCAGCAACAAGTTCCAGAGGATTTCCTTCCCCCAATGCAGCCGCTGTTCCGCCAAGAATCATCAAAAAACAAAGAGGAATTAAAGCAACAGATCCCCACTTCATCACATCATAATAATGTGTTTTAAGCGAATCTTTTTCTCCCTTCGTTTCACCCCAAGCATAGGTTTTCAGTTCATTGATAATCGGTGCCAACTGCTCCTGTTTGGCCTTATCCTCGCCAATAAAAGCCTGACAGAACTCATCAAAAGTACACTTCCCTTCAAAGAAACTTTGGCAAACTTCGCGATTTTTATCAATTTTTAAAGCATCAATGGCTTTTTGCGCTTTTTCTTCACTGAATTGTCCATTTTCATCCACTGGCATAAAAGCAGGAAAATTAATGTTTTTCACGATATTAGATATGGCTGTCGGTGAATTATCATCCCAATTTTCCTTAATGGCTGCGATCAATTTCTCGGCCGGAATTGGTGCTCTGGCTTCCGATTTAGTTCGCATAAAAGGCAGTATGGCTCCGGCGGCCAATAATCCGCTTATCATCGCCATAAGTGCTGTTTTTTTCATCTTTGGTTTTGGCATTTTATCCTCCTTTTGTTGTTGCAGCATAACCTATCCGCTACACCTTCATTATAGCATATAATGATCTTTTCTATTCAAAAATAAGGACGATAAAACAACCGGTTATATATTTTGTATAACTTTTCTAAAAAATTTTTATAAAAATATTAATTCTTAACGGGTAAAAATGTTTTTCCATCCACGATAATTAACCATAAATTTTTACGGATGAATTTTCTTTAGCGCCCGTTCTCGCTTTAACAGAGCGATTAAACAGTGTTGTGTAGCATCGTTTCTGGTCAGATAATGATGCGGTGTATGCTTAAATGCTCCAATATATTTTTTTGTTTTATCGTGTATATAGGGAAATTCCTTACTTTGGCTTCCAATCACTTCATCATGTATTACCTGCAAATCATATATTTGTTCATTACTTTCTTCAATTCGATTGAAAACTTTTTGTGCGAAAGCTATATCTGTATCCGAAATAACATAAACAATATCCGAGAATCCTTCCATTAATGAACATGTAGAACTTCTTTTTCGCGGAATGGGATTGTTTTTAAGGTATAAATCAAATTGCGTTTTTAAAAAATCGATAAATTTATCATCTTTTGTCGCCTGAAATCGATATGATCCTGCCATCGTTCCCCAATGGATAAATGAAATCAGATACTTATCTTTATAATTTTTAAACATTGTATCATCCAAGGAACGTAATAAATCTTCAATTTTTTTATCAGAAGGATAAAAAATATTATAAACGGATAGAGCAAACCATGTTTCCCCATCGTAATAAGGCGAAATTTTAGTCGTTGTCGGCGATATAATGCCTACATTTTCCCTATATGAATTTGCTAATGCATTAGCCAACTGAGCTTTCAAATCCGAAAAAGAAGAATCATGATTTGTCTGTTCAAAATGGAGAACCGCCAATAATGCTAATGCCGTGGCACCAATTTTTATTTTATTTTTATCATTAGCGACATAGCAAGTACCCTCTTCAAAAGTTTGGCAATACTTATTTTGTATGCGTGATAATATTAAACGGAGTTTTTTTTCAAGATTTTTATTTTTCGTTTGATTATAGGCAAATGCCAGAGCATAAGCACTCCCCATTTCCCGTACTATATTGTTCTTTTTGTATTCTTCATTTTTTAGAAAATCAATTTTATACCTGATTGAGCCGTCTGCTTCTACCATATTAGATAGTGCATTTATCCCCATATCAATTCTGCTTGCAGAATGTGTTCTACCGACAAACACACATAGCATGCCAATAATGATCAGAATAAAAATACAAACAATATTTTTGAATTTTTTTACTTTTTTATATTTCATAAATATCCTATATTTTATACGAATTTTAGCTTAAGTGAAATTATAAAAAAATTCGGTAGCATTATTTTCCCCTAGACACAAAGGAATTTTATTTTACGATAAACGAAATCCCTGTGCAAAATTAAAGTACACACCACACCTCCTTTTCCGAAAAGGACGTTTAATCCGTCATATAGGGCTTTGTTTCCGGTATACCTAATAACGGCCTTTATACACAGCCTTTTGGATGGTTTTGTTCAATTTATCCACGTATTTTTTATATACTGCATAAGCCTTGACACGATCACCTCTATCCTGATTCATCTTTTTATAGACGATGGAATATTTGGAATTTGTAAAACGAAGGGTGGCATCGAAGTTAATTCCTTTGTGATCGAAATTAATTGTCATGAAATTCTTACCTTTATTAACCACTCTCCACTTTGACATCATACAAGCATCGGTTAACAAATTTTCAACACCGGTATAGGTCAAACTTCCACGCAGCATACCCTGTTGAGTAGCTAATTGAGGGGCACTTGGCTGCGAAGCGTTTGCCTGAAGATCGGCGTCACTAATCCGTGCGATAACGGTTCCCGGTTTATCCGTATCAGGCCGAGATGCAATCATGTATGAGGTTACCCCGGTAACGCACACGAGACCAATACAAATGGGTATCCAGTAAATTGTTTTCATTATATTCTCCTTTCTGTTTAATTTACTCCATCCTACCTGCAATTTTATGGTAAGTCAAGCTTTTTTTTAGCACTCAAATTTCTGGAGGTATTATACTTAAAAATCAGTATTTCAAACATAAAAACCCTTTGTTTCCAAAGGGTTTTAATAAAAGTGGTGCGGAAAGCCGGACGGCAGGATTTGAATTAAATAAGCCCTTGGAACAGTTAAAAAAATTTTTGGCCATTTTGGGGGATTTTGGGAAGCGGCCTCATGGCCGAATATTATTGATGGAAAGGCACTTTTTGTAATTGTATTTTATGGGCACTTCGGGAGATGTATTTGAGGGGTAAAATAACCTTGTGTCCCATTTGGATAAAAAGTCAGATGGAGAGGTGTCACAAATATTTTAATAACCTCTTTGTCAAGATGGATTGACCTTCTTCATAAAGTCGGTCTAGGTAAAGGCGTTTAGTGAGGCCATCATTCAAATCTGCAATGTTTCGTATTAAATTATGCACTGAATCTATTGAGGGATGACGTTGCTCGCATAATATCATTCCGTAGTAATACTTGTTTTTATTTAAAAATTGTTCCGAAAACTGGTACTGACTATCTATATACCCTAATTTCCTTAAGTACTTGTAGCATTTCGTTATAAACTGGGCATCCTCTGTTTGCTCTTGATTACGGGGATCGTTTAGTTCATCTGCTACCTCATCATCAATTGATTTGACCTTCTCTGGCGCAGGTGGCACGGTTCGTTCTGGGGT
>JAFYHG010000024.1 GCA_017539265.1 Alphaproteobacteria bacterium | reverse complement strand
GTCAATCGGCTTCGCACGATTGATCCCTCACTTTGTTTGGGACCGCCTACGGCGTCCTGTCTGCGGGGCACATGGCGCCCCTTGACACCGAACCTGCGCTTCACTTCCACCCCGACAGATAACCATTAAAAAAACACCCTTGACGGGTGCTTTTCTATATGGTGCCTGGGGACGGAATCGAACCGCCGACACAGGGATTTTCAGTCCCTTGCTCTACCAACTGAGCTACCCAGGCGAACCGGACGGATAGTTTTATACACTAAAAAAAATCAAATGTCCAGCTTTTTTTTAAAAATTATTCTCTTTTTATCATTTTTGGGGGATAAAAGGAGTATTTTACCCTAATGTTCCCTTGTTTTTATTCAGGATTTCCTTTTGTTCCATTACAGAAGCGACCAAATCTTCTTCGGTGGGTTGTTCGTTTGTATGAACGACGTAGTTGCCCGTGAACCAACGATTTAAATCCACATCAGCACAATGCTTACTGCAAAAGGGTTTATAATGCGCATTCATCGGCGCACCACAAACGGGGCATTTTGCACCTTGAGAAGTTTTTGGGGAAATATCCATTATTTTAATTTGACTCATTTTTCTTCCTTTACTTCAAAATAAGATACCGGAAAATCACAAACAGGTTCCAACTTCGCCCGTAAGTCTTTTCCTTGCAATAATTTAAATACCGCCGGTGCAACGCGAACCAAAGGCTTTATAACCCGCCCCGTCGATAATGCACGCCGGACTCGATAATAAATGTTGACCGGATTGTTTTCAGAGCAAGTCGTCCATAAATCAGCGTATTCGCGTTTTTTTTCAATTTCCAAAAGGCCGGCAGACGTCCAACCATGAATGGTGACAGTATCTTGACCTTGGAACAATTCACGAACCATCTTTAATAAATTAAGAGCCGATTTTCCGCGTTTAGACCCCGCGAAATCAATCAAAATCAACCCACCCATGTTTTTTAAGGTTATTTGGCGCACTATTTCCGGCAAAGCAGATTCGTTTAAGTGAGACAATATATCCGTATTTTCACCGGAATCAACATCTATCGTCCAACAAACACGCGTTTTTTCAATATGCAACATTCCCCCGTTTTTCAGGTGTACATCGGGAATCATAGCCTCAGCCACCAGTTCATCCATTTCGGCCGCCGTGATTTCGGTGCCGAATATATCCGGATTTTCGGATTCTTTATCCGATAAATGGCCGGTGGCAACTTTATCCCCACGGGGTTCCTTGGTAATTAGGACTTCTACGCTTGCCCCTTCGGTAAAAGATTGATGGGTCGGGATAAAAACATCCCCCCTGCCCGTTTCGGCAAAGTAGCCCTTTAAGGTGGGATGATAAGCCTTTATTTTCGCCCGAACTTTATCACCGAAGTTTAAAACCAAATCCCGCCGGATAATGATTTTTTCCGGACCCAAAGCGCCTATAAATGCAATTCTGGTTTCCCCGCAAGAGGACTCTGTCAAAATCTTCATGACCGGCGTAAAACCCCTTTGAGAACTTGGGCAACCTCAAAAACCGGCAGGCCGACTATGTTCGGGTGCGAGCCGATGATTTTGATGACACAGGCGGACAAAACGCCCTCTATACGATAACCGGCAACACCCTTCCATTCGCCCGAGGCAATGAGAGCATTGATGTCCGATTCGTCCAAATGTTTAATGATAACAGAGGATTGAACTACCTTTGCAATTTCCCGTCCGTCCGGCATTTTAACGCAAAAGCCCGTCATAACCCGATGGCGGCGGCCCGAAAGCAATTTCAGATTTTGACGGACTTGAGCCTCGGATTGAGCCTTTCGAATCATACGATGACCGACAGCTATAACCGTATCGGCCGACAAAATGCACGAATCAGGAGAGTTTTGGGCAACAGCCCGCGCTTTTTGAATAGCTACACGCCTAACATAACGCGCCGGCAACTCATCCGGCAAAGGCGTTTCATCAATATCGGCAGTAATAACTTTTTCGGGCATAAAACCGGCGGATTCAAGTAACCTTAACCGTTGAGGTGAACCGGAGGCCAATATGAATCCCCGAGATAATCCCCAAAGATTATTCTTCGGCAAAAGTTTTTTCCTTACGTTCATGGCGTTCTTGGGCCTCTATACTTAAGGTTGCGACGGGGCGTGCCTCAAGCCTGGCTAAACCTATGGGTTCCCCTGTTTCTTCGCAATAACCATAAGTGCCATTTTCAATTCTATCCAAGGCTTGGTTAATCTTTTTAATGAGTTTACGCATCCGGTCACGTGTTCGAAGTTCCAAAGATTGATCGGTTTCATTACTGGCGCGATCTGTTTCATCGGCCTCATTAATATTATTATCTTTTAAATCCTGCAGAGTGGAGGCCGAGCCCTTCATCAATTCCGCACGCCAATCCAATAATTTGCGCTTAAAATATTCAAGCTGCATTTCATTCATATATTCTTCTTTTTTAGAGGGTTTATAATTTGGAGGTAAAGTGACCACAGACATCGTTTTCTCCTTATTTCTGGTTGAACCTAGGGCCTTTATACCCGATTTATTTCCCATTGTCAAGAAAAAAGAAAGTATGGTTATCTTTATATTAGTTGCCTTTACGCACCCAGAGGTTTAATTGCTTTACCTCTTGATAATGTTCTTCAAGCCAATTTTTATCGAGTCCCATGAGAAGTATATCTTCATTTCCGGTTTCGGTACTTGTCCAATCATAAACTTTATGTTTCTTAATGTATCTTGGTTTTTGTTCATATACAACCTTATCCCATTGCGGTATTTGATGGCGATGAAATAGACGAGAATCATACAAAGCCCCTCTCTGTAAGGAAAACCAATAATAATGTTCAGGTCTATTCCTTAAAAAAACTGCATATAAGTCTGCATAATCAATTAATTGCTCTCCTTTTTTTATTTGCGGTGACAAACATTTAATATTTTCTTCAAAATAGGAACCAACCAATTTCCACTGTGCTGGAATAAATAAATAGCATCCCGCAAAGAAAAGAGCAAATAATAATGTGCCGGCAGCAAATAATTTCTTTATTTTTTGGGAAGATAAAGTTAAATTTTCCAAACCAAGGCCCATGGCTATTGCCGCAAATGGTGTCCAACTTGCCCAATAATAAGTATAAGGTCTTGGTATTGAATAAAAAATCAAACCGAAAAGCAATCCGCAAAGAGATAATCCGCGAAGCATTTTTGAGGAAGCAAAAGCGCCACAAAGACAAAACACCATGTATAACCCTGCGTAAAAGTAATCCGGGATATCTTCATTATATGTTTGATAATCGCGAAACCAATGGGCATTTAAAACCCAATTTAATTCCCAATACCGAATAAGAATTCCCTTATAGGCTAAATATCCGCCGTAAGAACAGGCAAGAATAACGGGAAGGATTATGGCCTTTATGAGTGTTTGCCACTTTATCTCTTTTTTCATCAATAAATATAACTGATAAAGGCCGAAGGGAAATAATACCAAAAGAGATTTTTGCAAAAAGGCAAAGGCGACAAAGAAGAATAGGTAGCAAAAGGCTAAATTTTTTGTCTTTTTATGGGTAAAGAACATAATCCATTCGTAAAGTCCCCATAAAAGAAAGAAATTCATATACGTGTCCGGACGATTTTGAATATAAATTTCGACAACCGTCGGACAAGATAAATAAACTAAAAGACCATATAAAACCGAACGAATTCCACCACCCAAGGCACGAACGATTTTTCCGATTAAAAAGCATCCACCACACCAAAAGATAGCCGCCACAACCCGCCCGATCCAGAACGAATCAATCGGATGATCTACAAAGTAAAATACGGGTGTCATTAAATACCACAAAAGCGGATGATGATGTTGGAAGAAATCCCGATAAGGAACATATCCGTTAAAAATGAACCAACCGGATGCTAAATGCTCAAAATCATCCCAACCGCAATCTTGAATTAAAAACATTTCTTTTGATATGCGGTGAAACAACATTAAAGTAAATATACAGATGAGGAAATCTATTCCCAATCGACAGAAATTTATACTTTTACTTAGGATACTTTCATTTTGCATTAAAGGGCTTTCCGATTATCAAATAACAGGATAAAAACTTGAAAATACCTATACATATTTTATTTTCCTTTGTCAAGGAATTTTTGGCTTGCAATTTTAAAAATCGTTTTGTATAATCGTGTCTATGATAGAGAATAATGCCGACGTATTAACACCTGCCATTAAAGACACACCCTTTGCCGGTGCACTTTCGGAGAGGTATTTGGCTTATGCCATGTCAACGATTGTGGCGCGGTCTTTACCGGATGTGCGGGACGGGTTAAAGCCTGTCCATCGGCGGCTTTTGTATGCGATGCGACAATTGAAACTTAATCCCGAGACGGGCTTTAAAAAATGTGCCCGTGTGGTGGGAGATGTCATCGGTAAATACCATCCGCATGGGGATGTAGCCGTCTATGACGCCATGGTGCGATTGGCACAGGATTTTGCCGTACGTTATCCGTTGGTAGACGGGCAAGGCAATTTCGGTAATATTGACGGCGACAGGGCGGCCGCCATGCGATATACGGAAGCAAGATTGACCGAGCCGGCAATTGCCTTAATGGAAGGGCTAGATGATAATGCTGTCGATTTTGATAAAACATATGACGGGGAAGAAGAAGAACCTGTTGTTATGCCGGCGGCATTTCCGAATTTATTGGCAAACGGGTCATCCGGTATTGCGGTCGGTATGGCAACAAATATACCTTCCCATAACGTGGGGGAAGTTTGTGATGCCTTACAATACTTGATTAAACATCCCGATGCGGCACCGGAGAAAATGATGGATTTCATTCAGGGCCCCGATTTTCCGACCGGCGGCGTTTTGGCAGAATCGCGGGAAAATATCATTAAAGCCTATGTAACGGGACGCGGTGCCCTTAAAATACGGGCGCGATGGAAAAAAGAAGAACTTTCCCACGGGCAATATCAAATTATTATAACGGAAATTCCCTATGGTATTCCCAAATCCGACTTGATTATGAAGATTGCTAAACTTCTTTCGGAAAAGAAGCTACCGTTTTTGTCGGATATTCGGGATGAATCCACCGATAAAGTGCGCATTGTGTTAGAACCTAAATCTCGCGCCGTGCCGGCCGAGCAGTTGATGGAACACCTGTTTAAAAGCACGGATTTGCAGGTTAATTTCAACCTAAACATGAACGTATTGGATGCCGATCATACGCCGCGGGTAATGAATATTAAGGAAGTGTTAGCGGCCTTCTTAAAGCATCGGGATATTGTGTTGGTTCGTCGGTCAAAATACCGTTTGGATAAAATTGCGCACCGCATGGATTTATTGCAGGGATTTATTATTACTTACCTGAATTTGGATCGCGTCATTGAAATCATCCGAACGGAAGATGACCCCAAGCCCATTATGATGCAGGAGTTTCAGTTATCAGATGTGCAAGTTGAAGCCATTTTAAATATGCGGTTGCGTTCTTTAAAGCGGCTTGAAGAAGAAGCCCTGAAACGCGAATTTGAAGACTTGGCTTTGGAAAAAGCGGGATTAGAAGTTTTATTGATTGATGAAGGAGCGCGTTTCCAAAAACTTTCGGAAGAAATTGCCGACATAAAAAAACGCTTTGGGCAAAAAACAGCCCTTGGGGCACGGCGTACAACAGTGGCCGAGGCTGCCCCCGTTATTGATATGCCGATAGAAGCCTTAATCGAAAAAGAACCCATTACGGTGGTCTTATCGAAAAAGGGATGGATACGCGCCTTAAAAGGCCATGTGGATGTGGCAGATGTGAAATTTAAAGAAGGCGATGATTTAAAGTTTTCCATTCGGACGTATACAACGGATAATATTATGCTATTTGCAACGAACGGGCGATTCTATACATTATTGGGAGATAAAATTTCGGGCGGCCGCGGTTTTGGGGAACCGTTACGCCTATCGATAGACTTACCCGAAGATGCGGATATTGTAACCCTCTTTATCCATAAATCGGAAGAACGGTATTTGGTTGCAACCCAAAACGGGAAAGGCTTTATTGTGGATGCAAAAGACACTATTGCCCAGACAAGATCCGGTAAAATTGTGTTAAATGTTGCGGATGGTGATCGGGCTTACCTGTGTAAACCTGTTATTGGCAGCCATATTGCCGTTATCGGAACGAATCGTAAAATGATTGTGTTTAAAACCGAAGAAATTCCCATGATGACACGAGGTAGCGGTGTAATTTTACAACGCTATGCCGAGGCAAAACTGTCCGATGTTAAGTTCTTTAATTGGGAGGAAGGTCTTGCTTTCCCGTCCGGTAACGGAATGCACGTGGAAAGAAATATGGAAATGTGGCTTTCGAAACGGGCAAGTATCGGGAAATTCCCGCCGGTAGGTTTCCCCCGAAGCAATAAATTCGGATAACTATTTCATATACACAAAAAAGAATGAAATAATGGCCGCTATCCCGAGAGCCGGGCCGTAAGGGCCTTGTTTTTGGGTGCGAATCGTGGCCGGTATGGCAAACAGAAAAAACGATACCATCAGGGAAAAATTAAGCCCCATTGCCCCGAGCCATGCCCCCAGACCCGTCATCATTTTAACATCACCCGATCCGATTTCGGATGAACGGGCAAAACTCAACAACATGACCGCCAATGCGGAAATAAAATAACCGAACGCCGCCCCCATAAAACTATCCAGTGGTGTTAAAACGGGCATGATGGCCCCTGCCCCGAAGCCTAAAATCAAAAGCGGAATGGTAAAAAAATCGGGCAATAAACAATACTTGGAATCAACGGGAATAGAATATACAATTAACGTGATAAACGTCATTCCCCAAGGGGTTATTTCCGGGGGAAGCAAAACCTTGGATCCGATGAATAAAAGGCTTAAAATACAACCCCATAAAAGCGAATATGCCAATAACTTTTGCCACTTACTGTAAAGTTCCCGTGTACGAGGAACATCGGGGACTTTTGGAAAACGGGGCCTATGCCATAAATTTAGGACAATATGCCCGGGGTCAGCCGGTAAAATCTTACCGAACCGACCGGAAACAGCCGGTATTAAAAGCCCTAAACAAAATCCCATAGCGGCGGATAAAAACATTTTATGCTCCTTTTCCTACGCTTATAAATAAAAATAAAAAAACTTGCAAGATTTTTCTTTCTTTTTGAATAAAAAAAACATATAATGGGTGGGTAAAAAACAAAAGGAGCACAAAAATGATTCGTGAACAAATAAAATCTAAATTGATTGAGGCTATGAAAAGCAAAGATGAAAAAACAACAGCTACTTTGCGCCTAATAAATGCGGCAATTAAAGATAAAGACATTGACGCCAGAACGAAAGGCAACATGGACGGCATTGATGATGCGGGGATTTTAAGCCTGTTGCAGACAATGATTAAACAACGCCGTGAAAGCATTGATATGTATCAAAAAGGCGGGCGGGCCGATTTGGTAGCATCGGAACAAGGCGAAATTGATATTATTCAGTTATTCCTGCCCAAACAAATGTCCGACGACGAAGTGAAAGCCGCAATTCAGGCTTTAATTACCGAAGTTGGTGCTACATCCATTAAAGATATGGGTAAGGTTATGGGCGCATTAAAAGCCAAATATGCCGGCCAAATGGATATGGGAAAAGCATCGGGTTTGATTAAAGCAGCATTGGGATAAGTATGTTCTTACCACCCTCTTTTCTGGATACTTTACGGGATAAGATACCCTTATCGACCTTGATCGGGAAAAAAGTTAAATTGACCCGTCGGGGGCATGAGTATACGGGGCTTTGCCCGTTTCATAAAGAAAAGACGGCATCCTTTACCATCAATGACGAAAAGGGATTTTATCATTGTTTCGGATGCGGGGCGCATGGGGATATTTTTACCTATCTGGTGGAGGCGGAAAAAATGCCATTTATGGAGGCTGTGGAACACCTAGCCAGTATGGCCGGTGTAAAAATGCCGGAAGTTTCCCCCGACCAAAAACGTATGGAGTCCGAACGAACAGGTATGACTGCCATTATGGAAGAAGCCTGCCGCTTTTTCCAAAATCAATTGTTCGGTTTAGGCGGAGTAAGGGCTAAAAATTACCTGATAAAACGGGGAATTTCAGGGAATGTTGCCAAACAATTTCGCCTTGGGTATGCCCCTAACGGATCAGCCCTGACACAGCATCTGGAAGCCAAAGGATTTGATTTAAAACAATGCCAGAAATTAGGATTGGTAGCGAAAAGTCAAGACGGAACACGCTTTCATGACTATTTTTATGACCGTGTTATGTTCCCGATTCTTGATCGTCGCAAGCGGGTAATCGGCTTTGGCGGACGAATGATGGAAAAAGGTGAGCCAAAATACCTAAACTCACCGGAAACAGCCCTGTTCCATAAAGGAGAACAACTTTATGCCCTTCCCCACGCGATTGACACGATTCGCAAAGAAAATCGCGCGATTTTAGTGGAAGGATATATGGATGTGATTGCCCTGCATTCCGCCGGATTTACGGGTGCGGTTGCACCGCTGGGGACGGCGCTGACAGAAAACCAAATTAAAATTTTATGGCAGTCGTGTGATGAGCCGTTAATTTGCTTTGACGGCGACGGGGCGGGACGGAAAGCAAGCCTAAGGGCCCTATACCGGGCATTACCGATTCTGACGGCGGGAAAATCTTTGCGATTTGTATCATTACCGGATCCGTATGACCCGGATGACATGATTCGTAAGAAATCACCCGAGGCTTTCCGGCAGGTTCTGGCAGAGTCGCAAACTTTGGCAGATCTGTTGTGGCAGGATTTGCGGGCAACGTATCCTGTGGACACACCGGAAAGGCAAGCTCTGTTTGAAAAAAAAGTTAATGAAACCATTTCTAAAATCCAAGATGCAGGGGTTAGGGCCTACTACCAAAACGATTTTAAAAACAGGATTTGGCGCCTGTTCCATACAAAGAACAAAACACATAAACCCCCAAAAACGCAGCCGATTCACACCCCGGTTCAAGGAGTTCAGGATATCCGGATGATGCTTGCGTATGTGATTTCTTATCCCGAAATCGGGGAAGCTTTTTTAGATGATTTGTCAGCAATTCGAATCCCCGATAAAAGTTTAAAAACTTTATTGGGGGACATATCTGTCCTGATGACGGAACAGGCGGATATAACACCGGATGAATTAAAAGAAGCATTGGGAGAAAATACCATTTCAGATTTAAAATTAGAATTGGAAATGGTTCAAAAATCTGCTAAAACAGATGATGAAGTGCGACACATTTTATCCTGTATGATGACCGAATCAAAACGAAAAATCTTAGAAGCGGAAATTCACGAAAAGACAGATAGTTACTTTAAAAATCCTTCGCCGGAAGTGTGGGAAAGTATTAAGGTTTTAAAAAAAGAAATAGAAAAACTATGCGAAAGTGAATAAAAAGGTTGACTTTTAATTTCAAATGCATATAATTAAGCGTAATTTATTGTCCCGAAATTAAAAATGAGAGAAGCGGCCCATGACCTCAATTTTGATAAACGAAGAAGCAGAAGACAGTTTTGACATTAACGTTCAAGACCCGCAATCGGCAATGAAACACTTGATCGATCAAGGGAAAGAACGCGGCTTTATCTCTATGACGGAGTTAAAGAAGAACTTGCCCCCCGAATCGCAAGGAGAAGAGGCTTTTGAGATTATTTTGGCTTCACTGGCGGATATGGGAATCAATGTCATTGACGGTAGTGAAGACATAACGGATTTGACCGAATCGGATAAAAATCGGGCTGTTGCGCCGACTCAAGATACGACAATTGAAGATACCGGGGCACGTGTCAATGATCCGGTGCGTTTGTATTTACGTGAAATGGGGTCGGTTGAATTACTATCCCGCGATGGGGAAATTGCAATCGCGAAACGAATCGCCGCGGGAACTCGGGTTATGATGCGGGGACTCGCGGAAAGTGCCCTGACAGCCAAATCATTTATTGAGTGGAAAGATAAATTGGAAACCGGTGATATTTTACTTCGGGATATCATTGATTTGGAAACAACTTTTGAGGCAACGCCGAATAAAGAACAACTTGAAAAAGCGGAAAAAATGCAAACAGAAGCCAGTGATGAACTTGCAAAGATAGAACAGGAAATCAAGCAACCCGCAAAAGAAGAAAAAAAGGAAAAAGAGAAAGAAAAGGAAGAAAAAGCCGCAAAAGCCAAAAAGAAAGACGATGATGATATTGAAGACATTGATTCGTTTGATGTAGAGCCGGAATCTCGGGAAGAAGAAGAGGAAGAAGACGAGGAAGAAGAAGGAATTCTTTCCATCGGGCAAATGGAAGCCAATTTAATGCCAAAAGTTTTGCAGACTTTGGAAAACATCAAGGCGGGCTATCAGAAGTTTGAAAAAGTCCAAAAAGATTATATGGCGGCCCTGATGAAAGGGAAAGAAATCCCTGCAAATGTAAAAAACAATTACTTTAAGATATTGTCGGAAATAACTGATTATATGCAAAGTATTCATATGAATCCTTTGCGAATTGAAGATTTAATTGAACAAATTACAGATGTAAATCAAAAGTTGATGATGATGGAAGGAAAGTTGTTGCGTCTGGCTTTGGCCGCGAAGGTGGATCGGAATGACTTTTTGGATTTCTATCAAAACAGTGAGACGGACACGAAATGGCTTTCAAAGGCTGCTAAAAAGCCGGAAAAAACATGGAAAACTTTCGTCAGTAAGTATAAAGGCGAAATTACCGATATCCGGTCGGCAATCCAAACGGTTGCAGAACAAGTCAAAATGCCTATTTCGGAATTCAGAAAATTGGTTGCTACCGTTAAAAAAGGACGACAGGAAACAAATAAAGCCAAACAGGAAATGATTGAGGCTAACCTGAGGCTTGTGATTTCGATTTCCAAAAAATATACCAATCGGGGGCTGCAATTCCTGGACTTAATTCAAGAAGGTAATATCGGCTTGATGAAAGCGGTGGATAAGTTTGAATATCAACGGGGATATAAATTTTCAACCTATGCGACATGGTGGATCCGGCAATCTATTACACGGGCTATTGCGGATCAGGCGCGCACGATTCGTATTCCGGTTCATATGATTGAAACCATCAATAAAATGTTGAGGACCAGTCGCCAAATGATGTTGGAAACGGGACATGAGCCGACACCGGAAGAATTGGCACCGCGAATCAATATGTCGGTGGAAAAGATTAAGAAAGTCTTAAAAATCGCGAAAGAACCGATTTCTTTGGAAACGCCGGTCGGTGATGAAGAGGATAGCCATTTGGGCGACTTTATTGAAGATAAAAATACATTACAGCCGTTGGATGCCGCCATTCAAACGAATTTGCGGCAATCATGCACTGCGGTTCTATCCACACTTTCCCCGCGGGAAGAACGGGTCCTTCGGATGCGGTTCGGAATCGGGATGAATACCGATCATACGTTGGAAGAGGTCGGTGTGCAATTTGCCGTGACGCGTGAACGGATTCGCCAAATCGAAGCAAAAGCCTTAAGAAAATTGAAACACCCGAGTCGGTCACGGAAGTTACGAACATTCCTTGAAGACGGGTAAATATTCTCCTCTAAGGAAGAACCTAAATATGAAAAAGGTAATAATAGTATCTATATTTGTCTTATTTCTCTTTTCTTTTTTTATATTAAGACGGATGGTATCTTTTAATCCTCCCGTTATTCATGTCAATATGAGACAAATACCGCGAAATGCCGAAGCGACAGAGATGCATTCCGAGGGCTCGTATCAAATTTTCACTCGTCGAGTACAAGATAAAAAATGTGGATGTAGGGCAGACGTCTGTGAACAAATTCAACATACATGCACAAAATGGGAAAAACGTTATACTAACGGACAATTATCATCATATAAAGTTTATGCGATAAAGCCAATTCTCAAAAGCGATGAATATCTTGAAAATATCGCATATTTGATCGAGTTTAATGCAAAAAATAAAATTTCAATATTAGGGGATAAAAATGGTGTTCAATACTTTAATGAAGACGGTAAGTTGATAAAGGTGTGCGATAAATTTGATGACGATGGTATCGGATTTAGAACTTGTTGGGAAGAAAACAAATGGGGTATATGGACATCCTCAACTGAATCTTGGATAAGATAATACTGAAAAATTTTGAAATTAACCATTCTAAAATACCTTATATTTCTAGTTTTCCCTTTAGGTAGAAAATAGCAAGAAGTAATTTGTGTTTTATGTCCTCAATTGTATTAACCTATTTTTAATATTAACAATTTTAAAAATTTCTTGACTTTGATGTAAAAAAAAGTTATCTTCTCTTTCAAACATATGATTATATGACATTAAAAGGGGTAAAAGATGCTTTTAACCAAACAAGAAACAAAAACTTTTCTTAAAACATGCCGACAAATGGGATATTTTGCCATAACGGTTTTAGGCATTATATCGCTTTATTTTCTGGCCGACGTATATCGCGGAAGGACTTTTGAAGAATTCGGAATCGTTGAAAATATCCAGTTGGGATTATTAATCCTATCGGCCGGTATATTTGTCATTGAATCACTTATTTTGAAGAAACATTCGGCTGTTTTGTTGTTTTTGGCTTCGCTCTGCGCACTAGGGGCTTGTCGGGAACTGGACAGTTTCTTTGATAAAAACCTTCCTATTATCAGTTGGAAATTCGGTTTTCTTTTTCCGGCGGCGGCCATTATAAATATGTGGCGGCAACGGGAAAGTGCCCGTGCGTCCGTCTTTCATTTTCTGGAAACACCGGCCTTTAATTTAATGGTTACGGCGATACTAATTGGACTAGCCCTGGCGCAGGTTTTGGGACATCGTCCATTTATCGCCGCCGTATTGGGGGATAAAGCAGATGCCCGTTCCGTCCGCCGAATTGTAGAAGAAGGATCGGAAGTTGTGGCTTACTTTTTAATTTTCCTGTCAACAGCGGAATGCTATTTTTCATTAAAAGAAAAATAAGTCCCCTACCCTCTTGATTTTTTGATGATTTGCCTTATTCTCTCTATAAAGGAGGAAACATGAATTTAATGGACGCAATCTGCACCCGCAGAACATACTATGACTTATCAAAAGAATCACCAATTACGCCACAAAAAATAACGGATTTGGTTGCTTTGGCTCTAAAACACACGCCATCGGCCTTTAATATGCAAAGTGCCCGGTGTGTTGTTTTATTCGGGAAAAATCATGATCAAATGTGGGATACCGTGGCAAAAGTCTTAAAGAGCATTGTTCCGGCAAAAGAATTTCCGAAAACAGCAGAAAAAATCAATCTGTTTAAAGAAGCCTTTGGGACCGTTCTTTTTTTTGAAGATGAAGCCGTTTTAACCGAATTTCGGCGTAAATTTCCACTCTATGAAGATCGCTTTCAAACTTGGGCCGAGCACGGAAATGCCATGTTGCAAATCAATATATGGATGTTATTGGAAGAAGCGGGGCTTGGGGCATCGCTACAGCACTATAACCCAATTATAGACGATGAAATCAGGTCTATTTGGCATTGGCCGAGAAATTGGCGCTTAATTGCCCAGATGCCGTTCGGAACACCTGTATCCGAACCGGATGAGAAAACTTTTGTTCCCATCAAAGAGAGATTACGGATTTTAGAAGACTAAAGTTATTGACTCATCAAAGGATATATGATATTATTTTGGGCAGGAGGTTTACTCATGCCCTTAATGGAAGATGAAAATCAGATTTCGGACTTACGGAAGCAATACCCGACACTGACACACACAAGTTATGCCCTGTTTCCCACCCTTATACCGCATGAAAATGAGGATAAGCACCATCAACATCAAGGGGAAATTGTATGCGCTACCAGTGGTGGTCATATGGATAGGGAATTTTATGCTTTGCGGTGTAATCAAAAAAATGGGGAAATTGTTCACAGCATGATAAATCGTTCAATTCCGTTTATAGATGGTGCTGGGGAAAATCGGATATTTATCTTTGAGAAAATGAAAGATGAATACTATGAATATACTGTTTCTTCGGAAAGTTTTATCCCCATTATTTCCGAAGATAAAAAATTTTCCGGGGAATGGGTTTCCCAAACCGAGGTAACTCCTTTATCGGTTTCACACGGTAAAAAGGAAGATATAATTTCTAAAACGGCGGCGGGTATATATTTAATTCAAGATATAGAAGCCTTTTATAAGTTATTGGGAGATACTCAATTAAGGGAAAAAATGAAGGATCCCAGGTTGGCTCTATCCGTCGTTCAAAACTTAGTCAAAGAAGGTATTTTACGACAGGTAAAACCTCCTTTTTTCCGCGCATACCCCGAAAGAACAAGATAAAATAATCATCGGAATTTTAGTTTTTAAAAATAAATCTTGCAATTTGGATGAAAATGTGCATAATGAGAGCTTGCCTGTTGGGCTATCGTCTAATGGTAGGACAGCGGATTCTGATTCCGTCAGTCTTGGTTCGAGTCCAGGTAGCCCAGCCACTTACCCAGATTATCTTATTGAATTTCAAGGAAACTTTTTTGGCGTTTCCCGGGTAAAATTGTGACAAAATGATGTTTTTCCAGACACCTGATACAGAAAGGTGTGCGAAAATGTATCAAAAAGTGACAAGAAATTTGGGTAAATTTATGGGGACAAATATCCCCCGTCTGGCCATCAGAAATCATACCTATTATATCCGATATGCTCTGCCGAAATCTGTCTGGGATTTGATGAAAAAGAAGGAAATCAGATACAGTCTTGGGACAAAAGACCACAGAGAAGCCGCCCAAAAAGTCCATAAAGAATCCTTGAAAATCAATATGTTTGTTGATTTTACGCAGAAACTGAACATGGAATTGAAAAATAAAAAAGTTATTTTATCGGACACAGAATTGAAACAAGTTCTAACCTACCGGATGCGTCAGATTGATGATTATTTTGAACGCAATTGGACCAGCGGCGGCAACCGAACTTCTTTTGATGACATCAGCCTTTTTGAAGGCAAATCGAGAGCCGAATTTGAAGCAAAAAATATTGACCCTTCTGTACCAGGGGCAAATCGCTCAGAAGCCATTGATTTAGGCTTTCTGAGAGATTTGTCGCACACCCTTCTGTACCAGTATTTGGAGTGGTTAAAATCCCGTCCGGATACGACCCTGTCCGTTCAGGCTTTGGTCGATAAGATTAAAAATGAAAATTACTCTTTCTTCCAACTGACGGAGAATGAAGAAAACTCGCAAATCCAATCGCAAATGTTGATGTTTTACAGACGCTTAAAGGAGTTGGATGAATATGCCCGTATGCGTTGTCAGGAAGCCAGAGGCGAGCCGACAACCTATCAGCGGACACCTTTCATCAGCAATATGGAAGAAGCCGTACGATTCCAGAAGAACCGTGAATTGACGGATATTCCGACAACCAAAACGCCGTGGCAAGACATCTATGAAGAACTTGTTCGGCCGAAACGTTTTGCCAAGAAACTTTCCGAAAACAGATACTTGCAGAAGAAAGCCTATTTGGAAACAATCTTTGCCTTGATTGATAAGAAATATGTGGAGCAACTGACCTATGAGGATTGTAAGACGGTCAATCAATTGATTTATCGGGTGCCAAAACGCTGGGTGATGATGAACAGTCGTAAGCCTTTGAAAGAAATCCTGTTGCCCGGGGATGGGCATTTGGATAAACAGGCCATGGCACCCAAGACCATTCAGCAACATTTGCTGGCGTTTAAGACCTTATTGCGATATTGTCGCAAACAACGGATTATCAATGATGACCTGTCGGACCTAATCGTGGCACCCGTCGTGGATAAAATAAGCACACGGCGAGACTTGTTTACCTCCGAGGAATTGGTTAAAATCTTTAATCCGGCGACTTATTTCCTGCGGACCGAACGCAAAGATGATGCAAAATTTTGGATACCGTTGGTAGCTCTGTTCACCGGGGCACGCCTTAATGAAATCTGTCAGATACGATTAGAAGACATCAAGACCGAGGATGGTGTTGCCTATATCCAAATTACGGATGCCCATGAATTACAGTCCCTAAAGACACCGCAATCAAAACGAAGAGTTCCTATTCATCCAAAACTGAAAGAACTTGGCTTTATGCAATTGATTGAAAAACAAAGACGGCACAGCAAAAACGGATTTTTATTTGATACACTACGCTATCACCGGAAGAACAAATTCGGAAATATGATGAGTAATGCCTTCAGATACTATATGCGGCAGGACCTAAAAATTAAAGATCCGAAGAAGGTTTTTCACAGTTTTCGTCATACCGTGAAACCGCGTTTGCGTGATGCCGGCGTATCTGCGGAGTTTGTGGATATTTTGTGCGGATGGGAAGGAAACGGCAGCACCGGCACGCAAAGTTACGGACATCGGGATACCGTTCCCTTACCGAAACTGCATCGACTTATCAGTCGGTTGAAATATCCGGAATTGGAGCCGACCTTTATGGTCTTAAAACAAAAGCGAGACCTAAGGGAACGCAATATTCTGATACGAATGAGAGATAAACGGATGTCAAAAAGAACTTGATTTTTCTACAAAAAAAGTGTATTCTTGTGCCAGAGGAAACGTCCCCATGGCAGAACAATTAAAGAACTGTTTCAATGATGTAATCCAGCAAAGCCAGTTGCTTTATGGACGGGATACACAACAGATTCCGGCGAAAATTGATTTTAAAAATAATATTATGCCGAATCTGTTGAAAATATATCTGCAGGCGGAAGTACACCCTGAACATTTTGACTACGCCCTCTTTTACGATTCAGAAAAGAAACTCTTCAGTTTTGAGTTTTTAACGAAGTTTCTGGATATTATTCGCTTTTTTATTGAACTGCCAAGCAATTTAAAAAGGCTTCCGAAATTCAAAATGGGTGAATTAAAAAACTATCAGACACGGGCAGACCTGTTGGGTTTAATCTGCCCATTCGAAGAAGCAGAAACAAAAGAGCCGCTAAATGATGATTTCGGTATTTATACGGTTGCTTATCCGTTATTTCAGATGGGAACAAATGTTCCGCTAAAAAACACGGTGTCTAGGGAATTATATGGTGATTTTGTACGTAATTTTCATTGGGCTTTTTCATGTTTGGATGAATATTATGATGCCAAGAAGGTTCAAAAGGCTCTGAAGCAATACAAATTTGTTCTGGCCCCGAATGCACCGGAGAAAACGCCCGAGCCTGTTGGATATCGAATTGCCCGTCAAGAAAGAGATAAATCCGAATTGGCATTTGTAGATATGGATTTTACGGTCGGTGACGGGGCCGAACAATTAAAACAATTGCTTGAATCGAAACTTACCCTTTTAACCGGTATTATTTTTGATAACTGTGTTTTTCCGAACTTGTCTCTAGGAACTGTACGCCCACGTATTTTGTTTAGGAATTGCGTCTTTACCGGAAAAGTTTATATCAAAGAGCGGGTTTGCCACTCGCTTTCATTTGAACATTGTCAAATATTAAGAAATCTTGATTTTGATAGAACAAAATGGAACTATCACCTATGCATAATGGATTGTCTTTTCAAGCAAAGAGCAACCCTATCCATGAAAAATGTTCACTTTGGAAAGGATAACCAATTATGGATAAAGGATACGGTTTTCTATAATCCGGTTTCATTTCATGGAGCTGTTTTGGAAGGTGAAACAAAACTAAGTAATTTAACTTTCTATGATACCTTTGACTTTTCCGAGACTGTTTTAAGCAATCGCTGTACTTTTGAACACTTTGCTTATGCCGGCGGCACTTCCCCAAAAATGGATAGTGCGAAAAATACCTTGGCCGAAACATTAAAGAAGTATAATTATCGGTCGGAAATAGTGGCTTTGGGCTTAGAAGACAATAACTCCGGTATCGACCGAGATGCTTATCAGGTCGCAATTGATAGTGAATTTTTAAATCCGAAATATGCGGCTTTAATGCTTGGTTGCAGTGAAAACTATCTGGCAAAAAAGCGGATGCAGGATCGGAAAAAGGTGACAAGGGATTCCTTGCCGTTCATCATTACGGCCCGAAAAATCCAATATCCGGTAGAGGCTTTACGGGCATTTCAGCGGAAAGATTGGGCTGCTTTAAAAGAATTACGGCAAAAATATCCTATTCCTAAAGAATAAGATTATCTTAACAAAAATTCGGAAACGAACACTTGACATATCGTCACAAAAATGTTACGATTCGATAAAATTGATGTTACGATTGAAATTGAATACAATAAAGAGAAAGAAAAATGATTTTTCCAACACAAATTGAACTGAACGACCTGATATTAAAGAAACCGTCCACGGAATTCGCAGGACAAGTGGCCGACTTGGTCTTGCGTAACCAAGAAGAATTTAAATTTATTCCCTGGACACGCGGTCAAACAACACTTCCCAAAGCGGAAGAAAGCCTAAAATCCATGGCAGAAAAATGGGAAAAATTAAGCATTACCTATTTTTTATTTAAGGCGGAAAGATTAATCGGCTATGCGGGTCTTCATGTTCGGGATGCTAAACAGGTTGCCGAAATCAGTTATTATTTGGACAAAGATTATATCGGCCACGGATACATTACGGGAGTGATTAAAAAACTGCAACAAATGTTTTTTGAACAAGGCGGTCATCGCTGTGAAATCTTTTGTAATGAGACGAATAAAAGGTCTTGTGCCGTCGCCGAAAGATTAAACTATCGCCTGGACGGAACGATGCGGGAATATGAACTGATGGACGGCGTTTATTGGGGTGTTCGCATTTATTCCAAATTATCAACGGATCCTCTTGCTGTGATATGAATTAAATCCGTTAATAAAAAATAATCCCGTCTCCCATGAGACGGGGGCGATGGGCCACCCCATCGGGACGATAGCATGGTTATATTACCTTTTTAAAAGAAATTCAATAGATATTTTATGTTTTATAGCAACAAAAAATTAAAAGAAATTCTTAAATTTCCTTATGAGTAATTAAATTCCACAGGATATCCCAGGCTGTTTGACCTCTATCGTTTTTTAGGTTCGTCAGGTCTGCCCCGTAATCCAGAAAAGCAAAAAGCAGTTTCTTTTTTCGACCAATATGCGGGTCCAACAGAATCCTCATCAATGCTGTATTTCCCCAAATGTCTTGGGCGTCTAAATTCGCCCCGGAATCTACAAAAAGCCAAGGGACTATGGCTTCACATTGTCCTTCAACGGCTCGCATAAGTGGGGTTTCCCCGTTTTTATTGGTCTTATTCACATCTCCGCCCATGTCTATCAGGGCTTCAATTCTTTCGCCATCTTTAAAATAATTCATGGCGTATAAAAATGGAGTCATTCCAATCGGGGGCATAGATTTATTCAAATCCGCCCCATTTTTCACATAGTATTGAATCAACTTCAAATTCTTTTCTTTGATTGCCTTTAAGAGTGCTTGTTGTATATCCATATCATCCCCTTTTAGAATTATTTATTGATTCCGGTTTTGAATCAAAAACTTCTGTATAAAGGCGAAGCACCCTGGTGTATTCTTCTTTTTGTAATAATTGGTTTTGTTCTTCATTTAATTGAAATCTATGGCGTTTCATGACCTTTAAAACATAAAGACTTGTTTCTGTTTTAACTCTGTCCAGCAATCGCAAGAGGTATTCAAATTGACTACTGCGGTTCAGATGTAGACCGTAATATTTGTATTTAAATAATAATTCCAGCATCTTATCCCAATTAGGCTCGCAGAATTGAAAGACCCACCCGAGTGGTCGATGATTAAAGGATTTTTCTGTATCGGCTCCTTTTAATAAAATCTCTACCATTTCCATATCCGGATGAAATGTTGCAAACTGGCAAAGCGGCGTTTCCTCTTTCAAACAATCGGTTTTTCCGAGTATTGCTTCCTTTATTTCTTCTTTATTCATTAATATTCTCCATTCCAGAAAAAGACATTGTTGTCATAAAAAAATTTCCATTCCCCGCTTGGGCAATCAGTATAAGGAATATCCTGTTTATGAATAACATTTTCGGAATCCTCAAAAGTAATGGTGGCTCTATGATTATCATTGACTATCAATGTGATAACAATTAAATCATTATTCATGGATGGTTTTGTGATAACAATGCTGTTCACAAGGTCTAAAAGCCAATAAGCCATGGCGGTTTCACAAAAGGTCTTTACGCCATCTGTGTATTTAAAAGCCAAATGCCTGGCAACATAATAATTTTCCGTACCATAGCAATTTGCCATAGTCCGTTCTAATATTCTGGTTTTATTGTCTGTATCAAGCATAATGTTTCCTTTCATTACGCCGATCGATCAGCATAAAATTTTCCAAATGTCTAGATCGTTTTAAGAAAAAATTAAATTATTTTAAATGCCTATTTTTTATCAAATTTGAATCCAAAATTGGAAAAATTTAACCAAACCGCTGGACGATCCGTTTTTGTGCTTGCATTTCAAAATAAAAATGTTTATTCTGAAAATCAGAGGTAAAAAATGGGTAAAACAGCATACTTAATTGCAGGTGCAAATGGTTCCGGTAAAACAACATTGGCCAAGGAACTTTTGGCGGATGAAAAACTTACTTTCTTAAACGCTGACGAAATTGCCATAAAACTCTGCCCAAAAAATTTAGAAAGTGTTCGTATTTCCGCGGGCAAAGAACTTTTTAAGCAATTGGATGCTTGTGTCCAAAAAGGTAAATCCTTCGCTCTAGAGACAACTTTGTCTGGAAATTTATATGTAAAAGTAATAGAGGAACTAAAGAAAAAAGGATATAAAACCCATTTAGTTTATGTTTTCTTGGACAATCCAGATATGTGTATTGAACGCATTAAAACCCGTGTTAAAGAAGGTGGCCATTACATTCCTGACGAGGATGTGAGGAGACGTTATAAACGTAGTTTTAAAAACTTTTGGGATATTTATAAGGACATTGTGGATAGCTGGGTGCTCTATTATAATGGACCAGAAAATAATGTTTTGGTTGCGACTGGTGATAGGGAAGAAATTGACATTACGGATAAAATACTGTATAATGCCTTTATGAAAGGATTAAAAGCATGACGAAAGAAACACAGGCTTTTGTTTCAAAGTTTAACAAAATTGCGAATAGTGCTTTCCATAAGGCCCAAGAGAGACACCGTAAACTTGGGATTCCTAATGTTTATTCCGTCAATGGTATTATAGTTTATGAATATGATGGTAAGGTGTCTATGAATCCGCCAAAGTGGTGGAAAGAGTTTAATCCTGCCACAGCCGCTAACCAATAAAAAGACCACTCAAAAGGTGGTTTTCTTTTTGCACGATTCCATTTTGAATCAAAAACAAATATAACATTTTTATAAATGATTGTCAAAAGGGATATTAAAAAATTAAAATGTTAAAAAAGATACATTTTTTAACATTATCGGGGATAAGTCAATAAAATCAGGCCTATTAAAAAATACTTCTTGATGCGTTATTTTAAAATGTTTAACTTTATTCATAAAAATCACTTTTTTTAACATTTTTTCTAAAAACGATCTTGACCTTCTTTTCAAAATGTGTAGATCAGATCAGCGTAACCAAAAACACTCAATTTTTACGAAAGGACCCATCATGGTAAATCAAGTTTTTATAGATGACAAAAAAATCAAAGATATTCTGACCTACATTCAAGGGATGAGACATGCTGAACAAATTCGCATGATGTTCCTTTGCTCCCTAAATGGCATGAGGTCTATAAATTTTGCTTATTTACAGGTTTCTGATGTATATACCCCTGACCTAAAGGTTAAGGATGTTATTTGTTTGGATAAGAATAAAAATAAAGGCAAGTTCGGGTGTACCTATTATTTGAATACTCAAATGAAGAAAGAGTTTAAGGAATATTTGAATTACCTGAAGTCCAAAAATGAAGAAATTTCCCCAGAAATGTATCTCTTTACCTCACAAAAGTTAGGAAAACCTTATAACCGTGTAAGTATTAGCAGATTATTTTCAAGCATTTACCGTAAGTTTTCAATAGAAGGGGGATCTCACTTGGGGCGTCACTTGTATGTGAGCAGGTTAATAAATGCTGGTGTCAACATCTGTTTAGTTCAAAAACTCGCTAACCATCGCAGTATTAGCGTAACCCAAAGGTATTTCAATTATAACGAAAAAATGCTCTCTAATGCCGTGGAGAACGTTGTGGTTTAGGCTTATTTACATTTGACCTTGATATAGCCATTAGATTTTGTACTTGTTGTACAATAAATCTTTTTGGGATTTTTCCCTGTTTCACGTGCCACACGTTCCCGTTCAGCATCAATTCTGGCTTGTAATCTGGCATCATCATTTGCCTCCTTTTGACCTGCAGCAATAGAACGTGTCAGCATTTCTTCTTGCTCTTTCAATTCTTTCTCTCGTTTTGCTTGTTCTATTTGCTTATTTCCAAACATCTGCACACAAGACCACAGGTATTGTCCCGAAATCCCTTCTTGTCCCCAATAACGTGAGCATTGATTATTTAAGACATCTACTTGACGTTGAATCGTTTGAGCTCTTGAAAAACTCATGGAACTTGCTGAATAGCCCAAAGAATCCAAGTATTCATCATAAAAAACACGACAATTCATATACCCTTGGGTACCCGTTCTGAATCCCAAAGTATGTTCACATTGGTTACGCATGGTTTCTTCATAGCGATACATAGATTCCCTCTGTTCCTGTTCTATTACGACACTATTCTTAATACAACAAACCTTTTAGAGTGAACACAATTTATCTTATATAATAAGAAAAGTTTTGTAAGTGAATAGAATTTAAGAGCATAAAAAAAGAGCCTTTCGGCTCTCTTGCATCTAATCGT
>JAFYHG010000023.1 GCA_017539265.1 Alphaproteobacteria bacterium | reverse complement strand
ATGATAAGGTAACCGCGGGAACAGTCGGATACAGCGGAAGCGGAAACGACAAAGTGGCCGCAGGAACTGTGGGCTTCCAAGGTCAAGGAAATGACAAAGTGGCCGCAGGAACTGTAGGTTTCCAAGGTCAAGGAAATGATAAGGTAACCGCGGGAACAGTCGGATACAGCGGAAGCGGAAACGACAAAGTGGCCGCAGGAACTGTGGGCTTCCAAGGTCAAGGAAATGATAAAGTAGCTGCAGGAACAGTCGGGTACAGCGGAAGTGGAAATGACAAAGTAGCTGCAGGAACTGTAGGTTTCCAAGGTCAAGGAAATGATAAAGTGACCGCAGGAACAGTCGGATACAGCGGAAGCGGAAACGCCAAGACGGGAGCAACCCAATCCGGTTACACAGGTGGTGGAAACGCCAAGACGGGTGCGACCCAATCCGGCTACACGGGTGGCGGAAACGATAAAACTGGTGCGACTCAATCCGGTTATACGGGTGGCGGAAACGCCAAGACTGGCGCGACTCAATCTGGTTACACGGGTGGTGGAAACGCCAAGACGGGGGCAACCCAATCCGGCTACACAGGTGGTGGAAACGCCAAGACGGGAGCAACCCAATCCGGCTACACGGGTGGTGGAAACGCCAAGACTGGCGCGACTCAATCCGGTTATACGGGTGGCGGAAACGATAAAACTGGCGCGACCCAATCCGGCTACACTGGTGGTGGAAACGCGAAGACAGGTGCGACACAATCCGGTTATACGGGTGGCGGAAATGCCGAGACCGCGGCAGGAACCTTACAGTATATGGGTGATGGTAATGATTTGATTAATGCCGTTCAAACATCCTTTGAGGGAGAAGGAAATGAGAAGACGACCGCAAATCAGGTCAGATATACCGGAAAGGGTAACCAAAAGAGAAAATAAAATTTTTACGGGCTAACTTGAATGAAGGGCTTTGACAGAAAATGTCAAAGTCCTTTATCTTTCAATTGGTTTGTATTTGATGCGGTGAGGTTGGTCGGCATCGACGCCTAAACGGCGCTTACGGTCGGCTTCATATTCGGCGTAGTTGCCTTCAAAGAAAACGACTTGGCTATCGCCTTCAAAGGCCAGAATATGGGTGGCCAGCCGGTCTAGGAACCAACGATCGTGACTGGTGATAACGGCGCAGCCGGGGAAGTCCATTAGGGCTTCTTCCAAAGCGCGTAAGGTATCCACATCCAAATCATTAGTCGGTTCGTCGAGCAGCAGTACGTTTGCCCCCGACTTTAGCATTTTTGCCATATGCACCCGATTGCGTTCCCCACCCGAGAGCATGCCGACCTTCTTTTGTTGGTCGGGGCCTTTAAAGTTAAATTGAGCGGCATAAGAGCGAGAATTAACCTCTCGTTTGCCGAGAGTTAAAACATCCAATCCGCCGGAAATTTCTTGCCAGACTGTATTATTGTTATTTAAAGCATCTCGCGATTGATCTACATAGCCGAGTTTTACCGTATCGCCGATCCGGAAAGTACCACTATCGGGTTTTTCTTGACCTGTGATAATGCGCATAAGAGTTGTTTTTCCGGCGCCATTAGGCCCGATAACCCCCACGATACCGCCGGCTGGTAGATTAAAACTTAAATCATCGAAAAGCAATTTATCGCCGTAGGCTTTTCTAAGGTGTTCGGCCTTTAATACCAAATCACCGAGGCGTGGCCCCGCGGGAATAATAATTTGCGCAACATCAGGTGCTTTTTCGGTGGATTTTTTGAGGAGTTCTTCATAGGCAGTAATACGTGCCTTTGATTTTGCCTGACGTGCTTTGGGTGATTGACGGACCCATTCGAGTTCCTCGGCCAAAGTTTTTTGCCGATTCCTTTCGGCGTTTTGTTCCTGTTCGAGGCGCTTTTGCTTTTGTTCCAACCAACTGGTATAATTGCCCTCGTAAGGAATGCCTTCACCCCGATCCATTTCTAAAATCCAGCCGGTGACATTATCCAAGAAATAGCGGTCGTGTGTTACCATGACAACCGTCCCGGCATAGTTTTTAAGGTAAGTTTGCAGCCAGGCAATTGATTCGGCATCCAGATGGTTGGTCGGTTCATCCAACAAAAGCATATCCGGTTTTGATAATAACAGTCGGCACAGGGCAACACGCCGCTTTTCCCCGCCCGAGAGGTTCTCTACGCCCCAATCGGCCGGCGGACAGCGTAAAGCGTCCATGGCGATTTCAATTGTGCGTTCCAATTCCCAACCGTTGCAGGCGTCTATTTTTTCTTGGAGCTCTGCCTGTTCGGCCAAGAGCTTATCCATATCGGCATTAGGGTCGCAAAAGGCGGCATTTACTTCTTCCCAGCGTTTCATTAAATCACGCACGGGGCCCACGCCGTCCATTACATTTTCCATGACTGTTTTGGTGGAATCCAATTGGGGTTCTTGGGGCAGATAGCCGACTTTGACGCCTTCTGCCGCCCAGGCCTCGCCCGTGAAATTATCGTCCAGACCCGCCATGATTTTAAGGAGGGTGGATTTACCGGCACCGTTGGGACCCAATACACCGATTTTGGCCCCCGGAAAGAAGGAAAGCCAGATATGCTTTAAAACTTCTTTTCCGCCCGGGAAAGTTTTGCAAAGGTCTTTCATGACATAAATATATTGATAAGCCGGCATTGTATGTTCCTTTTCTTATAGGTTAAATTGGGCAATATTTTACAGAAAAAATCGTAAAAAGTCAAGATTGATAAATCAAGGTTAGCCAAATTATCCAATCGGATGTGTATTTTTTTGATGTTTTGAAAGGGTGTCGGTTGGGGCTCGATTTTTAAAAATTTGAATGATTGTCCAAAGAATGAATATAATTCCGGTTAAAAATGTTGGATAGGATTTAATATAATAGTCATGAATTAGCCACAAAACAGAATTAAAAATGATTGCATAGCGCATTTGTTGGTCATTCTTTGTTATGTAGATGAAGACGGTATAGCTGACGGAAGCGATGATTGCCAGTAATCCGATAAGGCCCAGATTATTCATATATAGGCCCGTTATCAGGCACAGGAAAGATAGTATGAAGGTTATGTGGGAATTGAGTTTGTTTTTACAGGCCAATATGTTCCGTATCAGGGCAAAACAATTTGTAACCAATGCCGCATAAGCAGAAAGAGCGATACTGGAAAACATACAGAAAAAAATGTTGATTGTTTGCCACCATATTAAATCTCTTTTATTCTTTTTGACAACCGATATGATAACACAGGCCGATCCTATTGCAGCCAGAATATTTCCTAAAATAAGACTTAAATATGCATTCATTTATCTTTTAAAATACACTGGCCGTCTTTATATTCCCGATTGGGGCATTTATCACAACTTTCTTTCACCGTTGCAATGGGGTTGGGCGTGTCACAAGGTTCTAAATGGCTAATTAGAGCAATTTCCCAGTCTTCACGTTTAGGGGGAAATTGGGCCAGAGGTTTTTCGGGATTATTAGACATTATCAAAAAACATTGACCATTTATCCAACGGCGATTAGGGCATTTTTCACAATCGGTTTGTGTTGTGTTTAAGACAGCCGGTTTATCACAGGAAAAACAGCTGAATTTATCCCGAAGAGGTGCCGAATCAGGACAGATGGATAATGCGCAAATATCGTGGCCTATTTCCTCGTCAACAAATGTTCGGTTGGGGCAGACATCGCAATCTGATTTTTGATTGATATAGACACGTTCAGATTCGAAACAGGAAAAACAACTGCCTTCATGATCTCGGAGTGGGGCTTCGGGGGGACAAACCTTTAAAATACTTTTATAGCAAGGGCCTTCTTGGGTTAAAGTTCGTTCCGGACATTTGGCGATTTCTTTTCTATCTTTTTCAAGGAAAGGGTATAAAATCTTCCATTCATTACATCCAAAACATTGCTTTTCTAAGTCATCATGGAAAGGAATCTCACGAAAGGGCGTAAAAAATGGTTTATCCGGCGGGCATTTTTCTGATTTTTCGACATAGTTGAAATCGCACGCGTAGGTAAAATGCATGTCGGGGGGCAAGTCGGATTTTGGCTTTAGCCAATAAAAAGCACCGCCGGCGCAACAAAGCAGCAGAATGGTAAAGATGACTTTTTTCATATTTTGTTCCTTTTTATCGGTTGAATTAGCAATATTTTACAAAAAAATCCTTAAAAGTCAAGCGCGATAGGTGAATTATGGTTTAAGTGTATCGATAAGCGTATCGGAAAATGTGTTGTTTTGCGGTTAGGTCATATAATCAATCAAACCATAAGCACCGTAGAGAAGCGCCAAAAGGATAAGAACCGTAATCAAAATAATAAAAGGCGTGTTCTTTTTTTGAATTTGAAGGATATCTTGCGGGTTGCATTTATAGGTTTTTTGACTATCCTGCAGGATTACCTTTTGCTTATCCGAAAACATGATTTTACATAACTTCGTTAATTTTTTCCCGTTATGCATAAAAGTAATTTTTGCTTTTCCTCTTCTTTTGAGAGAAAAAATACTCAGTAAAAGGATAAAAAAGAAGCCGACAATAAACAAGGGGGAACGTGCGTTTTTGATGGTTGCGATTTGTCTTTCGAGAACGGTTCCATAAAATGTGGAAACCCTGGCATCCTGTCCGTAGGCAACATCAAAATACAGATTTGAGAAAAAAGCAATTACGGAAAAAATGACAAATCGAACTATTTTTCGCATACTTTATTTTCTTTCTATGTAAGAACCCCAAATTTCATTAAAGAGTCTTGAAAATTTTTTGGGATTCTTTTTTGAATCTGTATAAGCCCACCTAGTGATTTTTTTGGCAAGTTTCTTTTGCGCGGGCGAAAGACCTTTTGTTGATTTCTTTTTTGACATTATTTGCTTCCTGTTGAGCCAAAGCCGCCGGCACCGCGGTCTGTTGATTGATTGACGGCCTTTGTGGCCACGATTTGTGCCTTTAGGACAGGGCAAACAACGGCTTGGGCAATTCGATCGCCAGGGGCAATAACAAAATCTTCCGTTCCCAGGTTGATCAGGTTTGTCTTTAATTCCCCGCGATAGCCGAAATCGACCGTGCCAGGGGTATTGGTGACACAAATACCAAACTTGGCCGCCAGGCCGGAGCGGGGACGCACCTGAATTTCGTAAATGAAGTTATCATCCAGCGGGAAGGGGCCTTCAAACTCTATTTTAATCCCGTTATCGATTAAGCGATGCTCACCGGGTTTTAAGGTAATGGGTTCGGAAATAGCGGCGCGCAGGTCAAAGCCCGAATCATCCGCGTGCTTATAGCCGAGTTCCCCCCAACTTTTATCATAATTTTCCAAGTATTCAATAAGTAGTTTCATGGTATATCCTTTCCATGAGCATTTTATCCCAAGATATACCGAAAGGCAAGGAAAAAAATTAGGGTGGCTTTGAATAAAAAAGTTGATTTTTGATAAAAAAAGAGGTATAGTGACCGAAACTTATTTAGGAAAGGATAAAATTATGTTTATATCATCGGCATGGGCACAAGCGGTAGAAGGAGCGGCAGCACAGACCTCCGCGACAACCAGTATGATTTTTAATATGGTTCTTATTGCATTAGTGTTCTATTTTTTGTTTATCAGACCGCAACAAAAACGCATTAAAAAACATGAAGCGGAATTAAAAGCCATCATTAAGGGAACAAAAATTATTGTTGGCGGGCTCTTGGGGAAAGTGGTCGCGGTTCAAGATGAAGAAAAATTGTTGGTTGAATTTGCAGACGGGGTGCAGATAACCGTTTTGCGCGACTATGTATCACAGGTTTTATTTGAAACACCTTTAAATCAAAAATAACGAAAGGATAAAGTATGTTTGGATATTCAAAATTTAAAATCAGCGCTATTTGCGGTGTGTTACTGTTGGGGATTTTCTTTTGTATCCCGAACTTTTTATCGGCGGATACGTATAATCGTCTGTCGCCCAAGATGCGGGAGTGGTTCCATCCGGTAACATTGGGATTGGATTTGCAAGGCGGATCTTATTTGTTGATGGAAGTTGATACGAAAAGCCTTGTTAAAGAAAAATTGGAATCTTTGGCAGATGTGATCCGGCCGGCCCTGAGGGAAAGCAAAATCTATACCAAAGGCGGTTTAACGGTTACAGACGGGGTTTTGGAAGTGCGGTTATTAAAACCGTCCGAAGTTGCAGATGCCCGTGAAATTGTGCGTAAGCAGGAAAAAGGATTGGATATCGATGTGGATGGGGAAACCTTAAAAATCAAATATTCGGATAAGGCTTTGGCCGAAATGACGGAACAGGCTGTGGATCAATCGGTTGAAATCGTGCGTAAGCGTGTGGACGAAATGGGCACAAAAGAACCCCAAATTCAAAAGCAGGGTGTGGACCGGATTTCCATTCAGTTGCCCGGTGTTCAGGATCCTTCGGAAATTAAGGCCATTATGGGCAAAACAGCCAAAATGACTTTCCATTTGGTGGACGAAGAAACTTCTCCGCAAGCGGCCCAAATGGGTAAACTTTCACCGGATTCGATGTTGATGATGGGTGAAGATTCGGGTTACATTGTTTTAAAGCGTGCGGTTGTCGTAGGCGGTGAACAATTGGCGGGAGCTAAGGTGTCCTATGCCGAGTCGGGTGAGCCGGCGGTATCTTTTGAATTTAAATCCGTTGGTGCCAAAAAGTTTGGTAAGGCTACAACCGAAAATGTGGGACGGCGGTTAGCCATTGTGTTAGACGGTAAAGTTATCAGTGCCCCCGAAATTAAATCACCGATTACGGGCGGAAACGGTCAAATCACCGGCAACTTTACGGTTCAATCGGCAAATGATTTGGCCCTCTTGTTGCGGTCGGGAGCTTTGCCGGCACCGCTGATGGTGGTGGAAGAACGCGTTGTAGGGCCCGGCCTTGGGGAAGATTCCATCAAAGCGGGGACGACGGCTTGTTTGATCGGGTTAGCGGCCGTGTTTGTCTTTATGCTAATCGTTTACGGTTGGATGGGTATTGTGGCCGATCTGACGTTGGCGGCGAACGGTGTTTTGTTGTTGGCGGCCCTAAGCATATTAGGTTCGACATTAACTTTGCCGGGGTTGGCGGGTATTGCCTTGACAGTCGGTATGGCGGTTGATGCCAACATCTTAATTTTGGAACGGATGAAGGAAGAAATGATGCATGGAATTACGGTGCCGGCGGAAGTGCTGAAACGCGGTTTTCAAGGTTCATTTTCGGCTATTTTGGATGGGCAGTTGACGACTTTATTCGCGGCGTTGTTCCTGTTCTGGTTCGGATCAGGGGCTGTGCGCGGATTTGGTGTAACGTTGGGGCTGGGTCTTGCAACCAGCTTGTTCGCGGCGATTTTCGTGAATAAAATAATTCTGATGGCATGGATGGCGGTTAAAAAACCGACAAAAATCAATTTGTAAAGAAAGGAATATAGGATATGCTAAATATTTTTCAAAAACGGGAATTGGATATTAATTTTATCGGAAAACGCGGATTGGGATTTTTCCTGTCTGTCGTATTGTTGGCGGTATCTATCTTTTCTTTATGCACAAAAGGCCTGAATTACGGGATAGATTTTGAAGGGGGATTGTTGATTGAGGCAACCTCGGAACAAGTGGTGGATATTAAAAAAGTGCGGGACAGTTTATCTTTCCTGAGGGATTTATCCATTCAAACCGCCGGAACGGAAGGGAAAACAATCCTTATCCAAGCGAAACCGGAAGCCAACCAAAATACCAGTCAATTAGTGACGAAAATTAAGGAAATTTTGGGCGCCGGTTATCAATATGGTCAAGTTGAAATGATCGGACCCACAATCGGTAAAGAATTAAAGGAAAAAAGCTTGATGGCGTCTGTATTGGCGTTGCTTGTTATTTCCATTTATATTTGGTTCCGCTTTGAATGGCCGTTTGCCCTTGGATGCTTGTTGGCGTTGGCACACGATATGGTGATCGTGGTGGGGGCGTTCTCGCTGTTCCAATGGGAATTTGATATGGTTGTTGTCGCGGGGCTTTTGTCCCTTGCGGGGTATGATTGTAATGACTCAATCGTTACATATGACCGTGTGCGGGAAAACCTGCGCAAATTCCGTAAAACACCGGTTGATGATATTTTAAACAGAAGTATCAATGAAACTTTGTCGCGCACGATTTTGACCAGTTTGACAACTTTATTCGTGGTTGTGGTCTTGTTATTCGTGGGTGGTGAAACGCTGCGCGGATTTTCGATTGCGATGGTTCTGGGAACAATTTTCGGAACGTATTCATCGATTTGTATTGCGGTGCCGCTCCTCAGATACTTTGATATCCGCAGTGTCGGTGAAGTTGCAGAAAAACAACCGGAAGGTTAAATCCTTTTATTTATGCAGACAACAGACGATTTTTTAGGGGGTCGCGTTAAACTCCGGCAAAATAAGACGGGGCTTAGGGCGACCTCCGATTCTGTCTTGGTGGCGGCGGCGGTGCCGGCAAAATCGGATGAAACGGTGTTGGATGTAGGTCTGGGAAACGGGGTGATAGCCCTGTGCCTGAATGCCCGGATAAAAGGCCTTAAATTAACGGGAATAGAATGCCAACCCGAATTGGTTCGACTGGCCGCGGAAAATGCGACATTGAATAAATGTGATTTGGAAGTTATTTCGGGGGATATTGGGATAAGGCCGTCGGCCCTACACGGACGGCAATTTCATCATGTGGTGAGTAACCCGCCCTTTTATGATGAGCCGCATAAACGCCAAAATCCCGAGGTGGCAAGGGCCTATCATCAAGAAATGCCTCTAAAAGAGTGGATATCATTTTGTATGCGCCATGTGCGGGCCAAGGGAACTTTGACCGTGATTGCGCGGCCGGAATCCCTATCGGAAATACTGGCGGTGGTTTCCCAAAAATTGGGTCGTATAGAGGTTATCCCGATTATATCAAAATCGGGCGAAAGTGCCAAGCGCATTATTGTGCGCGGTGTGATGAACAGTCGGGCACCACTCAGCCTAAAATCCCCGATCGTGATGCATATAAAAAGTGGGAAAAGAAGTCCTATTGCCGAAAAAATACTGCGCCGCGGGGGAGAGATAGAATAATTCTTGACATTTGGGGCAAAAGGGGTGTATAATAACTCTATATGGCTCCGTAGCTCAGTTGGATAGAGCAACAGCCTTCTAAGCTGTGGGTCGCAAGTTCGAATCCTGCCGGAGTCGCCATTTTAAAACAGCCACCATTTGGGTGGCTGTTTTAAAATGGTAAATCAGAGAGTTAAACTTGCGAAGCAAGTTCGT
>JAFYHG010000022.1 GCA_017539265.1 Alphaproteobacteria bacterium | reverse complement strand
GGTCGAACCCCTGACCTTCGCATTGCGAACGCGACGCTCTACCAACTGAGCTATATCCCCGATACTCTTTTCTTATACTCTTTTTTTAGGCAAATGTCAAGAAAAGAATATGCTTTGTTAACTAGAAGGGGATTTCGTCATCGAATCCGCCGGCTTCCCCGGCAGCGGGGGCAGAATCCCAACCGTTGGAGGCGGTGTTATCCATGCTTGCTTCACCGACCGGTGTTTGTGGATTATCAAACGGTGAACCGTTACGATTATCGAGCATGACCAATTCGCCGCGATAGGAACTTAACACCACTTCGGTGGTGAACTTTTCTTGTCCCGAGGCATCCGTAAATTTACGGGATTGGAGAGAACCTTCGACGTAAACTTTAGACCCCTTGCGCAGATACTTTTCGGCCAAATCCGCCAATGTGGAATTGAAAATAACCACGCGGTGCCATTCGGTGCGTTCTTGACGTTCACCATTCTTATCCTTCCACGTATCGGAAGTGGCCACCGACAAATGCGCAATCTTTTGACCGGAATTTGTATGACGAATTTCCGGATCGCGCCCTAAATTACCGACTAAGACAACTTTGTTAATGCTTCCTGCCATGATATTTATCCTTTCATAAAATGTTTTATCGAACCCATTATACCTTATTTTTGGGCGGATTTCAACAGATTTTATTGACTACGGAGCAAATCACCCGAAAGACGCATAACTTCGGGCGAATTGGGGAAGGCATCCCGCCATTGGTTGATGGCTTTAAGCCAATCTTGACGAGAGACATCGGGATGATTTTTAAACTTCATAAAGCAATCAAAAATCGATTTTTGAACGTCCTCAGGCGCGTCGGGTAAAGCCGCTAATTTGAGGTAAGAATCAAGGGCGACTTCAAAATCTTCCAAATCGGTGGCCATTTCGGAAACGGCCCTGCCGAGCTCCACATCTTCGGGGGCCAACATGAAGGCTTGTTGTAGGGCGTAGAGGGCTTCTTCTTCGTGCTTTAACGCAACCAAACAATGCGCCACATTAATATATGAGGGTGCAAAGTTTTCGTCTGTTAAAATAGCTGCATCACAGGCATTTAAAGCGTCAACATAGCGACCCAGCGAATAAAGGGTTGAGCCATAGTTGCAACGAGCCTGAGCATCGAAAGTATCGATTTCAATGGCTTTGCCGTAGGCTTCGAGCGCGTCTTGAAACCGACCAAGGCCATATAACGCATTGCCGCGAACGACGTAAAGAGAGGCCACGTCTTCTTCGGTGTTGTCGTCGGTAATCAAGGAGATGTCCGTATTTGTTTCGGCCAATACCTCGGCAAAACGACCGGATGTATTCCATTCATTTAACTTTAAAATTTCTTGTTGTATGTTTTCCATATTTTTCTCCTTTGGTTAGGCCAAGATCCGTTCGATCGTTTCTTTGGCGTTGATTGAAAGTCCTTTTTGTTTGAGCAATTTCTGAAGAGCTTTACGGGCTTTTTCCTGATGCGCTTTATCAAACTTTTTGAATTTTGAAAAAGCGGTCAAAAGGTTCGACGTGATTTTGGGATTGATTTCGTCTAGTCTGCTGCATTCGGTGACATAGAAATCATATCCTTTGCCATCCGCCCGATTAAAGGCCGTTAAGTTGCGCCCGAATGCGCCGATAAGAGCCCGTACTTTGTTCGGATTTTTATAATCGAAAACGGGGTGCTTTATCAGCTTTTTGACGGTATCAAGCGCTTTTTCCGTTGGCTCCATCGCCTGTAATACAAACCATTTATTGAGGACTAAATCATCCCCGTCGTAGCGTTTATAGAAGGCATCGAGCGCTTCTTTTTTGTGCGGCAGATCTTGATTGACCAATATGCCGAGTGCCGAAAGCCGGTCGGTCAGGTTATCCGAAGCACGGTATTGTTCCCAAACCAAATCGGCATGCTTTGTAAGTGCCAGGTATCCCAGTGCGACATTTTTAAGAGCCCGTTTGGCGGCCGGAACGGTTTCGGGCGAGTAGAGACCCTTGACTTGATTGCCCTGATAGATTTTTAAGAGTTCCTTTTCGTATTTTTTCGCGAAAGCCTCCCGCATTGTGCGGCGAACTTTTTTAAGCGTTTCTACGCTCACGGTTTTCATCTTCATCATCATATCGCCTTCGGTCGGCAAAATGATGGCACGTGCCAGAAAAGCCTTATCCAACCGAGGTTGTGAAAGATAGGAACCAAGGGCTTTGATAACATCCAAATCAGGTTTAAAACTTTTTTTGGTTGCCATATCCACCATGGATTCCAAAGCATATTGTTGCCCGACGTCATATCGATTAAAGAGATCGGAATCATAGGTCATGAGGCGGAGTCTGTCGGCTTTTCCGTACTCAATCTTAATATCGACCGGTGCGGTAAGGGCACGGTTGATAGAGAGAACGGGTTTTTCTTTAAGCCCCTTAAATTCAAAGGATTCTGATTTTTTCTTTAGGACAAATGTGCCCTTTTTCATGTCTTTACCGTCGGAGCCGACAAGGCCGTATTTGAGCGGAATGACAAAGGGTGTTTTGCACTTTTTATGTGATTGAGAAAGCGTGACGGTAAAGGTGCCCTTATTCCACTTGGTATCGACGGATACTGTGGGACGGCCGGCCACGGAATACCATTGTTTAAATTGAGTCAGGTCGGTTTTTGACCCGTCTTCGATGGCTTTGACAAAGTCATCAATAGTAACGGCCTGACCATCGTGGCGTTTGAAATAAATGTCGCAGCCTTTTTGGAAGGCTTTGTCGCCGACAATGGCTTGTTGCATACGAATGACCTCGGCACCTTTTTCGTAAATTGTTGTGGTGTAGAAGTTATCAATTTCCTGATAGGAATCAGGACGGACAGGGTGGGCGAGGGGGCCATCGTCTTCCGGATATTGGAAGGTGCGTAAGGTGACGGCATCATCAATTCGGCCGACGGCGCGGGAGCGCACATCGTAGCCGAACTCTTCATCCCGATAGACGGTGAAGCCTTCTTTTAAAGAGAGTTCAAACCAACTGCGGAGGGTGACACGGTCGCCGCTGTAGTTGTGGAAATATTCGTGCCCGACAACGTGTTCGATATATTCGAAAGTTGCGTCGGTGGCTGTATCCTTGGACGCCAAGAGAGCCGCGTCATTGTAGATGTTGAGCGATTTATTTTCCATTGCGCCGGCGTTAAAGTGTGATACCGCCACGATATTGAAAGATTTAAGATCGTATTCCAGACCGAACCGTTTTTCATCCCAAGCCATCGCTTTTTTAAGGGCTTCCATTGCCCAGTGCAGGCGGTCTTTTTTGCCGGATTCACAATAAAGGCCCAATTTGACGACTTTGCCGGATTTGGTTTTGAATGTATCATGAATGGAGTCTAATTTACCGGCGACGAGTGCAAACAAATAACTGGGTTTCGCGAACGGATCATCAAAAACAACGGTGTTACCGGTTTCTTTAATTTTATTTCCGTTGGAAAGAACAACCGGCCATTTTTTCCTGTCGGCGTGAATCGTTACAATCCAGTGGCTGAGTACATCGGAATGATCGGGATAGTAGGTAATGCTGCGGAAACCTTCGGGTTCGTTTTGGGTGCAGAGCATGCCATCCGAAGCATATAGGCCGAAAAGACGTGTGTTCGCGGTCGGGTTGATTTCAACCGTTGTTTCAATCGTGAATTTCTTTTGTTTCGGATTTAAGGTTAAGGTATGGGCATCCAGTTTATAATCCTTTTTAGCGAGTTTTTTGCCGGCCATTTTGATGTCTTTTAAGGTCATGTACTCACCATTTAAAACGAGGGGTTTGCCAACATCGTAACCATCAAAGGATAGTTTAGCCTTTACCACCGTTTTGGTGGGGTGAAGGGTAAAGTCCAATTCTGTTTTCGGGAGCCTGTAATGTGGCGCCACATAATCTTTTCTATATTTTACAGTCATTTTTTATTTCCTTTCTTTTCTATTCTTTAAAAATATAATCACCAACATAAATTCCATAAATAGAAATTTGGCAGTTTATTGATTTACGACAATCCACATGTGAGGTTCCTTCAATAAGTGTATCACTCATACACTGTGCATTCCCTGTTGAGGGGCCAATGATTTGTTGGCACTCTTTTTTAAATGTTAAAAGGCCTAGCACAACTATCGCAATAATCAACCCTAGAAGTGCCCACTTCAAAATGGGGTGTATTTTCTTTATCTTTTTATTTTTTTGTGGCATCTTGTTGTCCTTTTTCTACACATGTTTCATACCCTTCATCTTTACATCTTTTTATAAGTTTTCCGTTTTTAAAAGTGTCACAGTAACTAAAAGCCGAACAATGTGTCTGTTCTTCATCTTGCCACTTGAATATTTTGAGGCCGAATAAGGTAATAGAACAATCAGATGTTTTGGTGATATTAGTTACAAGGTTATGACCATCCGTGTGCGTTTTTATTTCACAAGTTTTTTCGGTACCACAAATAGCA
Source organism: Alphaproteobacteria bacterium (assembly GCA_017539265.1). Classification (GTDB taxonomy): domain Bacteria; phylum Pseudomonadota; class Alphaproteobacteria; order CAAHEQ01; family UBA3637; genus CALXZG01. The sequence continues at coordinate 169,023 of JAFYHG010000022.1, read as the reverse complement.
AGGGCAATAACACTTAGAAGAATAAATAAGGGGACTGTGATTGTTTTCTTCTTTTCTATCTTTTTATTTTTTTGTGGCATTGGTGGAGCCTCCGGAATTGAGTTGGTTGAGCCAATACGCTTGGCGTTCCGGATTGGCCGGTATCCCGTCCAGACCGGTGCCGTAGAGAACAATGAGGCTTTTCATCGCGTTTATGTGGCCTTGTTGAGCGGCCTGTTCATACAGAGCTACGGCGCGGTTGGTATCAACGGTGCCGAAATAGCCGCGTTCTGTCCACACGGCCATAACATAAAAGGCGTCGGGTAATTTGGCATTTAGGGCATCAGTCATATAGGTAATTGCAAGTTCCCTGTTTTCCGGAACTTTATCACCGGCGTCATAAAGTAGTGCCAGTTTATAAGCAGCCCGTGCATTGCCCCCTTTGGCCGCACGGGTCAGAGAAAGAAGGGCGCCACGGTAATTATTTTCTTTTATTTGAGAGTCGGCCTTTGTCATCCAATCATCGGGGGAACGCGCTAAATCGCGCACTATGATAGAGCCAACACCCACAAGAGATAACAGGCATAGAGCCAACACAAAACCGGATAAAAACTTTTTTTTCATCTATCACCCTTGCAAAAAATCCCAAAAGCGTGTAAAATCGCGCCAGTAACTATTCTAAAAGGAAAAATTCTTTTGTGCAAGGTTTTTTATTATAAAAAAGCAACTTTTTCACCGGAAAGCGGTATTTTGACGCTGGACTATGCGGTGGATGATGCGCATTCTTTTACCGAAGAGATTTGTTTTTCGGGAGCGCCTTTTCGTTTATCACCCAAGAAAAAACAGGCTTTGGATCAGATTTTTAACCTGTTGCATGTAGCGGCGGGAATCAGTTATTATAAGGCTTTTTTACCAAACGAAATCCAAATCGAAACAGCAGGGTTGACGCAGGCAGAGGCGGAATTTTTTGATCGGTTCTATCTATCGGGTTTGGGGGAATTTGCCGTGCGGAACCGGCTTAACCTACAGGGAAAAATTCATTTTCCGCATAACCCCGATTTAAAGCGAACGGCGGTTGGGTTGGATTTGCCCTATAGCGCTTTGGTACCCGTGGGTGGGGGGAAAGATTCATGTGTAACGATGGAATTAATTAAGCAGACAGACCTGCCGGCCGAGGGAATTGCTGTGGGTAATGCAGATCCGATTATGGAATGTATGCGGGTATCGGGATTGCCATCACGCTTGATTACCCGCAAAATTTCGGAAGAACTTTTAAGGCTAAACCAAACGGGGGGCGTTTATAACGGGCATGTGCCGATTACGGGAATCTTGGCCTTTGTGCTGTGGGCGGCGGCGATACTGTATGACAAAAAATATGTGATTATGTCGTGCGAACGGTCGGCAAGCAGCGGAAACTTAATGCAGGGCGATTTGGAAATTAATCATCAATACAGTAAATCTTTTGCTTTTGAGCGGGATTTTCGGGCAATCACGCAGGAAATAGTGCCGGATTTCCTTTATTTTTCCCTATTGCGGCCAATTTCGGAAATTCATATTGCGAAGTTGTTTGCCAAGCTGTGCGCGGCCTATTTTCCCGCCTTTACCAGTTGCAATAAGGCCTTTAAATTGGATCCGGAAAAGAGGCTAAAACATTGGTGTGGGGATTGTGATAAATGCCGGTTTGTGTTCTTAATTCTGGCGCCGTTTATGGATAAAGAACGCCTGATACAAATTGTGGGCAGAAACCCCTTAAACGAGGCGGCGCAATTGGATGGATATCGGGAATTATTGGGCCTTAAGGGGCATAAGCCGTTTGAGTGTGTGGGCGAAGTTGAGGAATGTCGATGGGCGCTGTTGACACTAGCGAAAAACACGGCATGGAAAGATGATATTGTTATTCGAGAATTAGAGGGATTGATTCCTTTCCAAACGCAAAATGTGTTGTTTACGCCGGACCAAAATCATTTGATACCGGAGGATTTAAAAGATGTTATGGACGCATTTAAACGGTAAAAAAATCGGTATTTGGGGTATGGGACGTGAAGGAGTGGCGGTAAAAAATGCCCTAAAAAAACATGTATCTGCAGCGCAGTTGGTTGAGATTTCAGAAGATAATGTTTCCTTAATTCATGGATGTGATATATTGATTAAGTCGCCGGGGGTGAGCCTGTATCGGCGGGAAATCCGTGAGGCAAAAGAAAAGGGCTTTATTGTAACGTCGGGGACGAATTTATTCTTTGCCAACAAAAATACAAAGACTAAAGTCATTGCCGTGACGGGAACTAAGGGAAAAAGTACAACCTCGGCATTATTGGCGCATGTGTTGAAACAAATGGGATTTTCGGTGTGCCTGGGCGGTAATATCGGAAAGCCCTTAATCGATTTTGTTGATGAAGTGCCGGATTTTGTGGTGGCGGAACTTTCCAGTTATCAATGTGCGGACTTGGAAGGCGGGCCGGATATCGGGATTTTGACAAACTTATTTCCGGAGCATTTGCAGTGGCACGAAAGCCATGATACTTACTATCGGGATAAATGGCGGTTGGTTAAGCAAAGTCGGGTCGTTGTTTTGAATGCCAAAGATCCCAGAACGCAGAATTTTGAAGCGCCCCCAAAAGCCCGTTGGTTCAATCATCCCGACGGCATTCATATTGAAGACGGTTTGTTTTATAAGGGTAAAGAGGCCTTATTTGAAATAAGCAAGCTACCCCTTAAAGGCCTGCATAACGCGGAAAATGCATGTGCTGTATTGACGGTTTTGGATATGTTGGGGTTGGATATGAAGCGGGTTGATTTCAGTTCCTTTAAAGCATTGCCGCACCGATTGGAAGTTTTAGGAAATCGGGGGGGAATAACCTATGTGGACGATAGTATTTCTACCACACCGGAAACGGCGTTGGCGGCATTAAGGGCCCTTGATGAGGGGGGCGATATTACCTTAATTGCCGGCGGGTTTGATCGGGGGCAGGTGTATGAAGAATTGGCGCAATATTTGGCAGAGCATAAAGGGCGATTGAGGTTAGTTACTTTGCCGGATACGGGGAAAAGATTGGCGCATTTGGCGCAAAGTTTAGGTGTTCAAACCAGTCCGACATCGGATATGGCGACGGCCGTCAGTGTGGCAGAACACATAACACCCAAAGGGGGTATTATCCTGTTATCGCCGGCGGCTCCCAGTTATAACCTCTATCCGAACTTTGAAGCCCGGGGTGAGGATTTTAAGCACTGTGCCGGTTTTTAGGCCGCCCGTTGATACTCTTTTTGGGTAAAGGCAACAACGGTCGGATTGGCCGGTTTACGCTTAATAAATTTGGCGCGTTCTTGTTTATATTTAAAACTGCGCACCGAGAAAGTAGCCAGTTTTTCTTCTTCTTTAAGCATAGCGCGGCGCCGTGTGATTTCCTGTTTTAAAGCATTATCTTGCCGACGTCTGGCCAAAGCCATTTGTTTGGAAAGCATACGGCGTTCTTCTTTAATCTTATCATACAAGGGGCCGACGGCTTGAGCAAAAGCGTCTTTACGAAGGCGGGATAAGGCACTGCGTTGAGCGATAATCAAATTGATTGTGTATTCATCATGTTCCCGTTTGGCTTTGGCCATTTGACGGGTGAGTTTGGCCCGTTCACGGTTAATATCTTCCATTGTGCGAACAGCGTGCAGGCGGGTCGCCAGTAAGGCACGTTCATCGGAACTCATATCCTGTTCGGGCGTAATCGGGCGAATGGCCAACGGATCAAAAGCGGGTTTTTCGGAAGCCGGTGTCGGTTGGACGGATTGGGGTTGTGCTTGAACCGAAACAGGAGCTTTGGCCTGAACCGGTTGAGCGGGAATTGGAGCGGGTGTATCGGGGAAAGCACCGTCTAATGCTTTTCGAAAATAATGTTCGTCACTATCCAAAAATTTGCTGGACCGAGAAACACCGACAGCCGTTAAGGCACCCAGTGCCAAGAGGCCGATGGATCCGCCGACTTTCCAATCGATCGGCAAAAACGGAATTTGTTGAGTGTTTTTCTGTGCGGTTGCATTCATAACGGTTTTTTGTTCGGCCGTTTCCTGTTTGACGGGTTCGGATGCTTTGACGGTTTGAGTTAACGCACCGACAACCATTAAAAATGAAATGATTTTTCTTTTGATTGATTTAAACATAGAAAATTTCTCCTGATAAAATAAGTAATATAAGTGGCATTATAGCATAAAAATCAAATTTTGACAAGTTTTTTTGTAATTACGCCCGTTTAATGCCGTAAAATAAAGGAGTTTGGTTAATCAATATCCTCATTCGGATCGATGCCCCAAACGGCATTTTTTGGGAACCAGCCTTTAATATCTTTGTTGTTATACTTAAAAGATAAGAGGCAGAATTTATATTCGGCAGGGCAGCGGATAATTCGGGCAACCGTTCCCGTTTCGACAAAGGCAATTGTGTGGCTGTCGATGGCGGGTTTATCCGTTAAAGATCCGTCTTCTTGAACCAAGACGGTGCGTTTATCGCTGATCATTTTTTCATGAACCCAGCCGATGGAGCCGTCGGCTTCTTGAACCTGTTTCCAGATATCATAGGTGTCCAGTACTTTGACGGGGTAGCCTTGTTCCTGATAAATCCAGCGAATGGGGTATTTTTCACCGGGACCGGTGCGCCAGTTGACTTGTTTCTTTTTAAGTGAGGCATAATATTCTTCATCAGCGGCAAAGGAAAGGCTGCTGAAAAGCACCAAAAGGAGACAAATCAAAAAGTTAGTTTTCGTCATCATCGGGATTTTTGTATCTGTTCCTTAAAGACATTTTGGGACGCCGTAAAGATTTAAAGGGATCTTTTTTGGGGGTTGGTTTTGATGAAATACCTTCATCGATAATCATGTCTTTTTCGTTGGTTTGCGGACCATTTTGAGTCGAAGCAATTTCTTGCCAGCCGACTTGAAAGACAGAGGTAATTAAAAGTTCGGCAATCGTCTCCCCGCGATGAAGCACATAAGGAGCGGAAGAAACATTTTGCAATAAGACAAACAAAGGATCCCGGTCGGCCGGATTTAAAACATGAGGGGCATCTGAGACGACTAAGCCATGCTTTTCGGCCAGCTTTGGCGTGCTGACAATCAGGCCGCACAAACCATCGGGGACACCGATGGCAAAACCGGTCGGCACAAGCAAACGTTCGCCCGGATTAATCTTTATCGGGGCACCGATAGCCGCCGATAAATTGAGTCCCAAATGATAGCGCGACGTATAAGACGGTAAGGGAAAACCGTTGCCGTCAGGTGTGCGGGAAATGTAAAGTTTTGGAATCATAACTGCCTCAATTCAAAAATATTCCTTAATATTGCCAAACTTCGGGGGAATTGTCAAGAGGCAAATTTTATGTTGCATTTGCGGGAATTTTTTTGTAGACTTACCGAAAAAGGAGTTTGATATGAAAAAATTATGTTTGTTTTTGGGTTGTGTCATGTGTGCGGCGGGCGTATATGCTGCGGACGATAAACCGGAAATATTGGGAACTTATGATTCTTGGACAGCATATGTCTATACGCATCAGGGGGAAAAAACATGCTATATGACAACGACACCTACAAAATCCAAGGGAAAGTATTCTAAACGTGGGGATGTCTTTTTATCGGTTGCGCATCATCCGGACAAAAAAGAATTTGATGTGGTAAATGTAATGGCGGGATATACCTATAAAAAAGGATCAAAGCCTGTTATCAGCGTGGATAAAAATAAGGGAATTGCTTTGGTGTCCTATGAGGATGGGGCGTGGACCAAAGATAAAGAAGTTGATGCAAAATTGGTTGGGCAAATGAAAAAGGGATCCGTGGCCGTGTTACAGGGCAGTTCGGTGCGGGGAACGTTGACAACAGATACTTTTTCCATGAAGGGTTTTTCAAAAGCCTATCGTGATATTCAAAAGGCATGCGGGCGGGAATAATGCGGGAATTAGTGGGGCTTTCTTTTCCGGAAATTCAAAAAATAATGGCGGATATCGGCGAAAAGCCTTTTCGCGCCAAACAGCTATGGCAATGGATGTATAACAAAGGAGTTGCGGATTTTGATGTCATGACGACTTTTTCAAAACCCCTGAGGGAAAAGTTAAAAGAGTCGTTTTTAATTTCGCATCCCAAAATCGTGACGGAACAAAATTCCAGTGATAAAACACGTAAATGGTTGATGGAATTTCAAGACGGGGCAAAGGTGGAATGCGTCTATATCCCCGAGGCCGATCGGGGCGCGGTGTGTATTTCAACACAAGTCGGATGCGCGCAAGGATGTCGGTTTTGCCATACGGGAACGCAGAAGTTTATGAGAAACTTGACGGCGGGTGAAATTGTCGGGCAATTTATGGCGGCGCGGGACAGCTATGGCGAATGGCCGACCCCGACAGATGAAACACGATATTTATCTAATATCGTGGTAATGGGGATGGGGGAGCCCTTGTATAACTTTGATAACCTGAAAACCGCGGTTCAGATTTTAATGGACGGGGACGGGATTTCTATTTCCAAGCGCAAAATTACGGTGTCAACTTGCGGGGTGGCGGATAAAATACCGGCTTTGGCAGATTTGGGAGTTAAGTTGGCAGTGAGCCTGCATGCACCGAATGATGAAATCCGCAATCAAATCATGCCGGTAAATAAAAAATTCCCATTGAAAGTTTTGATGGAAGCGTGTGCGGAATACCAGAAAAAAGTGGAACATCGGCAATTTATTACGATGGAATATGTGATGCTGAAAGGTGTAAATGACAGGCCAGAGCATGCGCAGGAATTGATTGAACTGACGAAAGGATTGGAAGTTAAATTTAACCTGATTCCGTTTCATGCGTGGGATGGGGCGCCCTTTGAACCAAGTAGCCAAAATGCCATTCATCGCTTTTCGAAGATTTTGGAGGATCACTATATTGCGGCGCCGATTCGTCGGTCGCGCGGTGAGGATATTATGGCGGCCTGCGGGCAATTAAAGTCGGAGCATGAGAAAAAATCCTAAAATCAGGATAATGGGGGGAAAATGAAAAAAGATCAAAAAGTGGATATTATGAAAATTAAGCCAGGGGAACCCTTTATGGGATCCAGTTATGAAATGCACCTGGTGAAGCAAAAAACGGCAGAAATTATGTATCAAATCAATTCTTCCAAGCCGGGGGAGCGCAAGGCGATACATGAAACGTTGATACCGAAAGTGTTCAAAAAAATAGGGGAGCATACATGGTTTGATTTCCCCTTTAATTGCGACCATGGCGTGACGACCGAAATCGGGAGCCATTGCTACTTTAATCATCATTTTTCTATTGGTGATAGCGGGCGAGTGAAGATTGGAAATTATGTATTGGTGGGGCCGTATGTTGGCCTTTATACCGCGCAACACCCGTTGGATTCCAAAAAACGTAAAGAAGGATGGCAGACCGTTCAGCCCATTACGATAGGAAATAATGTCTGGATTGGTGCGAATTGCACGATTTTAGGCGGTGTGAAAATCGGGAATAATTGTGTCATCGGGGCGGGTAGTTTGGTGACGAAAAGCATTCCGGCGAATTCCCTGGCCTATGGGGTGCCGTGTAGGGTGGTGCGGAAGATAGGGTAATTTTTTGCTATAAATTATTCCCCAGAAAGATTAAAAGTCCGGCGATCAGAAATAATAAAACCAAAATCAAAAAGACAATTTTGATAAAGTGTAAACATGATTTACCGGTTCTTTTTATCTTTTCTTTCGGAGAGGACTTTATCTTAATATAAATAATAAAAACAAGACCGAATAATGTTATAAATAAGTTATTTAAAAAGATTAAAGTTAAAACGAGTGAGAGGAAAATACTAAAAATTTTCACGCCAATACTTAAAAGTCTATTTTTATGTTTTTTTAAAATCAGTGTAAAAATATTTGAAAAGACAAAAATCAAAAGAAAGAGATTGACCCAATTGAGAGGGTTAAATAAAATGGACATAATATTGGATATTAAATAAGCTGTTATTTTATTTATGGGTGTATTTGTGACACAAAAATTATCGGCGTCCATCCAACCATCATTATATTCAATTCTGTTTGGGCACGCGTCAAGGCAATGACCTTTATCTTTGTATAAGATGAAATCACGTTGAATATAATATTCATCATCCATAAGTTGATGAGGGCGTATAAAAGTTCTTTCATCATCGCAGGAATAACAGTTTCCTTTTATATCTTGAAGTGGTTTATCGACGGGGCAAGTTGTGGCCTGTGCGTTAAAGCCGAAAAAGAGAACGAATAATAAAGCAAAAAGATGTTTCATGGGGGATTCCTTTTTTGTTATGATTCCGAAATACGGGTGGCGAGGGATTCTAAATCAAAATCCTGATCCGGTTTGAGGGCGGAAGTGATTGTTATGATTTGATCATCCAATGTTATGCCTTTCATATCGGCGAGTAGGACAGACATAAGTTTACCACTGGTTGGAGCCCAAGAGCCGTTTTGAATGAGGTGCACCGTTCGGTTTTGGAGCATGTGTGCCCGCATATCCAAAAGGAATGTTTCTATTGGCGGAAAAATGCCATTATTATAGGTAACGGAAGCAAGCACAATATGGCTGTATTGAAAGGCTTTAGCCAATAAATACGAGGAATCGGTTTTAGAGGCGTCATAAACTTCGGAGGTAATTCCTTTGACCGCTAATTTGTTGGCAAGAATACGGGCCGCCGCCTCGGTATGGCCATAAATGGAGCCATAGATGATCAAGGTGCCTTTTTCCTCGGGGGTATAGGTGCTCCATTGTTGATACTTATCAATAAGCGAGTTTAAATTTGTGCGCCAAAGGGGACCGTGCAGCGGAAAAATTTGTTGAATATCCAAGCTTGCGGCTTTTTTGAGGAGCATTTGAACTTGGTTCCCGTATTTTCCGACAATGTTGGTGTAATAACGACGGGCCTCGGGCAGGAAATCGGCAAAAGGAATATTATCGGCAAAAAGAGTGCCGTTCAATTCCCCGAATGTGCCAAAGGCGTCGGCGGAGAATAAAATCTTATCCGTGGTGTCGTAGGAAACCATGACCTCGGGCCAATGAACCATGGGTGCCATGTAAAAAGAAAGTGTGTGGTGGCCGAGGGAAAGAGTGTCGCCTTCTTTTACCAGATGAGTGCGAGCCGATAAATCCCGATGAAAAAATTGGGTTATCATTTGAGATGTTTTGGCGTTGCAGACAATTTTGGCGGCGGGGTAGCGATTTAATATTTCATCCAAGAGGGCGGCGTGATCGGGTTCCATATGATGAACGACCACATAATCTAAATCACGGCCGGCCAAGACACCGGTGATGTTTTCCAAAAATTGTTCACGAACGGCAGAATCACAGGTATCCAAGAGAGCCGTCTTTTCGTCCGTAAAGAGGTAGGAATTATAACTCATCCCATGGGGAATGGGGTAGATGTTTTCAAATAAGGGATGGCGACCTTCGGATGCGCCGACGTAAAAAAGGTCTGGTGAAATTTGTTGAATCGCTTGCATGGTGTTTCCTTTCGGTAATCAATTAGTGGGCGGGCGGTAAAATGTCAATGTGGGTGAGGCGATTGCCTTCACGTCCGGCAACAACAAATGTAAAACCATCGAGCATAAAGGTTTTCCCTTGTTTTGGAATGCGTTCGGCCAAATATAAAACAAGGCCGGCAATAGTGGTCGCATTTTCATCGGGGAGTTCCCATTTGAAATGGCGATTTAAATCCCGAATGGTGGTGGATCCGTCCACGCGCCAAGCACCCGATTCGGTTTTAACGGGTTGCAAGAGGGATTCTTCGGGTTTATCATTTTCGTCCGAAATATCGCCGACGATTTCCTCTAAGACGTCTTCAAGCGTGACGAGGCCTTGTAAATCGCCGTATTCGTTAACAACAAGAGCAAAATGTTCGCGGCGCTTTTTAAACGCGTGGAGTTGGTCCATCAGGTTGGTGGTGTTTAAAACAAACCAAGGTTTGGCACAATAATCCAGAACGTTCAGTTTTTTGTGATCCGAGGTAGATCTGGTCATCATTTTTAAGACAGCCTTAACATGCAAAATACCCACGATGTTATCGCGCCGGCCCCGCCAAAGAGGAATACGGCTGAAAGGGGTTTGACTGATAAACTTAAAAATATCTTGGGGGGCGGTGGCGATGTTTAGAGACACAATATGACTGCGGTGTTGCATGACATCTTCCACCGTGATGTCGTCCAGGTCAAGCACGCTTTTGAGCATGCTTTGTTCTTGGGCAAGGGCGGTGCCTTTATCCAAATCCAGGGTGCCGCGGATTTCGGCCTTTAATTTTTCTTCGGCATTTAAGGTTTGTTTGGAACGCGGCAAAAAACGTAAGGTGCATTTGGAAATCCAATTAAGAGCCGCCACAAACGGATAAAATAAATGAACGCAAACGTTTAAGACAGGTGTAACCTTGATAGAGAAAGTGTAGGGAATGGAAAGCGCATAGGTCTTGGGCAAAATTTCGGAAAAAACCAAAATGACGACACTGACGACACAGGTGGAAAGAATAACCCCCAGATGTTCGCCGAAAAAGTCAATCATGATACCGGTGGAAATGGCCGTAGTGGCGATATTCACAATGTTGTTACCGAACAAAAGTGTGCCGAGTAATTTATCACTTTTGGCACGTAGGCGATTTAAAAGGGCAGCCCGTTTGTTGCCTTGTTTTTCCTGTTCATGCAGGAGGGGGGCAGAAACCGCCGTGAGTGCCGTCTCGGTGCCGGAAAAGAAAAAAGAGCAAATCAGTAAGAGAACTAAAATAATATAAGAAATCATAAAATTCCTCCGTTATTTTTTGGGTGGAAGCGGTTTTTGATAAGGGGAGATAATGCCTTGCTCTTCGAGCAGTTTTAGAAGGCGGATCGCCGTTTTGGACGGATGCTCGTCATAGGAGGGAATAGTCATATCTGCGGTGGCGTAGATGGGATAGCATTCTTGAACTAAACGTTCGATAATTCGCTTATTATCTGCGGCGGGGACAAGAGGACGGTGTGTGCGCCCCTCGGTGCGACCGGAAATAACGTCGGCTTCGGCCTTGATCCAAACAGAAAAGGCTTTTTCACGCGCCAGTTTACGCGTCTTTTCAGATAAAAAAGCACCGCCACCGGAAGATAAAACACAAGGCTTTCCGCCAAGAAGCCGCGCCATGACCCGTTCTTCGCCGGCACGAAACTCTTTTTCCCCGTAGCGCGCAAATAAATCAGAAATGGTAAAGCCGGTCATGGCCTCTATTTCCTTATCGCTATCCACAAAGGGTAAATCCAAACGGCGCGCAATAATGCGACCCAGACTTGTTTTTCCGACGCCCATCATACCGACGAGCAAAATAATTTTTGGTTTTAATAAATGTTGTGTCATAGTTCTTTCTTGACAAGATGAATGAAAAAGAATATTCTAGAACACATCATAACATTTTTTTTAAATTGAGTCAAGGAGTGAAACATGAAAGTCGGAATCGGCAGTTTGCTTTGGAAGGTATTGGCGGGGGCTTTTGTCCTGTTTTTGGTGTTGGTGGCGGTGAAAGATTGGACGCCGCAACAAACAACTGTGGAAAAAACGGTGGTTTATGGAAGTAAGTAAATTTCTTGCCTTGGGGATTCTTTTGTGGGCTTGGGTTGCGAAGGCCGAGGTGGTGGCCGAGCGTTTGCCCGAAATGAAAGTCGGCACAATTGGTGTGGAAACGGGGCTATCCCAAAATATATGGGGAGAAAAACCCGATGCAACGCAAATTTTTAGCCAAATAAAAGCCTCGGGTGAGGCGAATTTGAACGATTCGGAAAAAGATATTTTAAGGCGCATTTTGTTGACAGATGTCGGTGGTGTGGCCAGTTTGGAAGAAAAAGGGGAAGAATACCTTGTGGCACGGGTGGAGGCCTTGATGGCGCAGGGAATGTTTGAGGAAGCTCTTGTCCTGATGGATAGGGTTTCGCCGCGGCATTTATCGGCAAACCTGAAGCAATTGAAAGCAAAAATTTTGTTCGTATCGGGGCGGCCAGAAGAGGCGTGTGCGGAAAATTATATGGAGGCTTTTGGGCGTGAGGAGGCCTTTATTCGGGCAGTATGTGCCGATGCTATCGGTGTGCCGCCGGCGTCGGCGCTCGCTTATGAAGTGTATCGGGAAAGCGGGGCGGATACACATCCTTTTTTAAATGCGGCCGGAGAAGTGTTGTATCGGGATATAGAAACCTTAATCCCGATGGATGAGCCATCTGTATGGGAAATGCCGGTTATTGCACGGGTGTGGGGTGTTGAGGCTTTGAAATTACCCTTGACAAGAACACATTTGTGGGTGTTGGTCGGACAAGAACAAGTGCCGCACGAGGTGCGTGTGGCGGCCGGACATCGACTTCATAAAAAAGAAAAAAAACAGGCGGACGGGCAGGTTTTAACACACTTAATCCAAATGGCGGAACATCGGGCACGGATGGAGGAAGCCCTGGGGGACATGAATGCAAAGTAAAACGGAGGCCTTTTTGGAAATGATGGTTGCCGAACGGGGAAGTAGTCCGCGAACGATAGAATCTTATCGGCGGGATTTGGCAGATTTGGAAGGGTTCCTAAGTGCGCGCCATATGTCGATGGTGAAGGCTTCGCGTACGGATTTGGAAGAATATTTGCACCAATTGGCGTCGGCGGGAATGGCCGAAAAAACACAGGCCAGACGGCTATCGGCCATGCGGGAATTTTATCGATTCTTGTTTTCGGAAAATACGATTTCCAAAAATCCGACAGATTATTTGATTGCACCGAAAATCGGAAAGTCGCTTCCAAAATATTTAAGCGAAGAAGATGTCGGGCGATTATTGAATACAGCGGAAAATGAGGAAAAGCGGATCTATACGCTTTTGGAAGTTTTGTATGCTTCGGGATTGCGGGTCAGCGAGTTGGTGGGGCTACCGGTGGCGGCGGCCGATATTGAAAATCAAACTTTGCGTGTTGTGGGAAAGGGGAGTAAAGAGCGTATTGTGCCCCTAAATACACGGGCAGTAAATGCCCTTCAAAAATGGATGGTGGTGCGGGAGGCACGGCTGCCGGTGGGACGGGTGAATAAATGGTTGTTTCCGTCAAATGCAAAGGCGGGGCACCTGACGCGGGACGGATTTTTTAAACACTTAAAACAAATTGCCAAAAATGCCGGTGTGGCGCCGGAAAAAGTGTCGCCGCACGTGTTTCGCCATTCTTTTGCCAGCCACTTAATCGCGCATGATGCCGATTTGCGGTCAGTTCAAAAAATGTTAGGCCATGCGGATATTGCTACAACGGAAATTTATACGCACGTTTTGCCGGAGCGGTTAAAAAAGATTGTTGAAAAATCTCATCCGTTGGCGTATAATACCCCAAAAGGATTTTGAAATGAAGATTATTGACCGATATACATTAAGGCAAATTATTGTCGGATTCGTCCTGGTGTTGACGAGTATGACGGCCCTAGTGTGGTTGACACAATCCCTAAGGATGATTGATATGATTGTGACCAAAGGGGTATCGGCTGGAATATTCCTTGAGTTGACGGTGTTGGTGCTACCGAACTTTTTACAGATTTTATCGCCTTTGGTGCTGTTTGCGGTGGCGTTGTTTACCTTGATTCGGATGCAGTCGGATAAAGAATTGATGGTAATGCAGGCCGTGGGAATGAGTCCGAAAGATATTATGCGGCCGATTTTTAAGTTTGGGTGTGTCTTGATGATATTGGGGTATGCTTTTTCCGTGTGGGTGATTCCGATGTCTAATTCGGAATTGAGAGAAATGAAATGGAAAGTCAGAAATGATGTGTCGCATGTGTTATTACAGGAAGGACAATTTAATGCTATTGGAAACGGAATGACCCTTTATATTAAAGAACGTACTAAAGACGGACAGGCTAACGGGATTCTTGTTTATGATTCCAGTAAAAAAGGAGAAATAAAAATATCTTCTGCAGAGAGAGGACGTATTTTTCAAGAAGCAGACGGAATTCGTATAGAAGTTTATAATAGTTTACAGCAAACATATCGCCCAGATACAAATGAATTTTCAATTTTAAAATCGGGAACAAATATTATTCCTTTTCCGGAGTCGGAAAAAAGTGAGAGCAGAACGCCGGATGTGCGTGAGTTGACTTTGGGAGAATTGTGGCAAAAAAGTCCGGAAGATTTAAAGGGACGGGCATCGCTGTGGCGGAAGCATAAGGTGGAATTCGTAAAACGCCTTGTCCAACCGATTTATAATGTGACATTTTTATTCCTTGTTATTTTCGGGGTGTTGTCGGGGTATTATAATCGGCGGGGTCAAACGGGAAGGCTTTACCTGACGGCGGCGGGTGCGGTGTTGGTGCAATCGATGTCGCTGGCCTTTGAATATTTGTCGGGCAGAAATTTGTGGTTTCTGATTTTAGTCGTTTTGAATGCGTTCAGCCCGATGTTGTTTGTTTATGGCGGAACGATTTGGCAGAACGTCAAAGGAAAACTTAAATGGGGTGTGGCGGCTTTGATGATGGGGGTAGTCCTAAGCGGAACAGAGGCCTTGGCGGCGGGCACAAATATAAAATTGGCGCCGGTGAATACCAAAGCGCCGGTGGATTTCGAAGCGGATAAAGTATCCTATAACCATAAAACCAATGAAATGGCCGCAAAAGGAAATGTTGTTTTAAAGCAAGACGGATTGACCATTGAAACCGAACAAATCCTATTCAATAAAACCGAAAACAAAATCACCGCACCGGATAAAATTAAAATCACAACGCGAGACGGAACGGTGGCACATACCGTTGATGGAGAATTGTCAGGTGATTTAAGTACCATGAAAACAGGGGCAACCGATGTGCGGTTCTATGAGGGGACTTTTTTAAGTGCGGCAACAATGGAACGGGTGGAATCGGGGGATACTTTTTTGACGAAAGCCGTTTATACCCCTTGTGATGTGTGTGAAGGAAAGTCACCCCTGTGGCAGCTGAGTTCAAACAATATTCAAAACGATGTGGAAAATCATAACCTCATCTTTAAAAATTCTTTCTTTGAAGTAAAAGAAGTGCCGCTCTTGTATGTGCCGTATTGGCGGATGCCGGACTTTACGGTTAAACGGCGCAGTGGTTTTTTGGCTCCATCCTTTAGCAGCACACGTGAAATGGGGAGATCGCTATCTTTACCCTACTTTTTTGATTTGGCGGATAATCAAAACCTGACGATTACGCCGGTAATCGGTTTTGATCATTTCCCGATGGCATTGGCGGATTATCAGGGTAAATTTACCGATGGCGTGTTGAATGTGGCTTTAAGCGGGACACGGGATCGGGGGGATCATAATAAAGAAGGGCATGTTAAAGCTAATTTTGAATATGATGTGACGAATGAATGGCGATTGTCGGGTATGTTGTATAAAGCGGCAACGGATACGTATTTTAGAAGATACAGTATTCCGAACGTGAATGATTCGGAGCCTTTTTTGACGTCTCATCTGACAGCAGAACGATTTGGTAACAGAAATTATTTTAAAGTTAAGACATATTCGTTCCAAAGTTTACAAAACGGTGTCAGCAGTCATTCTATCCCGATTTTGTTGCCTGTGATGGATTTTAAGTATAATACCTTGCCGATAACGGGTTGGGGGCTTTACGGATTTACGGATGTGAATGCGGCTTTATTTAATACGCGGGAGCATTTTAAGTCTAATCGGCTTTCGTTGACGCAAGGGGTGAGTATGCCCTATATCACTTCGTGGGGCGGGGCCTTTGATTTTACGGGCTATGTGCGGGCGGACGGTTATGCCGTTGATACGGGAAAATATTCTTTTGCGGATCGGCCCGTGAATGAAAGTTATTCCACAGGACGGCTTTATCCGAATGTATCGGCAACGGTGCGGTACCCGTTTGTGAGAAATGATGCGGATACGACACAAATCTTTGAGCCGGTGGCGATGTTGGTGGTGTCGTCTAATGGCGGAAATTCGGATAAAATACCGAATGTGGACAGCCTTGTCTTTGATTTTGACGATACGGACTTATTTTCCGCAAACAGATTTTCGGGATATGATCGCGTGGAACCGGGGCAACGGATTAACTATGGATTAAAATGGTCACGCTTTAATCATCGGACAAAACGGTCTATTTCGGCTTTGTTCGGGCAATCGTATCGGTTTGATGACGACCCAATGATGGCGGAGTTGATGGGATATGATCCGCACTTTTCAGATTATGTCGGGCGTGTGCAAGCCAGTATTCCCTATGCAACGGTGTTTTATCGGGCGCGGTTGGATCAAAAAACAGGACGGGCACAGAAAAATGAAATCGGGGTATCGGTCGGATCAAAGCCTTTTAAAGTCGGGGTGAACTATGTGATGCGGCGGGCTTATCGAATCGGAGATAATCGATACGGGGAACGGGAAGAAATCGTTTATAGAGTATCGAGTCATTTGACACAAAATGTGCAGGCAGCGGGATATTACAGGTATGACCTGTCGGGAAAAGGGGAACCTGTGAAAGCAGGAGCCTCAATCCAATATGATAATGAATGTTCGAGCATTTTTGTTCAAGTGGACAGATCTTATACAGAGGACAGAGATTATAAAGGATCTTTGTCATTTATGGTAAAACTTGTTTTAAAAACACTGGGAGGTATGTAATGCGGTGGATAATCGGTTTTTTAATGGGTGTATGTATTTGTGGTGTGGCGAACGCCGGCGAAATCAAAGCGATCGTGAACGATACGCCGATATCGGCCTATGATGTCGAATCACGGGCCAAAATGATTATGCTGCAACAGGCGGGGCAAGTCGGGAAATTAACACCGGAACTGAGGAAAGAAGCCCTCGATGATTTGGTGGATGAACGAATTAAAATCCTGGAAATGAATAAACGCGGGATTAAAATAACGCAACAGGAGGTCCTAAACGCGTTGGCTCATTTGGAACAACAGAACGGCATGGAACAAGGCGGATTCAAAAAAATGTTGGCACAAAATAAAATCCCGTTTCAAACGTTGTTTAGTCAAACAGAAGCAAACTTGGGATGGTTGCGCCTGTTGCAACAGTCGGGTAGAGGAATCGCTATTGATCAGGCAGAAGTGAAAGCCAAGCAGGAGGCCATTCGTAAAGAATTAAGTAAAGATGCCCTATCATTTGCGGAAATCGTTTTGCCGACGGAAGAAGAAGCTTTGACGGTGTGGCAACGCCTGCAGGACGGTGCCGATTTCGGAACAATGGTTGAATTACATTCTATTGCGGACAGCCGAATGCAAGGCGGGCGCGTGATGAATGTGACGGCTAATTATTATGGGAAAAATGTGGCGGATATCTTAAATCAAATGCAGGTAGGGCAGTTGTCCAGGCCTATTCCGGTGAAAAAAGGATATGCTATTATCCTGATGTTGAATAAGAGAGCCGCCGTCAAGGGGGATACGATTAAAGTTTGGGAGTTGGCTCAGGCCATTGTGGCGCCGGACAGTATTGCGGCAACTTTGTTAAAACAGCCGCTAAAAGGCGGTTGTGCCGGATTTTGGGAAACCGTAAAGGATGATGCCGTGCCGGGGAGTTTACAGCAGGGGCAGGTGGCGCCGAATCAAATCCCGTCAGATGTGGCACCGATGTTGAAAGATGCGCCCTTTAAAAAGGTAATCGGACCCGTTCAGACACCGGCAGGGGATATCTACTTTATGAAATGCGGTGAACAGGAAAAACGGGTGATGCCGACGGTTGATGAATTAAAGATGCAAATCGAATCCGAAAAGATGGAAATGATATCAAGGCAAATCCTATCGGAAATTAAACGTGATGTTGTGGTGGAGTATAAATAAATGACGAAAACAAAAATTATAGACGGGAAAGCCCTTTCACAAAAAATCAGGGAAGAATTAAAAGCCAAGGTGGCATCGTTCCCATCGGCACCGTGTATGGCGGTTGTGTTGGTAGGGGATAATCCGGCCAGTCAAATCTATGTGCATCATAAGATGAAAGCAGCCGAAGAAGTCGGAATTCAGGTAAAACTGTTTTCTTTGGCGCCGGTCTTGACGGAAGATGCTTTAATTGATTTTATTCGCAATTTGAATGCCGATGATAATATTGACGGCATTATCGTTCAGTTGCCGCTGCCGAAACATATGGACTCTTATCGGGTGGTGGAAAGCATTGATCCGGATAAAGATATTGATGGGCTGTGCAGTCAAAACTTGGGAAAACTGTTTACCGGGCGGCCGGGACTTGTGCCGTGTACGCCGCTGGGGTGTATGGCTTTGATTAAATCCGTGATCCCGAAATTGGACGGGAAACGGGCCGTTATTGTGGGGCGGTCATGTCTGGTGGGAAAGCCGGTCGGGCAACTTTTATTGGAAGAACAATGCACAATTACGCAGGCGCATTCGCATACAAAGGACCTTGAATCGGTGTGTAAAGAGGCAGATATCCTTGTTGTGGCGGCAGGAAAACCAAATTTAATTCAGAAAAATCATGTAAAAAAAGGCGCTGTAATCATTGATGTCGGAATTAACAGAACCGAAGACGGTCATATCGTCGGAGACGTTGATTTTATTGGTGTTCAAGGGGTTGCAAGGGCTATTACACCCGTCCCCGGAGGGGTGGGACCGATGACCGTGGCAATGCTTCTTTCCAATGTTGTCAAGGTTTATGTCCAAAAAAAGTTGGGCCAAAAGGCTTGACAGGTCTGATAATTGTGATAGAATAAAAGAAAATAGGGAGAGTATGTCCTTATTGAGCGGACATTTATACAAAAAGGAGGTCTTTATGAAATCTTTCAAATTATGTCTTGGGGCGTTGATGGTAGCTGGCGTGTGTGCGGTGGCCCTTCCTGCGGGAGCGTCTTATTTAACGTCATGCCCAGAGGAAATTACATCAGTATACGAAATTGCGTTTCCGGATCTTTTCTTAATGGAAGAAGCTATTGTGACGGCGTTCCAACAGCAATCGTTGGCAAGTGATGAACACGATTATACAAAAGCGTTGGGTAAAAGAAAGGGAAATTATTTAAAACCGGTTCCGGGTGTCGGAAAGAAATATAAAAAGCATAATGAAATTATTGTGCAAATGCAGGAAGCTGCCGGTAATGGGGCTAATATTATTCAAAAATCAGAGACAAGCATTAACGGGATTAGTAATTTGGGAAACTACAGTTCGGCGAAAAGTCAGATACAGAATAAGCTGACCGTACGGCCGTATTCGGAACGGAATGGAAAGACATATACGACGGCTGAATTAAATGAAATTTTGGAAAATCAGCGCACGGCCATTAATGATCTTTCGGCTAATGCCATCGGTATGGGAGCAGCAGAAACGGTGAATGCAGCCTGTGATGCGGCGGATTCAACCCCGAAAGATCGGGCAAAGCAAGTTGCAAAGGCAGAAACTTTAGCGGAATTATATGAACTGATGCTAGGGATGGACCGCCGAATTTATGAACGGTCACTACATGTTTCGGCTGTGGAAGCAACGAATGCGGGTATTGAGGCTTTGCGAATAATGACGGGTGCCTCAACAACCAGTAGTGCGCAATAAAGGAGGATAACATGAAAAATATATACACATACTTAACTTTAGCAGGTATTGTAGCAATGGCTCCGATGGTGGCGGAGGCGTATCCCGCATGGGGATTTGGTGAAGTGTTGACACAAATGGTGGATAACGTTCAAAGTAACGCTGTTTCAGATATATATCAGACGCACCAGAATTTGATGAAGAGTGTTTTAAAAGGGACAAAGGGTTCCTATAGTTCGGGGTCTGTGAAAAAGAAGTTGAAAAAAGCTTTAACATCTTCGTCCGAAGCCATAACGGGACAATATGAGGGGTTAGATAATGTCTTGGGAAAAAATTCATCTTATGGTCAGATTAAGGTTAAAAAGTGCGGCGACAATATACCGTCTGTTGCAAGTCGGGTAAAATCTGCGTTGACATTGCCGGCAAAGGAAAGCGACAGAAATTCTTTGACAACAGCGGAGAAAAATAAAAGGGATGCCAATCGGAACAGGTCAATTGAAGATTCGGGGGTAACGACCTTGGCCAAAGCGTGGATTGTGGAAACGGAATCATCTAATATATCTAAAGCGGTCGGAAGTACCCAAAAAGAGTTGGATGGTGCAAAATCCCAAATGATGGTTATGGTAACGATTTTGCGATTGCAGGAAGAAACGCAGAAAAATATCAATACCAGATTATCATTAATGGGAGATGAGCTAATCACTACCGGATTGACTGCCCTGGATAGCGGGTTATAAAGGAGGGAACTATGATGAGTAAATTTTTAAAACAAATACTAATGATGGGGATAGTGATATCCGTCGGGTCATCTGCTTCGGCGCTTGAGACGTATTTTGATGAGACGGGAGAAGCTATTCTCAGACAAATACCCGGCGGAATCGGAACGGGGCTTCCTACAATAGATCATCATAATATCTTGGCGGGTGTCTTGAATGTGGAAGCGGTGTTCGGTGTTTTCCATGAAAATGAAGTAGTTCGGGATATGGATACGCGCTTCTGTGCGGAGATGGGTGTCAGTAAGTTGGCTAAAGGGGGACGGTCAACCGGTGAATATTGCTGTGATACTTTGTGGATTACAAATGGTCCCTTTATAGAATACAAAGGTGTGACAAATCATATGGGGGGTAAATTAGGCGGTCGTGATAAGAAAAAACGGAATAAATTAAAGAAGAAACACCAATTTTTGAAGTACTGTTGTGAGATGGTCGATGACAAAACCAAGGGTGAGAAGATGGCTTTTTGTACAACGAAAGCATCAGAAAAAGAAGGATGTGTGAAGGATCAGATTAAATCCGGTTCGGAGATGTCGGCGGCTCTGTCAGCCTGTGATATGGAATGTAAAATGGAGACTTATGGAACCTTTAAACATAACGAAGACGGTAAGTATGATGAGAAAGAATTGGATAAGATATTGAGGATGTGTTCGGAAGATGATAGTGGTTGGGCACCGTCAACGACCGTGCCGGGGGCCGAGGAATTTGTGCCGTCAGTTCCGGATAATGTGAAAAAGAATTTAACCAAGAAAGGGACACAAAATGACTAAATATTTAAAAATACTTTTGTTCGCTTTGATTTTGGGTGCGGCACCGATGGTGTGGGCATGTTGTGAAGATGAGGATTGGGAAGATACGCCGTCGGGTGATTTATCGGATAAGGAACCTTCAACACAAAAGATTTATGGGGATTATACGGAGTCTGATAAGATGAAGGGGGTAAAAACCAATATTTGCGATGTGTGCTATGTCGATCAGAATAAAGCCAGAGGGCAGAGTTCTGATGGAGGTACGAGTAGCTCCAGCGGGAATAATGAACAGTCGTATTTGAACAATTTGGACTCGACGACAGAAAACCGGAATAAGCTGCGGCTTAATGCTGCTGTGCGGGCCATCGCTTTGGGTCAGCATGCGGTGGCGCTGGCGACTGCTTCGGGAAAGGATGTTGATGAGATGAAGGAAGAAATAGAATCGCGGGATGATATTTTGAGGATGTTAAAGGGGATTGCCAAATTACAGGCGCAGAATTTGCAAAAAACAAATGCCATTACGGCCATGCGGGCAAAAATTGCGGAGTTGAATGCAATTGAGAGTATTACGGCGGGAAATATCTATACGACGAATCCTTCATCTTCTTCGTCTAATTCTTCATCATCGAATTCATCTGCTTCATCGCAATGAGAAAGGAGAGAAACATGAATATGATTAGAAAAACGTTATTTGGAGTGGCTGTCGGTGTCGGTTTGACTGTCGGTTTGATGGCCGGGGTGGCACATGCTCAGAGATGCTATGATGTTTACGATCCCGTCAGAACGACCCACTTCGGAAACCAAGCGGTCGCGCGCGGAGTGGAGTTGTGGGCCGAGATTAATAAGACAAGTTATAAAAAAGAAGAATTAAAGCTTTGGGAACGGCGGAAGAAGTTTAAAAACAAAGATGAAGATGAGGAAGATTCGGAAGACGGGGATGAAAGCAGTGGCGGCGGCTCCGGAAAATTGTTCCCACAGGGCGACTTTTATGACTATATGAAGAATGCTAATGCTACCGGATCGGAAAAATATTTGCCGGCAAAATCGGATGCCAAAGAGCAGGCGAAATATGTACGAGAGAATTTCTTCTATGATTCGGATGTGTCAAAGTTAACGGAAGAGGACAAGGATAAGGTTCTGCAAAGACGACAATCCTATACGGAAGCGTTGGCAATGGAGGTGCTATCGTTAAGTGCAGGTGCCAGAGAGAATATTTCTTCGGAATTGAGCGCTTTAAAATCTGCTAAAACAACAGCCGGTGGTATTATTCAACAGGTGGACTTGTTAGCTCAAACAAAGAAAGTAATGGTGGAACAAAAGGCTGCCGATATCATGTTGCAGGCGAAGTTATTGGAGTTAGAATCAGCTCAATTATTGGCAAACTTGAGTCCGCAACGGGTTGAAAAACCGAAAGAGTCAGATAGTGAGGATGATAGTGGGGATGATAGTGGGGATAATCAGTCGGGAAGCTCATCGTATTCAAATCTGTTTGGAAATTGGGGAGGTAACTAATGATGAATAAAGTTTGGAAATATATGCTGTTAGCTGGGGTGGCGGTAAGTATGACCACCACCAGTAATGTGGCTTTAGGTAAAGGTTTAGGTGCAGCCGGTATTGTCGAAACATTACTTGTTGGTGTGTTACCTGTTTTTGATGTGACCAGTGTACCGGCTCACTATCTTGTGGTTGGGACACAGCTGGCCCTGCAACATCAAAGTGAAGAAACAAAAGAAAAGAAGATGGATATCAGAAAGCGGATAGCCGTTCGTAAAAAAGATAAAAATAAGACGGGAGGAAGCAGTGATGGTGAAAGTGGTAGTGAGACGGAATCAAACACCGAAAACAAGAGTGAAAAATCAAAGTCAAATAAAGATTGGTATTATTATGACTTAGAAACCCATGTCCAAAAGGAAAAGGGCGAGAAAGTGGATTCTAAATTATCCAAGATTGAAATTAACAGCTGTTCCATCACGAAAAAAGTTGGAGAGGGTGTTGTTGGAAAAGGGGTAGATGATATTATCATAACCCAAGGGAATAAAACCGCTCAAGAATTGGCTAATGCACAGCAAGATGCTTATGTGTCGGCGGCAGGAACGATGGAAGAACAGGCTCTTTATGAGCAAAAACGGAAGTACACTGAGCAGGAGCAGGCTATTCAATTGATTGCTTATGCGGCAACGGTCCGTGAGACGGTTAAGGATAAAATCGGTGAAGTGGTAGACGAAACTCGTGGCCATTATGAGGCTTCGGATGTCAAGAAAGATTTGGATCCGGAAAGCAAAAAGAAAGTAGTCGAGAAAACAAATGATTATAACCAAGCGTTGCGGGAATATGCCTACTACAGTTTGGTTTATGATCAGTTGTTGAGTTTGGAGCAGCAGATTATGGGCCTACGGTTGCAGGCAAAAGGGGCCTTAGCTGAACAAAAAGCGACAGCGTTAAGTGATGTTTTGAAATCGGAGAAAAAATAAAAATGAAAAAGCAAATTCTTTGGGGTATAGCACTGGCAGCTTTGGTTGCCGGTGCTAATGTATGTCAAGCGGCGGGATTAGTATTCACAACAATAGAGCCGGTAGCGTCAACGAATATTATAGAATGGGGCGAAGACGGCCGAGAAAATCTGGAAGAGGCGATGAATGTGCATAACCTGATTCTGGAAGTGAGGAAGCTGGAAAGGCTGGAACAACGGCAAGCGATAACCGAACAAATGCGGGAATTGGAAGAAAAACGGTTGGAAGCTCTTGAAAAGTGCAGTATTGATAAATTGAGCGAACAATTTAAAAATCCCAAAGAAGTATGGGATAAGATGAATGCCGAGTATGCCCAAAGAGAGAAAGAATTAACGATCTATGTGAATTCATCAAAAGAACCGACCAAAGAGGAA
The DNA here is from genome assembly GCA_017539265.1 of Alphaproteobacteria bacterium. Classification (GTDB taxonomy): domain Bacteria; phylum Pseudomonadota; class Alphaproteobacteria; order CAAHEQ01; family UBA3637; genus CALXZG01. The sequence goes on along the minus strand of JAFYHG010000022.1, from coordinate 145,215 downwards.
CGGGAGGCTTTTTTGAATTACTTACAAACAGGCAAGATGTCGCCGGAAATGATTGCGGAACAATATGCCCCCTGGCGAATCGGCCAAGAAATTTTAACAGATGTGTATCAAAATCAGGATAAATGGGGAGAACGGAAAAATGCGAAAGCCCCTTCCTTCCCATTGTGGCAAGATCAAAAATATGTTTTTGATAAAGAATGGAATGATTACTATGTCAAATTAAATACCTATTTCGGGGTGCCGGTTGCCGGGCGTCCGATTGTAGGGGATGAAAAATATGATTATGCCAGATATGAAGATGTTCAAAAAGCGCATCAGGCTTATTTGACAACTTTAGCGGCAAAAAATCCGAAAAAAGCGCCAATATTAGCGGAAAGTTTGAAAAATCCGCCGATGCCGCCAAGGCCGTTACCGCCTAAGAATGAAGCAATGCTGTATTTTGAAACGGATCGGGCAGATGCAAGTGTTTATCCGGCCTTACCGGAACCGTGGCAAAAATATGCCGAAAATGGTTTTAAAGATATGGACCCGAAGGGTGAAATGGCATCTGATTTCAAGAAAGGATTTGTCTTAAAAGAGCAGGCTAAAAATGAACCGAGATCCAATCGTTTAACGGCTTATGCTATGCATAAACAATCTGTGGACGGTATGAATGCTCTGGAAGGTTTGAGTATGGTTGACGGAGATTCTGAATCGGATAAAGTTTTATTCAAATTGGAAAAATATGTGGAAATTTCGCCGGACGAGGACCTGTTGGACTCGGAAGTGCGGGAAAAGATTTTAGCAAAGTTAAAAGCCAAGAAAAAAGAATTGATAGCAGCGGCCGAAAAGGATTTGGCTGCACGCCCCGATGATAAAGAAGAGATGATTTCGTTTACGGATATGGAAGAAATTGATGATTTTACGGAGCTTAAAAAAATCAATCCGAAAGTTTTTGAACGTTTGAATGCCCACATACCGATGTCTGTATATGAACAGGATGAAAATATCATAAAAGCCTTGAAGAAGGATACAGAGGGACGGGTGTATATCAATGAGGTGAACGCCGGTGATATAGATAAGATGTTGGCTGAGGAAAAGGCAAGGAAGGCCTTTTTTGACGGACGGAATGAATTGGAAAAAATGGTAGCTGCCGGTGCCAGTCTTAAGATTGATGAGACGTGCTTAAACGGGGGCGTCTAGGGAATGTCTGCTAAAAGTCGGTTCCTATTGATCCCATTGCGTTTTTGGATCGGGCTTTCCATCGTGTTGATGACGATTTGTGTTGTTCTTGTGTTGACGTTGTTCAATACGGCGCCGCAGATTCATGTCATGCCGCAATTGTTTCGCACGGATGCTATGACGGCTAATCAATTTGTGGAAACAACCGCGATTAACCCCAATGTTCCCTTAAAAGAAAGCAAGTTGATTGATGAAATGTTTGTTCGCTTTTATGTTGAGAACAGACATTTTTATATACCGGATAAAGAAGAGCTTTTGTATCGATATGGTGAAGACGGCCCCATCGGGAGATTATCTACTGCAGATGTGTATAACAGTTTTATCAGCAGTAAAGGAAATTTTATTGAAGATGTTCAAAATGAGTTGGGAACCACGACGGTTGATATTTGGCGGATAAATCGCCGAGATAATGTATTCTATGTCGATTTTGATATTTATCAGTTTGCCGAAGGGCGGAAAGCCTTTGGCGGGACAAGGCGGGCAACCGTTAAAATCGGGCATGATCAGGGCAGAGGAAACAGGTCTTTGTATTATTCGGATTTTGTTAATCCGTACGGTTTTTATGTGCTGTCCTATGATGAAACGGCTTTGAAAAAGCGGTAAATCCATATAGGAAACTATAAGAAAAAAATGTAAGGCAAAAAAATGAATTTTTTTTTGTATTTTTTGCATTTTTTTGTTGGATATTTTTTTTTTATGTGCTAGATTACCTCTTGTTAAGTGTCTTTTTTTAACAGAGGATGATCAAAATGAAAAAAATTATTATTGCATTAGTTGCTATCGGAGCCGTTGTTTTAGCGGCTTGTGGTGAAACGATTTATGAAAAAGAACCGGTGGGAATTGGGCCTGCTTGGGAAGAATTGAAAAAATCCCCGTGCGCATGCCTGAAATTAGAAAAAGCACCGGAGTTACCGGCTTGGTTCTCATAATCTGATGGCGGGAAAATGCGGTTCTTCCAGAAAAAAGAAGAGCAATTAGATACCTCGGCAGAAGCGAGGAAAGAGCGAAGCTATCTGTGGATGGCGCGGGTGTTTGCACTTGTGTGTGCGGTGACTTTTATTACGGATTTAATCTTATTGGGTGCCGTTGAGTCCTTATTACCTTTGACACGTGTTCAGCCGTTTTTTATTATGCCTCAGGATAAAGATAAGCAGGTTATCCGAGTAGAGCGTCCGGGGCAGGGCTTCTTATCAAGTAAAGTATTGCAGGAATCGTTTGTGCGTCAGTATTTATTAGCGCGCTTCCTGATCGGAACAGATATGAATGAATTGGATCGGCGTTGGGGAACAAACGGAACCGTTCAATGGATGAGTTCTAATGCTGTGTTCGATGAATTTAATTTCAAGTATGCAGGGGGATTGACAAAAGAGGCAAAAGAAAACGGTTTGACGCGGGATGTCGGTATTTTGAATGTGCGGCGGGATCCCAGAGAAGACGGGCAGCTGGTTTGGATTGCGGAAGTGCGTTTGACGGATATGAGTCGTTCCATACCTAAGCCCAGAGTTACGGATTTACAGGTGACAATGATTATTGAGTTTGGGAATTTCAGGGACGGATTAACGTGGGAACAGAGGTTAAAAAATCCGTTGGGTTTCCAAGTGAAGGGTTGGGGACAGAAAGATTTAACAATGCGAGAACGGGAAGAACTTGAAGAAAATAAGAAAAAAAATGAAAATGAATGATTTTTTTTGTAGACTTTGTTCCTGTTTTTGTTTAGGATAGATATTATTTTGGGTGTCAATTAGAAGGAGAAACCAAAGATGACGAAAAGAAAATTAAATAAAATGAACCGGTTAGGCGCTTTTATGGTGGGTGCCTTGTTGTCGGGTGGGGCAATGGCGCAACAAATGTTGCCGACCGATACGGAAGCGGCGCAGTTGGAAGATGCCATTGCGCAGACAACCGGTGAATTTGACCAAATGAATTTGGGCTATATTCATTCATTGGGGATGCAGCAAAAAGCATGGAATGATCCGCTTTCCCACATGGGTGAAGGGCAATTAAAGCCGGGCTATTCCCGTTATACCTGGTCGCCGGATGTAATTTTGCCGATCAGACTCAGGGAAGGGATGATGACCTTAATTAACCTGCCGGTTTGGGAATTGATTGAAAAAGTCCATATCGGGTCTCCGGAATCTTTTGGCGGCGAAATAGCGGCTCCGAACTCTCTCCTTCTGTATGCGGATCCGTCTTATATCGGCGTCGACTGTAATATGATTGTCTTTGGGCGGTCGGGTAACCGGTATGTGTTCTATTTGCGCAGTGAAACCTATAACACCGATAAAATCACACAATCGGTTGTTGATGTATTGGTGGGGCCCAAATATACGCCGGCCAGCGCTGGTGGCCAGTTAGGCAGCTATAACGGCGCTTCGGTGACGATGACAACGACATCGGCGAATGGTTTCTCTTCAACGCCGGCTTGGTCGGGACAAGGAACTTTGACGCCGGGTGGCGGACAAAGTCCGAAAATCGGTTTGAATACGGCATCAACGGGGCCGAATGATTGGTTGCAAACTATTCCGGTGGATCCGGAATCGTTCCGATTCGATATTGATATGTATTTACCGGATCCGAGAGCAGTGGATATTGCGCCGGATAATGTATGGCGGGATAATATCTTTACATATATTGATTTAGGGCCGAAGGCTTTAACGATGACGCAACGGCCGGTGGTCAGTATGATTATTCAAGATTCGGAAGTGCCTGTCGGATTTAGAACGCGGGGACCCAACAGCCGTTTAATCGTTGTGGAAGGGATCGGAGATATGGTCCTGAGGAACGGAAAGAAATTGATTTGTTTAAAACTGCGGCGTGATCCGGCGACCGGTTTGGAATGGACAGATTACAGTGCGGATAGTGCACGGCCTGAACGGTGGTATGCCCCGCATCAACCGGATAACTTTGGTGCCGGTGATGGCGGTATGTCGGTAGATGCTATGATTCGTCGCAAACAAACAGCGATGACCATGGATGGCGAACCGATTGATAGAGGGCAATATGGTGACGGTTATAACCAAGGGGAAAAACCCCGGAAAGGGTGTTGTGATGCCGCCCAAGGGTGCGATCAGGAAAGCGAATATTGTGATGAAATCGTGCCACAAGGAGCCTATAATTCCGTGATGAACGGAAACGGTAATATGGCGCCGATGCAGAGTATTCCGCAAAATGTGTTGGATTCCGAATCGGCCAGATCGGGTATTGATAATGTGATAGGTGGTATGGGACCGGTTGGTGTCTATGGCGAATCGGATCGAGCCTATCCGATGATGCAAGGTGTGAATCGTCCGCAAAATGCTCCGCAAGGTGTGCGTAATCGCAAAGTAACGGCGACAGCGACCGAATCGATTGCTGTGGAATTGGGTGCAAATGCCAATATCGCAGATTTGGAATCCGAATGGGAGCGAATTTACAGCAAAAACGAAGATGTCTTAAAGGGGTATGAACCATACTATTCCGTTGATGCAACGGCAGATGGCGATGTGCGGGAACTCTTCCGGCTGAGGATCGGACCTGTGAAAAGTATCAGAACGGGCGATACATTGTGCCGGAAACTGGGTAAACGCGGATTCTCTTGCTCGGTGGTGCGGATTCAGTAATCTATTTTAAAAGAGGTGTGAGGTCATGGCAGACAAAAATACAAGCTTGGGCGAACGATCCAAAAAAAGAAGTAATGGCTTTTTGCTCTTACTGGGGTTGGCGCTACTCATCCTGGGAGGGATGGCGTACTGTGGTTTGCAAGGTGGATACTATGGCCGAAGAACTGCGGAAACACCGGTGGATTTAACATCGGATCCGGATGCGGGATTGAAAAATAGTAGTGGTGAATTTGATAATTTCAGAACCGGTGAAGGGCTTTTGGAAGCAAATCCGACCTTTGTTGAAATGAATGGTGTCGTGTTGGGGTCTCAGGCTGAAGCTATTGTAACTTTAACGGCCAGACAAGTCCCAATTCAATTTATCGGAATGGAGTTGGCCGAAACGCAGGATGAAGGATTTGTAATTGGCGGATCGTGTGAGCCGAACAAGGTAATTCCGAAAAACGGAACATGCGTGATTAAAGTCATGTGGAACCCGACTACTTTACGCCAAATCCAGAACACATTGGACGTTCGGTGGAAAGAAGATGATCCGGGGGTATTTAACATCAGTACTTTGTCTTTGTCATTAAAGGCTCAATCCACCGATTCCAAAGATTGTGTTGTTTGTGAAACGCCGTGCAAAGATAAAGAGGCCGAAATTGAACGGATGGCTGCGACTTTTGATGGAAAGGTCGGTAAAGTAGATAAAGATGGTAAAGTGACCATTGATGGAAAAGAATACACGATTAAAGATGATTTGGGATACGATTCGGAAGGTAATCCGGTCTTGGTGGTAGAACCGGAAAAAATCCCGTTGTCGTTGGATAATAAGTTAATGGGGACGATTTCTAAAACAGGGGATGTGCTTGGGAAAGACGGAGAAGCCTTGGGTCGGTTGTTAGGTGATGATACGATTGTGGATTCTTCGTTAAATGTTTTGGGTGCGGCGATTCCGGTGACTTCGGTGATGAATAATCAGGGAAAAGTGTTCGGTAAAGTGATGAAAGACGGAACCGTTGTTGATGCTTCCCAAAATGTTATCGGGAAACCGATGGTGGACGGTTCGGTTGTGAATTTGGAAGGAACGCCGGTCGGATATTTGCGGCCGTATGGCTTGGTTGTAAATTGGACGGGTGATGTGATCGGCGGAATTATCCCGACCGGTTCTATTGTGAATGGAAATAAACAAGTTGTCGGTTCGATTAAGCCCAATGGTTTGGCCGTAGATCCCCAAGGAGATTTAATTGGTGGTGTTGTGCCCAGAGGCATTGCCGTTGGGGCAGCATGTAAGGCTTTGGGTAAAGTATTGCCGAATGGCCAGGTACAAGACGGTTTTTCGCAAATTATCGGAAAAACATTGCTGAACGGTTCGATTGTTGATGAAAAAGGAATGGAAGTAGGAACCGCGATTCGGATGGGTCTTGTTATTAATAATAAGAGCGAAGTGGTGGGATTTGTGAACTCGGAAGGTAAGGCTGTGGATAACAGTGGGGCTTTAATCGGGTGTGTGAATCCGGACGGTACGGTGTCGGCTGGCAGTAAGATTATCGGTGCCGTGCTTCCGAAGGGATATGCTATGGGACGGGAGTGCGCCTTAATCGGATCCGTCTATCCGAACGGTGTGGTAATGAATGCTGCCGTGGAAGTTGTGGGACGCGTGAAACCGGATGCCCGTGTTGTGGATTCAAATAATAAGGCAATCGGTGTGGTTGTGCCGCGCGGTGGTGCGATTGCAGACGGATGCCGGTTGTTGGGATTAATTACGCCGGAAGGACGTGTAATCGATGAAAATGTAAGGATATCGGATGTGTGACACCGGAGAAACAAATTATTAATCCGGAAAAAGAAATTATCGGATTTGTGGCACCGATGGGGTTGGTAATAGATAAAGCCGGCAAGGTTATCGGGCGGACACGCATGGATGGTAAGGTCATTGATAATGACGGAAATATTATCGGATGTGTCAACAGTGATGGTTCTGTTTCATCACCGGACGGTAAGAAAATTATCGGTCAAGTTGTGGGAACTGTGCCTGGGGAAGGTGCGGTATTGGATTCCAACGGCGATGTCAAAAATTGGAAAGTAGTCGGAAATAAAGTCTATGACGAAAACGGGAATGAAGTCGGCAGATTGACGCCGAATAACTGGATTGTGAATGAAAACGATGAAATTCAAGGTGTTATTCCGCCGGATGGTGTAATCTTTGGTCACGATGGTGCCATTTTAGGGCGTTATACCAGAAAGACGGGGCTGGCGGCCAATGATGCCGGTGAAAAAATCGGTGTGGTGTTGTCGGATTATTCGGTTTTGAATGTTGAAAAGACAGCCATTATCGGTTTATTGATACCGGATAAAACGCCGTTTATCAAGCCGGATGGAACATATTTGGGTATCATGAATATTGACGGGGTGCTACAAAATGAATCCGGTGAGCCGGTGGGTGTAATTAAGTCGAACGGAACGGTTGTGGATCGGGCCGGTCAAACGGTCGGCGTGAAAATGCCGCAAGGACAAGTATTTTCAGTGCGCGGAGAATTAGTCGGAACGGTGAACGATAAAGGGGAAGTCTTATCGGAAGCCAAGTCCGTTATCGGGCATATTTTAGGAAACGGTTTGGCTTTGTCGAACAGCGGGCAAATTATGGGTGGTATTTTCCCCGATATTTCGTTGCCGATCGGGGCGGACGGATTGTTGGGTGCCATGACATATCAAGGCAGAATTAATGATTCCAAAGGTCGGTCGATCGGAGTTGCTTCACCCTTTGGAACGGTGTTTGGTGATAAGGATAACCTGTCGGGACGGTTATTGCGTATCGGGCCTTATGTGAATGCCGAAGGCGGACTGGTCGGATGGGCAAACTTTAAAGGGGGCCTGAATGATAAGTCGGGCCAAGAAATCGGAACCGTAACCGTGGCCGGTGTGGCTCTTGACCGTGATAATCGGGTGTTGGGTACTTTGGTCCCGCGCGGAATCGTTGTGGATAATAAAGGTGCCTATATGACAAGCGTATCCACAAATGGTGCCGTTTTAACAGCAGACGGACAAAATGCCGGACTTGTGAACGGGTATAATTATGTATCCAATGAACGGGACGGTGTGGTTGGTCAGCTTTTGCCGGTGGGCGTGGTTGTGAACGCGGAAGGCGGTTTAATCGGTTGGACACGTTTTGACGGAACGGTGGAAGACGGTCGGTCGGTAATCGGGCAGATAGCCCTTGACGGACAAGTTTTACAGACGGACGGGGGTGCTCTGGGAACCTACATACCGTTGGGAACTTTGGTGATGAATGATCGGTCGGGCTTTATGGGTATCGTGAACGAAAACGGTCAAATCGTGAACGGGCGCGGGGAACCGGTGGCCTATGCGATTGGAGATACATATGCCTTTAATAACGGCAAAGTTGTCGGACGGATGATGACATCCTCTTTGGCGGTGAACGATAATGTTAATGCCCGCTTAATCGGTATGGCCGGTGCCGACGGTGTTGTTATGGTGGCAAATGATAATAAGCCCCTCGGTCGGTTGATGGCAAACGGTCTTGCTGTTGATTTGACAAAGAAAGTTGTGGGCGGATTGGCCCCGGTGGGATTGCCTTTAACAACGAATTTGGGAAATATGGGTGTTGCTTTGTCCCTCGGGCAAGTGTTCCAAGGTGATTCGATTGTCGGATCAGCAATGAATATGGGCGGAATTTTTAATGCCAATGGTGAAATTGTCGGGGGTATGGTGGTACCTTCGGTCTTTATCGACAGAAACGGTGCCGTTATCGGCCGGAGTTCGGGATCGAGTATGATTGTCAATAAAGAAGGCAAAAAGTTGGCATCTTATATGCCTTTCGGTTCGGCCTTAACGCCTGATACCATTTGGGCCGGCGGTGCGCTGCCGAAGGGATTGGTTGTCAATGACGATGCATATGATATCGGTGTGGTAGCCATGGATGGAACCATTGTCGGAAAAGATAATGGAATGATGGGCAGGATTTTATCGGATGGGTCGGCCGTGGGATTATCGGATAAGACTTTGTTCACAACAATGCCGTATGTGGGCCATACCTTGAAACAAGGGTTGCCGTACGGGTATAAAAATCAAGTCTTGGGTCGCACAACCGTGACCGGCGATATCATTGATTCGAGAGATAAGAAAATCTATCGGATATTGGATGATGGCACGATTTTGGGTAAAGAAATGCCGATTGACGGGGCTGTGCTTTCCTTTAATCCGGCAACAGGGCACAGGGGTGAATTGCTTGGTGTTCTGGATGGAGACGGAAATGTGATGTCTTTTGCGGGCGAGGAAGTGGGTAAAATCGCCGTGAACGGAGCCGTTAAAGGAAATCATAAGTATAAAATCTTGGGTATTTTGGTGCCGGAGCCCCTTGTCGCGCATGAATGTAAAGTTTTGGGACAAACTTCCTATAACGGACAGGTTGTGAATGGACAGGGTAATGTTATCGGTCATGTTATACCGGGAAAATGGGCCGTAGATAATGCCGGTAATCAAATCGGACGGGTGGTCAGAACCGGTTTGGTGGCTTCCCCAAGCGGTGAGTATATCGGACGGACACTTCCGGATTCAACGGTGGTGGACTTGAACGGCGTCAATATGGGGTGCGCCAGAGATGACGGAACAGTTACAAACGGTTCGGGAGACATTATCGGTAATGTTGTGGAAAGAGGTCTTGTTCTGGATAAAGACGGAAATCCGATCGGTCGGGTAAAGGGTAACGGAACCGTTGTTGATAAAACCGGAAAAACAATCGGTAAGGTTTTGGGCGACGGAAAAGGAACCGTTGTTGATATGGAAGGGAACGTAATCGGTCGAACCGTGTCGCCGAATGAAGAATTGATGTTCAACAGTGACGGCAGTATTGCGGGTACTTTTGATGATGATGGATACTTTACGGACAACAAGGGGGTTAAGCAATTCCGTGTGTTGCCGGATGGAACGATTATTGATCCGAAAACAGGGGAGAAAATTGCCGAGTTGACGCCGGAAGGAAAGCTGTTAGATATCAACGGGAATGAAATCAGTGATCTTCGGGTTGTGCGTGATGCAGACGGGAATTTTGTCGGCTTGATAGATGATTACGGGAACCTGATCAACAAGAAAGGTGAAATTATCGGTAAGATGGACAAAGACGGTGTGATTCGAGACTTGGAAGGCAAAGTTATGGAGGGCTTGACGGTTTCGGGTGTGAATATCACCGACATTGCACCGGGGTTGAAGAAGAGTGGTGGTGCCGGTACTAATACCGGACGGGCTATCTATATACGTGATAAACGTTTTGATGTGACCCCGCAGGGATCTTTGGTAGATAGCGAGGGAAATATCATCGGATATATGGGAGACGGCGGAATTCCTTATGCCATGGACGGCAGAGTTTTAGGTGGACCGGAAAGTCCGGCGGTTGCACGACCGGATACCCAAAAACCGCTTCAAATTACGGAAGAGCAAAAAGGTGCTATGGACGGGTTGTTGGCTAATCGCCGCGCGAATATGAAAGCAAAAATCAGATCTTTCAATCGGTTGTTGCCGGATGCGCGGGTGCTTGCCAGAGCCAGAGAAAAGAAAGATTTGGATTGGGGTGAAGGCAAGACTATTTCGACCTATCCGGTGGATATGTCGCGGATGATCTTGAAAGACAAAGCCATCCCCTGTGTATTGGTGCATGCGGTTGATTCACGCTTTGGTTCCGTACCGGTGACAGCGATTGTGGAACGGCATATTTATGCGGAGCAAGGACGGCGTATCATTATTCCGGCAGGCAGTCGCTTGATCGGTACCGGCGGTGGCGGCGGTGGCGGCCACGTGGCAAAAGTGAACTTTTCTTGGTCACGCCTTATCAGACCGGACGGATCAGCCTTTAAGTTATCGGCTAATTCCGGTGATGCAATGGGACGCGGCGGGGTACCGGCTTACCTGGATGAACAGTTGTTGAAGAAATATGGTCGTCCGGTGCTCGAATCAACGATTACGTCAGCTATTGCTTTCGTTACGGCAACCAATGATGATATCACGACAAAGAATAACGGTGATCAAATTATGAGCTCGAGAGCTCAGGCGGCGAACGATGCCAGAAACAACTTTATCGATTCGATGAGTCAGATCTTTAATCAGTTGTTGCAAGAAGCCTTGCAGGTTCAAGAAGTATTATATGTACCAGCGGGAACACGCTTTACCATCTATCCGAGTACAGATTTGTGGTTAAGGTCTGAAATCGAAGATGAAGAAGATTACTTGAAAGCTTATGGCAGGGATACAAAACTTGCCAGAGCGGCTTCGGGCGGAAACTGGGTTGATCCGAGATTAGGTGAAGTTGCGGAAATGGCGGGTGAACAGGGGTATGCTGCCGATATGGGAAATAGTTTGGTGGCAGACGGATATTATGATCCGGATGTCGGAGATCCGTCACTGGCCGGAACAAGTGGTGCCAATGCCATTTATGACGGCGGTGCGGAAGAAGAAGCGGATGAATCCGAAAGTGCTGCGGAAGAGGCGCCGAAACCGGAACCAGTAAAGCCGAAGACACCCCAAAAGAAACAACAGGTGACGGATCCGATATTCCCGAAAAATCAGCAACCTGCAGGGTCGAAAAAGGTGTTTTAGGGTAAAAGGAGAGGTCGATGGGCGATTTACCTATTGAAAATATGTATCGGGTTTTGGAATCCGTCCTAAGACCTTTGGCCTATTGGTATAATCAGGATAATGTGGAAGATGTGGCCGTGAATAACCCCGGTGGGATATGGTTGCGGTTGCGTGGGCGGCATGCCCATCCGTGGCATTACTATGAAGATCCGAAATTATCACGAGAGTACCTGGTAAATCTGCTGCATATTATTGCAAATTCCTATAATATGGCTTTTGATCCGGTGAACGGAAACCCCGTTGTCTTTACGCAGTTGCCCGGGGGACACCGTTTTACCGGCATTGCCGGTCAAAACGTTCAGTATGATAACAATGACTTGACGGGTGGAGTGGCGCTGGATATTCGTATTTGGCGGCCCGATCAACCGATTAAAATGAAGGAGTTCGGTTTGGAACCCGGTGAACGGTTGCAACGGATTAACCGATTGAAAGGTGTTGAAGATCCTGATGATCCGTTTGATCGATTGGTGATGTACATAAAGCGTGGTAACCATATCTTGGTATCCGGTGGAACGGCGACCGGTAAAACAACATTTTTAAACAATATGATTCAGTTATTGGATTTACATAAACGGGTTGTGACGGTGGAAGACGTTCGAGAACTTAAAGTGCCGCATAAAAATCGGGTACATGTGGTGCTGTCCCGTACGGAACAAACGAATGCCTTTGACTACAAGAAGGTGATTGACTTGGCGGTGCGGTTTACGCCGGATGCGATTCTGTGCGGTGAAATTTCAACGAGTAATGCGGCCGCGTTCTGGGAATTGATGAACACCGGTCACGATAACTGCTTTGCGACTATTCACGCGGATTCGGCCTTTGAAGCGTATCAGGCCTTTTTATCCCGTATCTTACACTCGTCCCCCGGTATGGATCGGGAAAAAACATTGAAAGAAATGCGGGATAAGGTAAAGGTTGTTCAAATCAACCGGGACGGGAACATCCGTGCCGTTACGGAAATCACCTGATTTCTATATCTTATTTAATTGATTTTTCAGCATATTTTAAAATATATGACGATTTTATGACATTTGTGTTGCATTTTTGTGACAAAGGGTGTATGATAGCCCTGTTTTAATTTAATATAAGGAGTTTTTTAAATGAAACGAATCTATTCTTATGTAGCCGGTTTGGCGGTTTTGGCAATGGCTTTTTCAGCACACGCCGGCGGCTATCAGTTAAACGATTATTCTGTGACGGGATTAGGACGTTCCTATGCCGGTCAGGGCATTATGGGAGATGACTATTCGGCGATTGCATATAATCCGGCCGGTATGACATTAATGAAAAAATCCGGTTTGCAACAAGCCCTTTCTATGATCAATTTAAAAGCAGATATGAAGGGAATAGGCCGGAATGAAGGCAGATCCGCTAAAATGGACTTTTGGCAACCGATTCCGGCGGGATTTGCCCAATATAACGCAACCGAAAAATTAAAATTGGGTGTCGGTATTTATGCACCGTTCGGATTGAAAACCGAATATAAATCGAATTGGTTCGGTTCCGGTTCGGCGATTTTGTCCAAATTGGATATTGTTGATTTTAACTTGTCGGCAGCATATAAAATCACACAACATTGGTCGGTTGGTGCAAGCGCCATTATGCGGTATATCTATGGCCGGATGACGCAATCCGTACCGGGAATGTTACCCAATCCGTATTACGGGTTAGTTCCGGGGCAAGGGCCGTATGCTGATTGGGGTGGTGGAAATGTCAATTTTAACGTGCACGGATGGACACAAACCGGAACGTTGGGGGTGATGTATGAAGTTGATGAAAATACCCGTTTCGGATTATCTTATCGGTTAAGATCGGCACAACGCGCCAAGGGGCTTTTAAAAGCGTCAGGGAATACCAATCCGGCTTTGAACGGTGTCTATACGGTTCGGGCCAATCCGGATTTGCCGGAAACATTTACTTTCTCGGCCTATCATCGCTATAAGGATTTGGGATTTTCGGGAACAGCCAGATGGACACACTGGACATCTTCTTTCCCTGAATTTATTATCAGATCCGATTATCCCCTCTTTGTGGATGGTCGAAAAGTAACGTATTATCGATATGCCAATACTTGGACATTGACGGGTGGTGTGGATTATTACTATGATCCAAACTGGACATTCCGCGTGGGTGGCGGCTGGGATGAATCCCCGACCCATAAGCCGGAACGCCGGACACTTCGAATTCCGGATAATGACCGGTGGTGGATGAGCTTGGGTGCCACTTATACCAAAAATAATTGGCAGATTGATGCGGCCTATGCCCACATGATCGGAAAAACGGGTAAAGCTTTGGAAGACGCGAATTTCCAAGCAAAATATAAGAATTTGCAATCACATATCTTGGGTGTGCAGGTTCAGTATAAATTCTAATCGCGCTTAGAAAAAACAGCCCCCGCAAAAACGGGGGCTGAACTTAAGAAAGAATATTAAGGAGAACCGCGCCGGCCGCTCATGCGCGCAAGGTAGGCCTTGTGCGATCTTTTGGTGCGCAGTTTGGAAAAAAGGTTCTGAGAAAATTTTTTATTTTCTTGAAGGCGAGCCCTTTCCTCGGCATCTTTATACGCGCGGAGTTCGGCTTCGGTTTTGGGGGCTTCGTGTGTTTGGCGGAAGGTTTGAGAAGCACGATTTAAACGTTCGGCCTTTTCTTCCAATGAAACGGGAAATTCTGTCAAAACTTCTTTCCAGAGGTCAGCATCTTTAACTTTTTTACGCCATTCGCAACCGGTTTGCTTGCCGTTTTTAAAAGACAAATTTGCATAAACGTCCAAAGTGCCTTGGGCATCGACATGACCTATGGCAACGGTTTGCTCACCGGTGGGGGATGTACAAACCTCCCTGCATTTACCGTCGGGAAAAACCTTTTTTTCCATATTTTTGTAAGGATGAGAGGTGGCAATAAGGGTTTCTAAATCCAATGTTTCCCAGTAAAAGACTTCCCCAAAACCGCCGGGGTGAATCTTGGAACGTTGTCGCGAAATGCGAACCAGTTTTCCGGTTTGATCAAATTCCCGAGACAATTCCCCCGTGTAGGAATCTTCGGTTTTGATTTTTCTGTCCCAAAATCGCCACCAAGGGGGAAAATAAGTTTTTGTGGATTCGTTAAAATTAGTGTCATCCTGACCGCTTTGTAAAAAATCAGAAATATATTTATGCATGATGCTATCCTTTCTGAGGTATAGTATGCCAGCAAAATCAAAAATTATCAAGAGGGAAACATAAAAATCTTGACTTGTGAGGCATTAAAGTGTATAAAAGAGCGTCAGCAAAAGGATCAAATATGGAATGTCCAAAATTAAACATCGTCGTGCCGTGCTATAACGAAGAAGAAATGTTGCCGAAATCGGCGCCTGTTCTGGAGCGGATATTGACGGATTTAATCAAAAAAGAGTTGATTGCACCGACGAGTCTGGTGTGCTTTGTGAACGACGGAAGTCGGGATAAGACATTAGAGGTATTGAAAGACCTGACGAAAAAATCTGCCCGTTTGGCGTATGTATCTTTAAGTCGTAATTTCGGGCATCAATCGGCATTGTTGGCGGGCTTGTTTGAAACAAAGGCGGATATTTATGTGACTATTGATGCGGATTTGCAGGATGATCCCGAAAAAATCGGGGAAATGGTGCAGAAATATCTGGAAGGAAATGAAATTGTTTATGGGGTGCGGACCAATCGGGATACGGACAGTTGGTTTAAGGAAAAAACAGCGCGTCTGTTTTACCGCATTCAGGAATGGATGGGGATAAAAACCGTTTATAATGCGGCTGATTTCCGGTTGATGAGCAAGCGTGCCGTTGAAACATTAAAAGGCTTTCGGGAAAAGAATTTGTTTTTGCGGGGAATTATTCACCTGTTGGGATTTCAATCGGCACAGGTATTTTATCCGCGGGCAAGTCGGGCGGCGGGGGAGACAAAATATCCCTTTTTTAAAATGTTTTCGTTTGCGTTAAACGGTATTGTCGGGTTTTCGATTGTGCCGATCAGGCTTGTAACGATAATGGGTATGGTGATTTCTTTTATCGGGTTTTTATTGTTGTTGTGGTCGCTGTACCGGGCAATTGTAGGCGGAAATATGGCGGGATGGGCATCTTTGTTTAGTGCGATGATGTTCTTTAACGGGATTATTATTTTCTCGCTGGGGGTTATCGGCGAATATATCGGTAAAATCTTTACCGAAGTTAAAGGTCGGCCCCTTTTTATTGTTGATCAAAAAGTCGGATTAGAATAACAAAAGGATAATAAAATGAGTATTTTTTCAAAATTAAAATCTTTTTTTACGGGTGATTTGTTGGGATTTTTGGTATCGAGTTATAAGCGAATTCCGAGCCTGTATAAGGCAACCTTTTGGACGGTGTTTATTGCGTTAAATATCGTCTTTGCCTATCATACGGCACACTTTATTTGGGGAAACCATGAGTGGGTCTATATGCGTACGGGAATCACTTGGCGGGGATTTTGGTATGAAGCCCGTTTTACCGAGACATTGCCGTATGCTTTATTCGGATTTGAATTCTTGCCGATCCTGTTAAACGAATTTGCCTTTATGGGGATTAGTTTATCGCTGTTGTGTCTGGCGATTTATTGGAAGTTGCCGAAAGAAAAGTGGGCGTATGTCGGATTTTGCTTAATGATGGCGTTTATCCCCTATAATCTGTCGTGGCTGTATCATGTGGCGCAATCGAGTTTCCTGTGGGGATGTGTGTTGGTGGTGTCGGCTTTGGCGATAGTGGAAAAAATTGCCGATAAGAAAATATCTTTCCTGTGGAATTTAGCCGTCATCTTTTTGCTGTGGTTTGTGTTGGGCTTTAATGCGGCCTTTACCAATACGATTTTCATCTGCTTTATCGGGCGGTGTCTGATTGATTTGGTGCAAGGGGTTGGCCTAATGAAACTCATCAAAAAAGGGGTGATGGGACTTATTGATATTACCCTTGCGGCAGCGGCTTTGAAAGGGACAATTCGTCTGGTGGATAAATTGGGGTATCTGGGCGAAGATTTCTATAATGTGAACACGATTAAATTGAATGAAGTGTGGGGTAAATTAAAGGAAGTTGCAGGATATACTATCGAACAATTCGGTATGACTTATCCGTTTTTTGAAATGCCGTGTTTATACCTGATGTGGATATTCTTGGCGTTGGCGATTTTGACGATTTTGTGGTGTTTGCCGCGCCGGCGATGGTGGCTGCGGGCGTTGGCCTTTGGTGTTGGAGTCGTGGGAATTTTGTTTGCCAGCCAGTTTGCTATTTTCATTTCGGAAAACCGGATTAAATTGCAATTCATGTTTAGGTTGACGGGCTTTTTCAGTTTAAACTTTATTTTCGCTTTTGCGTTGGCCATGGTGTGCAGTTATTGGAAAAAGCCGTTTTTGAGAAATATCTTATTTATCTTAATGGTGGCGGGGACAGGTTTGTTTATTCAACGGGATATGTATGCCATGCGCGTTTGGAAGCAAGGGTTGGACGCGGAAAATAAACTTTATGATCGCGTGATAGCTCGGATTGAATCCCTGGAAGGTTTTAGTTATGATAAACGCTATCAGGTTGTTATTGTGGGTGATCCGTCTTTGCGTGACCGGTATTATCAGGGAACATATGATGATAAAGATGCATCAGTGTTGGGGTGGTCGTATCGGTGCCCTTGGACGTATCAGGCGTATCTGAACTTCTATGCGCCGCAAGACTTTATCAGCGGTGAATTCCAAAATGCGTGGGGACTTAAATATACGGAAAAACTCTTTACCCATTTTTCGGAAGCGAGTATCAATTATGTTGCCGATCACGCCGAAGCTTGGCCGGCACCGGGATCGGTAATGATTCGGGATAATATTATCTTGATTTTTATGGATAACAATGAAACAAGGACATTTAAGAAACTGCTACTTGACTATTATCGCGAATGGCAGGATTTCCAAACATCCGGTAAGCCTACTGCTGTTCAGGCATTCCATCCGAATTGGGGTAAAGTGGATACATTGCGGTTTGTGACAGGCGATCGAGTCATGCGGGCATGGAGTGGTGATACTGCAACCGTTCTGGATTTTGATGAGAATCGCTTGGTCCTAAGGTGGGATAATTTTGGGACAGAGACTTTTGTGAATGATGGTTCCGGAGTTTATGAGTATTCGGAAGAAGATGCCGGTGTGGCGAAAAAACATATTATTATGGCCAGTCATCCGGAGTGGCTGCCGGCATGGGAACCGCAAGGGCTGCAGTTCATTTCCAAAAATAAAATTATGCGGATTGCCAATAACGATATTGCCGTTGTCAAGAAATTCACGGATGAGGAATTGGTTTTGGAATGGTATGCCTATGGGACAGAACGTTTTGTAAAAGATGAAAACGGGGTGTATCGGTTTGAGAAGAAATAATCCTGAGAAGGGATTATTTCCCCTTTAATCTTTCCAGAATGTAGTGATAGGCTTCGTTTAACCTTTTAAAGCGGCGTTCGGATTCCTTATCGCCTTTGTTGGTGTCGGGGTGATATTTCTTGGCCAGTTTCTTATACTGCTTTTTCACATCGGCCAGAACCAGAGGTGTTTTAAGTTCCATAAAATCAATGGCGGCCTGCATCTTTTTTTCATACTGCGGTGCACGGGGCGGGGGATTATATTTCCCGTCCATGCCGAGGCCGACATCTTCACGAACACCGAAGAAATCTTTAATCTTGGGATCTGTTTTGACACCGCCGTGGCCGAGTTTCCAGGTGGGACGTTGCCAAATGGCATCGTGTTGGATTTGCTCTTCAATCTCGTCGGCGGAAAGGCCCTTTAAAAAGTCCCAATTTTTATTGTATTCTTGGACATGCTTTAAGCAAAACCAATAATAATCCCGTAAGTTCCGGTCCTTGGGGGCGCGGTATTCGCCGGCCTCAGGGCAGCCGGGGAAATCACAGGGACGTGTGGGCTTTTGGGGTGTTGTTTTTTTTGTTCTCATAAAACCTCTTTACACCAGTTAAGTGCATAAAATAAGATTATTTTAAACCTTTTGGTTGCATATTATCAGAAACCATACTATAAAATAGTTTGGCATTTGTCAAAGAAAAAAGAAAGGAGACTAAATGTTAATTTGCAAAAATGTAATTGTGAACGGACGGCGAACCAGTATGCGGCTTGACCGAGAGACTTGGATTTCGTTGGCGGATATCTGTGATAGAGAGCACGTGACGATTCACGAATTGTGTTCCAAGATTGACCGGATCAGAGGGAAATCCGGTTTGTCATCGGCGACACGGTTGTTTGTGCTTACGTACTTTCGGTCGGAGTTGAATAAATACGAAAAGCCGACCTTTATTGTGCCGCCGGAGTATAATCCGAATACGCTTTTAAAGGCGATGTAAAGAAGGCCCCGATATGGGGCCTTTGATTTTTTAGAGTAAATTTAAAATAAATAACGGGCCTTTAGCATCAGGACATTTGTGTGATACTTGGATGGCCGATTGGCTTTACCGGTTGTTTCGTTAATCTTTAAATACCGATATTCGCCCGAAATGGCGACCGGTGCGAAAGGTAATTCGTATTCGGCGCCCAGCATTCCTTGAAGGGCAAAGGAATTGGCGTGATCAAAGCGGGTAAAACCGATGCCCAGACCGACATAAGGATCTATTATGGGTATGAGAGGAATATCCGCATAGCCGTTTACAAAGAGGCCGTCAAGTTGTTTGGTTCGATAGTCCTTAACACGGGCGCGGGTGCGCAGGTATTCCACTTCACCGCGGATATCAAGCAGCGGGAGCGGTGTTTCGTATCCGCCGGTTAGTGACCAGAGGGTTGAATTTTTGAACTTAACCGCGTGTTCGCCGTTGGAAGAACTGCCGCCGTTGAAACTGGCCCCGATACCGGCGCCGGCGTAAAAATCTGCCTGAGCCAAACCGCTGAACAGCAGGCCGGCGGTGAATAATCCGAATAAAATATGTTTTTTCATGATGATTTCCTTTCTTGTTTTGTTTTTATAAAGTCAACATACCAAATTATTTTTTCGTTGTCATCATTTTTATTGATTTTTGAAAAGATTTTTGATATACTGCCCTCATTCCAGAAAAAGTTTTATTATTATGAAAGGAAATACAATGACTTTACCTTTGATGCCTAAAGCAACGGCCGTGTGGTTGCTTGAAAATACAACGCTTACGTTCCAACAAATTGCGGATTTTTGCGGTATGCATACCCTGGAAGTTCAGGCAATTGCCGATGGTGATGTGGCCTCGCATATTATGGGATTGAGCCCGATTGCAAATGAACAGTTGACGGCAGAAGAAATTAAGCGGTGTGAAGCCGATCCGAAAGCCAGTTTGGAATTGTATCAAAATCCGGAAGTGGAAAAATTATTAAACCGCGGTAAAAAATATGTGTCGCATGCCAAACGCGGTGATCGGCCGTCGGGAATTGCCTGGATTGTGAAAAATCATCCGGAAATGAAAGATGCACAAATCGTGAAGTTGCTTCGTACAACAAAGCCCAGTATTGTGGCTATTCGTGAAAGAACACATAAGAATATTCACAACATTGTGCCGCGTAATCCGGTGACTTTGGGGCTGTGTTCGGAATCTGATTTGAACGCGGCGGTTCAAGCGTGTGCTAAAGTTCAAAAATAACTTTTTTAAGAGGGGATAAAAAATGACAGAAGAAGTAAAATCAGTGGCATCTGATGCCGGAAAATTGGCTGCCTTTATTGAACGAATTGAACGGCTGGAAGAAGAAAAGAAAGAACTTGGGGCCGATATTCGGGAAATTTTTGCCGAGGCCAAAGGGGCCGGATATGACGTTAAAGTCATGCGGCAGGTGCTGAGACTTCGGAAAATGACGCCGGCCGATCGGGCAGAAGCCGAGTATTTGCGTGATGAGTATAAAAAATTGTTGGGAATTGCAGAATAAGGCTTGCTTTTTGATAAAAATCAGAGTAAGGTTGAAAACAGGTTGACTTATCTTGGAGGTAGACGTATGGATACGAAATTTTCGGTTGCGCTTTTATCAGGGTTGTCTTTGTTTATGTCTTTGGGAGCTTTTGCTGTCTCGGAGGAAGGGAATAATGAGCTGAATTGGTCGTATGCAATGGGTGGGACCATGCAGGCAGAGCCAAATGATTTCGATGAATTGACGGCGGCGTTGCCGGCAGTTGAACCTAAAAATGGTATTACCTGTACAGAAGGATGTCCGGCACGGGCACCGAAGAAGGAATTGACTTTAACTTATGAAGATGAGGCTATGCCCTTAAGAGACCGGATGGAAGCACTTCCAACAGAAAGCACAGGGGAAACCCAAAATCAAATAACCGTGCGGGATAAAATGGCGGCAAAACGGCGTATTCCGTCGCGGCCGAGTTATACCGAAGAATCAGATTATCAGAGTGTTTCCGTAAGAGCGCAAGGCGGAACGGCGGAAACGGTATCTTATCAAAGTACTTGGGAACAACCGCAGGTGGAAACACGGTATGTCGAATCAAGTCGGGAAGTGCAAAATATGCCACCACAGGTTGAGACAAGGTATGTAGAATCAAATCCGCAAGTACAATACCCGATTACGCGCCAATATCCGATTTCTGTGCAGTATCCGGTAACCGTACAACGGAATATGACCGTTGAACAGCCTGTGATTATGCAACAGCCTGTTATTGTGCGGCGGCCCGTTGTGGTGCAACAAGATGTAACCGTGCGGCGGCAACCGACCGTGATTCAACAACAGCCTGTGCTTATGCAACAACAACCTTCGTTTATTCAACAGCAACCGATGGTGGTGCAAGCTCCGGCCGTGCCGATGACTCAGGAAACATTGAACAGTATTAACGGTATGTTTGCCCAACCCCAAATGATGCCGATGCAAGCCCCGATGGGTGCTTTACCGATGACACAACCGCAAGTGCAGTTGCCTCAACCGCAGATGCCTTTGGTTCAGCCGCAGGTACAACCGCAAATGCCGGCAGCACAAATGACGCAGGCGACTCAACCGGATGTGCAGCAAATGCCGATGGCGCAAAATACCTATATGCCCTATGCGCAACAATACCAAGTGCAGGGGCAGATTCAGGCGCAACCCATTTATACAACAATGCCGCCGATGTATGTGCAAGCCCCAATGGTGCAACAACCCGCAGTGGCGCCCCAACAACAGACGCAGGCCTATTAAGGATATCCTATGAAGCAAAACCAACGCAACCGTTTTAACAACCGTCATGGCGGTAATCGAAACTCAAGACCGCAAATAATTTATCGGAATACGGCTTTGGAAAGTACGGGGCCTTGCGGGAAGTTGCGGGGAACGGCTTTACAGTTGTATGAAAAGTATACTTCGGCGGGAAAAGATGCCCTTATCCAAAACGATGATGTGATGGCGGAAACTTGTTTCCAGTATGCCGATCACTATATGCATATCCAAAATCAAGCGATTGCAAATGAACAGGCTTTCCATGCGCAGCAGCAGGCCCAGAGAGCGGCCGCCCAAGAACAACGGGAAGCGGAAGCAGAAGTTGTTGATGAAGAAGCGGAAGAACAACCCTCGGACGGGGAACTTTCCGTGACGGATTTATCCGTGCCGGTGGAATCTATGAACAGAAATGCCGAATTGGCGGCGGCGGAAGTGTCGGCAGAACCGCCGGCAGAACCGCAAAAACCACGCCGGAAACTTAAAATGCCACGTATGGAGAAAACAGCAGAAGATACAAAGGCGTAAAATCCATGGGTGTAGGGGAGTGGTTAATCGCGATGTTGTTTCTTTTTGTTGGTATTGCTGTATGGCTTTTTTATTTTGAATTTGTATTGCCCCAGACTTCTCTTAAATGTGATCGGTTAAAAAATATATGTTACCGGGAAATAAGACATGCGTGGTATTTTTTTGCGCGGCGAGAGAAGATATGCGCATTTTATGACGTAAATTCTGCAGAAGTTGTTTCATCGGAGGACTCAGAAGGAATTTTTTATTCTGTTGTATTGGTTCTCAAAAATGGTGAGAAAATACCCGTTTTTAATAGAGAGACATCTAGCCGTAGAGAACAAGAAAGATATAAAAAACAAATTAATAATTTTATCAAATCCGGGTCAGGAACACTAAAATTAAAGGATTCGGATCCCGTTATAGTCGGTGTTGTTGCATTTGTTGTTTTTATAACTGTGCTACCGGGCTTGGCGATTATTATTTTGAACCTTTTAGGAAGTCCTTAATAGTAGAAATATTGCGGGTGGCGAGGGTGGCTTTATAGCGCCGAGCATTTGGTTCTCCGTGGAAAAGCCCCATAAGGTGCGGGAGAATAATGGATAGTTTATCCGAGTGTGTTTCCAGATACGGCAAAAAAGATTCCAAAACCTGATGGCGGGTTAAAATGGGGTGATTGTCATTGTAAAACATTTGATCCACTTGTGCTAGGGCATAAGGGTTGCCATACGCCCAGCGGCCAATCATAACGCCGTCCGTGTGGCGGAGGTGGTGGGCGACCTCATCCAGTGATAAAATGTTTCCGTTGATGGTGATGAAAATATCGGGAAAACTACGCTTGAGGCGATAGACAACCTCATAATTCAGGGGGAGTTTTTGGCGGTTATCTTTTGGGGAAAGGTTGAGTTTTGCTTTACGTGCATGAACGATAATGTGGCGACAACCCGCGCGCGTGATTAAATCCGCTAGATGGAAAAGTTCCGCAAAGCCGTCGCCTGCCGTATCGGCAAGGGCTATGCGCGTTTTAACGGAAACGGGCAGAGGGGTTTTGGCGGTCATTTCGGCCACGCAATCGGCGATAATTTCGGGCGTTTTCATTAAAATTGCGCCAAAGCGGCCGGATTGAACCCGATCGGAAGGGCAACCGGCGTTGATGTTGATGCCTTTATAACCTGTGTCGTAGGCTATTTGGGCGCACTCGGCCATCAGGTGGGGATCGGAACCGCCGACCTGTAAAACCAAGGGATGCTCGGCCGGATTATAAGCCAAAAGTTTTTTGCGGTCGCCTAAAATCAGAGCGGGGCAGGCAATCATTTCCGTATAAAAAGTGGGGCGGCGACAAATCAGCCGTAAGAATTGGCGAAAGTGTGTGTCCGTCCAATCCAACATGGGGGCGATGGAAATTAAGTCTGAATTTTTTTCTTGTATCTTTGTCATTTTGGGGTTATATTACCAGAAAACAATCCAAAAGAAAAGGAGAAAATCAAATGGTGCTATCACAAGAAGAAATCGAAAAAGTGCAAACTTATTTGCAACAGTTGTTTTGGAATCCCGAAATTACCGTTCGGCCGGGGGAAGGAAAAGATGCCCCTTCGGAAGTCTATGTCGGAAAGGAATTTATCGGCGTGATCTATAAAAACGATGATGACGGCGAAATTTCTTATGACTGGAATATGTCTATTTTATCCGAGGATATCGAAAAATTTTAACCTAAGGTTGTTGAAAAACAACCGTGTGGTGTATATATAATCCTTACCAAAGGCTTCTACGGGGGAAACGGGCCTTTGGTAAGAGGGGGAATCGGGGTGGTTTTATGCCACCCCGTGCTTTGTTTCAAAAATAAACTATTTGGAGATAAAGGGAATGCTGGTGCCACCGTTGGTGGTAATTAAAACCATAAGTAAGATGAGTGCCAAAAACAGCGCTATTATGATGCCGCCAATCAAACGGCCGCTATCCAAGAGCTTTTTACCGCAGTGGATGCATTGTTTGACATCGCTACTGATGAGATTACCACATTCCGGACATTTTCTTAAAGACATTTGTTTCCCCTTTGGTTATCGGTGATTTTAGAATAGGCTAGCACAAAAAAAATTGAAAAGCAAGGTGTTTTGTGGTGGTGGGGGAAGGAATAAGATATGCCCCATAGATGAGGAGAGATTTGCACGTGTAAAGGCGGTTTTATAAGGGTTTGGACGGGGGAATTTGCCAGAATTTGATTTTTGTGGTATACTATAAAATAGAGGGCAGAGAGGTATTGATGAATCAAAAGGGGGTGCTAGAGATGATTGATGCCGTAATACCCGGAACAACAGTGGAATATCCGAATCCTAGTTATCAGGAGTATAGTTCGCCGTCAGATGCTTTGGCGATAAATGTGGCGTGTTTGGTGGATGCGGATTTTCGACGGGCCGTGAAGAATAGAGATGTTTCCCTTAGACAGAGTTATGGTTCGGGTATGGATCCCGCCCATGAGGCCTTTTATGCCGATGAAGCAAAAAAGCGCCTGGGGGTGTCTTTTGGGAGGGATTATAAATTTCCGGAAGGATTTACGGCAAAGACTTTTCAACAAGCCTTTTTTAAATGTATTTCCCCTTTTAATCTGCGAAAAGATAAATTAACGGAGGCAGAGAAGAAAAACCTTGAACATGCCTTTTCTTTGATGAAAGATTTAAATCCGGAGGCATTTTCGGAGTTAAAGGTGGGGGATCTGTCGAACCCGGAAAAATTTGATATAGTGTTGGGGATGTGTTCGAAGTTTACGATGGAGGATATCAATCAGTTTATAAGTATTCATCGCGTAAAAAGCGAACATGATTTTTGGCCGGGCGTTCAATTTATAATGTCCGAGGGAACAAAAGCAAAATTAAATGGCGTTTTAAAACAACATGATACGTCGTTGGCGTACCTTTCGGATTATACATTTCCCGATTGGTCAGATGTTCCGGAACAGGATTTTGAAATAAAAGCATTGAGGGGGCATCGGGATCCAATTATTGCTGATGAAATCATGCAAAATCCGGATAGATTTTTTGCAACTTTGGAGAGAAGTTCCGATCCGGTGCATTATGCCGATGCAATTCTTCTAGATTGTTCTTCGTCAGGTAAAATGAAAGCTTTGGACGAAGCCGGTATTTTGAGACGATTTGCTGAAGTAAAAGCACAGGCCTTACAGAGGCAAGAACCTGCCGTTCGGCAGGAAGTAGGTGCCCCCAGGCCCGTTGGGGAAAGAAATACCCTTGTCCGGAAAGGAATTTCGGGATTGTTGAGTTTGACAAACCGCATGATGCCGCCGACACAGGGTAGGCGAGTCGTGAAAGAAACTTTGGCCAAAGGGTATCGATTCTTTTATCCCAAGGGGAACGGGGACAGGTAAGATCTATTTTAAGCGTAAAAACACTGTGGGGGTGTGTTTTTGTGTTTGAGCGTGGTGTCGTATGCAAGGTACGAACTTTATTTTTGAGGATGACAATATCCATCTTTATATATACGATTGGGACACTTATTGCATTCTTCAAAACTGGTCGATATGACATGTTTATCATAGCAAGAATGGCATAATTCAGTTTCCTTCTCACGTAATGTATTTTTCGGACACGATTTTAAAATACAACACTTTGCAAGGGCAAAATCGGATGGATCGTTGGTAAAAGCATACGTGTAAATTCTGTTGGGACATTTCAAGCATTCATCCTCAGAGGGCGTTTTTACAGGTCCTAATTCATCACAGGCATGGCAATTTCCATCACGGTCCTGAAAAGCCGTGGGAGAGCATACGGGGACGCAGTTTCCACGGCTGTTTTGAAAGGTATTTATGGGACAGGTGTTTAGAACACATCTATCGCCTTTTTCTATCCCCCACATTCCGTGAAACCTCACCGATTTATACACTCTATTTGCACATCTGGAACATTCTTCTGCTGAGTTTGTCGCAACGGCTTGCAGTTCATCACAAGAGAGGCATTTTTCTGTATGGTATTCATGAATGCCCCCGTCGGGACACGGTGCGAAACACCTATAGCCGACCCTATTTTGCCCAGAGGGGCACTTTAACAAACAGGCATCCCCTATCATTTCCCTGTTGGAACATCTGGCACATTCCTTTGGGGTAGACATTATGTTTTCTGGGGTGTCACAGTTATATCTATTTAACTTTTCTTCTTTAGAAAATATATAGTTAGCCTCGATTGGAACATCAGCTATCCATGGAGCAGGATGACCTTTGAAAGTTTTAAAATCAGGAAAACAGAACCAATAATATGATAGTAAACCAGCAAAACATAACAGCAATGTAAATATAATTTTTTTCATGTTACTCCTTTTTAAATCTGAGTTTATTAAATCATAAAATAAATTTTAATGCAAGTCATTCCCCCAGGATAGAAATTTAAGACGCTAAAGGAGTGTGTATTTATTTTAAAGAATTTTGGGTTGCGATTTATTCTTGAAAATGTTAAAAGAAAAAACAAAGGAAATAAGATGAAAAAATTTAATTATAAATCCGATTATAAAAAATTTAATTGTGATGAGTTTGTAAGAATTACCTTTATTAATGAGGGGGCTATTTTTACTAAAAATGCTCAGATTATCTTGATTGACAATGAAAAAATTTCGTTTGTCGATAAGGAAGACGTCTATACATGTATTTCATCTGAGATATTATATATGAAAAAATTAAAAAAGTCTTGGAAAGTTCTCTATGTCTTAATCGGCTGTGTGTTTTTCGCCTATATTTTTTATTTGGCATTTGACTTTTTTATATTTACGCCATCTACCAATATCCCAAAAGAAAAAATCCCATCCGATAAATTGGCAACGAAGCGTGAACAAGCAGACAGCATAACATATGTGTATCATACGCAAAATGATAAAATGTGTGTTTGCCGAGCAGAAGAGTGTGTGGAAAGAACACACTCTTGTACAGATTGGGTAAAAGAATACGACAACGATGGAAAGTTACGGGGGTATACTGCATACAATATTAAATCTATTGATGGGAATGTTTATTCGGAAGTAAAACGTTATGAAATAATATTTTATAGGAATGGGAGGATTTACTCAATCGGGAATGATACCTTGGGGGTTGAATATTTTGATGAGAGGGGAAATCTAATAAGAAAATGTGATGGATTTTATGAGGGGTTGATTGGTCGTAGAACATGTGAAGAATATGATAAAGAACAAAAAAAGTGGATTAAAAAAGATGATTTTTGGATAACTTAACAGATAAATTTTAAGACGCAAAAAAACACCCAGGCGGGTGTTTTTGTGTCTTGGCGACCCTAGGCGGATTGCGAGGGATAAAACCCTCGTCCTTTGGACTGCCTGCGGCATCTATTACGCTAACGCTTCATGAACGAACCGCCTAACGTCGGGCCGAACCACACAGGGAACATTCAAGACACAAAAAAACACCCCAAGGGGTGTCTTTGTATCTTGGCGACCCTAGGCGGATTCGAACCGCCGTTACCGCCGTGAAAGGGCGATGTCCTAGGCCTCTAGACGATAGGGTCAAAAAATAGGCTGGCACATTTATACACTATTTTAATCGCTTTTGCAAGTCTTTTTTGTAAAATCGCTCTTTTTTTTGAAAAAAATGATATCAGCGCAGTTCGGAACCGTGGCGGCGAAGCCAAATTTCAGCGGTGCTACGTTCATCGGTTAGTTGGGAAACAACGCGCCAAAAACGGGGGCCGTGATTCATTTCGGCCAGATGAGCGACCTCGTGCGCAATGATGTAATCCAATACAAATTGTGGGGCAAGGCCAAGACGCCAACAAAAATTTAAGTTCTTTTTGCCGGAACAACTGCCCCAACGGGATGTTGTGTCTTTGAGGGAGATACGGTTAATCTTTTTGCCGATTCGGGTAGCAAGTTCGGGGGCTTTTTGATGAATGTAGGAAAGTGTTTGGGCGCGAACAAAATCCGTAACGCGCCGGTTTAAAAAAGCAGAATCGCCGGATACGTGCAGTTCGTTCCCTTCGATATGTGTGGCAAAGTGGGCATCGGGAATGTGACGAATTTGAAGTTGTTGGCCTAAAACGGAAATTTCCTGACCATCGGAAAAAGAAAGAGCGGGTTTAAGGCGTGCTTTTTGTTTATCGATCCAATCTTGGTGGTCTTTGATAAATGAAAGTGCCATGCGTTTAGGATAGAAAAAGGGGATGCTTAATACGATTTCGCCCTGACGATTGAGTCGCAACCTCAATCCGCGGGCGTTCAATCGGCGATAAATGATGATTTTTTGTTCTTGACAAATGATTTTATTCATGTCTATCATTATAACACATTTGAAAGGAGAATGCAAAATGATTGGACGCATTATTAAATTTTTTATTCGGTTGTCGTTTTATGTTATCTTATTTTTTGGGGCGGTGTGGTTGTTCCTTGGGATGCCACCGCAAGAAACCTATGCAAGAGCATACGATAACATTAACAAAATGTTGGGGCGAGCCAGCAATTTATCCCAGAGTACTAAAACAACGGTGTCTCAAATGAAAGAGGAGTATGGCATCCAATATCAACATGCCTCGGACAGATTCCACGGAAAAGATCCGTATGAACGGTTGGCCGGACAGTTGGATAAAACGATTAATACGGGTGGCTCTGATGTGAACTTGAGGGGGAATTGACAACAGCCAGAAACTCCTCTATGTTAAAAAGTAAGAGGAAGTAGTATGGAACAACGTCGATACCTGTATTTGATGCGGCACGGAGATGCCGAATGTAAAGCGCGCATGACGGATTTTCAGCGCGCTTTGACGTCATTTGGGAAAAGGCAGGTCAAAATGCAGGCGGAAGAATTTAAAAATCCAGAAGGGATTCGGCCGGATTGTGTTTTTTGTTCGACTGCCAAGCGGACAAGAGAAACGGCAGAAGGCCTTAAAGAACTGTTTAAAGGGGTGCCTTTTTTCTATCGGGAAACGCTGTATTTAGCGCCGACGCACCGATTGATTGACCTTGTTCGGGAGATGGACGACCTTTTTGAGCGGATTTTAATTATCGGGCATAATCCGGGATTGGAGCAGTTGGCAAGTTTATTAAATGAAGAACCTGTTTGTATTCCCTTAAGGACAGCCGATTGCATTGTTTTGCGGATGAATGTAAAAACTTGGGCGGATGTGGCGGCCGGCGCGGGTAAAATCGAAAAAATATTCTTAAGCGCGATTTAATTGCTTGCAAGATGGGCGGCGGTGTGCTAAAACACCAGAAAGGGGTTTTAAATGGCTGTCAGAAAAAAACAAAAAAAAGTGTCTGTCGTTGTTGAAAGTGTGCAACCGCTTTCGGATAAGCAACAAAATCAAATTTTACAGAAAATTAAAAGTGTTTTTCAAACCGAAAAAGCAGAAGCACGATTTGACCTTAATCCCGAATTGTTGGGCGGATTGACCGTTAAAATGAACGGGGAATTGTTGGACCTGTCGAAGCGGGGAGAATTGGCGCAATTTGCATCTAAAATGGAACATTATAAGACGGATACGTTGGATTTGGGAAAAATGGCGGATGTATTCCAACGCCAAATTGATGCATTTAGGCCGGAACCGACTTTGTCGGAAGTGGGACGTGTGTTATCTGTATCGGATGGCGTGGCGAAGGTGGAAGGGCTGCAAAACCTGATGTCGGGGGAATGTGTCCGGTTTAAATCGGGGGCGGAAGGAATGGCTTTAAACCTGAACCCGACGACGGCCGATGTTGTGATTTTTGAAGGGGCGGAAGACATTAAGGAAGGTGAATCTGTCTTTGCCGCAGGAAAAATGAATACGATACCGGTGGGAATGTCTTTGTTGGGACGGGTGCTAAGTCCGCTGGGTGAACCTTTGGATGATAAAGAGGGATTCGAAAGTTTGGAAAGATATCCCGTGTTTAATCGGGCGCCCGGAATTGTGGATCGCGATAAAGTCGTACGACCGGTTCAAACGGGAATTAAGGCGATTGATGCCCTTGTCCCGATCGGACGCGGACAGCGGGAACTGATTATCGGAGATCGGCAAACGGGGAAAACAACCCTTATTTTAGATACCATTATCAATCAAAAAAAATACAATGATAAAGCAGGGCGGTTTCAAGATAAACTGTTTTGTATTTATGTAGCTATCGGACAAAAACAATCCACTATTCGGGAGATATTGGAAACCCTTAAAAAACAGGGGGCGATGGATTATACGATTATTGTATCGGCACCGGCGTCTACCAGTGCTGTGATGCAGTATTTGGCCCCGTATGCCGGGTGTGCCGTCGGGGAGTATTTCAGAAATAACGGTATGAATGCCATTGTTTTTTATGATGACTTGTCGAAGCATGCGGTGGCGTATCGGGAAATGTCGCTATTGTTAAAACGGCCGGCGGGGCGGGAAGCCTATCCGGGGGATGTGTTTTATCTGCATTCCAGACTGTTGGAACGGGCCGCGCAAATGAGTGCGCAAAAAGGTGGCGGATCATTGACGGCCGTTCCGGTTGTGGAAACACAGGAAGGAGATGTGTCGGCCTATATTCCCACAAATGTAATTTCCATTACGGACGGTCAAATCTTTTTGGAAAGCAACTTATTCCATCAGGGAATTCGGCCGGCGGTTAATGTGGGATTATCGGTCAGTCGTGTCGGATCGGCGGCACAAAGTAAAGCGATGAAAAAACTTTCGGGATCGTTGAAATTGGAATTGTCGCAATATCGGGAAGTGTTGAATTTTGCGCAATTATCATCGGATTTGGACGAAGCGACAAAGCGGCTTTTGAATCGGGGCGGAAAATTAACAGAAGTAATGAAGCAAAAACCGTTTAAACCCTTGGGATTAGGTGATGAATTGTTGGCTCTGTTTATGGCCGTGAACGGCTATTTAGATGATATGGATTTGGCGGAAGTGGCATCCTTTTGTGAGCATGTGACGGCCTATGTGCGCTTGAACGGACATGAAGTAATGGGGCGCGTTGATGAGGGAATTTTGACGGATAAAGAAACGGAAAAAATAAAAGAATTGATTCAAAATTACAGGCGGCAAAAACAGGAAGCGGTGGCATGAGTTCGCTAAAGAAAATAAAGGATCAGGTTCATTCGATCAACGCGACAAAACAAATGACGGCCTCGATGAAAGTGGTGGCGGTGTCGAGGTTAAAGAAAAAGCATGCGGCTTTTTTGGAATCGATCCCTTATGCAGATGAAATGAACCGTGTGGTGCGACGGTTGGTGCGATCCATGAAGTTGCGGCAAGAGGCCTTGATTTGGCAAGATAAAGATACGCTTGTGAAATGGCCGGCCCTGTTGAACGGTAACGGAAAAGATGACAGGTATTTAATCGTGATGATGACCTCGGATGACGGGCTTTCGGGGGCTTCGGCACTACAGGTTGCGTTGCAGGTGCAAAAGCTGATTGCTTACCTGAAGGAACAGGGGAAAAGTATTTCGGTGGTGGCCTATGGTGCACGGGGCGGGGATATCTTTAAACGGCTTTGCCCGGATGTGCCCATGATGCGGATTAAATCCAAAAAAACAAAAGAAGCGGGGGCCTATTTAAACGCGGAACGATTGACGGCAGATGTTATTGCTTCGTTTGAACAAAACAGGTTTGATCGATGCTTAATCGTCTATAATCAATTCAGGTCTATTATCTTACAAGTTCCGGTTGTTGAACAAATCATTCCCAGCCATATTTTCCTAAAAGAAAATCCGTGGGATTTTATGGTGGAAGAGAAAAAAATTACCCCTAAAAAAAGTCCGTTTTTATCGGTTATCGGCGGGGTAAATGTGCTGTCGTCTTTGAAGGGAGCTATTTTTAAAACAAATTTAAGGGGTGGTAAAAGATCGCCGGAAGTTTATGATTATGAGCCGTCGGATACCGGTGTTTTGGAAGCCATTTTACCGCAATACCTGACGGCGTATGTCTATCGGATTATACTGGAATCCGAGGTGTCGGATAACGCCGCACGGTTGATGGCGATGGATAACGCTACCCGAAATGCATCGGAAATGTTGGAAAAGTTAAGTCGGGTTTATCGGCGAACAAGGCAGGCAAAAATTACAACGGATATTGCGGAAGTGTCTGCGGGCGCAAATAAGGAGGCACGTATATGAAAAAACAAAAAGAGGGAACGATTTATCAAATTCACGGGTCGGTCGTTGATGTTGTCTTTCCGGCGGGGGACATGCCGAATTTGTTTGACGCTTGCCGTGTGGAAAACGGTGGCAAAAAAGTTGTTCTGGAAGTGGAACAATTGTTGGTCGGTAATGTGGCCAGATGCTTGGCAATGGATGATACGGACGGCCTTAAGCGCGGGCAAGTCGTGATTAATACAGGAAAGCCTATTCAGGTGCCGGTGGGTGTGGGAACATTGGGGCGCATTATGAATGTGGTGGGGGATCCTTTGGATAATCGGGGAAAAATTGAAGCGGAAGCCTATCAAAGTATTCATCAAAAGGCCCCGAATTTTATGGCGCAGACACCTAATACAGAAATTTTGGAAACGGGAATTAAAGTAATTGATTTGTTGTGTCCGTATCCGAAGGGCGGTAAAATCGGCCTTTTCGGTGGGGCCGGTGTCGGAAAAACTTTAATTATTATGGAATTGATTAACAATGTTGCCAAATTGCATGGCGGATTTTCCGTTTTTACCGGTGTGGGGGAACGGTCGCGCGAAGGTAACGATTTGTATCAGGAAATGGTAGCGTCGGGTGTGATTGACCTGAAAGGGGATAAGTCAAAAGCAGCCCTTGTCTTCGGGCAGATGAATGAGGCACCGGGGGCGCGGGCACGGGTAGCCCTAACAGGATTGACGGTTGCGGAATATTTTCGAGATCATTTGGCGCAAGATGTGCTTTTGTTCATAGACAATATTTTTCGGTTTACACAAGCAGGTTCGGAAGTTTCATCCCTATTGGGACGGATGCCGTCGGCCGTGGGATATCAGCCGACTTTGGCAACCGATTTGGGCAGTTTGCAGGAGCGAATTACTTCAACAAATCGGGGATCGATTACATCGGTGCAGGCGGTTTATGTGCCGGCAGATGATTTGACGGATCCGGCACCGGCAACAACTTTTTCGCATTTGGATGCTACAACCGTTTTGTCGCGTCATATCGCCGAACAGGGGCTTTACCCGGCGGTTGATCCGTTGGAATCTTCATCGCGCCTGTTGACGCCGGAAGCGGTAGGGGCGGAGCATTACCGTGTGGCAACGGAAGTTGTTCGGATTTTACAGGTGTATAAATCATTACAGGACATTATCGCTATTTTGGGTGTAGACGAATTATCGGACGAGGATAAAAAAACGGTTGCCAGGGCCAGAAAATTACAGCGATTTTTAACACAGCCTTTTACCGTTGCGGAGACTTTTACGGGACAAACGGGTATGGTCGTGGCATTAAAGGATACCATTAGGGGATGTGCGGGAATTATTGCAGGTGAGTATGACGATTTGCCGGAACAGGCGTTCTTTATGATCGGAAAAATTGAAGAAGCACGCACAAAGGCAATGACTTTGACGGGAGAGGCTAATGGCTGAAGATTTAGGGCCAAGTGCCGGAAAAATTCGGGTTAAAATGACTTGTCCGCTTGCAACCATAGCAGATGTGGAGGCGGATAGCGTTCTTATCCCCGCAGTGAGAGGTGATTTTTTGATTATGCCGAGAAAAGCACCGATGTTCTATCTGTTGAAAGAAGGGGAAATCATTATTCGTCGGAAAGAACAGCCGGATAAAATTTATTGGGTGTCTAAAGGCGTTTGCGAAGTGCGGCGTGATATTTGTGCCATTATGGCTTGGGCGGAAGAAAAAACGAGCATTCGGCCGGACAAAATTCGGGCAGAATTGGCACGCGGGGAAAAAGTTTTGGCGACTTTGCCCGTGGGTAAAGCGAGCGAAGCAATCCAAAATCGATTGGATTTTTATCGGTTTGTTTTAAGAAAAACAGGGGCCTAAATGCTTGTTAATTCGGATAAATCATATGGGGTGCGTTGGTAAACCATATAATTCAGCCAATTTGAAAAGATTAAATTGGCATGTGCACGCCAGTTGATAATCGGCCCTTTCTTGGGATCTCCGTCTTTGAAATAATGTTCGGGTAAATGGATGGGTAACCCTTTATTTTTATCCCGAAAATATTCGTTGGCCAGTGTGTCGGCATCATATTCGAAATGGCCGGAAATAAAGATTTGGCGCCCTTTGTGAGCCATAATGACGGCAGGGCCTGCTTCCTTGGAATATAAAATGGTGGATAAGTTCGGATTGTTTTTGATATCCCTTTTAAGCCAACCGGTGTGGCGGGAGTGAGGCATGTAAATTTGTTCGTCGGCCCCTTTGAACAACAGATGGTGTCTGCCGACAATGCGATGGACAAACACGCCGAATTTTTTTTGAGGTAACGTAACTTTGTTAATCCCGTAGTGGTGATAAAGGCCGGCTTGAGCCCCCCAGCAAATGTGCAGGGTGGAAAAGACGTTTTGGCGGGTATAGTCCATCAGTTCGGAGATTTCCGGCCAAAAATCAACCTCTTCAAAAGGAAGTGTTTCAACGGGGGCGCCGGTGATAATCATGCCGTCGAAGCGTTGTGTCTTGATGGATTTAAGTGATGTGTAAAATTGTTTTAAATAGGCTTCATCGGTGTTTTTGGATTGGTGGGAATCCATGCGTAACAGAGTAACGCCGATTTGAAGGGGGCTGTTAGACAGAAGGCGCAAAAATTGAAGTTCGGTGGCTTCCTTGGTCGGCATGAGGTTGACTAAAGCAATTTTTAACGGGCGGATTTTTTGAGAGTGGGCTCGTTTGGGC
This sequence comes from Alphaproteobacteria bacterium, assembly GCA_017539265.1. Taxonomy (GTDB): domain Bacteria; phylum Pseudomonadota; class Alphaproteobacteria; order CAAHEQ01; family UBA3637; genus CALXZG01. The sequence goes on along the minus strand of JAFYHG010000022.1, from coordinate 110,370 downwards.
TTCATAACAAAGAGACCTTCATCTTCCAAACGGGCAATAACGGGTAAATTGTTTCGGACTAATACGGGCATGGGAAACCTCCTTTATATTGAAATGTATGCGAAAAATAATGATAAATCAACAAAAAATATCCGTGTGGCGGCAGGCGGGCGTCTTTTTTTAAAAAAGCCCATATTTTTGTTGACAGGGGAGATTGGATTTTGTATACTGCCGGAGTAATTCTTTTGAATGGAGGTTCCCCCATGAATAAATACTTATTCTCTTTCCTGTTGGCCGGTACGATTTTGGCGGGCACAAATGCATTTGCAGAAGATATTAATGTCAGTGAAGATACAACGATAGTTAAAACGGGTGCCGAGAATATTTTCCATATTACGGAAACATCAACACTAACCAACTATGGGCATTTACAGACCGAAACGGGGAACATTTTCCATATGGATACACATCCCGATTACACCATCAATTTATCGGGGTCGGAAGTGTATAACTATGGAACCATGATAACGAATGGAACCGGACATGCGGTTTATGCCTATCCGATTGAAAACCAACGATCGACAACGACGGTATATAACTATGGGGATATGTATCGGGTTGAATTGAGTGAAACAGGTCGAAGCACGGTTTGGGCCGATAATGAGGGCAGTAGAGTTTATAACTATGATGGCGCAACTTTACGCGGGTCGGTAAGACTTGGGACCTATGCAACCTTGAATAACTGGGGCAGTATGTTGAGCTTGGGGGACGCGGATGATAAAGAGACTTTTTCGGTAAATAACCTGATTTACTTCGATAAAGAGGGCGTGCTACGAAACGGGCTTTGGGAAACGGTAGTCAGTGTAAATCCTAACAAGATTTGGGTGGATTGGACGCCGTCGGCGACAATTGAAACAAATAATATCGTGTTTGGGCAAAATGGTGTTTTATATAATGCCGGAACTATTGATAATGAAAGTATTTCAGCGTTTGATACAAGGGAAAATGAATATCAACGCGGTGTTAAAATTTATCTGATGAATGATCCCTATTATGAAACGGATGAAGTTGTCTATAAAAATGATGGTGTTACAATTGATCGGGATAAGTCACATTTAAAATATTTTGTGGAAAAACAAAAAGAAGATGATCCGAGCAAAGTCGGAGTTTTAGAAGAAAAGCCGATCCTGCATACGCACAAAATCAGCTTGGGTGATGATGCGACTTTTCGTGCGGATCAGGGAAGTGATATCCTTGTGACGGACTCTTTTGTTGTGGATAAAAATGCTAAGATTGAAATCGGGGCAAATTATTATTGGAAGAGCGGTTTATATAAGGACGACCAAAATAAGGTCTCATTCAATTGGGATCGAGATATAACGGTTGAATTGGAAGATGCGGAGGAAATTGAGTACGAAGAAGATGTAGGTGGTACAACTATTCACCGGACAAAGTATATTTTGGCAGAAGAGACGACACCGCAGACGCGGGAATTAAATGCAATACCGTTAAGATCATCCGCGAAGATTTCCGAGCTCAAAACAGGAAAGAATGCACAAATTACCGTTAAAAATACGGATATGGTGAATGCTTATACCGATTCGGAAAGTAATCTTCATATCGGTAAGGGTATCATTTTAGCAGATAATGCAACCTTTAATGTGACGGGAAGTACGGTTATCTTGGCTAAAGAAGAGGATGTTGATGACAGCGGACATTTGACATTTGCGAAAAACGGGAAATTAAATATTGCCGGTTATTGGCAGGATGAAATTTCGTATTCGGATGATATGACACGGTTGGAACGTGATACCGATCCGCCGCCATGTCCGGATGGCATGACTTGTGTAAAGGACGGGGAATATGTTAGGTCCGTTCTTCCGGCGGCACCGGTTGCATCAATTGTTTATGCGGAAAATGATATCGTAATGGATAAAGGGGCACAAATTACATTAACGGGTATCGATCCGGATACGGGGAACGCAGAGTTAGATGCTTATCATCGGATGGGGAACTCCGGAGAAATAGAAGCAGGCCTTTTGTTGAAAAAGAACCTTAACCTTGGGGATAATAGTACGATTAACCTTGGTGGCGGACAGGTAATTGGTGATTTGGATACAACGGCAATTATCTTGGGAGATCATTCGACCCTTCAAACGATAGATCGAACAACAAACTATTTAGAAGCAAATTCCGTTAAATTTGGAAATTTTGGTGTCTTTAAATTATCGGCACCCTGGTCTTCACAGGGAAATGAATGGCTGGACAGACATAGTATGGACGTGCTTTTGAAAGGAAAAATGACATTTGAAAATGACGGATATGTTTATGCTTATTCCGGTTATTTCAAGGCGGAACAGTTAAATATGAAAGATCGGGCAGAAGTCCATGTGTTGACAGATTTGATTACCCAAACCGTTGTCGGATCGGATTCGAATATTTATTTACATCCTGCGGTTGTTCGGGGAGACAGTTCCGGTATTACTGAAGGGTTACTCCGTCAAAAGGGTGCCGAGAATATCACATTATATTCAGAAGCAAAGAATTTTAATAAGCCGGAAGATAAAAAGAAAATTTATAATGAAAACTATGTGTTGGGTGTAGTTGATGTGGATGATATCTATATTACCGGCGGCGGTTTGAGGTTAGGTTCTTCCCCAATGGGTGATGAAGGTGATATTCATGGGGAAATCCATATGAACAGTAATACATGGGTTCGGTTTACCGGTAATAAGGTAATCATTCATGATCCGATCGGGCGGAACGGAAATGCCAGAAATACTTTGGTATGGGTTGATGTGGATGATACGGTAGAGGTTGATACGCGAAATACCATTGATTCTGATGTAATTATGGTGGGTGGCGGTACGCTTAATATTCACAATGAAGTGACGGCACCAAAAGTGATTTTGGACGACGCGGGCGCTGTGCGAGTTGATGACAGTGATTTAATCCATGCGGATGTGATGGAATATGAAACAACGGCCGCCAATACGACTTTGTTTATTGCACCTAAAAAGGGTGAAATGGATTCATTCGGATCGCTTCAATTGGATCGGTTGGTGATTGAAAACGGGACATTTAATGCCTATCATCCGATTGTGGCATCGGCCGGTAAAAATGATGTTAAAACATCGGCAGAAGGAATTTGGTTAGGAACGGGGTCTGCGATTAACATCTATAATGATGTGAGAACCAGTCAGCTAATTCGTCGGCAGGATTTACCGGCGGGAACCGTGACAAATACAACTGCCCGATTGATGAAAGGGCAATTGGTTGTTGATCGGCATACGGATATTGATAACTTGATTCTAAAATCGGGGACCTATAATTTCCGTAATACCGGTAACGTGGAAGCCGAAGGTTTGGAACGTGATATGCGCGTGACAAATGATATTACCGTGAATGATGGAGTGAACTTCCTGGCGAACGGGACAAGCCATGTAAACAGCGGTAAGATTATTATCGGTGGCGGCAGCGGTAATTTATTTGTGAATGGTGGCGGACGGATTGCTTTATCGAATACGAATTTGTCCGCCGAAGATGACCCGGGTGAAATGAACATTGATGCGAATCTGTTCTTAAGGACAGGGAGTACTTTGGATTTGAGAACATCGGATGCGGGCAGTGATTTGTTGGACGTGACGGGATCGGTGAGTTTGGCCAATCAATTGCGTCTGGTTGTGCGGAATATGAAAGAGGGGACACCGTATCACTTAGTTCATGCCGAGGGTGGCGTTAATGTACCGAGTGATTTCCAAGTGTCTTTCCGGTGGCATGATACGCATTTGGCGGCCGATGACGGACGGAATTTATGGTTAACGGTCGGTCACATTACGACATTGAAAGAAGAATTACAAGCCGCGGGAGTCAATGATAATGTCCTGGGGATTGGGGGATATATCTCGGATAACTGGGACGGTGCGTACGGGCCGTGGGATGATATCTTCTATGCGACGAATGTGGATAGCGCCATTCGTGCCGTATCGGAATATGTGCCGGACGGATATGTGGAAGCACCGCAGGTGGCTTTGCGCGTGGGACAAAACTTCCAGAATGTGATGGCGGGCGAATTGGGGGCTATGCGTCGGTTACGCCCGATGGGTTCACAACGTGATCGCTTTGTGCCGAGTTTGCAAGACAGACGCCCCGTATATCGGGGACGCGCTGGGGGCGATCGTATTTATGAACGGCCGATGTATCAACCCTATGTGCGGAACAAACGTCAGGCCTATACACCCGATTATTCCAGTCGGTCGTCGGCTAATATTACATCGAAAGGATCTTATCGCACGAACAAAGGCGGATTGTGGGCAAAACCGTTCTATGTGACCGCGACACAAGACGGAAATAAAGGTATTCCTGGGTATGATTATGATGCCTATGGGTTGGCCCTGGGGTTGGATCATCGGTTCGGTCGGTGGACTTGGGGGTTGGCGGGTGTCTATGCCAAAGGTAACTTTGAACAGGAAAACAGCGTTATCGAATCCGATGTAGATACCTTGGGTGTCGGGATTTACGGAAGCTTTAAGCCGAATCGGTCGGGATTCTTTACGGATGTGTTTGCGCAATACCTGAGGAACGCCAATAAGGCTACGCATAAGATTAAATCGGCAAATGCTAAATTAAAAGCCGATTATGATACCAATTCTATCGGTGGCGGAATCGCGTTCGGGTATGATTTTGCCTTGGCACAGAGTTTGTATTTGACACCGAAGATCGGGTTTAACTATGCACGGTTGACATCCGATGAAGTGAAAGAAAAAGGAAATGCGCCGATTGTTATGCGGGTTAAAAATCCGGACGTAAATTCGTTACAATTGCCGGTGGAATTGCGGGTAGCGTTCCCGGTGGCAGCGAAACGGTTCGAATTGTTGCCGGAATTGCATGTGCGCTATACACATGACTTTGGGGATACGGATTATCAAGCGAAGGCTTATCCGAACGGATCGGAAGATGCAATTGAGTTAGATAATTCGGGAATGCCGGAAAACCTGTTTACAGTGGGTGGCGGAATTTCCTTCATCAGCGGTGCGCATGAATTGTCGGGGTATTATGATTATGACTTCGGCGACGGACTGACGAGCCATATCTTTAATGTGGGATATAAATTCCTGTTCTAAGGGGCGGTATTATGGATACCGGATATTATAAGTTTTATAGAGATAAAAAGTTGTTATTAGTAGCTTCTCTCCCTCTTCTTGGTTGTTGTGTTGCAGAGATATATTCTAATACTTCTGATGTGTGGGGGTTTTGCCTATTTTCTCTTTTTTTCTTTTTCTTCATTTTTTGGGGGTGGTTTCGAAAGCCCTACATTGAAACAACATCCAGTTATATTCAGATCAATTATTGTGAGAAATTAAAATGGTCTGATGTTGAGCGTGTTACCAAGACAACTGGGCGAGGGGGTGCCATTTATCATCTTTGGCCAAAAGATATATCAAAATATCATTTGACAATGTTTCAAAAAATAATGATGAAAAATAATTATTCTCCTTTTTATATCCAACCAGTAATGTTACAAGAGAGAGAGTTAAGAAAGTTGCAAAAAATCTTAAGAGAGAGAGTGCCGAATAATAATTTAGAGGAAAAGTAAAATGGATACCGGATATTATAAGTTTTACAGAAGCAAAAAGAGAGCGTTATTGGGGTTTTTACCAGTTGTTGCCTTTGGTATTATGACAGTGATTAATCCAGATGTGTGGATATCGGGATTTTTTGCACTGATTTTGTTCCTGTTTTGGATGGTTAAAATGTTTATCCCTTTAATAAAGCATCAACCCTATATTGAAATAACCCCAAGTTACATTAAGGTGAATGATTGGGACAGATTGCTTTGGGCAGAAATAGACCGAGTGGAAAAAGTCATAAGAAATGTAAATGGAAGAACGTTAATCGTTTATAATTTTTGGCCAAAGGATATATCAAAATATCATCTAACCTTAATTCAAAAAGGAAATATGAAAATGAAGTTTTCACCTTTTTCTCTTATGTTACCGGGGCCGTTGCAGGAAGACGATTGTGTTAAATTGGTAGAAATTTTGAAAGAAAAAGTGCCGAATAATAATTTGGATTAGTCGGGGAAAATTCGATAGGGGTGGACGGTGCTATCGGCGTATCGGATAAGGCCGATAAATTGACCATTTGTGATTAGGCGCAAAATTGTTTCATCAGATACTGCCCTGTTTAAAAACGGGCGAATATCCCGTAAGGGAAGGCGTTGCCCTTGACGCAGTCGGGTAGCGAGTTCAGCGGGGAGTGCCAATGCCGGTAAATGATTTAAAGCATTTTCCATCGGGAGCAAAGAAACAGCGGGGTTTTTATCGGCAAATATGGAAAGGGGAAGTGCGTCCTTGATCCGAAACGGGCCACAGGAAATGCGGCGCAAAGATGTAATATAGCCGAAGCACCCCAGTTTTTGCCCCATATCTCGCCCGAGGGAGCGGACATAAGTGCCTTTGCCACAGGTAACACGGAAAGAAGCCGAGTCAGGGGTCGTATCCAAAAGGATTAATGAATCGATTTGAACGGGGCGCGGTTTTAAAGTAACCTCTTGCCCAGAGCGGGCTAAATCATATGCGCGTTTGCCGGCTATTTTAAGGGCAGAGTAAGCGGGGGGAAGTTGCTCTATTTGTCCGATGAATTGAGGGAGGATGGCTTGAATTTCTGCTTTAGATGGGCGCCTATCTGTGGCTTGAAGGACTTGGCCGGCGGCATCATCGGTATCGGTTTGTTTGCCCCAAGTGACGGTAAAATCATAAACTTTTGTTCCGTCCATAACGAAGGGAATCAGCTTTGTGGCATGGCCGAGCGCAATGGGAAGTACCCCTGTGGCCAGGGGATCCAATGTGCCGGCGTGGCCTATCTTTTGTGGGGATAAGGCCCACTTGAGTTTTGAAACAACCTGTGTGGAGCCTATGTCATAGGGCTTATCAATTACCAGAAAGCCGTTTAAGTTATTCTTTATATTTGTCGACATCGGCCCGAACCTTTGGGTTGTTGAGGAGTTCATCCATGGCCTTGGTTTCTTCGAAGCGCACGTCCGAATGAAAGACTATGTCCGGCACAATGCGTAGGCGAATGCTTTTCCCGATACGGTAACGGAATTTGCCTTTATGCTCATTTAAAAGGGCTACTTGTTCATCCGTATCTACGGGTGGAATAGAGCGTACAAGAACCGTCGCATAGGACATATCGGGTGAAATTTTAACGTCGGTTATCATGGTGTAGGCGGGTTTGAGGCCGTTGATAAACAAATTATCTTCGATAAACATCTTGCCAAGAACGTGGCGAATTTCTTCGGCGACACGCAGTTGACGTTGAGAGGGTTCTTTGGTTGACATATTTAATTCTCCGTTTCTTTGGGCGTAAGTATAGCATACTTTTTTCAAAAAGTCCAGTTGACTTTTGGTGGCGTTTATGATAAACAACAAAATCATTTTTTGTAAAGGAGAAATAAAATGACTATGGAACGTACTTTTTCAATGATTAAACCCGATGCGACAGCACGCAATATTACGGGAAAAATTAACGCTAAAATCGAAGAAGCCGGCCTGAAAATCGTGGCACAGAAACGTATCCGCATGACAAAAGAACAAGCGGAAACTTTCTATGCGGAACATAAAGGTAAGCCTTTCTTTGACGGATTGGTGGAATTTATGACATCGGGCGCAACCGTCGTGCAGGTGTTGGAAGGCGAAAATGCTATTGCTAAATACCGCGAAATTATGGGCGCAACAAACCCTGAAAAAGCGGCACCGGGAACTATTCGTGCCGAATTTGCCGAAAGTATGGGTCGCAACAGTGTGCACGGATCGGATTCACCCGTGAGTGCTGCACGGGAAGTGGCCTATTGGTTCGGGGGCAACGAAATCGTTGGGTAAAAAGAAATCAAAAGCGTTTTTTACGGCCTGTTGTAGCCTGGTATTTATATTAATTGTTGCAGGATGGGGATGGTATCATTTATCGGCACCGATGGTATCGGTTGTTATGTCTGTGTATAATGGTACCAAAGACGATTATCTTCATCGATCAATTCCTTCTATTTTAAATCAAACTTTTACAGATTTTGAGTTTATTATAATAGATGATGGATCGTCAGATAACAGTTGGGAAATTTTAAGAACTTATGCGGCTAAAGATAAAAGAATCAAAGTGTTCAAAAATGATCGTAATCGAGGTATATCTTATTCCCGTAATAGGGGAAATGATTTAGCACGCGGTAAATATATTATGATTATGGATCAGGATGATGATAATCAGCCCGATCGAATGTTAAAACAGGTATTATACTTGGAAGAACATCCTTGGGTAGATATTGTTGCAACACCATCTATAACACCTTTTCCTTGGTTCGGAAGTCCATCTGTTTCTGTAGGTAAAATTCCATCCGAAGATGAAATAAAGTTTAGTCTGTTTTTTAGTAATAATATCGGACATCCTAATATTATGGTGAAAAGAAAGTTTTTAACGGTCCATCATATTAGATATGATGAAAAAATCAAGTGCGCAAATGATTATGACTGGTTGTTACAAATTAGAGAAAATAAAGGTAGATTTGCCTACATGCAAGAAGCTCTGTTTAGATATAGTGGAGCAAATTATTCTGCGACAAAAAAATGTTCTACGGAATCTATGAGAATTCAAGCGCGGTTTTCCGGCTTCCGTGATGAAAATAAAAGATTTTGTGATATTATATATAAAATACTTCATACGGATATTTATGCCGATATGTTTTCTTCAGAATACTTAAAATTTTTACAAGATATAGAAAATAAAGCAATAAAAACGAAAGTTTGTTCAAGAGTCGTACAGTAATGTTTAATAGAGCACTAAATCTTTTTTATTTTTCAGCTTTTTTAAAGTCGCAAATGTTTTTACTTCCGGTGCTGTTTTTATTTTATCAAGAAAATGGTTTGAGTATGGCTGATTACTTCTTGTTTCAGGGGATTATCGTTTTGGTTAATGTTATGTTACAAATTCCCGCCGGTTTTGTTGGAGATAAGATACCTCGAAAGTATATTTTACTGATTTCTTATACACTTTTTTTGGGAAGAATTTTTTGTTGGTTTTTCTGGAAGGGCATGGGGATTGTCTTGATTGGGGAGCTATTGTATGCCTTATCTAAAGCCCTTTTTGATACGGTAGAATCTCCTATTTTATATGATATATTATCCCAAGAACAAAAACGAAACAAAATGGTTCGGGCATACTCTAAATTAAATTTTGCATTAAGTCTAGGGACGGGTATAGCTGCCCTGTGTGGCGCATGGTTATATGAAACGGTAGGGTTAAAGGTATTACTTGGCGGTGAGTTTATACTGATTACTATTGCTATTTTAATGGCAACTCAATTGCCATTTATCTTACCTGAAAAGTGTCAGGGTATTTACAAAGAATCTCTTGGGAACATGATTAAGAATAGTATTTCTATCTTAAAAGAACCAAATAATAATTCCTGTATTTTGTATTCAGGCTTATTGGTTGCATTTAGCCACTTTTTCTTTTGGAGCTTTCAGCCCATGATGAAATTAGCGGTTGTTCCTATTGCTTTATTTGGCGTGGTAATGTTCGTAAATAATATGATGCGCTCTTTTGGAAGTTTATTGACAGATACCTTGTTGAAGTATATTCGATTAAAAGTATTGGGGCGAATAGTTTTTATTATGAATACTGCCGGTTTATTATGCGGTTTTGTATTTCAAAAAGGTATTATAGCCCATTGGGAAATTTGCTTGGTCTTTGTTTTTTATTTATGTGTTTGTATTACGTTACAACTCATGTTTACGATTGCGCAAATTTCACGGTTACAACAAGTATCAGAGCCTCATTTACGGACACAGACAGCCGCAGTAAATATGCTAATTGCCCGATTGTGCACAGCAATTTTACTGATTATTCCGAAATATTTAACAAGTCTTTTTTCTCTAATGACCCTTTACTTAGTCTACGGTCTCCTGTTTGTATGGTTGGGGTGGTTTTTATATCGGCGGGTTTCAAGAAATTTGGCTTAAACTCCACGGACTTTTTTGTTAAATTTCAATGTGATATTTCTAACTTCTTGACAAAATCAAAAAATATGATATGATAAGTCCATGGAGAAAACAATGAATTCAAACAATAATAATCAAGAAAATGGTCAATCCGCTGTTCGGATTGGCACTTCTTTACAAAATGACGCTAATACAATTCAAGACTTATTAAATATGGATTCCGCGGGTATTGTTATGCGGACTCATGATACGCCGGGGGAAGGATTATGTATCTATCGGCCGACAACCCCTTTAAAATCACGGCGGGATGCGGTGAAAACCGTGCGATTGGTTTTGGCCTTGGTTTCTGTCTTGGGCAGTATTTCTTTAACACCGGTTAAAAGCCCGAATGAAGTGCCCAAAAGAGCAGTTAATTTTGAGACCTTATGCCAAACATTAAGGGCAAAGTCTGTCTTAAATTCCTGCGGGGACGATTAAGAACCCGATTTTTCAAGTATCTTTTTTAGGTATCGGCCGGTGTGGCTGGTGGGGTTTTGGGCAACTTGCTCGGGCGAGCCGGTCGCAACAACCCGACCGCCGGCATCACCGCCTTCGGGCCCCATATCAATGATATAATCGGCTGTCTTGATGACATCTAAATTATGCTCAATCACAACAACGGTGTTGCCTTGGTCAACGAGGGCATGCAGGACTTCCAGTAACTTTTGAATATCGGCAAAGTGGAGGCCTGTGGTGGGCTCGTCCAAAATATATAGGGTTTTGCCGGTGCTACGCCGCGACAGTTCCTTGGATAGTTTTATGCGTTGTGCTTCGCCGCCGGATAAAGTAATGGCCGATTGCCCCAGAGAAATATAGCCGAGGCCCACCCGTTGCAGTAAGGCACACTTTTCATGTAGAACGGGAATGTTTTGGAAGAAATCAGCGGCTTCATCCACCGTCATATCCAAAACATCCGAGATGGATTTGTCCTTATACTTGATTTCCAATGTTTCACGGTTATAGCGCTTACCATGGCAAGTATCACATTCCACATATACATCCGGTAAGAAATGCATTTCTATTTTAAGGACACCGTCACCGGAGCAGGCTTCACATCGGCCGCCTTTTACGTTGAAGGAAAAACGGCCGGCCTTGTAGCCTCGAGCCTTTGATTCGGGGAGGCCCGCAAACCAATCCCGAATGGCCGTGAACATACCCGTATAAGTCGCCGGATTGGATCGGGGAGTGCGCCCGATGGGGCTTTGGTCGATATCGATAATCTTATCAATATAGCCGGATCCGCGAATACGCTTAAAGGGGCCGGCCTGTTCATGGGATTTGTTTAGCAGTTGATTAAGCCCCTTATAAAGCGTTTCAATGACCAGTGATGATTTCCCGCCACCCGATACACCCGTGACACAAGTAAAGGTGCCCAGAGGGATATCGACGGTAACATCTTTGAGGTTGTTGACGGTGGCGCCTTCAATCGTCAGGAATTTACCGTTTCCGACACGGCGTTTGGTTGGGATCTTAATCTGGCGCATACCGGATAAAAATTGACCGGTGGTGGATAAGGGGTTATCGATAATTTGTTGAGGCGTGCCTTGGGCTACGATATGGCCGCCGTTTTTGCCGGCACCGGGGCCGATATCAATGACGTAATCGGCGGAACGAATGGCGTCTTCGTCGTGTTCGACGACAATGACGGTATTGCCGAGGTCTTTAAGGTGTTTTAAGGTATCCAAAAGTTTATCATTATCCCGTTGATGCAGGCCGATGGACGGTTCGTCTAAAACATAGAGAACGCCCGTGAGGCCGGAGCCGATTTGACTAGCGAGCCTGATCCGTTGGGCTTCACCACCGGAAAGCGTGCCGGCCATTCGGTTTAAGGACAGGTATCCGAGACCGACATTATTCAAAAATTTAAGGCGTTCGACAATCTCTTTTAAAATACGACTGGCGATTTCCTTTTTTTGTGGGGGAAGGGTATCACTGAGCCCCGAAAACCACTCTAAAGCACCGGCAATGGAGGTGTGGGTGGCCTCGGAAATATTCTTGCCGCCGATTTTAACAGCAAGGGCTTCGGGTTTGAGGCGCAGGCCGTGGCAGGTTTCGCAGGGGGAGGTGGCTTGATAATGCGCAATTTCTTCACGCATCCAATCGGATTCTGTTTCCATGTAACGACGCTCCATGTTGGGAATAACACCTTCAAATCCTTTGCAGCCATACAAAATGGCGTTTTGGACGTCGGTGGAAAGTTTATTCCAAGGCATATCGACATCTAAACCTTTGACGGCACGCAACATGGCGCGCAGAGCCGAATCATACCATTGAAACCATTCGTTTCCGCGCCGCCATGGGGCAATGGCGCCTTGACGGAGGGATAGAAGCGGATTGGGAATAACCAGTGCCGGATCCACATACTGCCGAAAGCCGAGGCCGGAACAATCGGGGCAGGCACCTTGGGGATTATTGAATGAAAATAAGCGGGGCTCTAAATCCGTAATCGTAAAACCTGAAACGGGACAGGCAAATTTTGAAGAAAATGTTTTGACTTCGTGTGTGTCCATTGTTTCCGTCTGGACCAAACCATCCGATAAATCCAAGGCTTTTTCAACGGATTGCGCCAAACGGTCATCCAGGCCTTCTTTTATAACCAATCGATCGACCACGATGGAAAGGTCATGCTTTTTATTCTTATCAATCTCGGGGGTGGCATCCAGTTCATAAATTGTGCCGTCAATTTTAATACGGGTAAAGCCTTGCTTTTGCCAATCCAGAATTTCTTTTTTATATTCGCCTTTACGCGCCCGAATGACCGGAGAAAGAAGAAGAATTTTTGTGCCTTCGGGGAAGGATTTGATGATATCCACCATTTGGGAGACGGTTTGAGCCTCTATCGGCAGGCCGGTTACCGGTGAATATGGGACACCAATTCGCGCCCAAAGAAGGCGCATATAATCATAGATTTCCGTTACGGTACCGACCGTGGAACGCGGATTTTTGGAGGTTGTTTTTTGCTCAATGGAAATGGCGGGGGAGAGACCCTCTATCAAATCTGCATCGGGCTTTTTCATCAGATCCAAAAATTGACGGGCATAGGCCGATAAGCTTTCAACATAACGGCGTTGGCCTTCGGCATAAATGGTATCAAACGCCAAGGAAGATTTACCCGATCCGGACAGGCCCGTAATTACAACCAGTTGATCCCGTGGAATATCAACATCAATGTTTTTTAGGTTATGTTCACGTGCACCGCGGATTTTGATAAAATGTTGCATGAGAGTCTCCTTGAATTTGGGGAAATATTATACTTGATTTTTTGAGTAAATGCAAGAACTCTTTTAGGTGGGGAAAAAAGGAAAAATAGGACAAGGGTGTCTTGACAAGAGCTTTTGTTTTGTGTTATGAGTGAATATATCAAGAAAAATAGAAAGGAGATAAAATGAAGGTTAAATAAATGTTAAGAAGTGAATCCGGCCGTTCCATGGTGGAAATGCTAGGGGTATTGGCGATTATCGGGGTACTGAGTATCGGTGGAATTGCCGGATATACCTATGGCATGAATAAGTATCGCACAAACGAATTGTTGGATGGTGGAAATAAGCGGGCCTATACGGTTGCGACACAACTATCAATGGGTGTTCCCGTAAATATATCAGAATTTGAAGAACATAATGTGACGGCCGGCGGTGTATTTGATAATAGCGTGACCAAGTGGCAAGGGCAATTCGGTTTGAAAGTCAGCGGTATTACGAAACCGGTTTGTGAAAATTTAATTCGCGTGGCGGGGGAAAAAGGAACCCTGCAGGTGATTGCCAAAACAGATGAAAATGCAACGGCGATGACGCTCGAAGATTGTGCATTGGAAAACAATACGGTTTATTTTGTATATAATACCGATATGGAAGCCAAAGATAACCCGTCGGCAAGCAGAAATAGTTCCACAGGTGGCGGATCAGCAGCATCTTCTACGGGGGGGAGCGAAGAACCCGATGCAATAGAAGGTGAAAGTTGTCCAGTAGATGGGGAATATGGTTGTGACTACGCGAATCAAACTTTAAGACAGTGTATTGGTGGAGTTTGGGACTCTGGTTCTGATAGTTGTGGTAATCCGGATAATAATCCAGAAGAGTGTCTGAAGGGTAGTTATAAGTGTGTTTCAGCGACGCAAATTATGAAATGTAAGGCGGGATGGATGCAAGTTACAGAGGATGATACAGAGGGAAAATGTAGCGGGATAACTTGCTCTATCGAACATTGTAGTTTCTGTACTTCCGAATCTGACTGTGGAGATGTAGGTTGTGAGTGGCATTGGGATGAAGAAGGCAGTACTGGTCATTGTTCCCCTTATGATGATGAAGGCCCCTAAATACCGATAGAAACGCCCCCGTTTGGGGGGCGTTTCTATTCCTTATTCATCCAGGTCGGTGTTGGGGATGTCTTCGGCTTCAAAGGGTTGAGGAGTCTTGATGGGTTTGACCTTTTCAACCTTAGCGCCGGGAAAAGTCGTTAATACCGCCGAAACGGTTGGCGTTTTTTTAAGTTCGGAAAGGAGAGCGTTTTGAGCGGCCTCTTTTTGTTCGTGGAGTGTTTGTCCGCCACCGGAAGCTTGGGTTTTGATTTGCCAATTCATCCCTGTTTCACGATTTAAAAACTGTATTAAATTCGGGCAAAAATCACGGGGTGTATCTGATGTAAGAGTGCAGGTAATCAGGCCCGGAGTTAATGAAATGGGACGTATAAAATGTTCGATTTGAAAAGCCAATAAGCGTTCGTTTTTATCCCGTGCCAGTTTGGGTAAATCCGCCAAATCATGAATCCCTGTATCCGGTGTCGGCTGTGTTTCGGGTTTCGGCGCAGGTGTCGGGATAGGCTTTGAAATGGGTTTTGTATCAGGTGCCGGCGGGGGAACTAAACCGTTTTTTTTTATGTCGTCCAAAATTTGAGCGGGCGAGGGCATATCGGCCAAGTAGGCCAATCGTATAATCAACATTTCAAGTGATTTTAAGGGAGAGTCGGCCGAGCGCACTTCCGTCAGCCCCTTCATCAACATTTGCCAAGCCGCCGTGAGGGACGTCATGGATAACTTTTTCGCCAAATCTTTACCGCGGGTGCGTTCGGATTCGGGAACACTGATGTCATTAGCGGTTTCGGGGACTACTTTCAGGCGGGTCAGCCAGTAAGTTAAGTCCATTAAATCTTCGGTTAATTCAAAAGGATCCGCACCGGATTCATATTGAGCATCCAGTGTTGAGAGAGCGTCGGCTATGCGGCCGGACATAATTTGTTCGTAAAGATCGAAAAGGGATGTTCTGTCGGCCAGACCTAACATTTGCCGTATGCCGTCAGTGGTGAGGTTGTTGTTCAGTTGGCTCATCCCTTGATCCATAAGAGAAAGAGAATCCCGAACGGAACCATCACCGGCGCGGGCCAATAATTTTAAAGCATCGGGTTCGAATTTAACCTGTTCGGCAATGGCGATTTTTTCAAGATGTTTGGTCAAAACATCCATATCCAGACGCCGTAAATCAAAGCGTTGGCATCGCGATAAAATAGTGATGGGAACCTTACGAATTTCAGTGGTGGCGAAAATAAATTTGACGCGTTCAGGAGGTTCTTCCAATGTCTTTAACAGAGCATTAAAGGCTTGTTTGGAGAGCATGTGAACTTCGTCAATGATGTAAATTTTAAAACGGGCAGAAACGGGATTATATTTAGCGCCTTCAATAATTTCACGCACGTTATCAATGCCAGTGTTACTGGCGGCATCGATTTCAATGACATCAATATGGGAATCATTGGCAATGTCTCGACAATGCTGGCATACGCCGCAAGGGTTCGGGGTCATACCCCCTTTACCGTCTGGGCCGATACAGTTGAGGCCTTTGGCAATAATACGGGCGGAACTGGTCTTACCGACACCGCGAATACCCGTGAGCATATAAGCATGAGCCAACCGATTATTGGCAATCGCGTTCGTAATTGTGCGCACCAGTGCTTCCTGACCGATGAGGTCGGAAAAAACCTGAGGTCTGTATTTGCGCGCCAATACGTGTGATGTGCCTGCCATGGTTCTCCTTAAAAGAGGAAGGTTCACGACCCGTTCCGCAAAAGCTGGGCTGCTTCCTTCCGAACCTGACCCGCTGGCCAGAGGGAACGCCCGTGACCTTCCGCCCTTAAGATACCAAATTTTATCCCGAAAGTCAATAAAATTTTACGGTTGAATTTTATTCTAAAGTGTGCTTTAATGGTGTACTAGGAGGCTAATATGAAAAAATTAATTTTGTTGATCTTATTATTAGCTGTCGTACCGGTCTGTGTGCAGGCAGATGAACGCACTACGGAAGGCATGACGGAAGCAGAACAGTTGGGCGTGACGGCGGGGTTGGCGTTGGCCTGTAATGCGGGGGGAAAATTGGATGATTTTGAGTTGATTGCCAGTCGCCTAATCGCCAATAAAGCCTTGACGGCGGAGGCAGAGCAAAAAGGATATCGTGAATTTGCAGAAGCAAAATTCAGAGCCTATAACGAACAAAAAAATGACCCACAGGAAAGTTGCGGGGCGATATTGGATTCTTTTAATCGGCTTCCGTTATTTCGGTCGGTAGTGTTTGCGGACGGGGGATTGAAGATGTATGACGGAACCTATTTAAAACCCAAAAGACCCGTGAAGTTTACAGAGCAAAAAGTTCAAGTAAAAAAGAAAAAATAAACGATGAGGCCCGATATCCTAAACCTTTTATTTACCCCTGTGACTGCCGTCGGTGGTGTGGGGCCGAAGTTGGGAAAATTGGTCGGGCGCTTTTGCGGGGAAAAAATATCAGATGTGTTGTGGCATTTGCCGGTCGGGGTAAATTATCGACCGCAAATTACGGATGCCGCGCAAGTTAAAATCGGGGAATATGCGACCTTTCAAATGAAAATTTTGGCGCATAAAGTGCCACCGACTAAAAAAGTGCCGTATCGGATTATCGGGGAAGCCTTGGGGCGGGAAGTAGAGATTGTCTTTTTTAACTACCACAAAAGTTATTTGGGGCGACAGTATCCCGAAGGAAAAAGTATTTGGGTATCGGGGCGTGTGGAACCAAACGGCTTCGGTTTTAAGATCATTCATCCGGATTATATGGCGGGGGTTTCGCAAGGCATACCGGAATATGAGGTGATTTATCCGCAAACACGCGGGGTGTCCAGTAAGTTAATTCGAAAAATTATAAGTACGGCTCTGCCGGTTTTGCCGGAATTGCCGGAGTGGTTGGATTCGACTTTTCAGGCTAAGCATGGGCTGCCCTTTTGGAAAAATGCCGTGGATCAGGTGCATCATCCGAAATCTGGGGGCGATCTAATGCCGACTCATTCGGCGCGTATGAGGCTGGCCTATGATGAAATTTTGGCAAATCAGTTGGCCCTGTTGTTGGTGCGGGCGCAAAATAAAAAGGCCGTGGGACAAGTTATTCAAGGCACCGGTCAGAAAGTTCAGGAATTAAGAAAAAGTCTACCTTTTACTTTGACGGGGGCGCAAGAACGGGTTCTGATCGAAATACAGCGGGATATGGAATCTAAGGAACGGATGACGCGGTTGCTGCAGGGGGATGTAGGTAGTGGTAAAACCATTGTGGCGTTGATAGCGATGATAACGGCCGTTGAGGCAGGTGTTCAATCGGCATTGATGGCGCCAACGGATATTTTGGCACGGCAGCATTTTGATAAAATTTCAAAACTGTGTGCACCATTGGGAATAACGGTCGGATTATTGACGGGACGGGAAAAAGGATCGGCCCGGCGGGAGATTTTGGAGAGGCTTGAAAACGGGGAAATCCAAATTTTAATCGGGACGCATGCGTTGTTTACAGATATGGTAACGTTTAAAAATTTGGGGCTGGCGATTGTGGATGAACAGCATAAGTTCGGTGTACATCAGCGGTTAAATTTAGTCAAAAAAGAAAAAGGGGTGAATTTGCTTGTGATGACGGCGACACCGATACCGCGGAGTTTGGCCTTGACCGTCTATGGGGATATGGATGTATCGCGGTTGGATGAAAAACCGGTCGGGCGTAAGCCCATTGAAACACGTGTGATGAGTCAGGATAAAATCCCGGAATTGATTGAAAGGCTAAAAGCTAAAACGGAAACAGGGGGCGTGCAGGCGTATTGGATTTGTCCGCTTGTGGAAGAATCGGAAGCGGCGGATTTAATGGCGGTTAAAAAACGGTTTGAAATTTTAAAACAAACTTTTGGAGAACGGGTGGGTCTTGTACACGGGAAAATGAAAGGTCCCGAAAAAGATGCCGTTATGACGCGTTTTGCCAATGGGGATTTGGATGTGTTGGTAGCGACAACCGTGATTGAAGTGGGGGTTGATGTTAAAAATGCAACCATTATGATTATTGAGCAGGCAGAAAGATTTGGACTGGCGGGCTTGCACCAGTTGCGCGGTCGGGTAGGGCGCGGAAGTGATGCGTCACAATGCATCCTTGTTCATGGGAAGAAATTAACGGAAACAGCGAAAAAACGGTTAAATATTATGCGTGAAACCGATGACGGTTTTGTACTTGCGGAGGAGGACTTAAAATTACGCGGCGCAGGGGAATTATTGGGAGCGCGGCAAAGCGGTCTGATTGAATTTAAAATGGCGGATCCTACCGTTCAAAATGAATTGTTGTGGGTGGCGACAAAAGATGCCCAGACGATTTTATCGTTGGATCCGAATTTGGTATCGGAGCGGGGGAAGGCCCTGAGGGTGCTTCTCTACCTGTTCCAAAAAGATCAAGAACTTCAAACATTGAAAGCAGGATAAAAATGACAATACACTTTGTTTTACAACCGCCGGAAGTCACAAAGGCTCTAAGGAAACAATTTGATAAAAGAAAGTTGAACCAAGTGTTTGTGAGGTGGCTTTTTAAACAAGGGATTTTAAATCAATATGCCGATATCATCAATTTGGAAAAAGCCGCGAGCGGACGAGTGCCGCATGGGTTTGATGTGCATCATATTGTGCCTTTGTCGGGAGGAGGAAAGAATAAGTTTTCGAATTTTTGTCTGATTGAACGGTCACTGCATAAATTCATTAATAAAAAATGTTTTGATCCGGCGCTGAGGAACATTAAAGTCGGGGAAGCCGTTGATATTGAATTGCCGGATTTCGGACCTGTGGCGCTTCGGCGCGATTATAACGGCTTTATCGACCGGAAATTGGCCCACGCAAAAGACAGAGGGCGGTTTTATAAATTTATGCGCCAATGGCAAAAGGAACGGTAAATTTGCTTTTTTAGCATTTTGTGATATAATAAGTAATGGAGGCGAAAAATGATGCAAGATTTGTTAAAGAGTGGAGAACATAGATCTTTTGATGCTATTGTTGAGAGTGTGTCGGCAGAGCAGGTTCAAATCTGTCATTTCTTACAGGCGTTGCCTAAATTAAAGGCAGAAGCCGGAAATGATCCCATGCATCAAAAAATATTGCAACAGAAAATAAAAGAAATGGAAACGTTTTTGGCGGGTGTTCCCGAGGAGAAGAAAAAAGCGGCAATGACGGATGATACCTTGACAAATATTGCCTATTTTGCCAGGGTTATTGCAAAGATTCATCCGGGATGGGAACAAGAAGGTTTTGAAACAGATGCCTTTAAAAGAGAAATAGAAACGCTTTATCATGAACAGGCGCAATTACCAAAAGGACAACAATTACAGGGTCGCCATTTGCTAAAAGAGTTTTTTAGAATAACCGCGCAAACAATTCAGGATAATCATTTGACGGTTAAAACGTCCGATGGAAAATTGCCGGTGGAGGAAGGAATTAAAAAAGCCTTGGAAAATTGGGGGCCGACAAAATTGCAGCACCCTGATGGGATGGTAGGTCAAAATATCGGCTATCGGATTGGGGAAGAAATAAAACCGGATGAAATCTTGGCCTTGGAATATATGGATAAAGAAAAAAAAGCGCCGGTTTTGGTCGCCGAACGGATGGTTAGTGGGCAAAAGACGGGTATTATTGCTTTCCCGTCTTGTATGGTTCATTGGGGCGGAAAAAATCAAATGCAGGAAGTGGCAGCGTTACGTCGGGTATTAGATGCTTTTCAGCAACATCAAAAAGATTGGAAAAATGTTATTATTGATGTGCGGCAAAATCATGGCGGGGACGGGTTCCCGATACGGGAAGTGGCCGAAACCCTTTACGGAAACAGAGTGCCATATTGCTTAAAAACACAGAAACGGGATACACAAGAATCCCAAATGCGTTTGCTTTTTGATGGTGAACAAGAAGAAGACTATATCGGACCGCCGCTTCCTTTTAAAGGAGAGAAGAAAGGACTTTATGTGTTGGTGGATCGGGAAGTGGCTTCATCGGCGGAGGCCATTGTGCCGATGTTGAAGCATTATCCGGGTGTTAAATTTATCGGAGAAAATACTTGCGGGTGTTGTCAGTATGGGGCCTTACAGCCTGTTTCTTTACCCAATGGTGGACGCGTGAATATCGGTAGTGTCTATCGTTCATATGAGGATGGTATGGTGGAATGCGTGGGACATAAGCCGGACATTGATTGCAAGGGACGAGATGCTTTTCAAGAAGCAATTAGCCAGATTGGAGGAAAAGGAAGTCTATTCCTTCATCGATGTCGAGATGGAATAGGGGTTGGGAGAGGATAATCCCTAATACTTACCTTCAAACGCATCCAGATAAATTTGTTTGATATCTGACATTAAAGGATAAACCGGATTGGCCCCCGTGCATTGGTCATCGTAGGCCAAACGCACCAGTTTATCCAAATTCTTCATAAAGGTCTTTTTATCCACGCCATAGGCTTCAATGGATTTGGGAATATCTAGTGCGTTCTTTAGGTCAGCGACAGCCTTGATGAGGAGTTCAACCCGTTCGTCATCGGTGCTCTTTTTATTGCCGAGATACAGCACATGCGCAATTTGAGCATAGCGGGTTTTGGCCTCGGGGGACTTGTATTGCGGGAAGATGGCCTGCTTTTTGGGGCGGTCGGTCGCATTAAAGCGAATGATTTGGCAAATGAGAAGCGCGTTGGCTATCCCGTGCGGAATGTTATACATTGCCCCTAATTTATGCGCCATGGAGTGGCAGAGGCCCAGAAAAGCGTTTGCGAAAGCCATGCCGGCCATTGTTGCGGCGTTGTGCATTTTTTCACGTGCAAGGGGGTCTTTGGAACCGTCCCGATAAGCGCGGGGAAGATAGCGGAAAATTTGCTTGGTGGCCTCGAGCGCCAATGAATTGGTGTAGTTGGTTGCCATACAGGAAACGTAGGCTTCCAGTGAATGGACGAGGGCATCAATACCGCCGGCGGCCGTTAAGCCCCGTGGCATATTATCCACAAAATTGGCGTCGATAATGGCCATGTTGGGGGTTAAAGCATAATCGGCCAAGGCGTACTTAACGTGCGTTTTATCATCCGTGATGATGGAAAACGGTGTAACCTCGGACCCGGTACCGGAAGTTGTGGGAATGCAGACAAGTTGAGCCTTTTTACCCAATTCCGGAATGCGACAGATCTTTTTACGAATATCCATAAAGCGCATAGAGAGATCTTCAAAATCTATTTCCGGTTGCTCGTACATCAGCCAAATAATTTTAGCTACATCCATCGGAGAACCACCGCCCAGCGCGATAATTAAATCGGGTTGATAGGTGTTGACCATGGTGAGGGCTTGATGTGTGGTGGAAAGAGTGGGATCTGGTTTTATATCAAAAAAGATTTGAAAATCCGTACCCATTTCTTCTAATGTGTCGGTAATTGTGCGGACGGCACCCGAATCAAACAAAAAACGATCCGTGATGATAAAAGCACGCTTTTTACCTTCAAATTCGCGCAAGGCTAAATCGGTTGAACCGCGTTTAAAATAAATTTTGGGAGGTACCCGAAACCAGAGCATATTTTCTCTCCTTTCCGCAACTGTTTTGTAATTGAGTAAGTGTTTGACACCGACATTTTCACTAACGGAATTGCCGCCCCAGGAGCCACAGCCCAGAGTTAAAGAGGGTTCGAGGCGGAAATTATATAAATCCCCGATACCGCCTTGGGAAGACGGGCAGTTGATTAAAATACGTCCCGTCGGCATTTTTTGTGCGTAATAATCAATGCGGTCTTGAATTCGTTCGTCCGTATAAAGAACGGAAGTGTGGCCCAAGCCCCCTAATTTCACAAGTGCCAAAGCTATGTCGGTTGCCTTTTCAAAATTATCGGCTTTGTATAACGTTAAGACCGGCGATAACTTTTCATGTGCGTAGGGATTTTTATTGGTGTAATCCGTTTGTTCGGTCAGCAAGATTTTCGTATCGAGGGGAACTTTAAAACCGGCCAGTTTGGCAATATGTGCGGCGGTTTGACCGACAATGGCGGGATTAACCCCTTTGGGTGTTAAAAAGATTTTGCCCAGTTTGGCGGCCTCAGCCTTACTCATTAGGTAGGCCCCGCGGTAAATAAATTCAGCTTTAACTGCTTCATAAACATCTTTGATGACGATGACAGATTGTTCGGAAGCACAAATCATCCCGTTATCAAAGGTTTTGGACATCAAAATAGAGGAGACAGCCAAGCGAATGTTTGCTGTTTCATCGATAATCGCAGGTGTGTTGCCGGGGCCGACACCAAGGGCGGGTTTGCCGGAGGAATAAGCGGCCTTTACCATACCGGGGCCACCGGTCGCCAGAATAACTTGAATTTTCGGGTGTTTCATCAAAGCACTTGAAAGTTCGATAGTCGGTTCATCAATCCAACCGATGATGTCCCGCGGTGCACCAGCCATGACCGCTGCATCCAAGATGACTTTGGCGGCAGCGATTGTACTTTCTTTGGCACGGGGGTGTGGGGAAAAAATAATTCCGTTACGGGTTTTGAGGGCCAATAATGACTTAAAAATTACGGTAGATGTCGGGTTTGTTGTTGGTACAATACCCGCGATAACACCCAAGGGAGCAGCCACAATTTTAATACCGTTTACTTTATCGGATTTGATAATACCGCAGGTTTTGACGCCTTTGTGTTTGTTATAAATGTATTCGGCGGCAAAGTGGTTTTTGATGATTTTATCTTCCAGAACGCCCATGCCTGTTTCCCGAACGGCAAGTTCCGCCAAATCGATACGCACTTTGTTGGCAGCGGTGGCGGCAGCCTTAAAAATCGCATCTACCTTTTCCTCGGAAAAAGTAGCATATTTATTTTGTGCGATATGAACACGATCAATTAAATCATCAAGTCCCTTTAAATCGGTAACTTTTGTCTGTTTCTTATTCATTTTACCCCTCTGATATATAATATGGCTTAACATATCAATTTTTAGGTGGGTTGTCAAGTCGTTTTTAGTCGGTAAGGGTTAGAATAAATGTTTGACTTTTTACGCTGTTTATGATAGTATATTCGGCATTATGGATACAAGTTTTTTAAAAGATGATTCGTTTGTAGCGCTTGAGAAATCTGCTTTTCAGGCCATTCAGCGTATTTTCCCGTGCGAGGAAAATTTGTTGGATTGTGTCCCGACGGATAAGATTGTCGAGGCCTTTCAGAAAGATATTGTGTCCGAAGAAAAGCCATTTTTAATTCGGGTATCCGGCCAATCGGGAAGCGGAAAATCTTCGCAGTTGGCACCCGCGATTCAAGATGTCTTTAAAAAAGTGCCTTATTTAAAAATCAATGTGGGGGCTTTTGCGCCATTTCATCCGAAATATCAGGAATGGCAAAAAAATGATCCCGATCATATGCGTGAAAATACAAACGGATTTGCCCTTCGGGCGCTGGTTTCGTTTTATAAACATTGTATCTTAAATCGCGTCAATTTGATTTTTGATATGACTTTATTAGAGCCGGAAGTGGACCTATATTTGATGACTTTGGCCAAAAAGATGGGGTATCGGATACAAATGCATGTTTTATGCGTGCCGCGGAAAGTGTCCGATTACTTTATTATGCATCGGCAACAGTTGACGGGGCGATTTGTTAAGCCGACGTCTTCAAACTATTTCTTTACGGCCTTGGCGCCTTGTTTGAAAGCATTGACAAGGTCGGGGATTTTTAATAAAAATGACGGGTTGATTTTGTGGTCGCACTTTTTAACAAATCCTATTCAGGTAACAAACCTGAATAATGGGGCGGTGTTAAGAAAACTCAATCTTTTTCAACGGCGGGATAATACGCGAATTAAAAATCCCCAGGACCTGTTGAAAGTTAAAAAACGTTGGATGAAATCTATATGCAAAGGAGTATTAAACAATGTATGATTATTTTTCCCCGAATGAAGCGGAATTAGTTGAAATTATCAAAAAGAATATCGGGGCGGAAAATCGCCTGGTCAAAGCGGAAACTATTCAAACCGGTTGGACCAATATTACAATGGATGTGGAAACAGAACAAAGTGCCTATATCTTTCGGTTTCCGCGGAACTTCTTTTTCGCACGCATGATGATTAAGGATTGTCATTTTTGCCAATTTGTTAAGGGGAAAGTGTCCGTTCAGATACCGGATATGCAATTAAAATTTGATAACAATCGGCCGTTTTCCATGCATCGGAAAATTAAGGGAGTATCGTTGACCTCACGCATGAATGATTTAACGTCAGAAGAAGAAAAACGTGTTGCAGAGGATATTGTTCAGTTCTTATCGGAATTACATGCTATCCCCGTGGATACAATGCCCGCCGATATTGCGGAAAGTTTAAATGACTTTTTGACCGGATTATCGACCGTTCACAAAGGGGATTATGATTTGGAAAAACACAATGATTTAATTGCTATGGAAAAAACATCGGAAAAACCGGTGATTATTCATGGCGATTTTAATCCGGGGAATATCTTATTGGACGAAGAAGCGCATTTAAGTGGCGTGATTGATTTCGCTTTTGCCTCTATTTCCGACAGGCATGCCGATGTCGGTCGATTTGTAGGGCGGGCTACGCCGAGTTTGGGACAGGCGGTATTAGAGGCCTATCAAGCCCAGCGCCCATGCGACGAAATTAAGGTTCAGCATATTGTGGATTTGTTCAAGTACGTAGAATATAAATATGTGCAGTATATGCAGGCCGAACACCCGGAAATCATTATCCCCGAGGCCGTTTTAGCCATGGCCGAACAGGAAGGAAAGCGGTTTAATGCGTAGAGATTAATATGACAGTTCAAAAAACCATATATTCATCTATTATTATACTTCTATTGTGCGCTTTAGTCGGTGGGTTGTTTATGTATCTTATTACGAAAGATACCCTGGAGTGCAGTAAAGATGCAGGAGTTTGTGTACTTAAAAGTAATGGTAGAACCATTAAAGATTTTAGTATAAATAACCTTCAAAATGGGATTATTCTAGATATTTCTGGACCCAATATTCACCATGCTCATCACGGAGAATCCTACTACTATAAATATCGTTTGTTTTTACAAACGCCATCTGGTAAATTACTTCTTTTTAAAAATGTAGATTGGTATGAATGCCTCTTTTGGGGTTTTTTCTGTCCCGTGTTGGGTGGAAAAGATTTTGATGAAAATTCCTCTGCCTATGTAGATATTATGACCAAAAAAGATCGGATAGAATCTTTTTTAACCTCACCTGATAGAGAATTAACCGTGTCAGCATGGGGCGGTGATGATTATTGGACAAGTATGATGTTAATGATTATAGGTGGTATATTGCTGATACTTGTTTTGATAAAGAGGGAATTGACATATTCTTTGATAAATAAGTTAATTAGCTCGGTGGACTCAAACAAATAGTTTTTTATTTTACCCTTTATTTAAAACTAAAATCCGGTTGATGTGGCCTAAATCGGGGACGATTTTCAGTAAGCGAAAATCGGCCGAAGTGAAAATTTGGGACACATCCTGTTCTTGATTTTGGCCGATTTCCAGAAAGATAAGTGAGCCCTTGTTGAGTAGAGTGGGAAGAGATTTTGCCAAAGCCCTGTAGGCGTCTAAGCCATCCGGTCCGCCGTCCAAGGCAGAAAGCGGATCGAATAAGCGGACATCGGGGGATAAAGTTTCAATTTCCCCAGTGGGGATATATGGCGGATTGGATATGATGATATCGAATTTTTCGAGGTCATCTGTCCAATTAGGTTGATAGAAATCTTTTTGGATTAGGGTTGCGGGACGACCTTGCTTATTTTGTGTGGCGATTTGTAAAGCCTGGGGCGATATATCTATGCCAACGCCCGTGGCGCAAGGGTATTCATCCAACAGAGAAAAAAGCAGGCAACCGCTGCCGACACCGATATCCAGTATGTGATAAGATCTATTTTTATCGGGGCAATGTTCTAAAACAGCGGCAATCATTGTTTCGGAATCGGGACGCGGATCCAAGACATCGGGGGAAGTAATAAATTCTGATTTCCAAAAGCCCTTTTTGCCGATAATTTTAGAAACGGGTTCATGATTTAAACGGCGTCGGATTTTAGCATCTAAATCACCGCCGTCGGCCATCAGCAGACGAGCATCCAAGCGCGGGGTGTCGGATACCCCTTTTAACCGTTCGGTAATTTCTTTTAAATCCATTTAATCCAATTCCGCAAGACGCGCCATTTGATCTTCCATAATCAGGGCATCGATAAATTCATCCAATTGACCGTCCATAAATTCGTGCAGTTGATATGATGTCTTATTGATGCGGTGATCCGTGACCCGACCTTGGGGGAAGTTATAGGTGCGAATCCGTTCGGAACGATCACCGGAACCGACTTGGCTTTTACGGTTTTGAGAACGTTCCTTATCCAAGGCTTGACGTTGCATATCGTAAAGCGCCGTGCGCAGACGCATCATCGCTTTTTCTTTGTTTTTAAATTGGGATCTTTCTTCCTGACATTCAACGGCGATACCGGTGGGTTTATGCACGATACGAATGGCACTGTCGGTCTTGTTCACGTGCTGACCGCCGGCGCCACTGGCGCGACAGGTTGTAATTTCCAAATCGGCTTCGTTGATTTTGACATCAACCTCTTGGGCTTCGGGAAGAACAGCCACCGTTGCGGCCGAGGTATGAACACGCCCGCCGGCCTCAGTTTCCGGCACACGTTGAACCCGATGAGCACCCGATTCAAATTTAAGCCGAGCAAATACGGCATGACCCGAAATTTGAGCCACCGCTTCTTTATAACCGCCGAGGCCTGTTTCATTTAAGGAGAGAACCTCAAACTTCCAGCCTTTATTGGCGGCATAACGTTCATACATTCGAAAAAGTTCGGCACCGAAGAGGGCTGCTTCCTCACCGCCGGTTCCGGCACGAACCTCCAGCACCACGTTACGGTCATCAGCCTCATCACGGGGTAACAGTAAAATCTGGATTTGCTTTTCCAATTCCGGCAGGCGTTCGGTTAAATCGCGCACTTCTTCTTCGGCCATGGCACGCATCTCCGCATCCAATGAATCATCAGATAAAAGAGTTTGGGCATCCTGTAAATTTTGGCGGCACTTTTTATATTCGTTCCCGACACGGACAATGTCTTCAAGGGAGCTTAATTCTTTGGAGAGTTTAACAAATTCTTCCCCGGAAGCACCGGCGGCTAAAAGAGCCGTTACTTCCTCGTGACGAGATAAAATCGTTTCCAGTTTTTGTTCAAAATTCATTGGTTAGTCTTTCAATAAATGCGACGCATCCATTTGAATGCCGGTCCGAACTTGACCTTTCTTGCCGAGCGTTTTTATTTTTTTGCTGTCTACATAAACGTCTAAAGCGCCGGCATCTGTTGTTTTAAGAGCCAGTCCTTTGGGATCGGAATCGGGATTATAACGATCGCCGGCTTCTAAATCCTTTTTGAGAAGGAGCTTGTCGGCTTCAAGGTCGCGGACTTCAATTGTTGTTTTACCGGTTGCTACAAAGGAAACACGCGCCGGCGTTTTTAAACCATAAACAACGGGTGTGTGAGCCGGTGCCGATTGGGCAGAAGCCTGTGCGGGGGCTGTTTCGGTTGCCGGAAGTTCATCAGCCGTGACGGGTGCCGGTTCGGTGGGTAAAATAACCTCTACAGTTGTTGTGGGAGTTGGTTTTTCAAGTGCTTGCAACGGGTCGGTTGTCATGACTTGGAACCAATTCCAGATCAAATACAGGAAAAAGAGGGCAATCAGAGAGATAATGGTAACCTTGGGCGAAGGTAAAACTTTGGCATCACGGGAACGCGGCATGTCCAAGGGCTCTTCCTTTATGTCCGAGGTTTCTTTATGAAAACGGGCAATCATTTCATCCGGATTTAAATCCAGAAAAGAAGCATAACTGCGTAAAAAACCAACCCCGTAGACGAGGGCGGGGAAAACTTGATAATCGCCTTTTTCCAAGGCTTCCAGATAAATTTCCTTAATCCGCAATTTTTTGGAAATAGAAGGAATTTTCATATGCTTGGACTGACGAGCTTGTTGCAACACAACCCCCAAAGTTAAAGGAAGCATATCCGTTTCGGGCAAGGGTTCCTTTTTGGGACGACCGCGCCGTGCAGGTTGTTCCCGATGTTCGGGTTCGGTTTGTTCGGGAATCGATTCCGATACCGGTTGTTCCTTTAGGGGTTCTTCCTGAATGACAGGTTGTTCTGTTTTTTTGTCCGTGGTGCCATTTTGTGCCTCATTAAAAAATTTTTTGTTATCATAGCCTTTTTTTATTCGTTTGTAAAGAGTTTTTCAAAATAAAGATTGCATTTAGAGGGGGAATATGGTATCTTTTATGCATATTTTTTATTGTTAGGGTGAAAAAAATGAATCTGTTAAATCAAATTAAAGAAAAAGTAAAAAAGGCTTTTGAAAGTTGCGGTTTTGATGCGAATAACACATTGGTGCGCCTGTCGGATCGGCCGGATATCAGCGATTATCAATCGAATGGGGCTTTGCCGCTTGCGAAAACGATGCGTCAAAATCCACGGGCTTTGGCCGAGCAAATCGCCGAAAAATTGCGCGGAGATTCTTTTTTCGAAACGGTATCGGTGGACGGGCCGGGCTTTATCAATATGAAGGTTTCAAATGAGGTTTTGGGGCAGAATTTGTTTTCGATTTTATCCGGTGAAAAATGCGGATATGAGCGGCCGGATACACCTAAAACAATTGTGATGGACTATGGTGGACCGAATGTGGCTAAGGCATTACATGTGGGACATTTGCGGCCGGCCATTATCGGCGAATCCATAAAGCGGATTTGTCGGTTTGTGGGCGATAAGGTGATTGCAGATGTGCATTTGGGTGATTGGGGAAAACCAATGGGATTGCTTATCACGGAATTGCAAGACAGGTCACCGGATTTACCCTATTTTGATCCGAATTTTACGGGGGATTACCCCAAAGAGGCACCCTTTACCAATAAGGATTTAGAGACAATGTATCCGGTTGCAAGCCAACATGCTAAAGATGATGAAGCCTTTGCAACGCGGGCGCATGAAAATACAAAATTATTGCAGGACGGGCATAGGGGGTATCGGGCTCTGTGGCAACACTTTATTGACTTATCCGTTGCGGATATTCGGAAACTTTATGATGAATTGGGTGTTTCTTTTGACCTGTGGCGCGGGGAAAGCCATGTGCATGAAAGGCTTTGGCGGATGATTGAACGGTTGCGCGCCAACGGGACTTTGGTGAAGGACCAAGGGGCAGAAATTATTCCGCTGGGGAAATCTAAAAACGGAAATGATTTGCCGCCCGTGATTATGGTAAAATCCGACGGCGGTGTGATGTATGCGGCAACCGATATTGCCACAATTGAAGAACGGGTGGATGAATTTAAACCTGATGCTATTTTGTATGTTGTGGATGCGCGTCAAGGGTTACATTTTGAGCAAGTCTTTTTGGCAGCAGATAAAATTGGAATTGCCCCGAATGTCAGTTTGGAACATTTGGGATTCGGAACGTTAAACGGTGCCGATAATAAACCCTATAAGACCCGTTCGGGCGGGGTGCCGACACTTAGGTATTTGATTGATATCGCGAAAGAAGCGGCCCTTAAAAAAATGGAATCGGGCGAAATGGGACGCGATTTGACGGCAGATGAAAAAACAAAAATATCCCAAATTGTGGGGGTGTCGGCATTGAAATTCGCGGATTTGATTAATGAACGCATTAAAAACTATATTTTTGACGAAGATAAATTAACCAGTACCGAAGGAAAAACGGGGCCCTATTTGCTCTATGCCATGGTGCGGATGAAGTCGGTGTTGGAAAAAATGGGGGCGGATAAAGCCTTGGCGGCGGATGATTTCGTTAAGATTACAAATCCGGCCGAACGGCAGTTGGTGCTGCGGCTTTATGCGTTGCCGGATTCGGTGCAAACGGCCTATGATAACCGGACACCGCATGTGATTGCGGATTACCTGTTTAAATTGGCGCAGGATTTCAATTTGTTCTATCATGATTGTCCGATTAAAGGGGCGGATCCGCAGACACAAAAATCGCGATTGACGCTTACGAAATACACTTTGCATGTGGCGGAAACGGTAGCGGATTTATTGGGTTTGCAGGTGCCGGAAAAGATGTAAAAAAGGAGAAAGAAAAATAAAATGAAAAAAATTTTAAAAGAAATTGCCCGATTTTTACTTACTTTATTGATATTAGTTTTCGTTTTAGTGAATACTACTGAAATCCAATCTGTTCATGTAGTAGTCAGTATTTTATATTTTCTACTGATAGTTTCGCTCTACTACGCCAAAAAAAAGAAAATTTCTAAAATGTGGGCGCTTGATATCTTGATCGATATTATCTTGTGCATAAGTCTTATTTTTCTATTCCACGTATTTGTAAATGTTGTCCACGAAAAAACTTTGGCATTACGAGATCAATTTCGAGATGCTCCTGTCACTGTGCCGGATGAACACATATTTGACGGCATGAAAAAATACACTTTAAGTGAAGTAAAACTTTCCGAAGATAAAATGTCTGCGACCGATATGGAGGGTAAGCCTATAACGGGAGTTGTTATTTTGGCAGATGAACCAACAAAGAAGGTCATGAAAGCCTTTAAAAACGGTTATCATGAAGGGTATAATTTATCCCAGTATAATCATGATGATGATAATCATATATTCCTTGTAGATTTTAAAAAAAGTGAAAAAGCTAATATCCGTTTATTTCAAGAATTTTGGAATAATCAGCTAATCTATGAATATAAAAATAATGGTGAGTATATCTACGGTCGAAGGTATAATGATGCTGGAAAATTAATTTGGGATGCAATCACTAATATAAACCTAGAAATGACGATTATAAGAGGACATAATAAAAATGGTATAAAGACGGTTGAAATCGATACTTTTATTAATTCTGATATTTGTTTTCTAAAAGATGGAACTAAACGAAATGCAACCCAAGAAGAGGTAAAGCGCTTTTCCGTAGAACGGAAAAAATCGGCTGCTACATCTTTTTCTATAGAGGATGTGACGGTTGAACCGGATTACGAATTTGATTTTTCGTGTTCAGAATAGGTTGATTAACCTTATGCTTTGCCGGAGACGGCAGAGAGGCGATAGGAATCTATGCCGATGTTTTTAAGGGCCAAATTCCACCGGTCATCAAATGGTGTATGGAACAGAATTTGATGCGAGGCAGGTGCCGTGAGCCAGATGTTGCCGCTGAGCTCATCCTCGAGTTGGCCACGTTGCCATGAGGCACAGCCAAGAGCAATTAAAAATTCCTTGGGACCTTTGTTTAGGGTAATATCGCGTAAGATATCCTGTGTGGCTGTTAAGTAAATATCATCGGCAACAAGGCGTGTGGATAGGGTTTGATAATCTTCCGAATGCAGGATAAATCCGTTTGTTACTTTATCGGGACCGCCCAACAAAAGCGGCAACGGCGATTCGGTTTGCGGTAAATTCAGTTGGTTTAAAACATCACCCAAAAGCAATTTTTCGGCCGGTTGATTAATAACCAATCCCATGGCCCCTTCGGTTTGTGTATGGGAAAAAAGATAGACAACCGATCGGTTAAACCGCGAATCGTCCATACCGGGGGTGGCAACCAGGCATTGCCCTTTGAGAGATGTCCAATTATCGTTCATTTTTATCTTCTGTATCAAAATCGTCCACAATGCCTGTTAAGTTGGCAGAGGAGTTTTCGTTGGTTTCTTCTTCTTCGAGCATATCTAAATCGTCTGTGCCGATATCCGCATCGACCAAGGGAACATCCTCAGTCATCTGGAGAAGAGCGTCTTCGTCCAAATTTTCATCATCCAATTTTGGAGCGGCCTTTTTAGCCAGTGTTAAGAGTTGTTTGGTTTTGGCTTCTTCATACGTATCGATGGAATATTTCTTACCGCATTTCGGGCAGGTAAAACTTTTCTTACGCATGTCGTAAAAAAACGTGCCGCATTTTAAACATTTTCTTTTAAGTCCCCATTCCGGTTTCGTCATTTTTTTCTCCTTATACTAAGAATCTTTTTTGGGATTTGACACATTCCGAACAAATTGTCAATAAAAAAATGCATGAGATAGAAAAAAATATGAAAAGGGCGGCCGGAGTGGTCGCCCTTTTACAGATTTTATACAACCTTATTCGGCTTTGGCTTCTTCAGCTTTGGCTTTTTTAGTTGTTTTCTTTTTTGCCGGTTTTTCTTCGGCTTTTTCTTCCTTGGCTTCTTTTTTAGTTGTCTTTTTAGCCTTTTTAGCCAAAGCGGCACCTAAAATATCGCCCAAAGAAGCACCGGCAGAAGTAGAACCGAATTCTTCCATTGCTTGCTTATCTTCGTCGATTTCACGAGCTTTAATGGAGAGGTTCAATTTCCGTGTTTTCGGATCGAAAACAGTGACTTTGGCATCAACTTTTTCGCCGATGGCAAAGCGTTCTGTCTTTTGTTCGGAACGATCCTTGGCAAGGTCAGAACGTTTGATGTAGCCTTTGACACCATTTACGTCAACCTCAATTCCGGCATCTTCAATCGCGGAAACCACGCATGTGACAACGGCACCTTTCTTTAAGGTTTCTATAGCCCCGCCCATCGGGTCGTCCGTTAATTGTTTAATGCCCAAGGAAATCCGTTCTTTTTCAACATCGATGTCCAAAATCTTAGCCTTGACAACCATGCCTTTCTTGTAATCCTTGATGGCTTCTTCACCCGGTTTGTCCCAAGACAGATCAGAGGTGTGAATCATACCATCCAAATCTTCGTTTAAAGCCACAAAAATACCGAATTCAATCATGTTTTTAATTTCGCCTTCGATAATGTCGCCGACTTTATGAGTATCGGCAAAGACTTTCCACGGGTTTTCTTTGAGTTGTTTCATGCCCAAAGAAATCCGGCGTTTGGATTCGTCCACTTCCAAAATAACCGCTTCCACATCTTCAGAAAGGGAAACAATCTTGCTGGGGTGAACGTTCTTTTTGGTCCAACTCATCTCAGAGACATGCACTAAACCTTCAATGCCCGGTGCAATTTCAATAAAGGCACCGTAGTCAGTAATATTACTGATCTTACCGGCAACTTTTGTCCCGACGGGGAAGCGTGTTTCAACACCAACCCACGGGTCGGTTTCCATTTGCTTCATGCCCAAGGAAATACGGCCACTGTCGGAATTGAATTTGATGATTTGAACTTTAACCTGTTGACCGACAGATAAGACTTCGGCAGGGTTATTGATGCGTTTCCACGAAATATCTGTGACGTGCAATAATCCGTCAACACCGCCCAAGTCAATAAAGGCACCGTAGTCGGTGATGTTCTTAACAGTTCCGTCAACAATTTGACCTTCAGCCAAATTCTTAATAATTTCGGAACGTTGTTCGGCACGTGTTTCTTCGAGCACAGCCCGACGAGAAACAACGATATTTCCGCGCACTTTGTCCATCTTTAACAAAGCAAACGGTTGGGGAATGCCCATTAACGGACTCATATCCCGAATGGGACGAACGTCAATTTGACTACCCGGCAAGAAAGCCGTAGCCCCGTTTAAATCAACCGTAAAGCCACCTTTGACACGACCATAAATCGTACCGGTAACATGTTCGCCTTTTTCCATGGCTTTTTCAAGGTCGCCCCAAACTTCTTCACGGCGGGCTTTTTCACGAGATAATACGGCATTACCGTTGCGATCTTCATAACGATCAATGAAAACTTCAATCGTGTCGCCGATCTTTAATTCCCCCGCACCGCATTCTTTCAGGGGGATTTTGCCTTCCGATTTTAAACCGACATCAACAATGACGTTATCATCATCAAAGCCGATAACCGTACCGGAAACAACTT
Organism: Alphaproteobacteria bacterium; assembly: GCA_017539265.1. Lineage (GTDB taxonomy): Bacteria > Pseudomonadota > Alphaproteobacteria > CAAHEQ01 > UBA3637 > CALXZG01. The sequence continues at coordinate 76,280 of JAFYHG010000022.1, read as the reverse complement.
TACCTTGAAGGGCACCTTTGCCCATAAATTCATCTAATAAAGCACCAAAATCTTCTGTGATTTCGGGCATTTTTTCTTCTTTTTTTACCATAATTATTTTTTTGTTTGTTGGCCGACGGAGAATATCCGCGGACTTAATCGATACCCCATCCGGTCCGATTAGGCGCGGGGTATCAGGTGCCTTAATCGTCCTTTCTGTGTTTCAAAAAGTGCGCGCAGTATAGCATACTTGAAACCAAAAAGCAAGGATTTTTTATATTTTGTGTATAACTTTGCGCATGAGGGTGGAAAACGGATAATCCCCGAAGTGGGCAAGGGGAACAAACAAACCGTCGGGGATTGGTGGGGTATCGGCGGAAACGCAATAAACCCGAAGCGTTAACTTAAAATGTGTGAAGGTGTGTGTGATTTGAAAAGCGGGCCGGGAAAGCGGGTAAAGCGGGCTTTCGCTATCGTATCGCCACGGGAATTCATACAGGCCTGAAAGGAGGCCTTTTTCAAGGCGCTTACGGATACAATAGGAACCTTGACTATTTCGGATAAGCCAGAGATTTCCGATACGGTTTTGTTTTTGCGGTTTTTGAAGGAGCGGGATTTGGTTTGTCAGATTCTTTTTATTCGCTACGCAGTGATTTCGCCAAGGGCATAGGGGACATTTCGGGTTATCGGGTGTGCAAATCGTTGCCCCTAAATCCATGATGGCGGAAGCGTAATCGGCACCTTGATCCTTTGGGGTTAAAGGTTTGGCCAGTTCGTAAATTTCTTCTTTGGTGACGGCGTGTGTCAGGCCGTAAAGGCGGGCCAGAACACGTATGACATTGCCGTCCACAACCGTTTCGGGAAGGTTAAAGGCAAAACAGCAAATACTGGATGCCGTATAGGGACCGATACCGGGGAGTTTTAACAGTTTTTCCCGATCAGCAGGGATTTTGCCGGCATAGTGTTGAACTAAAATTTGAGCACATTCGTGGATTTTTCGGGCGCGTGTGTAATAACCGAGGCCTTGCCACAAGAGTAAAACCTCAGAAATATCGGCGGTGGCCAGTGTTTGGACATCGGGAAAACGTTTCATCCAACGCAAAAAATAATCCCGAACCGTTTGAACGGTTGTTTGTTGGAGCATAATTTCGGATATCCAAACCGCATACGGATCAGAGTGGGCGCCGCCCTTGACACGCCAAGGCATATCTCGACCGTTAGTGCGGTACCAGCCCAGTAATTGTTTAGTAAGTGGCATTTTAAATTCCCAAATCGTCTTCCGGAGAAATATCACCGGCGTCGGTATTTTGCGGCGGTTCTTCCGGCTTTTTGGAAATCAGATTCGGCGCGGGACCTTCATAGATGCGTTCGGGTTCGGGCTCTTGAACAGGAGGCTCAGTTTGAGCCATTAAGTCGGCGATTGAGGAGGGCGTTGAGTCTGTTGCCGCAGTCGAATTGTTTCCCTCGGTTTCGTCTTCGTCTGATGGCGGTTTAATTTCGGGAACTGGGTCTTCATCCTGTTCGGATTCGTTTTCCTCATCCGAAGGCGGCTTGATTTCGGGAACCGGATCTTCATCCTGTTCATCTTCATCCGAAGGTGGTTTGATTTCCGGAACCGGGTCTTCGTCCTGTTCGGATTCATCTTCTTGATTTTCCGTATCCGGGGCGGATTTATCTTTGGAAGAAGCGGATTCGTTTTGTTCGTCCTCATCCGAAGGTGGTCTGATCTCGGGGACGGGATCTTCGTATTGTTCGTCGTCCTCAGGGGGACGTTCGGGGACACTTAGTGGTACGATTTCTTCTTTTTGAATCGTTTGAACGGCGCGGGCGAGGACTTGGAGTTTGCGTTTGTAATTCGGGTCAACACGTAGGTATAAATCTTGGCCGGCTTGAATCTTTCCTTGCATGACGAGGAGGGAAAGTGGGGTTTCAACCTGTTCTTGAATTAAACGTTTTAACGCACGGACACCAAACTTGGATGTGAACACTTCGTCCACAAACCAATCCTTGGCCCGATCATCCACCACCACGTTTAAATTAACGGCCTTGGCACGTTTTAAGAGTTTATTTAGGTGAATATCCACAATGGCGCGAAGGTCTTTTTCATTGAGCTGGTGGAAAGAGACAATATCATCCAAACGGTTTAAAAATTCGGGCCGGAAGTATTCGGTCAATTTTTCAACACGCTGATAACTTGGTAAATTGGCACCCACGTTTGATGTTAAAATGATAATTGTATTACGGAAGTCAACCGTGACACCTTTACTGTCGGTCAGACGACCTTCATCCAATAATTGAAGCATGAGGTTTAAAATATCCAAATGCGCTTTTTCAATTTCGTCGAACAGAACCACTTGGAAAGGTTTGAGACGTACGGCCTCAGTTAACAAACCGCCGGCTTCGAATCCCGGTGAGCCCGGGGGCGGACCGATGAGTCGCGTGACGGAAGTGCGCTCCATATATTCGGACATATCCACGCGCAGTAGAGCTGTTTCATCATTAAACATAAAGTCGGCCAGTGACTTTGCAAGTTCGGTTTTACCGACACCGGTCTTACCGATAAAGAGGAATGAACCGATAGGGCGATTGGGATCTTGAAGACCGGATCGGGCACGTCGGAGCGCATCGGCCACCACTTTGACGGCGTTATCCTGACCGACGACGCGTTGGCGAAGAATATCCTCAGCTTTGGCTAAACGATGGCGTTCTTCGGCATCCACTTTTTCAACGGGAATACCCGTCCAGGCGGAAATGGTGCGGTTACAAAAATCAATGGCCAGCGTATCCGTATTTTCATCAATTTCGCCACGGGCAATATCCATTTTTAGCAAACTGCATGAATCGTCCAAAAGGTCCAATGCTTTTTCAGGGAAGAAACGATTTTTAATATAGCGGTGAGTCAGTTGGCAAGCGGCCTTTACCGTTTCAGGAGGGATTTTAATATCGTAGTGTTCTTCAAGCGTATGTTTACGTCCTTCGACGATTTGAATGCTGTCTTCCAGATTGGGTTCTTCCAGTAAAAGAGATTGCATGTGCCCCATGACGGCTGTATCTTTTTCCAAATAACCGACGAATTGCAGGGTATTTGTTTCAACAATGCAAGACAGTTCCCCCGCCAGCAACGCCAGCTTTAAGAATTTTGCAGGCTCTTTATTTTCGGGATTCGTATCGACGTAGACAAGGAAACTGACATCTTTGAGATACAGAACCTGACGATGATTACTGTCGATTACGCGTTGCATAACCTGTTTTGTGAGTTCGGCGTATTCTTCTTCGGTCTTGGTATCAAGCATGAGGCGGGCCACGTCGAGGCCGACGACTTCACGCCGAAGTTCATCGGGAGCGCTGTCCGATGAAATAAAGGAAATTAAACCTTCGATAAGGGCCGTTTTACCGATACCGGACGGACCGACAACAACGGGATTACTCTTGGATGAACGCAACATGATGTGGATTAAGCGTTCCAGTTCCGGTTCGCGCCCCACAAGTTCCGTGAGTTTGCCCGCGTTTGCCAGTGCAGAATAGTTAATCAGATATTGAGACAGGTCGCGGGCCATGGTTAATTATCCTCCTCAGTCGGGGCGAATGTGAAAGGATTACGATAATGTAAATCTTCTTTTTGTTCATCCGCATCCACATAATCGCCGTCAAGGGTTTCTTTGTCCTCTAAAATAAGGTAAGCATTATAGTTGGCCCCTTGCATACGTGCTTTCATGTAGGCTTTATCCGGATCGCCCCAGACGAAAGCTTCTTTATCATCGGGATAACCGTAGGTATCAAACACCATTTTCCAGAACGCATCGCGCCGGCGAATCTTTTTGGCTAAATTCTTACGCGTGAAGTTTAAGGAATTGTCCCCTTCGTTTTCATAGTAAATCTTGTAAGAAACGTTATCGGTGGCAAAGGAGGAAAAGAGAACCTGTATATATTCGGCCGTTTGCGGTTTTGCCAATGTTACGGACGAAATATAATAAACTTCGTCATTTCGGGCTTGTTCTATGATGCAATCTTGAATATCACGAGTGCGCCGAACGGGAATTGCCCGGCAGTTATGTTCGTAAAAAGAGGTGCGGTGAAGCGGAATCCCGTGTTCGACCCGCGTGACGGAATAACCTTGTTCACGGGCGACTTCTGCAACTTCATCAGGCGTCATTCCCAGCGAAATACCCGCAATCTCAAAACCATGGACATCATGTGTTTCGCCAAATAAATCCTTTAACGAATCCGGCATTTGAGCTTGTTCCTCTTTTTTCGGTTCGGGTGGTTTGGGAGTTGTTTTTTGTTCGGCCTTAGCACGTTCTTCCTGATACCGGCGGATTTCGGCACTGAGCTTTTCATCCATTTCGGCCGCTTTCTCCGCGGACAACCGGCGGGGAGGGTTAGGTTCTTTGGGAAGGCGAATCATTTGCGTGCCGGCGGGTTTGGGTTTTGCCTGCGGACGAGCGGGCTTTTCCGAATCATTTAAAGATACGCGGACGTCCGGTAATTCATCGGGTGTTAAGTGAATTTCATTCAGGGGTTTTGCCTCTCGTCCCAGATTGGGAACGTCATCATCAAACAACGGAATGTTTGTTTGAGCCCCCGCAATCATCGGTAAAAACAAGCAACAAATGCCGATATAAAGTGTTTTCATAGTGTGCCCCTTCATTTTTAACTTGACCTTTTTTAAATATCGCGCTAAAACATATAATATACCTTTTAACGGAAAACTTTTTTAAAAGCAAGGAAAAAAATGAGTCAAATTAAATCTGTGGTCGTTTTTTGTGGCGGAGCGGACGGAAGTAAAGAGATCTTTACCAAAGAAGCCTATAAGTTGGGACAGTTGCTTGCCGATAACAATATTAAGCTAATCTATGGCGCCGGCGGTAGCGGGATGATGCGCGCCGTGGCAGAAGGCGCTTTGTCGGAAGACGGATATGTTATCGGATCCACCATTCAATCACTTTTTGCCATCGAGAGACCGGATTTGGCAACAAGGCTTTCTAAAATGGAAGTTTTTCAAACCATGTATGAGCGAAAAGTTTCTATGACAAAGCAGGCGGATGCCGTTGTGGTGTTGCCGGGCGGCTTTGGGACCATGGACGAATTGTTTGAATTGTTTGTGTTGCGGCAATTGGGAATCAGTCATCAGCCAATTATTATTTTGAACACGGATGAGTACTATAATACTCTTCACCAATGGATGTTGGAAATGGTCGGAATGGGGTTTGCTAATCCACACCAGATGAAAATTATAAAATTTGTGAAAACGGCTGAGGAAGTTGTTCCCGCTATCAGAGAACAGAAAAAAATATTGGAACAGGAAATGAAATGCGAAAAGAAATAATTGTTCTGGGGCTGTTGTTCGGGTTGATTTTAAGCGGGTGCGCGGTAAAGCCTACGGATCCGGATGAATTGGTAATCTATGAGCAAAACAATGACCCGTTGGAGCCGATGAACAGGGCTGTCTATAAATTCAATCAGGGGGCTTATGATTATGTTTTAAAACCGGCGGTCAGGGGATACAGAAAAGCCGTCCCCAATGTGGTTCAAACAGGGATTGCGAATTTCATGGCAAACCTGAAACAGCCGGTGTACATGATAAATGCTTTGTTACAAGGGGATTTTAAAGCAACCGGTGATATTGCGGGAAGATTTGCCCTAAACAGTGTGTTTGGATTGGCGGGAATCTTTGATTTGGCAACGCGTGAGGAAATCCCCGTGATTAAACGGGATTTCGGGCAGACTTTGGCCGTGTGGGGTATTAAAAACAGCGGACCGTACCTGATGATACCGATCTTGGGACCGACAACCGTGCGCGACGGTATTGGTGTGGGAGTAGATACTTTTGCAGATCCCGTGGATTGGATTCTTTACCGGCAGAGCAAATGGTTGGCCTATGGCCGGGCGGGTGCGAACGGATTCTTACAATTTGAAAATAAATATGACCTTTTGGAAGATATGGAGAAAAATTCAACAGACAGCTATGCGACGATGCGTAGTATGTATCAACAAAATTGCCAAAAGGAAATCGGTGAGTTGCGCGGCGAAGTTCAAGAGGTTCAAGCGGCGTATGATTACGATTTTCCTGATGACGAGGAAGATGAATAGGAGAATAATATGAAAAAATTATTTGTATTGATAATGGGACTTTTGATGTTGCCGATGGTGGCCAGGGCCGAAAATCCTGCCATTGATTTTGTTAATCGGGTGACAGACGATATTATTAATAACGTATTGACGGCCGATGTGTCCAAGGAGGAAAAATTGAGTCGATTTCGGGCCGAATTTACCAAAGCGTTGGATTTAAAAAATATCGGACAGTTTGTTTTGGGCATTTATTGGCGAAAAGCCACGCCGACGGAAAAGGATGAATTTTTGAAGGCATTTACAGATCTTACTACCAAAAGTTGGGCCGATCGGTTTGATTCGTATCAGGGGCAGAAAATTGTCTTTACGGGGGTCAGAAATGCTGAACGCAACCAGTTTTATGTGGACAGTACCATTCAAAATAACCCGCCGGTGGAGGTTACTTGGCGTTTGAAACAAAAAGATAATACCTATCGCATTATTGATATTATTGTGGAAGGGGTTCCTATGGCGATGAGTTATCGGAATGAATACAGCGCCTTTTTACAATCTCATGGCGGGAGTATTCGGGCCTTGACGGAAGAATTAAAGAATAAGAGCGACAATTTTAAGTGGAGCGAGAAAAAAGAATAAAGCAAGCAATTTCAAAGAAGCCCCCGCAGGTGGGGCTTTTTGTTTTTTGAAAAAATGATATTCAATAAAATCAATCAGTTAAAAGGTCTATTCTTTAAAAAGCTTGACTTTTTTTGCAAAGTGTGATAGAATGCCTTCATCAAGACAAATGGAGTAAAATAACAGTATGCCTATTATTACAAAATACTATCCCAGACTTCCCGGCCAAAAGAGAAAGGTGCGGGAACGTTATGTTGTTGATGAAACCGGTGCAAAGCAGGGGCTTTATCAGAGTTATTATAAAAACGGTCAGGACAAAGTGACCTGTTCTTTTAAGGACGATGTTAAACATGGTCCTTATGTTTCGAAGCATCCTAACGGGCGACCGGCAACGATGTGTACCTATGAGGATGGGTGCTTGGAAGGCAAAATGACTTGCCATGACAAGATGGGTGTGCTGCTCTTTGAAGGAAACTATCATCGGAATATGGGTGAAGGCGAACAAACATATTATCGCTCGAATGGTGAAATGTCTTCACGCGAAAATCGGCATCTTGGTCGGCGGGAAGGCGAATGCGTAACATGGATGGCCGATGAAGTGGAACGGATGGTTTATCGGGCCGGTGAGGAATTTAAAATCCCGCAACTGTCAACCGGCAGAATTACCAAAATAGTTCAGGAATTTTCGGACGATATCGTTGTACGGCAAGTGAATTATCTCTATAACGCGGAACAAGCTTTGGAAGAGAAAATTGAATTTGATCAAAAAACAGATGTGGCTCAACATACTTATTATTTCCCGAACGGTCGAATCAGATTGGTTTGCGGTAAACGTGGGGAAAGTATGGAAGGACCTTATACCCGTTTCTTTGAAAGCGGGCGCAAGGCTGAAGAAGGAACTTGTGAACGGAATCGGCCACATGGGGCACAGATTTTCTATTATGATAATGAACGAAACTCTAAAAAAGAAGAAAGCACATCCGTGCGGGGCGAGTTGGATGGTATCTGCATTCGCTATGATGAAATGGGGCGTGTAGTTGAAAAATGCCGCTATGATCACGGAAAACGCATTATCTTTCAAGGGATGTCGGAGATTATCTTTAACAAGAAGGCTGAACGGACCGTGCGTGATGCAACCGCGCAAGAGATTGTTGATTTGCGCCGGCAGGGCAAAAAGAACGAAGCTGTTTTGTTGGCCAGACAATTTGATTCGGAACAATCGGATATTCCGCGCCGGACAGCATTGCGTCGTGATAAAGAAAATTGCAGATCTTAAAAAAATCCCCCAAAACGGGGGATTTTTTGATGGGCTTTTTATAAAAGAAATCTAATTTTTATAATTCTTTTTAAATTGCTGATAATTGTTGAGCGTATTGGTTAAAATGCCAAGAGGATAGTAAATAGCGTAAAATAATTGTGCCCGATGAGTCGGTAGGTAAGCCGATCCTTGTTTGGTTAGGAAGTTGCCTTTGACACCATCATCGAAACGTTTTTGAATAAAGGATTCCATGAATTCGTTAGGCAGCTTATCTTGAAAAACGGAGCCATCTTCAACCGCTTTGAAATAAATAAAACAGGATAAACTGCGCTCTACCACAAAGGGTCCCATAATCAAAAAGGTAAACAAAGAAGTGGAAAGAGTGATGTAAATCAAGAAAGATTCAAAGCCGTTTCGATACCGATAAAACCAAAAAATAGGACCTAATAGAGAAATAAAACCGATTCCAAAGGGAAGATACAGCAAAATAAGGCCTGCTTCGTGGATAAAGGTTAAGGATAAGATACCGACGAAAATAACCAAACAAACCGCGAAGAGGATACAAAAATCACGAAACCGATGCCATCCGGTTGGGGAAGAAGGGGATGAGTGTGTTAAATGTTTCATGAAACTTTTATTAACATAAGCGGATTTAAAAATCAATAAAAATGTGATGCCTTTTAAAAAGAGGTTTTGTGGTTATAAATTTTGAAGATCCTATTGGGTGTCATCTTTCCTTTTAAGTAAAATGTAGAGGGATCTTGGATCTTCATAAACGACATTGTAAGGTGGGAGTTTGAAATAAGACAGTATTGATTGTGAATCTTTTTGTAGGGTAATATAAAGGGGAGGTCCTTTTGTTTCCAAATCTTGCGCAATTCTTTTCCTGATACCCCAGCGGAAGGGATACTTTGAATAGGAATTTCTGTCGGATAACAAGAAAAGGCGGCCTTGCGAATAAGTCAAATCCAGAAATGGTGTATCGGGGGGTATTTCTTGCTTTAGAATTATTGAAAAATGCTCTTGGCTGGCGGAGGTCTTTCCATAGTGATTGTGAAAAAGTTCAGATGAATTGTAAATAAACAAAATTGAGAGTAAAGCCAAGAAAAAGAATTGTCTTTTACGGTTTATTACATTGATTTCAATAGCCAATAAAAGGCAGGATAGCGGAAAAATAATAATAAGATAGTGCCGAAAGAATTCTTCCCACCAGCCCGGTGCAATAGTAACCAAAAATGTTGCGATAAATGTGAGAAAAACGGGAAGCAGAATTTTAGGGGGCTTTTTGAATATAAAAATAAATAATCCGATGAAGGGAACGATAAAAACGGGCTGAACAAAGAATGAGCGAACAGCTTGTAATTGCCTTTGCCATGTGGCCTGTTGTTTTGCATAAGAAAGGTTAAATAAAATATAGCTGTCCCAAAAATCCGATAAAGCATGATGATAGGCGAAGTAAAAAAGAACAGAAGACATAATTGTTGTGAAGGTCAACAGGGCCGGAAGAGATATTTGCTTGAGGGTATTGATATCCCTTCTTTTATATCCCACAAACAGAGCATAAAGTCCCAAGGTTGCGGGTATGATTAAGTGTGTCGGTTTGATAAGGAGGGGAAGAGCAAGGCAAATGCCCAATAAAATACCATCTTTTTTGTTGAGTGTGCGTTTTTGCATATAAGCACAGAATATGTCCAGAAAAAGAGTGAGCGGTAGCAGGCTTAATGTTTCGGTGTTGCCGATACCATGAATATAATTTAAAGACGAAAACACAAATACAATAATACCTAAAGCAATCCAAGGTTTGGTGAAACGGAGCAGGAGCTTAAATGTCAGGAGTAAGATTTCAATAAGCAGAATGAAATTCAATAACCAGACGCCCCATAGGGTAGAAATAACGGAGCCTAAAGCATACCAAAAATAGGTAACGGGACCTTTGTGGTCAAAAACGTCCCGATAGACAACCTGACCTTCTGATACGACTTTGCCAATATATTGGTAAACGGTCTGATCTTGGGAACAGGAAAAATTCCCCGCATAAAAAGTAAGGGCAAATAAAACGGCGGCAAATAAGATTAAGCAGCCTAAATATATTTTTTTTGAGAAAATATCAGTCGAATTATATGTCATTTGTTTGTCGTCTGACATTTAACATAGTAGGACGCAGAATGCAACAAAATAATCAGAGAAACAGTATCGGAAATAAAAAATATAAATTTTTGATAAAAATGCTTGACATTTGGGGTAAAATAGGGTATTATTCCTCGTCCGAAGTTTATCGGGGATTTTGCCTACCCCGAAAAACAGAGGGAACCCAAGGGGTGTAGCTCAGCTGGTAGAGCATCGGTCTCCAAAACCGAGGGTCGCGGGTTCGAATCCTACCGCCCCTGCCAAAGAAAGGAATTATTATGAAAGTATCGCCGGCTTTATTCGTTCGTCAGGTTAAACAGGAAGTGGCCAAGATTACATGGCCAACAAAATCCGAAACAATGCAGGGCACTTTTGTTGTCATTGTTTTATGTCTGATTTTGGCGGCGCTGTTATTTGTTATTGATTCGGTTTTTGCCAATTTGATTCATCTGGTTATTGGAGGCTAATTTAAAATGCGTTGGTATGTGATTCACACTTATTCGGGATTCGAAAACAAAATTGCCGATTTTATTAAAGAGCAGGCCGAGAAAAAAGGATTGAGCGATAAAGTGGAACAAGTTTTGGTTCCGCAAGAAAATGTTGTTTCTATCAGAAACGGTGCCAAGGTTGAACAAAAGCATAAATTCTTACCGGGGTATGTTCTGATTAAAATGGAAATGAATGACGAAACATGGTATTTGGTGAATAATGTGCCCAAAGTCACGGGATTTTTGGGCGGTAAAAAACCGACACCGATTACCGAAGAAGAAGCAATGCGAATCTTGAACCAGGTTCAGGAAGGAACGGAAAAACCGCGGTCGGCTGTTTCTTATGAAGTGGGTGAACAAGTGCGTGTGATTGACGGACCGTTTGCTTCGTTTGTCGGAACGGTTGAGGAAGTGGATAAAGAAAAAGAAAGATTAAAAGTATTGGTATCAATTTTCGGACGGGCTACGCCGGTGGATTTGGACTATATCCAAGTTAAAAAGGCATAGGCTTTCCAAGAAGGTGCGGGTCAAACCAGTTCGGATCCGAGAGCCTTAGTAGCGGATGAGCCATCATCGGACTACAAAACTTCAAGACAAGAAATTGTTGAATGAATTGGGTAAAATTTTTGTTAGAGGTTAAAAAATGGCAAAAAAAATTATTGGCTTTATCAAACTTCAAATCGAAGCCGGTAAAGCAAACCCCTCTCCTCCGGTCGGACCGGCCCTAGGACAACGGGGATTAAATATTATGGAATTTTGTAAGGCTTTTAATGCGAAAACGCAAAAAGAAGAACCGGGTTCACCGATTCCTGTGATTATTACGGCTTATGCGGACAGAACTTTCTCATTCGTGACAAAGTTGCCGCCGGTAAGCTACTTAATCAAAAAAGCCGCTAATGTGAAGAGCGCTTCTAAAGAACCGGGGCGTAGCAAAGTTGCGAAAATCACAAAAGCACAAGTTAAAGAAATCGCCGAGAAGAAAATGCCGGATATGAACTGTCATACGGTTGAATCCGCTATGGAAATGGTTGCCGGTCAAGCTCGGTCTATGGGTATTGAAGTGGTGGAGTAAGACAATGAAATATGGAAAAAGATTAAAGAAAGCTTATGAAACCGTTGATACCAACAAGGTTTATGCTTTGGATGAGGCTATTGCTGCGGTGAAAGCCGGTGCAACGGCCAAGTTTGATGAAACAATTGATATCGCCGTGCGTTTGGGTGTTGACCCGCGTCGATCCGACCAAATGGTTCGGGGTGCGGTGTCTTTGCCGGCCGGAACGGGTAAAACTTTACGCGTTGCCGTGTTTGCCAAAGGCCCGAAGGCCGAAGAGGCTCGTAAAGCCGGTGCCGATATCGTTGGCGATGAAGATTTGATGAACACCATTATGGGCGGTAAAATTGATTTTGAACGCTTAATCGCGACGCCGGACATGATGGGTGTTGTCGGACGGCTCGGGAAAGTGCTGGGACCGAAAGGTTTGATGCCGAATCCGAAATTGGGAACCGTGACAATGGATGTGGCGAATGCCGTTAAGGCTGCTAAAGCCGGTCAGGTTCAATTCCGTGTGGACGCCGTTGGTGTTGTCCATGCCGGTATCGGTAAGGCCAGTTTCTCGGCTGATAAAATTGCAGAAAACGTGAAAGCTTTTGTGAAGAATTTGGCGGCGATTAAGCCGGCTTCTGCTTCGGGTGTCTATTTGAAGCAAGTGGCTTTGTCCAGTACACAAGGCGTTGGCGTTAAAGTATCTATTCCGACAATCATCGGATAGTTTTAAGTCCGGTGAGAAGCCTTAATAAAAAAGGCTTTTCATCGGCACCTGTCCTAGACTGCGGGTACTTGCCACGGGGCAAGATTTAAGGGAAAGCATTCCGCCGGCAATAGACAGAAATAAATCAGATATTCCTTTTGGAGTGGACGATTGTTGTTTCTAGGCAGGATTTAAGTGGGTGAGATAAGATTTTATCAAACCTGTGTAGAAACCGAAAGCAAGGGGAAACCCGAAACTTTCAAACAATATGTTGGAGACATATCGTGAAACGTGAAGAAAAACAACAACTGATCACCGAACTGAAAGATGTGTTTGCTAAGTCGGCTTTAGTCGTGGTAGTTCGTAATAACGGATTAAACATGGAAGAAACGACGACTTTGCGGAACAATGTTCGTAAAGACGGTGCCAGTTATCGTGTTGCTAAAAATCGTTTGGCAAAATTGGCTCTGGCAGGAACACCTTGCGAATCCATGGCGGATTTGTTGGTTGGCCCGACGGCTATTGCGTACTCGGCAGATGAAATTGCTGCTTCACGCGCTGTAGCAAAGATGGCCAAGGACAGTGACCGCTTTGAAATTGTCGGTGGTATCATGAACGGACAAAAAGTTGATGCAAAGACGATTCAATCTTTGGCAGCTTTACCGTCCTTGGACGAACTGCGCGGCAAATTGGTGGGATTGTTGCAGGCTCCTGGCGGACAATTGGCCAGATTGGCAAAAGCTTATTCCGAGAAGGAACAGGCTGCTGCTTAGCAATTATTTTTAAATACAATTAACAAACAAAAAGGAAAATATAAAATGACTGATTTAAACAAAATTATTGATGAACTGTCGGCTTTGACCGTTATGGAAGCTGCAGAACTTGCAAAAATGTTAGAAGAAAAATGGGGCGTTTCTGCTGCTGCTCCGGTGGCTGTTGCTGCGGCCGGTGCTGGTGCTGCTGCTGAAGAAAAGACCGAATTTGATGTGATCTTGGCCGATGGCGGAGCAAACAAAATCGCCGTGATTAAGGAAGTTCGTACAATTACCGGTTTAGGCCTGAAAGAAGCTAAAGACCTCGTTGAAGGTGCTCCGAAAGAAGTCAAGAAAGGTGTTGCCAAAGACGAAGCCGAAAAATTAAAGAAACAACTCGAAGCCGCTGGTGCTAAGGTTGAATTGAAGTAATTTTTGCTTCAAAAACGGATTGGGTCGCATCGATTCCAGTGGGAATTTGATGTCGGCCCGATACCGGTAAATAAAGACTTTATGGGTCCCGGTGCCCTTTCACCGGCCAGAATTTTTTAAACTATATGGGGAAAAACGCATGATTAAACAAGAAACGAATCGCAGAAGAGTTCGTAAAAATTTCGGAAAAATTGAAGCTGTTGCCCAAATGCCGAACTTAATCGGAGTCCAAACCGAATCTTACAAAGAATTTTTACAATGGGGTGTGCCCGTTGATAAGCGCGCCGATTCGGGATTACAAGCCGTTTTCAAATCTATCTTTCCGATTCACGATTTCGCGGGACGCGGGGATTTGGAATTCATCAAATATGAATTGGACGAACCGAAATTTGATGTGGATGAGTGTTTAAGACGCAGTTTGACTTTTGCGGCGCCGGTGCGTGCGACCCTTCGTTTAGTTGTGTGGGATATTGATTCCGCAACGGGTGTGCGTTCTATCCGCGATATTAAGGAACAAGATGTTTACATGGGCGATTTGCCGTTAATGACGGACAAAGGGACCTTTATCGTGAACGGAACAGAACGGGTTGTCGTGTCCCAGATGCACAGATCCCCGGGTGTGTTCTTTGATCATGATAACGGGGAAACACATTCTTCGGGTAAATTCCTCTTTGCCGCGCGGATTATCCCCTATCGCGGTTCCTGGATCGACTTTGAATTCGATGCCAAAGATTTAATTTATGTTCGAATTGACCGTCGTCGGAAATTGCCGGTGTCATCACTTCTTTATGCGTTGGATAGTGATTACACCGTTCAAAAACGGTTGGAAGCCCAAAAAGAGGGCAAAGAAATCGATCCGTCGGATGTTTATGGTATGGGAAAAGAAGAAATTTTAAACTATTTCTATCAGACGGTTGTTTTCAAAAAAGACAAAAAAGGGTGGAAAACAGAATATAATCCAGATCTTTTGAAAGGACAAAAACTTTCCTTTGATTTGGTGGATGCCAAAACGGGCAAAGTTGTTTTTGAAAAAGGTCAAAAATTGGTTTCTGCCAAAGCGAAAAAATTACAAAAAGACGGTTTGGAAGAATATGTTTTACCGGAAGAAGAACTTTCTGGTCGTTTTGTCGCAACGGATATCGTTGATGAAAAAACGGGTGAAGTTATTTTGGAAGCCGGTGATGAACTGACGGAAGATGATTTTGCCAAGATAAAAGAAATTAAATTAAAGGAACTGCCTTTGTTGCATGTGGATTATGTGCGGGTAGGACCCTATATCCGCAACACGTTGGTGGCGGATAAAAACACAACGCGGGAAGAAGCCTTAATTGATATTTATAAGATTATGCGGCCGGGCGAATTGCCGGTTGTGGAAACGGCTGATACTTTATTCCGCGGGATGTTCTTTGATTTGGAACACTACGATTTGTCGGCAGTGGGTCGTGTAAAAATGAATGCAAGGCTTGGGTTTAACAATGAAGAAGTACCCGATTCCGTGCGTGTTTTACGTAAAGAAGATATCTTAAAGATCTTGAAGACTTTAGTGGAAATTAAAGACGGACAAGGTGAAATTGATGATATTGATAACCTGGGTAACCGGCGGGTAAGACCGGTCGGGGAATTGATGGAAAATCAATATCGTTTAGGCCTTTTGCGTATGGAAAGAATGATCCGTGAACGGATGACTTCCAGCGAAATCGATTCGGTGATGCCGTATGATTTAATTAACGCAAAGCCTTTGTCGGCGGCAGTTCGGGAATTCTTTGCGAGCAGTCAGCTGAGTCAATTCATGGATCAAAACAATCCGCTTTCGGAAATTACACACAAGCGCCGTTTGTCGGCTTTGGGACCGGGAGGTCTTACCCGCGATCGCGCCGGTATGGAAGTGCGCGACGTGCATCCGACACACTATGGACGGATTTGCCCGATTGAATCGCCGGAAGGTCAGAACATCGGTTTGATTAACTCATTGGCAAGCTATGCCCGAATCAACAAATACGGCTTTATTGAAACGCCGTATCGGAAAGTTGTGGACGGTAAAGTGACAGATGAAGTGGTTTATTTGTCGGCAATGGAAGAAGCCAGACATACAATCGCGCAAGCCAATGCTAAATTGAGCGATAAAGGGGAATTGACCGAAGAATTGGTAACTTGCCGTAAAGCAGGCGAAGTGATATTGGCCAAACCCGAGGAAGTGGACATGATTGACGTATCGCCGAAACAAGTGGTATCGGTGGCGGCAGCCCTTATTCCGTTCCTTGAAAACGATGACGCTAACCGGGCATTGATGGGTTCGAACATGCAACGGCAGGGTGTGCCTCTGTTGAAGGTGCAGGCTCCTCTCGTCGGGACAGGTATGGAAGCTGTTGTGGCAAAGGATTCGAAAGCCGCTATTACAGCAAAGCGTTCGGGTGTTGTCCAACAAGTGGATTCCAGCCGTATCGTTATTCGTGCGACAGATGAATTAAGCAGCACGGCTTCGGGTGTGGATATTTATACATTGGAAAAATTCCAAAGATCCAATCAAGGAACCTGTATGACACAACAACCGATTGTAAAAACCGGTGATGTGGTATCTAAAGGTGATATTATCGCGGACGGTCCTTGTACACAATTGGGCGAATTGGCCTTGGGACGGAATGTTTTGGTGGCCTTTATGCCGTGGAACGGATATAACTATGAAGACTCTGTTCTGATTTCGGAACGTATTGCACGGGATGATGTCTTTACGTCAATTCACTTGGAAGAATTTGAAGTGACGGCCAGAGATACAAAACTTGGGCAAGAAGAAATTACACGCGATATTCCGAATGTCGGTGAAGAAGGATTGAAAAACCTGGATGAAACCGGTGTGATTTATATCGGTGCGGAAGTAAAGGCCGGTGATATCTTGGTCGGTCGTGTGACACCGAAAGGTGAAACAATCATGACACCGGAAGAAAAATTGCTCAGAACCATCTTTGGTGAAAAAGCAGCCGATGTGCGGGACAGTTCATTACGCGTGCCGCCGGGAATTTCCGGAACGGTGGTTGACGTGCGTGTCTTTACACGGCGGGGCCTTGAAAAAGATGAACGGGCTTTGTCGATTGAACAGGCCGAAATCAGCAGACTCGCCAAAGATCGCGATGACGAAAAAGCCATTATTCAAGGCAGTTTTTATGATCGTATCCGTGGATTGTTGGCCGGTCAAAAGGTATCTAAAGCAACCGGATTTAAAGCCGGCACGGTCCTGACCGCTGATGCTTTGGCTGCCGTTAAAAATGTTGATTTAAGAAAAATCAATGTGTCCAATGATAAAGTGATGAAAGAAATTGAACAGCTTTTGAAAACTTTGGATGAAGCGGAAACAAACCTGCAAAAGAAATTTGAAAATCGGGTTGAAAAATTACAACGCGGTGATGAAATGATGGCAGGGGAACTTAAGAAAATTAAGGTCTTTATTGCGACAAAGCGGAAATTGCAACCGGGTGATAAAATGTCCGGTCGGCACGGAAACAAAGGTGTGGTATCACGGGTACTTCCGATTGAAGATATGCCTTATACCGAAGACGGAACGCCGATGGATATCGTGTTGAACCCCTTGGGTGTGCCGTCGCGTATGAATGTGGGTCAGATTTTGGAAACACATTTGGGATATGCTTGTCGGGAACTTGGCCGTCAGGTCGGTGCCATTGTTGATGCCATTAAAGCCAAAAAGGCCAAAGTGGATGAGTTGAAAGCAAAACTGAAAGAAATCTATGGTGAACGGGAATATAAAAAGAAAATTGCCGATATGACGGATACGGAATTATTGGCGATGAGTGAAAACTTAAAAGAGGGTATTCCTATTGCAACGCCGGTGTTTGACGGGGCACATCAAGATGATATTGACAATATGCTGAAGATGGCGGGCCTGAATGTATCGGGGCAAGTGACGCTCTATGACGGATTGACGGGTGAACCGTTCGATCGGCCGGTGACAATCGGATACATGTATATGTTGAAGTTGCACCACTTGGTTGACGAAAAGATTCACGCACGTTCGATCGGTCCTTACAGTTTGGTCACGCAACAACCCTTAAGCGGTAAGGCTCAATTTGGTGGTCAGAGATTCGGGGAAATGGAAGTGTGGGCTTTGGAAGCCTATGGCGCAGCCTATACCCTGCAGGAAATTCTGACGATCAAGTCCGATGACGTGTCGGGGCGTATTAAGGCCTATGAGACCATCATTCGGGGCGATAATAACTTTGAAACCGGTATTCCGGAATCGTTTAACGTGTTGACGAAAGAAATGAAGTCACTCGCGCTAGATGTGGAATTAAACCAAAACGAAACCAAATAATAAGAGGCAATAAAAATGAACGAACTTATTAGTAATTTTAATCCTGTGGCTAACCCGCAATCTTTTGACGATATTCGGATTTCTATCGCGTCTCCGGAAAAAATCCGGAGTTGGTCCTATGGTGAAGTGACCAGACCGGAAACCATCAATTATCGGACTTTTAAGCCCGAAAAAGACGGTCTGTTCTGCGCTAAAATCTTCGGACCGGTAAAAGATTATGAATGTTTGTGCGGTAAATATAAACGTATGAAATATCGTGGTATTACTTGCGAAAAGTGCGGTGTGGAAGTGACGCTTTCGAAAGTGCGTCGTGAACGGATGGGGCATATTGAATTGGCCGCACCGGTGACGCATATTTGGTTTTTAAAATCGCTGCCGAGTCGGATCGGAACATTGCTTGATATGATGCTTAAAAATTTGGAAGCGGTGCTCTATTTCGAAAAATACATCGTGATCGAGCCGGGGTTGACGGCCTTAAAACTGCATGATTTATTGACGGAAGAACAATATCAGGCAGCTTTGGAAGAATACGGGGAAGATGCTTTCCGCGTCGGAATCGGTGCCGAAGCCATTAAGGAAATGTTGGCTCAAATCGATTTGGCCGCCGAAGCAAAAACATTGCGGGCGGAACTTATTGAAACCAAATCCGATATGAAGCGCAAAAAAATCGTGAAAAAATTAAAGTTGGTGGAAGCCTTCTTGGAATCCGGTTCCCGTCCGGAATGGATGGTGTTGGATGTGTTGCCGGTTATTCCACCGGAATTACGGCCTTTGGTTCCATTGGACGGTGGTCGGTTTGCGACATCTGACTTGAACGATTTATATCGCCGTGTGATTAACCGGAATAACCGGTTGAAACGGTTGTTGGAATTGCGCGCACCGGAAATCATTATCCGTAATGAAAAACGGATGTTGCAAGAAGCCGTTGATGCCTTGTTTGATAACGGTCGTCGGGGTCGGGCTGTGGCCGGTATGAATAAACGGCCGCTTAAATCCTTGGCGGATATGTTAAAAGGTAAACAGGGTCGGTTCCGTCAAAACCTCCTCGGAAAACGGGTGGACTATTCAGGTCGTTCCGTGATTACCGTGGGGCCGGAATTGATGTTACATCAATGCGGTTTGCCGAAGAGAATGGCTTTGGAATTGTTTAAGCCGTTTATTTATTCGAAACTGGAACAATACGGTATGGCTTCGACAATTAAAGCCGCCAAGAAAATGGTGGAAAAAGAACGTCCGGAGGTGTGGGATATCTTATCCGAAGTCATTCGGGAGCATCCGGTGTTGTTAAACCGTGCGCCGACGTTGCATAGACTCGGTATTCAGGCCTTTGAACCAGTGTTGATTGAAGGTAAAGCCATTCAGTTGCATCCGTTGGTTTGTACAGCCTTTAACGCGGACTTTGACGGTGACCAGATGGCCGTGCACGTTCCTTTGTCGATGGAAGCTCAATTGGAAGCTCGGGTCTTGATGATGTCAACAAACAACATCTTGTCACCGGCTTCGGGAAAACCGATTATTGTGCCGACACAGGACGTTATTTTGGGTCTTTACTATATGTCGATGGCTTTGGACGGGGAACCGGGGGAAGGCATGGCCTTTTCTTGCCCGCAGGAAATTGAACATGCTTTGTTCAACAAAGTGGTAACACTCCATTCCAAGATTAAAGTAAGATTGACCATCATGGAAGACAATGGTGTCAAGAATACTCGCGTTGTGGAAACGACGCCGGGGCGGATGAAGTTGGCGGCACTGCTTCCGGATAACAGTAAGATTCCGTTCAGTTTGATGAACCGCCTTATTCGTAAGAAGGAAGTGTCGGATATCATCGATGCCGTATATCGGTTCTGCGGTCAGAAAGAAACATGTATCTTTGCGGACCGGATTATGGGCCTTGGATATCGGCAAGCGGCTTTGTCGGGTATTTCATTTGGTAAAGACGACTTAATCGTGCCGGCAGAAAAGAAAAAATTGTTGGCCGAAACGGAAAAGAAAACCAATGAATATGAACGTCAATACCAAGACGGTTTGATTACCCGTTTGGAAAAATACAACAAAGTGGTAGACGCTTGGGCAGCCTGTACGGATGCTATTTCGGAAGCCATGATGAAGGGAATTTCCAAAATTGAACCGGGTAAGCCTGTGAACTCAGTCTTTATGATGGCGAATTCAGGTGCTCGTGGTTCGGCGGCTCAGATGCGGCAGTTGGCCGGTATGCGCGGCCTTATGGCGAAACCGAATGGTGAAATTATTGAAACACCTATTCGGTCGAACTTTAAAGAAGGTTTGACGGTTATGGAATACTTTAACTCAACCCACGGTGCCAGAAAAGGTTTGGCGGATACGGCCCTTAAAACAGCTAACTCAGGTTACTTGACACGGCGTTTGGTTGACGTGGCACAAGATGCTATTATTACAATGGAAGATTGCGGTACCGATAAAGGGATTACCATCCAACCGATTATCGAAGGCGGTGATGTGATTGCTACAACCGGTGAACGGATCTTGGGTCGGACGGCTGCGGAAGATATTAAGAACCCGACAACCGGCGAAGTTATCGTTTCCAAAAATCACTTAATCGATGAAAGCGATGTGGAAAAGATTGACGCGGCCGGCGTGGATTCAGTGAAAATTCGGTCGGTCTTAACCTGTGAAGCCGAAGACGGTATTTGTGCGGCTTGTTATGGACGCGATTTGGCTCGGGGAACGGCAGTGAACCTTGGGGAAGCGGTCGGTATTATTGCCGCGCAATCCATTGGTGAACCGGGAACTCAGTTGACGATGCGTACCTTCCACATCGGTGGTGCGGCGCAACGTGGTGCAGAGCAATCCAGTATTGATGCGGCCTTTGATGCCAAGATTAAATTAACAAACTGCAATACCATCAAGAACTCGGCCGGTGAAGTGATTGTCTTATCACGTAACAGCGAAATTTCGTTGTTGGATGCGGGCGGACGTGAAAAAGCACGCCATCGGGTGCCTTATGGCGGTAAATTGATGGTAACAAACGGTCAAAAAGTGACGAAAGGAACACGTTTGGCAGAATGGGATCCGTATACAACTCCGATTATCGTTGATAAAGCCGGTACCGTTAAATTTGAAGACCTGGTGGACGGGGAAACCGTGCGTCAGGTTGTTGATGAAGCAACAGGACTTTCTTCAACGGTGGTTATGGATTGGCGGCAACAATCGTCAAAACAAGGCAGAAAACCGCATATCGCCCTTTTGAACGAAAAAGGTAAGATCTATAAGTCGGCCAGCGGTGCGGAAGCACGCTACTATTTGGCGGCTGATGCCGTTGTGACCGTGACGAACGGACAACAGGTCGGACCTGGTGATGTGATTGCCAGATTACCGAGAGAATCTACAAAGACTCGTGATATTACCGGCGGTTTGCCGCGGGTGGCGGAACTCTTTGAAGCACGGCGTCCAAAAGATGCGGCTATCATTTCGGAAATTGACGGTCGGGTTGAGTTTGGAGCCGATTTCAAGGCTAAACGGCGCGTGTTTGTCGTTTCTGAAAACGAACAGGACAAGCGTGAATACCTGATCCCGAAAGGTCGGTCGGTGGCTGTCCATGAAGGCGATATTGTGCAAAAAGGTGACCTGATTGTTGAAGGCGCTTTGGTACCGCATGATATTTTGCGAATCTTGGGCGTGGAAGCGTTGGCACACTATATGATTAAAGAAGTGCAGGCCGTGTATCGCTTGCAGGGTGTGAAAATCAACGATAAGCACATCGAAGTTATCGTGCGTCAGATGATGCGCAAGATGGAAGTGACCGATCCGGGTGATACGACTTTGTTGGTGGGCGAACAAATTGATAAAGATACGTTGATCGCCGAAAACGCCAAGGCCGTTAAAGCCGGCGGACGGGAAGCGAAAGCTTCGTTGGTCTTGTTAGGTATCACGAAGGCCAGTTTGCAGACCAAGTCATTTATTTCGGCGGCATCGTTCCAAGAAACCACTCGGGTTTTGACGGAAGCGGCCGTTGCCGGAAAACGGGATTCTTTGCATGGTCTGAAGGAAAATGTGATTGTTGGACGTTTAATTCCGGCCGGAACAGGTGCCGAAATGCAACGTCTGAAACAAATTGCATTGGAACGCGATCGCGAAATCGTGGATGCCAGAAACAAAGAAACGGCAAATGCCAGCTAGGTAAAAGCATTGAAAAGGCCCCTTTCAAAGGGGCCTTTTTCATACCCCGAAAAAGGTAATATTTGCATTTTATGCAGAATATGGTATAATGAGGGTTGGAGGGCTATCGGATATGTTTAAGCGGGAAACAGATTCTTATACTTTGGGAGAACGGGTCAAAAAAAGTGATGCCCCGCACGGTTTTCGAGTTATTTATTCGTCAGAAATAGGTAAAGAACCTGAGAGAAACGACGTCTTTTTGGATAAAAAAAGCGTTCTTTTCCTGCCTGGGGATGCGTCGGCAAAAACGCCGAAAGAAATAAACGGTCATTGTAAGGTTGTTGAAAAAATGTTGATGCTGGCGGGGATGAAACCTGAAGATATGCCCCATTTATACGGATTGGGATATACGTTTCAAGATTCTTCCAAGCATAGGGAGTCAGTTATACATGAGGTAGGTGAAAATAAATTTTTCGGGGATGAAGAATCTCAAAGGAGAGATACGGCGAGCCTTAAAGATTATTGGAAACCTTTTTTTGATGCTTTTTTATTTCCTTTGATTGCAGATGAAAAAGGGGAAAAACGTTCTGTTTCCGAAATACGGAAAAATCTGCAAAATATTACTCTGGTATCGCATTGTCATGGGGGAATGGTGTCTTTCCGGTTGGAACAAATGATGTCGGAAAAATTGGCCGAATTTTATCCGGGGCAGGAAAAAGAATTGATGGGAAATTTGCGGATGATGCACTTTTCATCACGGCGTCCCCTTAAACAAAGTTTCGGCGCCAAGCATTTTCATATTATTGCGCAAAATGACCCTAAATATGCTGATGATTGGTTATTGGATGCAGATAATTTGAATAATCGAATCAGTTTAAATTTGATTAAACAGCCTTTTATGTTGATGCCCGTTCGGCCAGAAGAGGAAATTTTAACCTTGAATAAGATTGAGCCGACTGATGAAGATTATGATGCCCATGGTTCTATATTGGAAGTATTTTCGGGGCAGATGCAGGAGAAAACGGAACAAAATAATGAAGCAATAGAGGTAACCCAAAAATTATTGCGGTATTTTGTGGAACATCCGGAGGATAAGCGGTCTATGGCAGATATCTTATCCGATCAAAACCACAAATTTGTATCCGAAAACACACCAATTGGGGTAAAGTTTATGCAGGAAGCGAAAGAGGAAGAACGAATTAACAGAGGGCTGTTGAGCATTCTTGCTGATCCGCGTATTAATTTTGGCGGAATTGCCACCATGGATCCAGCGGTGCTTAGGGAACGGAATGATGAAGGACAATTTTTGTATGATGTCTTTTTTGAAAATTTTAAAAAGACGGGTGATTCCAGATCCCTTGTCCAATACTTAAGGGACACACAAGACGCTATGGTAGACGGGAAAAGAAAAGATGAAGGGCGGATGATGGCTATCCAAAAGCGGGATTGGCGTTTGTTGGGGGCGTATGGATATATAGGAAGTGACGAGGTTTTAAAAGTAGTTCAGGTCGTTCGTCCCGAAGATTTTAGGACTATATTGCCGGTATTTGAGGCGATTAATAATGCACCGGAGGCATGCCACCTTTTTATTCAAAAAAGTAAGAAAATCAAAAACAGTTCGGATAAATTAAAACTAGATGCCTTTATCCGGGAGAGTCTTGAAAAGATGCCTGCGTGTTATTTAAAAAAAGTATTGAAACTGTCATCGTTGGCAGAAAAAAAAGAAATTAAAAATATATTGTCTGAACGTAGAAAAAAAGAAGCAGAACCCAAAATTCAGGCTTTACGGGACAGAGATGCCAAAGCCCCGAGCGTTAGGTTAAATGAATTATTGAAATTTTACAGTGCTACGGGGCACCGATTTGGGATAGATGATTTTTTGGAGTATAGGGAAGAACAAAAAAAAGACAGAAGTCTTAATCCGCATCAGTTCCTTAGAAAGAAATTGCTTGAAAAATAAAAAACGCCCCTGATGACGGGGCGTTTTTATAGAATAGGCTTATAAGGAAGCAACTTTTTGTTCTTGAGCCTTTTGAGCCAGATGATCTTTTGCTTTACGTTCCAATAAGGATCCTTGCAAAAATGCCGCCATTTGTTGTGAGAGGGGGTACAAATCTGACGGAATGGCAGGCGGGGTGGACAGAGGTTGGCCAAATTGGCTTAAAACCTGATAGAGGGAGGAATTATAGTCTTCCTCAAAATCAGGGGGATAGCCATCATTATGGTGGTGTTCGCTGCGCCATTCGGCCCGATGACCGGATACAACACAATTCAAGTTTGTCTGCGGGTGATCCATCAACATCTTAACGATTTGATAGTAGCCGGCAGCATCGCTTTCCATGGCGGAAGTGGCGGCGATAATTAGAGGGGTTGCGTGAACCGTACCCGTGTATTGAGTTTCATATTCCCAGGGGCTATAGCCGTATTCACCCAAATAGGTGAGGGCATTGGGATTAGCACCGGCCTTTAATGCAACATGAGCCGCGTGAGGGTTTCCGTCACAGCAGGCCTTAAATAAAATTGCGTCTTGGGATTTGGGGGCAAACCTGTCCCGAATTGAATTCCATAACTTTTTCATCTTTGTATTTTGTTTTGGGGTATCCCAAAACCGAAAAACCTCCTTAGAAGGTGCATTATAGCATAAAATCGTTTTTTAGTCAAGTTTTTTGATAATATCCGTTTGTTATAAGAAAAAATTGATTGGGAAAAAGCCGACTAAAATAAGGATTAACGACGGACAGAGCTGTCGCCGGAGCCTGTATTATACCGACCGAAGTTTTGAACAATTTGATCCAGTAAGGACAGTTCACGCCCTTCAACCTTTGTTTCCGATGAATCATAGGAAATCTTTTGAGCATCATCCAAGGTTAAATGTTGGAAATCCGTTAATTTTGAATTTTTATCAAAATAATAAACATATACGTCGCGTTTAACTTCTTTGGGATCCAAGAAAGCACGGCTCTTCTTCAAGTTTTGGGCATAAATTAAAAATGTTGTGCCGTCGGACAAGGTTGTGCTTTGTGTAGCGGGAGAACCTAAAATTTGAAGCACCTTTTCCTTTGTGGCCCCTTTTTTAATGGCGGATAAGCGTGCCTGAGTCGGCAAATCACCGCCGGGGTAACTTTCCAATCCGCAGGCAGATAAAAGTCCCATTAATACCAAAAATATGCCAATGTGCTTTTTCATGAGGATATATATAACCCGAAAAAATGAAAGAGTCAACTGTTTTTTGAAAATGGGTTTAGAAGGTAAAAGATTTTTATCGAAAACAAGATAAAATTATCGGTATTGAATTAGATCCCAAATACTTCACCGCCGCGCAAAACAGGCTGAAAAAACTTTAAATTTTGCTTGAAATCATTTTAAAAGCAGATTAGACTTCCGTTATTAGATTTGAAAGGAATACGTAAGATGCGCGATAAAATTACTGTTCACATGCAAAAAATTGGAAAATTTCTTCTTTTTATGGGGGTGTTATATGTGTCTTCGCAGGCGATAGCAACCTCATATAGTCGTGAAGATCTAACCTGTTCCGCATGCGGGGGGAGAGATTCCTATCCGGTTTTAATGTCCACAAATCAACTTAGTCCGGGTTCATTGGATAGTCGGCGCGGTGAAATGATGCGTTCTGCACTGATACATCTTATTCAACAATGTAAATCATGCGGTTTAGTTTCCTATAACATAGCCGAAAAAGTATGTGATAAACAAAATGAAATCGTAAAATCAAATGCGTATCAGACCCTTTTAAAATCACAAAATGTAAATGAACTTTCTCAAAAATATTTAGCCTATGCTTATCTTTTGGAACAATGTGGGAAAGATGGCGAAGAAGTAGCTCGCGCTTATTTAAATGCGGCTTGGGCGGCTGATGACGCGGATGAAACTGAAAATGCTATTCAATTTCGAAAAAAGACGATTTCCTATTTGGAAAACAGTTCTGTTACAGATACGCAACTTCTTTTACTTGACTTATACAGAAGAACATCTCAATTCCAAAAGGCCATTGACTTAATCTCGAAAATTAAAGTTGATGGAAACAATGAAAACGCTTGTTTCTATAAGGGGATAATAAATCATCAAAAAGAATTGCTGAAAGCAAAGAACACGAATGATCAAAGAATGTTGCCCCCTGTATACTGTCCGCCGGAAGACGGATCAGATAAAGAGATTATCGGCATATACATTGAATCCATTGGGATATTGAACCGAAGCGGAGATTTACAGGAAGTTCAAAGGTTGCAGTTTAAACTTATTCCCTATTTAGAAAATAAAACCGATTTCTTAAACAAATTTCTTTTAACTTATTTGTATTACCGAACAAATCAAACCGAAAAAGCACAAGTTTTGGAAAAAGAATTGACTATGCCTGATGATTGGAACGGATTTTTTAACATCAGCAATGATATTTATTATGGTAATTGGGTTTTGGTTGATATTGATGATTATTTAAGTAAAAATTCCGTGCCTGATACCCCTTTTTATAGATTGGCCCGTCAAATGCTTGATGTTCGTCATAAAAATGGAGCGCCGTCACCTAATGATATTGAAGAGTTAGAAAAAGCCTTGGATAGCATTTCGGAAGATTTATAACTTTTTAGGTTATTATCCCTGTTGTGGGCCACATAAAAAACTGTTTTCCTCCTTTTTGGGCTAAACTTTAATTTTTGCTTGCACTGGGGTTGATTTTTTGCTATCCTAGAGACAATTGTATGTTGAAAGGATTTTTTTATGACAAAACAGTTGATTACCAGTGCGCTGCCTTACGTGAACGGACTCCCGCATTTAGGGCATTTGGTTGGATGTTTGCTACCGGCGGATGTGTATGCCCGTTATCAAAGGGTTTTAGGGGAAGAAGTCCTCTATGTTTGTGGAACGGATGAACATGGAACTCCCTCTGAGGTCGGGGCGGCTAAAGAAAATATGCCCGTTGATGAGTATTGTAAAAAATATCATGATCTGCATGTTGAGATGTATCGGGGATTTAATTTAGGATTTGATTATTTCGGTCGGACCAGTTCTGATCAAAACAAAGAAATTACTTATCGAATTTTTCATGCCTTGGATAAAAACGGATTTATCGAGGAAAAAACGACTAAGCAAGTTTACTCCCCCGACGACGGGCGATATCTGCCGGACAGTTATGTTATGGGGACTTGTCCTCATTGCGGATATGAAAAAGCCAAAGGGGACCAATGTGAAAATTGCACAAAAATCTTGGATCCGACGGATTTGATTAATCCAAAGAGTGTTCTTTCAGGTAGCAGTAATTTGGAAATTCGGGAAACACGGCATTTATTTTTACAATTGCCGAAAATAGAGGCAGAACTTGACCAATGGATTGAGACAAAAAAGGGATTGTGGCCAGATATTGCCTATTCCATTGCGAAGAAATGGTTAAAAGAAGGTTTGAAAGAACGTGGCATTACGCGTGATTTAAAATGGGGATTTTCTGTTCCCAAAGAGGGCTTTGAAAACAAAGTGTTTTATGTCTGGTTTGATGCCCCGATCGGTTATATCGGTATCACAAAACAATGGTCGGATGAAAAACCGACCGAACGCAACTGGGAAGATTGGTGGTTGAAACCCGATGAAGTGCGCTATACGGAATTTATGGGTAAGGATAATATCCCCTATCATACGATTTCGTTCCCGGCGACTCTTAAAGGTACGGGTGAAAATTGGAAAACCGTTGACTTTTTAAAAGGCATGAATTACCTGAACTTTGCGGGCGGAAAGTTTTCCAAGTCTGCCCATCGCGGTATTTTCCTAGACGATGCCATTCGTGAATTTCCGGCCGATTATTGGCGGTATTGGTTGATCGCTAATGCGCCGGAATCGGATGATACCAATTTCTCTTTCGATCAATTTGCCGCTGTTGTGAATAAGGATTTAAATGATGTTTTGGGTAACTTCATTAACCGCGTGTTAAAGATGACGGAAAAGAATTTCGGGTGCCAGGTGCCTGCTATCGGTGCTATAACGGAAAATGAAAAAGAACTTTATCAGACGTTGGATAATTTAATTGCTGATTATAAGCGGTATATGGACGGGCTTGAGTTCAGAAAAGCCATGAGTACTCTTCGGGAAATCTGGGTATCGGGGAACAATTATATTGCCAAAACGGAACCGTGGAAAGTGGTAAAAACAAATTTGGAATACGGGGCAACAATTTTGGGAACAGCCCTTAATATGATTCGCTTGTTTGCGAATTTGTCGGCTCCTGTTATGCCGGAAACCGCTCAAAAAATGCTGGCACTGGTCGGGGCGGAAAAAACACCCGTTTGGCCGACAGAAAAAATGGAAACTTATTTGAAAGAATTACCGGCGGGCAAAGCCTTTACCCCCAGTGATCCTCTATTCCAAAAAATATTGCCGGAGCGTGTGGAAGAACTTAAAATCAAATATAAGGAAACGGAGGCCTAAACCATGAAAAGACCAACCGGAATGCGGTTGAATAATTTGTTGTTTTCTATTTTTTGGTGGTTTATCCAAAAGGTATCCCCGAAAAACGGAGAGAGAATGCTTTATTGGGGACTTCAATCGGGGGCTTTTCCTAATCGCTTTCGGGAAGATCCTCGCTTGGCAACAAATGTATTGGGCTTTCGGTTAAAAACACCGATAGGGGTCGGTGCCGGTTTTGATAAACGCGTGGGTGTGGTTGATGACCTTATTTTCATGGGGGCCGGTTTTGGAGAATTTGGCCCCTATACATTGGAACAGGAGAAACCCGTAACGGAAACGTTCTTTTTGCGGCGGGATAAAGCCATTGTAGTGCAAAGTTTGGGATACAAAAATTTTGGTTTGGAAACGATGATACCGGCTTTTATTAACCGGCGGTATCTGCCCAATATCATTGGCATTAACATTTCCAGTACGGCCGAATATGAAGGTGAAAACGTCAAACAGGGACGGGTCATGACCTATGCGGAAGAATTTGCCCTGATGACACATAAAATTGCACCTTATTGTGATTTTATTACGGTGAATTTCGGCCACCCCGAAACGGAGCTGTATCGGATTGTATCGGATGCCTCCATGATGGTGCCGATTTTGAAGGCAATTAAACGTGCCGTTCAAGAAGCGGCCCCAATTCAAAAGCCGAAAATTTTGGTGAAAATTCCCTTAAATGTAACGCCGCTTGAATTACCTTTGGTATGTCAGCATTTATTAACAGCGGGGGTGGATGGTGTTATAGTCGGCGGCCCGTTATCGTTGTCGCAAGCCAAGGTGAAACTCAGCAAAAAGCACTATGCCGGTATGTTATCGGGTGCGCCGGTAAAACCTTATGTTTTGGAAATGATCAGTAAGGTATATCAATTCACTAAAGGGCAATTGCCGATTGTAGCCTGCGGTGGTGTATGGACGGGGCAAGATGCCTATGATTGCTTGGCGGCGGGGGCATCGCTTATTCAAATTGGAACAGTCCTCCGGTTTGAAGGGCCAAAAGCCGTTACCAAAATCAATAAGGAATTGGCGGCTATCTTGAAACAAAAAGGATTTAAATCCGTATCAGAAGCCGTCGGTATTGATTTTAAATAAACATCTTAAAATATGTTTAAAATATAGTCAAAGGGCTTGACAATGTGGTCTTTTTGGGGTAGAATACCCTTTGTCTTTTGGTTTTGTCCAAGGCGGAAAAACCGATTTATATTGCTTAATGAAAGGATATAAAAAATGGCTGGGATGAATGCGTTATCTCTATTATATTCGGGGAATTCTCTATCCTTATATTTAATGGAAATTAATAAATTTCCGATGCTGGATGCCAACAAAGAGTATATGCTTGCGAAACGGTTTCAAGAAACCGGTGATTTGGATGCGGCGCATGAGCTGACAACCTCACATTTACGGTTGGCGGCTAAGGTTGCCTTGTCCTTCCGTCATTACGGTTTGGCTTTATCCGATTTGATTTCCGAGGCTAACATCGGCTTAATGCAGGCAATTAAAAAATTTGATCCGGATAAGGGTTTTCGTCTGGCAACTTATGCTATTTGGTGGATTAAGGCTTCCGTATCCGAATTTATCTTGAAATCTTGGTCATTGGTTAAGATCGGAACGGTCGCAACGCAAAAAAGATTATTTTATAATTTGCATAAAATCAAGTCCAGACTGGGGCTTTATGATGAAACGGCTTTGAATGAAGAAACCGCCGAAAAAATTTCGCAAATGTTGGGTGTATCGAAAAAAGATGTTTTGGAAATGGAGCAACGTTTGAATGGCGATTCATCTTTAAACACTTGCTTATCGCACGATTCTGATACCAATCGGCAAGATATGTTGGTCGATGGTACCGAATCAGTTGAAGATAAAATCGGTAACACACAAGATATGATTTTAAAGAAAAAACTCTTGGTTCAGGCATTGGGAACATTATCCGAACGAGAACAAGAAATTGTTAAAAAGCGTTTCTTAACGGAAAATCCGGAAACATTGGAAAATCTGGGGGCTTTCTTTCATATCAGCCGTGAACGTGTGCGTCAAATCGAAACAAAGGCTTTTGAAAAAATGAGCCGTTATATCAAGACGGAAGCCGCCCGATTAGTGATTTAAATCTTAACGATTACTGGATGATAATGTAATATCAAACCGAACGGTACCCGCCGTCGGAAATGATAATTCCAATGTGTCGGCCCCACGGACATAGGTGTCTTTCTTTTTCCATGTCCATCCCAGAGCCGTTAATGTTTTGGCATAAAAAGAACGCACCGAATCAGGGGAGGATTTTGTAGTGGCTTCAAACACCAATATTTGCCCCGCCGGGGTATCAAAAGCGACATCATCCGTTTGTTTGAGAGTTAAGCCTTCCATCAAAGGAATATCATCTGTTTGCGGCAGAAAATCCGCCCAAGAAAACGAAGCACAGAAAATGCAAATCAGAAAGGCCCAGAATTTCATTTTTTCCGGCGATCCTCTTCCCCGAAAATGGCACCGTGCGGTACAGCCTTTTGCGTTTTGGCGGCCAATTCGGTATTTTTAGGTTTATTCGCCTTATCCTCTTTTTTATCTTTCGGTTTTTCTATCCCCAAAATTTTATCGATTTCATCGTTGATTTCATCCAACTCTTTTTGCTTATCATCCACTCGCTGTTGCCAGTCATTTAGTTCGGCCTGATACCGTTTGGTAATGCCGGGGCGCATGTTGTTGACGGAAGCGGTGGCTAATTCAATTTCCTTGGTGGTCAGAAACCGTTCCAATAAAAGGGCATGTTTAGCGGCTTCTTCATGGCCGTTTAGGGAAGCCAAAAAAGCCCATCGATAAGCGCTTAAATCATCTTGGGGTAATACAATCCCTTTGGCATACAGTTGCGAAACGCGATATTGCGACGGAATATGTCCCCGCAATGCGGCCGCAATTAAACAATAACCGGCTTTATTGCGCTCTGTCGGATCAGGATTAATTAAAAACTCTTCCCCACGTTTGGCCATTTCCGCGGCACTGGGGACAAAAACACCGCCGCGGCTTTCATCGAAAGTACCATCGCACTCCGAAGGAATTTGGGATTCGCCGTCTGCATCATCGTAATTCCAAAAAGCCAACTGTGAACGGGCCGGATTTACCCCCGTCAATCCCAAAGCCAACACCAAGCAAAAGATCGTTTTTTTCATCATATGACCCCTTAAACAGAATATTCTCTTTTGTTTATAAACGCTTTTTTTTCAGAAATCAAGCATAAAAATGCTTTATTTTATCCACCAATCCAAAATATTCATTCCTTTCATCGGAACGGTATCGGGAATACCGAATTTATCCCAATACAAATACCGATGTTCCGGCGTATGCCAATGGGGGATAACCAGATGAGAATGCAATAAAACCCGATCCAGGGCATGAACGGCCGTTAAATGTTCTGATTGAGATTCTGCCCCGATAATTCGATCGATTAAGAAATCAATTACAGGACTTTTAATTCCGCTGTAGTTTAGGCTTCCTTCGGTATCGGCAGCCGCCGATCCCCAAAAATAGCGCTGTTCGTTTCCGGGTGAAAATGATTGTCCCCAAACCGTTACAATCATATCGTAATCGTATGTATCTAATCTGTTTTTGTATTGAATGGTATCTACGGTACGTACCGTTGCCGTAATTCCCAGATGTTTCAATCGATCAATATAGGGCAGAATAATCCGTTCCCATACGGGGCCAGAGGCACTGTCGATTAAAATTTCAAATTCAAAAGGCTGTCCGCTTTTTGAGCGCAAAACGCCTCGCTTATCTACATAATAACCGGCCTGTTCCAAAAGGGTTAACGCCTTGGTGAGTCTTGTTCGGCGATTATCTTTTTTCCCCGGTGCTTCATAAGGAGTGTTCAGTGTTGAAGGTGGTAATTGCTTTTGAAACGGCTCTAATAATTTCAACTCATTTTCGTCCGGCAGTGGTGGCGCTTTTAAAAACGAGTTTTCAAAATAACTTTCCGTGCGACGATAGGAATCATAAAAGAGATTGTGATTTGTCCAATCAAAATCAAACACGGTGGCCAAGGCTTTACGCACACGAATATCCTGAAACTTCGGTCGCCGCAGGTTGAATACAAAACCCTGCATACCGGAGGGCATATTGTGTTTAAACACGCGGGCTTTCATTTTGCCTGCCAAGACCGGTTCAGAATTGGACAGCACATGCCATTTTTTGGCTTCGTTTTCCATACGAATATCCAAAAGGCCTGCCTTAAAAGCCTCTACCGCGACGGTTGTGTCCCGATACAAATCGTATTGGATTTCATCAAAATTATAACTGCCACGATTAACATTTAAATTCTTTGCCCAATACTTGGGATTACGGATATAAGTTATAGACCTGTTGGGCACAATTTTTTTTATCAGATACGGCCCCGACGATACGGGAATGTCCAAGGAAGTTTGGGTAAAATCCCGGTTTTTCCAATAGGCTTCGGATAAAATCGGTAATTCCCCCAAAATCAGCGGAAGTTCCCGATTGGTTGTCGGAGACAGGTGAAAAATAACGGTATCATCTGCGGGTACCTCGACCGATAGAACATCACGATAATAGGCCCGATACATCGGCACCCCTTTTTCTTTCAAGATATTAAATGAAAACAGCACGTCTTTGGCCGTTATGGGGGATCCGTCCGAAAAACGGGCGGCGGGATTTAAATGAAAACTGACCGTTTGGCGATCTTCGGAAATATCGATTGTATCAGCGATTAAGCCATATAATGAAAATGCTTCATCGGCATTTTGCTTCATTAATGTATCATGCATTAATCCCGTTCCCGGTGCGGCCACACCGTTAATAACAAAGGGATTTAAAGTATCAAAGGCCCCAAAGAAGGCCTGATGCAGCGTACCACCCTTGGGAGCATTTGGATTCACGTAATCAAAAGCCTCAAATCCCGCGGCATATTTGGGTTCTCCATACAGGGCAACCCCATGCATCGGTTCTGCCAGCGTCGGCAGGCCAATGCCCACCGTCATTACGAATAAAAATTTAGCGGTCCACAAAGTTAATGTTGATTTCATCGGGTAAAGTCACCGTTTCATATTTGGATAAGGGTTCATTTTTATCAATTTTAATTGTTGTTTCGGGCGCGGTTTTCTTTTGGGATTGGGGGTCGGGCTCTATAGATTTTATGGGTTCCGGGGGGATATCGGCCTCTTTTAAGGAATGCGCCAATAATTTTTCCAAGTGATCAATTTTTTTGTACAGAGTCTTTAAAATGGTTTGAAAACGGCTCTGCATAATAAAGGCATAAGCCATAAAAGCAATAGCGCTTAACCACAAGGTTACCGATAGTAAAATGATTTTTTCGGATAAAGTCATAAAGGCTCCTTCATTTTAAACTGGACTTTTGTAATTATACTCTGTATAATATCAAAAATCAAACGAAAAGGAAAAAAAATGCAATATTTGGATTTTGAACAAACTTTAATGGAAGTCGAAGCTAAGATTGAAGCCCTGAAGGTCAGTCAATCTCAGCGCGGAATCAATATCGCATCCGAAATGGAGCGCCTGACGCAGAAACGTTTGCGCGTGATGAAAGAGGCCTATAAGAACCTGAACCCGTGGCAAAAGGCTTGTCTGGCGCGTCATGAAAACAGGCCCCATACCCTAGATTATATTCGTGAAATCATGACCGATTTTTGCCCACTGTCGGGGGATCGTTTGTTTGCGGAAGATCGGGCTATTATGGGGGGATTGGCAAAATTTAACGGTGAGACCGTTATGGTTATCGGTCATGAAAAAGGCCATGATACCGAATCGCGCCTGTTGCATAATTTCGGTATGGCCAAACCCGAAGGTTATCGTAAAGCCGTAAGGCTGATGAAACTGGCGGAACAATTTCAAATTCCCATTATCACATTGGTGGATACGGCCGGTGCTTTCCCCGGCATGGATGCCGAAGAACGGGGGCAGGGGCAAGCCATCGCTTCAACCATTGAGGCTGGCCTTAATGTGAAAGTTCCCGTTATTTCCTGTATTATCGGTGAAGGTGGTAGCGGCGGTGCCTTAGCGCTTGCTATGGGAAATGCCGTTTTAATGTTGCAAAATGCTATTTATTCCGTCATATCGCCCGAAGGATGCGCTTCCATTTTATGGAAAGATTTTACCTATGCCCCCAAGGCGGCCGAAATTTTGCATTTAACGGCGGATGATTTGCTTAAGTTTAAGTTAATTGACGAAGTTGTTCCCGAACCTATCGGCGGCGCACACCGTTTTCCAAAGGAAACGATGGATGCTGTCGCAAATTCCATTCAGTCCCATCTGGAAAAATGGAAAGACGTTCCGGCAGATGATTTAGTCAGACGCCGCCATGAAAAATTCCTTAAAATGACGCGTCTGTTGGAGAAAGCAAAATGAACCTGATTTTATTTCGCTATATCCTGAAACAGTTTGCCTTAATATTTTTGCTGACCTTATTTGTGTTGGTCATGGTGGTTATGCTTTTTGACGTTATTGAGCTGCTCCGCAGTGCCGCCAAACATGACGGGGTTTCTTTTGTCGATGTCGGGATTTTAGCGATTTTAAAATCGCCGCAAATGGTACATATTATTTTACCGTTTGTAACATTGATTGCGGGTCTGATTTTCCTGTTTAAATTTGATAAAACTTCGGAACTGATTGTTATGCGGTCGGTGGGATTGTCCGTGTGGAATGTTATTTTGCCGCTGGTTCTTTTGGTCGGATTTGTCGGCGTTTTTGATGTCACAATTTTTAATCCGATTTCTGCCATGACGGCGCGTCGCTATGAACGTATGGAAGAACGCTTGGGTCTGACGCATTCAACTCCGTTTGTTTGGTCGTCTAAGGGATTTTGGCTTAGAGATATTCGGCCAGACAAAGTATTGGTGATTCGGGCCGCCCGTGTTCGTCAGCAGGATAAAGACGTTTTATTGGATAACGTATCGGTATTTGAATTGGATGATCAAAATCGATTTTTGCGACAAAATGAAGCCAAAATCGGTACTTTAAAAGACGGTATTTTAACCCTTAAAAAACCGTTTGTGATTGATACCGAACTTGAAAGCGGGGAACAAAAGCCGCAAGCCTTCTTTGAAACGGACCTGAGTCTGGATCGGATTTTGGAAAAGTTTGATGAGCCTCAAACCATGTCCTTTTGGCGTTTCCCACGCTTTATACGTTTTTTAAAAGAATCGGGATTTACATCCGTCACGCACGAAATGTATTGGCATGAATTGATTGCTTTTCCGGCTATTTTAATTGCCATGATTTTAATCAGTATTGTTTTTGCCGTTCACCCGTCCAATCGGCAGGGAAAAGTTTTAACACGGGTGTTGATTGCGATTTTAAGCGGCTTTTTTCTGTATTTTATGACGCGGGTTACAAATGTTCTGGGCCAATCGCACAGTATGCCGATGATGTTGGCGGCCTGGGGACCGGCGCTTATCGTCATTCCGCTTTGTTTATCGGCTTTGCTGCATATGGAAGACGGTTAAGAAAAGGAGTATATTATGAAGTTCTTGGACGAAGCAAAAATCTTTGTAAAAGCCGGTGACGGCGGGAATGGAGCCTGTTCTTTCCGGCACGAAAAATTTATTGAATTCGGCGGCCCTGATGGGGGTGATGGTGGTAAAGGCGGTGATGTTGTATTTATGGCCGTTCAAAACCTGAATACTCTGATTGATTTTCGGTATCAACAACATTTTAAAGCCCCGCGTGGTACAAACGGCATGGGACGGTGTAAAACGGGTCCGTCCGGTGATGATCTAGTTATTAAGGTTCCTGTCGGAACGGAAATTGTGGCCGAAGATAAAGAAACCGTTTTGGCCGATTTGATGCACGACGGTGATACCTATATTGCGGCCAAAGGTGGCCAGGGTGGGCGCGGTAACGATTCGTTTAAAAGTTCCACAAATCAAGCCCCCGAACGTGCCGATCCCGGTGATCCCGGCGAAGAAGTTTGGGTATGGCTCAGGCTTAAATTGATTGCAGATGTGGGGTTAGTTGGGCTTCCGAATGCGGGAAAATCAACCCTTTTAACGGCTTTAACCCGTGCCCGACCCAAGATTGCAGACTATCCCTTTACAACGCTTCATCCGAACTTAGGCGTGGCCACGGTGGATGGTCGTGAAATTTTACTTGCGGATATTCCGGGATTGATTGAAGGAGCTTCGGAAGGTATGGGGTTAGGGACTCACTTCTTAAAACATGTGGAGCGGTGTGGCGCCCTTATTCATCTGATTGACGGCACAGAAGAAAATGTGGTACAATCCTATAAAACCATTCGCGCCGAGTTAAAAAGATACGGGCATAAATTAGCCGATAAACAGGAAATTGTGGCCCTTAATAAAATTGATTCTTTATCGCCCGAAGAAATTTCCAAAAAGCAAAAAGAGCTTGCAAAAGCCTCTGGTACTACCGTTTACCCCATATCGGGTGTGGCGCATACCGGCATCACGGATTTGATGCGGGCTGTTATTCCCTTTATCCCCGGAAAGGAAGTTCAGTGACTTATAAAACAGAAACCCAAAAAATCATTACTTTTGTTGTCAAAAAATTGGATGCCGGTAAGGCCGAGAAAATTGTGAAATTGGATGTTCGAAAACTGTCGTCCTTAACGGACGTTATGATTATTGCAACCGGTACTTCAACGCGCCATGTTATGGCGTTGGCGCACCATTTGGTGGAGGATTTAAAGAAGCAAAAAATCCTACCGTTAAACGATATTCACCAAGGCGACGGAAATTGGGCTTTAGTGGATCTTGGTTCGGTTTTAGTGCATATTTTTACTGATGAGGCCCGGCTAAAATATGATTTGGAAAATCTGTGGCGGCCACTTAAATCAACACGCACCCGTAAAGCACCGCAAAAAAGTGCATAATCGTTCCGATTAAAACGAATCCGTGCCAAACGGCATGTGTATATTTCCGGCTTTTCCAAATATAAAATGGTATTCCAAGCGTATAAAAGACACCCCCTAAAATCAGGAAAACAAGCCCCAAATGGGATATATTTTCAACCAATGGTTTCAATGCCAAAACGATTATCCAGCCCATGACCAGGTAGAGCAAAACCGACCAAATTTTTGTGCCGCTGGGGGGCATGACTAACTTTAAAACCGTTCCCAACAAGGTCAATCCCCAGATAATACCAAAAATTGTCCAACCAAGTCCGCCCCTTAAATTCACCAACATAAAGGGGGTATAGGAACCAGCTATTAAGTAATAAATTGCAATATGATCGAATCGCTTTAAAATCTTTTTGGCATGCACATTGGTAATGGCATGATACAGGGTTGATGCCGTATATAAAATAATCATAGACACCCCGAAAATCACCGTTGATACAATCGTCCAGGCGTTTCCGTGAATACTTGAAAAAGTGGCTAAGATAACCAAAGCCGCAATACTTAAAATAATGCCCAAGCCATGAACGGAGCAACTGCAAATTTCTTCCACAAGGGTATAAGGGCGATTTGGGATACTCATCTTAATCCTTTCTTTGTTGATTGTTTTCAAGTGTGATATTAAGCGCTTTCAACGCATCCGATATCGGGATGAACAGGGAAAAATTTGTTTCCTCTTTACCGTCGGAATAGGCAATCCCCAGCACATTCCCGTATTCATCCACCAAGGGCCCACCCGCATATCCGTCTGCGGTGGGGATGGATGCTTGAATTAAGGCTAAATCCTGCCTTGCACGATATCGGTTGGCGGCGATAATTCCTTTGGTAATCGTTGCCCGATAAGAAGCGCTAAAAGGCGTGCCGATGGCATAAACTGTTTCTAAAGAATCCGGATATCCCTTTATCATCAGGGGCAGCGCAAAATTATCTTGAACATCTGCTTTTAAAAGGGCTACGTTATGCCGCAAATCTTTGCGTAAAACCTTCGCCCGATATTTTGTGCCGTTTGTATCCGAAATTTGAACAAATTGAGCATCTCCCACCACTTTTGCGGCCGTTAAAGCATGTCCTGTATTGGAAATGAAGAAGCCCGATCCGTTTGAATCCAAATCGGCATGAACGGTTAAGACCGCCTTACGTACGGTGGCAAAGTGTTCCCGAACGGGCTGATGAAATGGGCGTGCTTTTGTTTTAAGGGATAGGGGCTTATAATTGCTTTTCGGCAATAAATCTGCCGGATCTTCGGTTGTCATGATTCGTTTAAACCAACCCGACTTACCCAAGTTTTGTGCGGCATCCTTGATCGCTGATAAGAAGACGGCCTTTTCCCCATTTTGCAAAGGTTCATCCACGTGCCCATACCCTGTTGTCGTATAGGAATCCAAAACTTGTTCGCGAATCGTGTCATATACTTCCCACGTAACCGTTACCACTCCTTCCCCGCCCGATCGTTCCAAAGAATGGAGTGTTAAGGGCTCATGGACATGACAAATATTCATTTTAATATCTGTAACCCGCAGGGATAGCAACAGTTCTGCCCGTGGTTTATGGGATATTTTTTCAAAATAGGATTTGCGTGTTTCTTTAATGTTATACCCTTGGGCATAGAGCGCTTTTTCAACCAAATTGCCTGTTTCGTCCGGCCAAGAGCCGAAGATATTATCATCTTCGTTCCAATATCCTTTCGATCGTGCCAACCGGTGCTTTAAGGTCGGATTGCATACATAAAATCCCGTTTCCACGTTCGGTACCGACCAATGCCAGTAAGGATAGGCCACATATAAGTCCCCCCGATTTAAATCAAAGAGTCCCCCCGCAAATGCAATTTGGCGTTGAGGTACCCCTTTGGCAACCGGGCGAAAAGTTCCCTCATCCGTTTCTATGGATGGTAGATTCAGCGCCATCTGGCACCCTGTCAAAGCCAATAAAAATAAAGCCAAAAATCGCATGAGTACGCCCTTCCTTTCTGCCCAAACTAGCATAAAGTATAAAAAAATTCAAGAAAAATGATTTTTTTACTCGACAATGAAAAAAAAAGTGTGTATAGTGGGTATTATTGTTTAACAGAAAGGAGAAAAAACAATGATTAAAAAATTAGCATTAGTCGCCACTTTGGCTTTATTAACCTCTGCTTGCTCTGGTACAATGTGCAAAGCTCGCGGTTGCAAAGTTGTCGTTTCGGATTCTGTCGTTGCGGCAGCTGCCGGAACGAATGCACCTGTTTTGTTTGAATTTGATTCGGCCACATTAACACCGGCCGGTGAAGCCGCTTTGGCCGGTTATGTTGATCAACTCAAAAATAGCGATAAATCCTACACAATCGTCGGTTATACAGATGATATGGGTTCCGAAGAATACAACTTGGGCCTCAGCAAACGTCGTGCCGAATCGACAAAAGCTTATTTCGTGAAAAATGGTGTTGATGGCAAGAAACTTGCTACCGTTGGTAAAGGTGAAACGAACTTTGTTGCCAGCAATGATACGGCTCAAGGTCGTGCTCAAAACCGTCGTATCGAAATCGAAACGAACTAATTTTGAAATGAGAAAAAAAATCCCCCGCCTGTTGGGGGATTTTTTTGTTTTTAAACCTAAAATTAAATAAATCCTTTTTCTTTGGCCTTTAGTAAAATTTGGACTCGATTTTGGACACCAAAGGCCCGTAAAAGAGCACTGATGTGCATCTTAACAGTTGGCTCGGCTACCCCCAGATTGTGGGCAATCTGTTTATTGGAAAGACCTTGGCCCAATTGCTGTAAAACGCCGACTTGCCGCGCAGACAGAGACATCCCGTTATCCAATGCATAATCCCCTCTTTGATAAAATTCTATTCCTGACATCATAGGCCTCGCTTATTAAACTTCGGCTTCCAATTGTTTAATTTTGGCTTCTTTATGGGCGATTCGGCGGGAAATTAAATCCAATATGGTTTGATGTCCGTTTTGTTTGGCCCAGCCCTCTATCATATACAGTGCCTTTAATTTTTCTTTTTTGACGTCAATCAAAAAGCGTTTCATTTCCGTTGGAAATTCCGACCAGGCTTTTTTGATTTCCTCTTTTAAAAGCGCTTTTTCTTCCGGTGTTAATTTTTCTGTTTCGTTTATTTCTGTTTTCATTTTGTCCCCCTTTTAAAAATGTTGAAATAACCCTTAAAAAGTGTGCGCTAAAAGCCCCGTTGTCAAGGGGTAATAATAAAAAACGCCGGCATAAAACCGGCGTTTCATAACATGGGATGTTTATTTGAATAATCCTTTAATCCCGTCTACGGTGTTTTTGGCACCATCCGTTACGGATTTAGCCGTATCGGTAACGGCACCGGCGCTTCCTTTAACCAAATCTTGAGCACCTTTCCAACCCTGTTTCGCCAAATCCGAAACAGCCGTTGCAACACCTTTCACCGCTTCAACAGAAATCATGTTTAAGATATCGGCAAAAATTTCGACAAGGGATTTATCCTTTTTACCTTCACCGATTCCGGTTCTGTGAATATCCGGTAAATCAATTGTTACGGTCTGGCCGTTAACACCCAAGGAAAGCGATGTTCCGGCAATTTTTAAATCTTTAATGACGACTTTTTTACCGCCGGATTGTGTTGCCGCTTCTTGTTTGGCGGGGGCTTTTTCTTTGGACTTACCCGTTCCCAAATAGTTGTTTATATTGGCCTGAAGTGCGGAAACGTTGCTATCCAGACTATATAAATTTTTCATCTCGGCAGATACCTTTGTGCCTGAAATGGCAACGGATTTAATAACGATTTTATCTTCAAGAAGTGTTTTCGGATCAAACAGAACCTGAACATTTCCCAATTTAAAGATATCGTTGGAACTAAATCCTTTGGGATTGCCGATTTGCAGATTTTTAATTTCAATGCGCCCTTTGAAAAGGGATACATCTACGTTTTCCACCGAAGCCGTTGTGCCGGTAATTGGCGGAACATAGCGATTAACCCCTTCACGGACAATCGTACCCAGATAGTAATAGACGACAACTACCGCCAAAATCAACAGAAGCAGTAGCCAAAATAACGTTTTAAAAATAAAGCGAAATAATTTTTTCATTTGTTTTTCCTTTCAGTTTGAATGCATTTAATATAGCCAAAAATAAATCAAGTTGCAAATTGTTTTTCAAAATTAGCGCTAAAAGATGGGGATATTTTTTCTTTTCCTTGAACTGCTTTTATGATTTTAAGGGCTTCATCGGCCGTATAGCGGCGATTTACAAAATCAATTCTAAAAAAACCGACTGGTATGGTTTGCGCCACGGGCGGCAATACGAACGGGCGCATATCCGTCAATACCGTTTGACAATTTTCCGAAATCAGGCGATAACGCCCTTTTCCGTTTGTAATTTCCCTTTCCAAACGTCCCTTAGGGCACTCATGACACGGATTTTCCCGCACACAATTTGCCGATAAAAAGAGAGGGGAATCTTGATATAAAATCAGGGCTGCCTGCTGACTTTTTTGTGCCAGAGTTTTAATATTATCAAACGTATCTTCCACAGAAAAAGTTGCCCGTGAAAGCCCCAAAGATAACACTTCTTCCAAAGCAGAGGTATTTAACATGGAAACCGTACTATCCAATGATATATCCAATCCTTTGGGTAAAAGCGTTAAACCTGCCATGTTTCCGATTTCCCAACGGATAAATCCGGCCGATAAAAACCGGTCAATTACGGATTTCCAATGACCTTCGGGGCGCAAAATCGGTGGCAAAGCCAACCGTAAATTAGATTTGTCAACGGTATTTAAATCCATCGGCGTATCCGTGGGGGAGAGTTGATAAATAATTTCGTCTGCACGGGGCAGAAAACCTAATAAATTTTTATCATCTGTTTTGAAAATCCATCGTGCCGGTGTTTTATCTGCTTTTAAATGGGGCGTGGCAGGCAGTGAAACAGGTTCCTCGGCGGCCGGCTTTAATCCTTCATAAAGCCGCCGGCGCAATTCGTTCAAAGCCGACATCGGCACAAATAATTTATCGGGATTTTGAATGGTTATATCTTTTAATTGAAAGGCCGTATCCCCCGTTTTTCGGAACGCTTTGGATACGGATTCAATCACTTTTTCGGGATGATCGGCCGGCGTAAAAGTATCCGAATATTCGGCCGAAATCCCACCGCTATAGGCCACAATTTTATCGGGTGCGATGAATACATCTACCGCAATTTCCGTCCGGTTACGATAGGCATTCGGGCGGGGCCGCGTATAAGGATAAGCACCTTTCACCCGTGTGGCAGAGGCCAAATAAACAGGCTCACCTTTCTGTAAAAACGGGTGATGCGGCGGCAGGGTAACCGTAACGGTTTGACCGGCCGGCACTTCAAACACTTTTTTACCGTTAACCGTTAAATGTTCTGCCGAAAAGCCAAACGGTTTTTCTTGGGTAGCGGTATCAATCTGAATTCCGTCATAACGGGCAATCGCATGGGTGGGTTTAAAGGTAATGGTATGATTAAATACTTTCAAAATTTGCCCAATCGGTAGCCCCCTATGTCCCACAAAATCAGGGTCAATCACATCTTTATTTTTGCCTTTAAAATGAAGCGTTGTCCACGGACGCGCAAAAATCTGTTTCAAATTATCAGTAAGGCCTTTATCCGCTTTTCCCGTATCTAAAATTCGGCGGTAATAATCCGTTACTGCCCCAACATACAGAGGTGTTTTTTTGCGTCCCTCTATTTTAAGTGACAGGCCTGTTAATTTTAAAACATCTTTTTCCAATGCCAAGTCTTTCATGGAAAACAGGTGCTTTTGTGTTCCGTCCACTTTAAAATTATCCCGACAGGAATAAACACATTTTCCCCGATTGGCACTGCGCCCCGTGGTCATTGACGAAAAAAGGCATAGGCCGCTGTATGAATAGCATAGGGCACCGTGAATGAAAACTTCGACCTCTAATCCGGACTTATCCCGAATTTCAATAATTTCGGGCAGCGATAATTCCCGTGCCAATACCACGCGGGAAAAACCCATTTTCTTCATCATTATGGCGCCGGCTAAATTATGGATCGCCATTTGCGTACTGGCGTGCAAGTTCAAATTCGGAAAACATTTTTTGACAAGCCTTGCCACACCCAAATCCTGGACGATTAATGCGTCCGCATGACAGGTATCACACAGTTTTAATGTCTCCATTAACGCCGGTAATTCGGCTTCTTGAATAAGGGTATTGACGGTTACATATACTTTTTTCCCGTTCGCATGGGCATAGGCTGTAATTTCATCTAGATCTTCGGCGGAAAAGTTGGTGGCATCTGCGCGTGCCGAAAATTGACGCAGCCCCAGATAAACAGCATCTGCCCCGAAATAAAAGGCACTGTAGGCGGCTTCAATATCACCGGCAGGTGACAATAATTCTGTTTTCATTTAACCTCTTTTACCAAACCGATATTGGTATCAATTTGAACCTCTTTCCCAATGGGAATAACCGTTTCCCGATTGCGGTGTCCGTAATTAATTTGAACAACGGGAACGGGGAAGTTTTGGAAATAATCTTGGAATACGGCTTCAATATCCCCATCCCCACCGTCTTTGGAAACACAACCCGAAAAATCACCCAAAATCACACCGGCAATATCGTTAAATACACCGGCTAAGCGTAAATGGGCTAGCATTCGATCCACCCGATAGGGATATTCATTGATATCTTCCATGACCAATATTTTTCCTTTCATATCCGGAAAATAAGGTGTCCCGATAAGTCCCATAAATACCGTCAAATTTCCACCGACCACTATACCTTGTGCGACACCGTTTGCCCATACCTTTTGAACGGGAACATCGGGTAGTTGCCCCTGCATGGCGGCTAACCCTGTTTGGATTAATCCTTCGTTTTGCGGATTTAAAAAGAATAGGGCCTGAAGTCCCGAATAACCGGTTATACCCGAACGTGTCAAAAGAGCCGTTTGAAGGGCTGTCCCATCACTAATTGTCCAAAACGGTTTGGCATTTTGACGAAGGAGTTCATAATCCAGTTTATCCAAAATCCGGGGGCTACCGTATCCGCCCCGCACCGTCATGACCATATCAACCGTTTCATTACAAAAAGCTTTCATCACATCTTGGGCCCGATCTTCGTCCGGTCCCGCC
Organism: Alphaproteobacteria bacterium; assembly: GCA_017539265.1. GTDB lineage: Bacteria > Pseudomonadota > Alphaproteobacteria > CAAHEQ01 > UBA3637 > CALXZG01. The sequence continues at coordinate 31,951 of JAFYHG010000022.1, read as the reverse complement.
AGATACCGGATACTGTCCAGGGCATGACTTCCCAAATGGATTTTATATCCCATACTTTCAAACTTCTTTTGTAAAGCGGTTAATGTTTCGGGCGTTAAATCCGGCGCCGGGGAAGAGGGGGCAATTAAAGCTATTTTTTTCATATTTGTTTCCAAAAAAGAGTTGCTATTTTAAAAAAAATCTATTAGACTTTGTTCACAAGTAATCTTATTTTATCCGAAATTAAACAAAAAGTAAAGGAGGAAATGATGAATAAATTCTTTTTAGGCGGAGTGGCCTTAACTTTATTCAGTAGCGTGGCAATGGCACAGGATATGAATAGCCTGTTTCCGGAATTGGAAGAACAATTTAAACAACCGGCCGTTCCGGAAAAAACAGAACCGGCTGCCCCGAAAAAAACGCAATCGGAAACGGAAGTTATGGATTTAAATGTGGTTGGGAAAGAGGAAAATGCCAAACCTGCACCGGTGACTAAACCCGATTCGGAAAAGAAACCTGAAAAATCCACCACAGAATCTTCCTCAAAGGCTCCGGAAGAGGAGGAGAAAGAAAATGAAAAAGTTGAAGGGAATCTGACGATTGAAATACAAAATGTAAATGGGGTACTTGCTTATGCCAGAACGCTTTCTTACTGTATGGCAGAAGCGGTATTAACCAATGAGACTAATCAAAAGTTAGATGCATTATTTTTAACTATTACCTATAAAGATATGCCGAGTGATTTAGTTTACTCTCGTGTGCCTAAAAAGAAAAAACGGGCTCAAAAATTTATGTTGATTGGGCTCCCCTGTGAAGGTATTATGGGTATGCCCAAGTATGAGATTAAGGCTTGTAAATTAGGTAAACTGTCGAAAAAAGAATGTGAAAAACTTGTTCAAGTTATTCCGCCGCAAGGATAAATGTTAAAGCAGGTTTTTTATATTGTTTTTGGGCTTACTCTCCTATGGGGAAATATTTGTCATGCCGAATCGGTTTTATCGGATTCGGATGTTGTTCTTTATAAACAGATTTTTCAGGCCCATCGGTCGGGTGATTTTAAAAAAGCCCAAAAATTAGAGGGGAAACTGAGCAATCATTTGTTGGATGGATATATCCTCTACGATCGATATTTTTCACCCCTGTATAAAACAAAAAAAGAGGATATTTCCGCTTGGTTTTCACACTATGCGGATTTGGCAGTAGCGACGGATATGTATGAATTGGGAAAGCAAAAAAAAGCGACACTACCGCCCCAAAAGCCCAAAGGTCTCTTTGGAGGACAGTCGGGGACCTGTTCGGCTGTTTTTCGGCCCGAACCTATTGATTTAATTCGCGGGAAAAGTTTTTCCTATCTGTCTTCAAAAGATGCCGTTACCGCTAAAAAACTATGAACAAGATTTATCAAAACTTAAACAAGGGCAACACCAAAACCGTTCGGCAGTTATTGGAAAATAAAACGACCAAAAAACTCTTTTCGGAATTGGATTACGATCAGGCCCGTACGGCACTGGCATTTTCCTACTTTATTGACGGTGAAAACGCGCGCACTATGGATCTTATTCGCCCAACCATTGATCGATCGGGCGATTCTATTCCTCAGGCCTATTGGATTGCGGGACTTACTTCTTGGAAACAAAAAGATTATACCTCGGCGGCCGAATATTTTGATACGGCGGCTCGACATAAAAAAGGTTATCCGCTGCTTGAGGGGGCAGCCTCTGTTTGGGCGGCGCGAGCATACTTAAAAATAGGGGCTTTTGATAAAGTTCGACCAGCCTTGGAACGGGCGGCTCAATATCAGCGTCTGTTCTATGGGATTGTCGCTATGCGGATGCTGGCGAAAGATTTGGGGCATGTGTGGGATGAGCCGTCTAAACCCGAAGATGATATCAGTGCCGATTTTTCCCATCCGGCGATGGAACGGTTTTATGCCTTGCAACAAATCGGACAAAAAGATTGGGCGACCAAAGAACTTTCAAAACTTTATCTGGAAGCCGATGACGAAGCCAAGGGAATTTTATTGATGATATCCGCACAAAACGGTTTTGCCGATGATTTATTGGCCCTATCGGGAAAATTGGAAGACGGCAGTACGCGTTATCCGGCACCGAATTGGACCCCAAAAGACGGATGGAAAGTAGATAAAGCCCTTGTCTATGCTTTTGTGCGGCAGGAATCTTGTTTTAACCGTCGTGCCGAAAGCGGTATGGGGGCGGTGGGCCTGATGCAAATTATGCCCGAAACGGGAAAAGAATTGGCAAAGTCTTTACAATATCCGTTTAAAAAACAACTTTTAAAAGAACCGGAATATAATTTGTCGTTGGGGCAAAACTATTTATTGAACCTTATTCAAAAGCCGGCGGTTGGGGATAATCTGATGTATATTGCTACGGCTTATAATGCGGGCCCCGGGAACTTGATTAAATGGAAAAAGAAAATTAATACGGATGATCCGCTGCTCTTTTTGGAAAGTATCCCGTCCAAGGAAACGCGCAGTTTTGTCGAACGGATTATTGTGAACTATTGGATTTATCGAAATTTAATGAATCAACCCTTGGCTTCACTGGACAGCGTGGCAACCGGTGAGTGGCCCTGTTATCAACAAGTCGAATGTCCCGCCATTAAAAAGTAGGAGGAAAAATGTCATTCAAATCAACCCTTGTTTTGGGAACGCTTTTATTTGCCTCTCTTGCGGCAAAGGCCGACAATGTTATTTTAATGATTGGTGACGGTATGGGCCCCAATCACTTAAAATGCGCCGGTATTGATAAGCCGCTTTATATCCCAACCCTACCGGTTAAGGGATGGGTCATTACCAAATCTGCTGACTCAGAAATCACGGATTCGGCAGCTTCGGCAACAGCTTACTCCTGCGGATACAAAACAAATAATAAGTATTTGGGTAAATTACCCGACGGGAAAAATTGCCTGACGATTGCGGAAGAAGCCGAACGAAAAGGATTTGCCGTCGGTATTTATTCAACGGATTATTCGACCGGTGCCACACCATCGGCTTTTTATGCCCATACCCAAAGTCGTTATGATAGTAAAACAATAAAATCCGATAAAGAAAAAGCCGGCAAAAAAATGGATATTGCCGTTCCCGTTAAACACATATCGGATGAAGTTAAGCCAAGGCTTAAGAAACTATCCCATATGCCGGATAAAAAGGGCTTTTTTGCACTGTTTGAAGGGGCAAAAATTGACACCAAATCCCATAAAAATGATTTAGAAGGGATGAAAAAAGAACTTTATGATTTTGACTATGCGGTCATGAAAGCCGTCAATTTTGCATACAGCCATCCCGATACAACGGTCATTGTTTTGGCCGATCATGAAACAGGGGGACTAACGGATTCGTGTTCTTATACCCGAAAGGGGCACACCGGTCAAAACATACAAGTTCACGCCTATGGTCAACATGCAAATTTATTTAAAGGGGTTCAAGACAATACCGACATCAACAAAAAGATTCGCACGATTTTATTTGGTTCTTCAAAAAAGTAATCCTTCATTCAACGGGCAGATACACGCTAAAAGTTGTTCCTTCGCGCTTGGAACTTAGAACGTTAACCCGACCATTGTGTTCGTGAACGATTTGTTGTACAATGCTTAGGCCCAGACCGGTTCCTTCTACATGCTTTGTTTCAACGGAATCTACCCGATAAAACCGTTCAAAAAGCCGATCTAAATCTTTCCCCCTGATGGGATTTCCCTGATTATGAACATCAATTTTTAAGCACTCTTGTTTTAACAAATCCGCCTTTTGGATATGTATCCCGACCGTGGAATGAGGTTCTCCATACTTAATGGCGTTATCAATTAAATTTTGGAAGACATGACCAAGTTCTGCTCGAGATCCCAATAATTTCGGTAAATTTTTGTCTGCTGAAACGGATATTTTTTTTTGATGTTGATTGGCTTTGTTTTTCAGATCCAGAGCCACTTTGTTAATCAGGGCTTCCATATCGATCAACTCTTTATGATTTCCACCGGGCAATGCCTGATTTCTTGCCAATTTTAATAAATTTTGTACAAGTCCCGTCATTTTTTCTGTTTGCTCACTCATGATACCCAAGAATTTTTCCTGTGCCTCTTTATCTTCTTTAGCAGGTCCTTGCAATGTTTCTACCAATCCCGATATGATGGACAGCGGCGTTTTTAGTTCGTGGCTGGCGTTTGCGAAAAATTCTACCTGTTGTTTACGAAATTTTTTAAAAGGTGTAATATCGTTCATGGTAATCACGGCGATAGCCCCGTTTCGGGTCAATGCCGGTAACCGATCAATACGTACCTGAAAAGTATTTAAGTCATGATCCCATTCGAACCATTCTGTTTGTGCCTGCTCGCCCAAAATATCCCCGATGGCTTTTTGAATTTTTTTATCCTGAAACAGCTGGTCCATATTTTGTTTTAACAAATCTTTTCCAAATCTGTTTTTTGCATTTTGATTCATAAAAACGATTTCCCCTTCGGTGTCCAGCATAATCATGGGATCGGGTAAGTTTTCCAAAATTGTTGTGTCTGACAGAGTTTGATTAGACCATATTTTTTTAACAGACAAAAAGGTATCCGCTAATCGGAAAGAACTGAAAATGCCTTTTTTAAAGCGGGGCGGTTCAATATCAAGCCCTTGCGCCAAATTTTTAAGATATGCAATAAAGTTTTCCAACTCTTTAAAAACGGAAGTCGTAAGAATTGAGGTAAAAATCAAAACCCCCGCAAATAATAGCCCTGCCGTCTCCAAAGAAATCTTATTTATTGCCAATAAAATTGCCAATATAATGGCGGCAGGCATACTGATAATCCAGATCCGCGCCACCAATCGAAAAAAGCGAATTGCCGATTTTTCTTTCTTTTTCATCATAAATGGATTATAATACGAAAAAACGAAAAAGGAAAGTAAAATGTCAGATATTCCGCAAACCCCTATGGTTCAACAGTATTTTGAAGTAAAGAATCAGTATCCCGATTGCCTGTTATTTTATCGGATGGGTGATTTTTACGAACTGTTTTTTGAAGATGCCAAGATTGCCTCCAAGATTTTGGATATCGTTTTGACGGATAAGAATCATAATAAGCCCGGCGGTGCCATTCCGATGTGCGGTGTGCCGTATCACGCGTATGAAAGTTATCTGGTAAAACTTGTGCGCGCCGGATTTAAGGTGGCAATTTGTGAACAATTGGAGGATCCCGTCGAAGCCCGTAAACGTGGGGCTAAATCCGTTGTTAAGCGGGATGTTATTCGGGTTGTTACGGCCGGCACTTTAACCGAAGACACCCTTCTTTCCGCCACGCGCCATAATTACTTGGCGGCCCTTGTGCCGACGGCTTCGGGAATAGCGCTTTCTTGGGTGGATATGTCCACGGGTGATTTCTATGTGCAATCTCTCCTTCGGGAACTATTGCCTTCCACACTGGCGCGATTGGAACCGTCTGAAATTTTGGTTTCTTCCGATTTAAAGGAAAAATATCCGAACTTGCTTTATCACGTGGGCGGCATTACGGAATTGGCGCCGAATTTATTTTTATACACCACCCAAAAAGAGACTATGGACTCTTTCTTGGCTAATCATATATCCTCTGTTAATTTTGATAAAACGGAATTAACGGCGGCAGGTGTTTTACTGGGCTATCTGAACGATACACAAAAAGGAAATATGCCCAATTTGCATGGACTTCAAAAAGTTTATACCGAACAATTTATGGATATTGACCCCGCCACACGGCGCAGTTTGGAATTGACAACCTCACTTTCAAGTGAGCATGATGGGAAAAGTCTGTTATCTGTTCTTTCCAGAACCGTTACGGGGGCTGGCGGCCGATTAATGGGGGGGTGGCTTTCCGCACCTATTATGGATATTTCGGTCATCAATGATCGGTTAGATTCAGTTGATTTCTTTCTTCAAAACATGACGCGTAGATCAAATGTTCGTACAGCGCTTAAATCCGTTCCGGATATTGAACGCGCGCTTGCCCGCCTATCGGTCGGACGGGGCGGTCCAAAAGATATGCTAGGGATTGGAACGGCGCTTATGCAGATTCCCAAAATTCGTTTGGAATTAAGTGATACGACTCTGCCACCGTCTTTGGAAAGGTGCCTGATGCGCATGGGGGAACATTCCGCCATTTCTGCCCGCATTTTTGATTGCATTCGTCCGGATGCGCCTTTGTTGGCACGGGACGGTAATTTGATTTGTGAAGGATATTCACAAGAATTGGATTCGCTGCGTCACGCTAAAGAAAACGCGCAACAACAATTGGCCGAAATGCGGGCGCGTTATGTGACGCAAACAAACATACAAAACCTTAAGATCACGTTTAACAACCTGATCGGCTATTACGTAGAAGTGCCGGCCAAGTTTGCCCAGGCCCTTTTTGATCATCCCGATTGGGGATTTATTCATCGGCAAACAATGGCCAATGTGGTTCGCTTTACCACCGCGGAACTCAGTTCTCTGGCCGGTCATATTTTAAATGCGGATAACGAAGCCTTAAAACTGGAACTGCAATTATTTGAAGAATTACGCACTTATTTGCTTTCCAAGGCCGATATTTTATTTGAAGCTGCCGGTGCCTTGGCTGAATTGGACGTAACAACGACATTGGCGCTTTTGGCTGAGGAAAATCATTGGACGCGACCTATCCTAACAACCGGTCTTGATTTTGATATCACGGGCGGTCGCCATCCGGTTGTGGAAGCGGCTTTAAATGCCGAGCATACCTCATTTATTCCCAATGATTGCTCGCTCGGATCGGACAACAATCGCCTGTGGTTGTTAACGGGGCCGAATATGGCCGGTAAAAGCACCTTTCTAAGGCAAAACGCCTTGATTGCCGTGATGGCGCAAATGGGGTCGTTTGTGCCGGCCGATTCGGCAAAAATCGGGATTATCGATAAACTTTTCTCTCGTGTCGGGGCCAGTGATGATCTGGCGCGTGGTCGTTCAACCTTCATGGTTGAAATGGTAGAGGTTGCCACTATATTATCCGGTGCGACCGAAAAATCATTGGTAATTTTAGATGAAGTCGGGCGCGGAACGGCCACTTTTGACGGCCTATCCATTGCGTGGGCGGTCGTTGAGTATTTAAGGACACATAACAAGTGCCGCGGTCTTTTTGCCACACACTATCATGAATTGACGGCTCTGGCCAATCGGTTGGAAGGATTAACCCTGCACACCATGCGTGTTAAGGAATGGCAAGGCGATATTGTCTTTCTGCATGAGGTAACAGATGGTGCTACCGACCGATCCTATGGGATTCATGTGGCTAAATTGGCAGGACTTCCCGAACGGGTATTGGCGCGTGCCAGCGAAGTTCTTGCAGGATTGGAAGAAAAAAAACAAGCCCAACAGCCTCTTTTTGATGACTTACCCTTGTTTTCTGCCTTAAATACGCCTACATATTCTGATAAGCCGTCCGCTATTGAAACGCTTTTAAAGGATACGGATGTAGATTTGCTTTCGCCACGTGAAGCGCTTGATTTGGTGTATCGGTTAAAACAAATGATAAAGGACCCTTAAAATGCCCGTACTCCGCTTAATTTATACTTTTTTCCTGACCCTTATTTTTATCTGGCTTGTCTTTCTGCTCTCGTGGTATGTGGCATTGCCATTATTGATTGTATGTATATTGTTCGGTTCCGCCCGCTGGATTTACGCCAAAATTCAAAGTATTCGTTACCGGCGTATGGCGAACGGTTGCACTATCCACCAAACACAATCAGATACGCATACAACGATTATTGATGCCGATTATACGGAAATTTCCTAACGCATATATTTTTGCGCTTCCTGTAATTCCTCAGGAGTATTGATATCGGCAGGGGCCTCGGGTACCAGTTTAATACTATCCACGATTTGGGCATAAATGCTCATCCCGTTTTCAAGGGCACGTAATTGTTCTAACTTTTCAATCTGTTCCAAAACGCCCACCGGTGCCGCTACAAATTTCCGCAAAGCCTCGGCCCGATAGACATAAATTCCGATATGCCAATAGGCAAAATCAAACGCCGGCACACCATCGCGATTAAACGGTACACGGGATCTGGAAAAATAAAGGGCTCGCCCATAATTTTCTCCGTCCTTTAATCCCATGGCAATTTTGACGTAATTGGGATTTTGAATATCTTCGGATTTGGTAATTTTCATACCGACGGTTACGATATCCGCCTTTGTTTGTTCCATCAAATCCACAAGTTTCAGGTTAAGTGCCGGATCCACATTAATTCCGTCCCCTTGAAAGTTGACGACAATATCATATTTTGTGCCGGCGGGATCTATTTGTTTTAAGGCCGCCGCAATTCGATCCGTTCCCGAGGGTAGTGCTGCATCTGTTAGTAAGCATTGTGCCCCAAAAGTTTTGGCCGCGTCTAAAATTTCCTGATCACCCGAAGCAATATACACATCTGCCGCGGGATGGACCGCAATGGCGTGTTCATACACATGCTGGATTAAAGGCTTACCGTTAATCATTGCCAACGGTTTATTGGGGAGCCGTGTTGATTTAAGCCTTGTCGGAATTAAGACAGCAACTTTTGACATGTTAAAATCTCCTTTTGAATATTCTGAATTATTTCTTTCTTTTTTTCGGGATCATATGGATGTGCCACACATCCCCACACCGTGTCCGGCCATAAGGGATCATCTTCAAATCGGCATATTACGTGCACGTGTAATTGTGGTGTTTTGTTCCCGATCATGGCCACATTTGTCTGTGTCGGGTGAAACAGGGTGTTCATTGCCCGCTCCACAATTTCAATTTCCCGCATTAGGGCTAATCGTTCTTCGGTTGTTAAATCCAACATGTTGCGCACTTGCGCTTTTCGGGGGACCAAAAACACCCACGGATAGTCGGCGTTATCTTCCATAAGTACCCGACAAAATGGTAAATCACATACGAATTCTTTTTGCTTTAAAGCCGGTACCAATTCAAAATTCATGCTGTTCCTTTAGGGCGCCCGTTGTATATAGGCCTGCACAAGGGCATCCACATCCGGAATTTGCGCGGCCAATTGTTCGGCCAAAATCACGTTTTTATTACCTGATGAGTACACTTTTAAATAGGGACCGAGGCCTGACAAATCCACATCCAAAATAACCGATTCGTGAATGGCGGGACGACTGACTAAAATAGCGTATTTATGATCCGTAAATTCTTTACCCATGATGAAGTTCATTTCACGCGGTGATAAGTTCCATGAGGCATAGTCACCGGGATTTGCCTGCGGGTTACGGAAGAAAATGACCGTCTGACACTGACCGCGAATCACGTCACCCAGGCCATGGTCATCCAAAAATTTCGGCTGCTGGAACGCGCATAAGAATGCCTGTCGTTTTTTCCGGCCTTCGCGCAGACCCACAATGAAGCTTTCTTTAAACATTTCGTGCTCTAACATCGGCGCGGTTTCATCGATCATAATCATGGTCGGCGTTCCTTTTTGGGTTGCCAATGTGTGAATTCGGTGCATCACGTAACTGATCACGGCGGGGGACAAAACACCGTCTTGGAAGATGGTCGTAAAGTCAAACCCCATATACCGGCTATCCAGTTCCAAATTATCGTCCAGTGAGTTAAAAATACGCCCGTATTGTTCGTCATCAATCCAGCGCAAAAGTTCGCGGCGCATATATCCGCCGTTGGCAAAACAACTCTTATACAGGTTCTTCAAAAGTCTTTCCTGCGGCCGCAAATATTCAAATGATGTGGTTACGGCACGGGCAATTTCCTGTTCGGATACCGCATCCGTTCCGCCCGTAATATCGCGTAGCCATGTTCTTAAGAACGCACGGTTATCCGATGTATCGGGAATGGCAAACGGATTTAGTGAGACCGAATCGGCACCGCCGTCAAACCGAACATAAGGGGCACCTTGCATCAAAGCAAAAATCTTAGCACCGTTGTTGCGGTCAAAGAAATACACATTCAAATCGGGAATACGCTGAGCTTGCCCCGCCATGAATGAGAAGAACGTCGTTTTACCTTGTCCGGTCGGACCGATCAAGGCTGTATGCGCCACCGCATAGGCATCTTCAGACACGTGGAATTGGAACGCATAAGGTGTCCCGATCATGGTTCGGAAGTAGGACAAAGGTACGGGGCCCCAGTCTGATTTTTGACGTCCTTCTGCCACCCGATCCACACAGATAGCACAGGCAATCACACGAGACTGGTACACGAAGGTTCTGGGATAAATATCATAGGTCGGCAATTGCGCAAAAAATACGGCTTGTGCCGCCCAACCGTCACGTACCGGCACCACGTTATGCAACCGGCAAATTTTTTCCACTTCTTCCTGACCGAATTTTAATTCTTCTTTGGAATCGCCAAAGATTAAAACGGACATGGAATATTCACTAAGGCTTTGTCCGTCCGCATCGGATTGATCCATCCATTCAAGAGCTGTTGTATACTGATTATACACGTTTTGTGAGAAAGAAGTGAAGTAGGCCATTTTTCGTTGTTGAATCAAATAGGCGTTGGCCTTCACCGGTTTAATGGCTTTGATGTTGTGCAAAATAGTCAATTCGCAATCAATGGACATAATATCGGCGATCATTTGTTCGTCCATGAAATCGCCGGGTTTACGAATACCAACAACGATTCCCAATTTTTCCCGATCACCCGAAAAGAAACGAATAACGCCTTGATCTTTTGTAAAATGAATGTAATCCCCCGTCAGCAGGTCATTTAAGGTTTCCCCGCTTTCTCCATGGATAACGGGTTTGGGGCGTGATAAGGGGCTCATCAACCGTGCAAATAGCCAAAACGGGCTTTTATCCGGATGACGTTCCGGCGTTTTTTCCGAAATTAAAACCGGATGATACATATCCAAAATGGTTAAGGTTGCGTTGGTGGCCTGATCCAAATCCTTTATGGCATTTTTACGGTCATTGATGGATAAAACGATATAGTGCCTGTTCTTAAAAATCCGGTGAATACTGTCTAGCCATCTGGTAGAAATTGTTTTAAGCAGCGGTTCTTTTTTAAAAGCTTCCTCTTCATGAAGGGGGACAAATTCCCGAATAGTTATGACGCGGGATACAATTTCCAATTCCGCCATGGAATCAACCCACTGTTTGCGGGCGGCGGCATAGGCTTCGCGTTCTTCCGGCAGCACAAGGGTGGTATCGGCCCCTTCAACCTCAATCACACGGCACATACTGTTGTTGCGCAGGTGAATTGTTGCCCCGTCCTCATCCAAACGGGTAAACGGTAAAAAGTGAGCCACCCGTGTTTCTTTGGGCTTAGGCAAAATCTTATCGGCCAGCCGCGTTACACAGGTTGATAAAATAACCATGAATCCGATAATACATATAATCAGCAAAAATGTCGACCAATCGGATGCGGTCGCTAAAATCATATCAGAAAGTCCAACGTTTACCGAATTCATCTCACCCTCATCCTTTTAAGAAGCCAATTTGTGCCCCCAACTGCGATACACATTTTTGGTGGGCATTAAAAATGGTCCCCGTGATTGAAATATTTTAGACATATGCGGTTCTTTTGCCCCGTATACGATTAAAATAACATGTACAATCAAGATTGTAATAATAGACATTAGCGGGTTATATTCCCCCCCTGTTGTCCCCATCAACACAAACATGATGGCGCCCTGCATAACGAAATTAACAAACGCGATATACATTGGTGCCCAAAAAAGCGTCGGCGGCATAGCAACTTTTTTTAAAATTGGTTCTCTCATTTTTTTAACCTCTTTTTCCCATTCTACTCATTTTTTTTTGAAATGCAAGTATAATTCTAAAAATCAAAATCGTGCTCCGAAAGAAATGTTGTTTTGTCCCTCATGCGGGGATAAATTTAGAACCGAAACAACCCCGTCCGACAGTAATAAAAAGCGCCTGGGGGGGATAACGGAATCCGTGAATTGCCGGACATAGTAGGCCCGCGCCATTTCTTTTTCACGAATAACCTGAAATCCGTATTGTTTAAAGACGGATACTACCTGAACCAATAATCCTTCCAATTCGGCCATCGTCGGGGCGGTTATCCATGTAGCCATGGCATAATTAACCGCTACTTGCGGGAATTCGCTTAAAGAGTCAATCGCTTCTAATGCCGCGGTATATTGCTCATAGACATTGCGTGAAAAAGTGGTGAAGTAGGCCATTTTTTGTTCTCTCAGTAATAAGCTGTTTACCTTAACGGAGGGAATAACCTGAATGGAATGATCAATTTTAATATCCCCGTCCAAGGACAATAAATCCGCTATCATGTCGGTGTCCATATTATTCCCCGGTCGGTTGACACTGATAACGGCCGTGTATCCCCGACTGTTTTGAGCCACAAAAACACCGGTTTGCTTTAAAAATTTAGCCTTTGGCGTTAACATATCCGTAAATAAACGGGCCGAATCCATGGGATCTAATTCTTCGGGCGAAAATTCCCTGAGTAAGGACAAAGTGTCTTGAACGGCTTCTTTAAACCGATAAGATTCTGACGCAGGTGCCGACAAAATCAGTTTTAGTCCGTCTTGATCAGATTGCCACACATGAATACTGACGGGATAGCGCGCCATTGTCATTAGCCATTTACACCAATTTGCGGCAAAGGTAGTATCACCGTTTAAGCGAATGATTCGGATCCGGCGATTATTGATAATGATGCCTTCCGTTCCGACCTTGGGATCTAAAACACCGGACTTGATTTTATCTTCTTTGTCCCAAAAAGAGCGTGCTTGCCCCCACGCCGGTATAATCGTTGACAGGTGCGGTTCCTGTGTTCCCCAAGCAATCAGACAGACATGAATCCCCACAATGGTAAACATAAAAACATTCGGGTTAATTTGTCCCGAATATGTTACCATCAACAATATCATTACCGCTCCTTGGATAATCAAATTTATAATTGCCGGTAACATCGGTGCCCAGAACATACGAGGCGGCATGGCAACAGCTTTTAGGATTGGCGTTTTCATTTCAATGCTCCTTCATTTAAAAAATATGCTAACCCATTTTCTTTTAAAAATAAAGAAAAAAATAACTAAAAGTTACCTATTTATAATTTTTTGTCATCTTTTTCTTGAAAAATGATAAAAATTAGTGTATAATGCATTCAATTTCGCATCTCAGATAAAGGACACCCAACCCATGGACATAGAAAATCCCTTTACTTTTTTCACCGAAGACAGGAAAACACATTTAGAGATTATTGTGCCGGGTCGACCCACCAAGCAAACATGGAAAATTCATTGGGATAAAAGCCTGGAAAAGGGACGTAATATTATAACAAAAGAAGGGCGGGCAGAGTTTTTTCGCTATTACGAAAAACATGGTTTTTTGGCCGGTTATGATTCGGAAACAATTCATAAAATGAAAGGACAAGGTCAAGGGTGGACAGTTTCTGCCCCTTGGATTGTCAATATAAATCGCATGTATTGGCGGCTTTTTGAGATGTCTGCCTATTGGGCATTGGCGGATCGCTTATGGAGGCCAATGTTCTTTACCCTGACGGAAAACATGGAGCGGTATCCTTATACGGAGTTCGTCCTGCCGGCATTACCCCGTGTTGTAACCATGGATTTTGTGGATAAATGGTATCAGGCCAATCAAAATGAAGCCTCTTATTTCGGGCGTATTCAAAAAAAGTCCGAACAAACGCGGATTATCCCCCAAGAGGAGGACGATAAGATTATTTTGAAGATAAAGGATCACCCGTTTGTCCATCAACCGGTTCAGAGGATTTTTCTTTACCCGACCTATCCGAAAAATTTTCCCAAAAGACTTTCCATCGAAGATCAAGAGTTTTTACGTCTTAAGTTGTTGCGTCGGGACGCTTATCGTTTAAAAAATCTGACGGATAATGAACGCACACGTCTGTTTCACCTACAACCTATCAGCAGTCATGATACTTTCCTCGTTCACTGGACGCGTTGGCTTATATTTAACGGGGATATGTCGGCTCAAAATGCAATTTTGGTTTCCCGTGATACCGAAATCAAATATAAGACTCTCATTCAAAAACCATTTGATGATTACTGGGAAAGAAATTGGGAACGTTTATCAAAAACGGGTAAAAAGATATTTGTTGATATTCCTATCCCTTTGACAGAGTATCGTCCTGCCCCTATTCGTCCCGTTCGAACCAAACGTCAAAAACGGCATTATTTAAACCGTATGACACAATTGGCGGCGGCTGAATATCAACGTGAAGATTAAGTTGTTTTTTCTTTGACATTTGTGTTTAAAAAGCGTATAATGACCCCGACCCGTTGTTGGGGTCGAACTATTTTAGAAAGGAAAAAAAATGATAGAAATAACTCTGCCCGATGGGGCAAAACTGCAATTTGATTCGCCGGTGTCGGGCCTACAAATTGCGCAAAAGATTAGTGCCGGTTTGGCTGAACATGCTCTTGCAATTAAGGTGAACGATACCCTCACCGATTTGACAACCCGTGTGACAGAGGATGCCACTATTTCTATCATCACAAGCAAAAATCCGGAATCTTTGACCATTTTGCGCCATACGGCCGCGCATGTATTGGCTCAGGCGGTGAAAAACCTGTATCCCAAAGCATTAGTTACGATAGGCCCTGCCATTGAAAACGGATTTTATTATGACTTTTACGGAATTATTTTAAAGGAAGAAGACCTACCCAAGATTGAAGCGGAAATGGCCAAAATTATTGCGGCAGATTTACCGATTGTACGTCAAACAATCAATCGTGCCGATGCCGTGCGTCTGTTTGAAGATAAGGGTGAACGGTATAAGGTTGAACTTATCAACGATATGCCCGATGATGTGCGTGAAGTTGCTATTTATACGCAAGGTGACTATGTGGAATTGTGCCGCGGACCGCATTTACCTTCAACGGGTAAAGTGGGCAAAGCCTTTAAATTGACAAAGGTAGCCGCCGCCTATTGGCGCGGGGATGCAACCAAAGAATCCCTGCAACGTGTGTATGGCACGGCGTTCTGGTCGGAAAAAGAAATGAAGGCTTATTTTGATTTGCTTGCTGAAGCCGAAAAACGTGACCACAGAAAATTAGGACGCGAAATGGATTTATTCCATTTTGAGGAATACGCGCCGGGTGATGTCTTCTGGCATCCGCGGGGATGGACATTTTTCCAAACACTTATTTCTTACATGCGCCGCCGGCAATTGGCTGAGGGCTATGTCGAAATCAACACACCACAAATCATGGACAAGGTGTTGTGGGAAACTTCCGGCCATTGGGATTGGTATCGTGAAAACATGTACACCACCACCATTGAAGAAAAAACTTTTGCCATTAAACCGATGAATTGCCCCGGTGGAGTGTTGACCTTTAAGCAGGGTATCACCAGTTATCGGGATTTGCCCAAACGGATTGCTGAATTCGGGCGTGTCCATCGTTATGAGGCCTCGGGGGCTTTACACGGATTACTTCGCGTGCGTGCTTTTACCCAAGACGATGCCCATATTTTCTGCACACCCGAACAATTCAAAGAGGAATGCCAACGCGTGGTGCGGTTTATGTTGGATATTTATAAGGATTTCGGCCTTAAAGATGTGGCAATTAAACTCTCTACTCGTCCCAAAGAACGTATCGGAACGGATGCAATTTGGGATATGCTTGAACAAGGTTTGGCCGACGCATTGACGGATATGGGATATAAATATACCATTAACCCGGGTGATGGTGCTTTCTATGGGCCCAAGTTAGACTTTAAGTTAAAAGACGCCATCGGCCGTGAATGGCAATTGGGAACTTTGCAAGCGGACCTGAATCTGCCGGAACGGTTTGATGTTACCTATATCGGTGAAGACGGTCAAAAACATCGGCCGATTATGCTTCATCGGGCTTTGTTCGGATCGTTGGAGCGGTTCTCGGGCGTGTTTATCGAGCATTGCGCGGGTGCTTTCCCGTTCTGGTTGGCCCCCGTTCAGGTTGTCGTTGCTCCGATTTCTGCTGAGCAAGATGACTATGTTAAACAGATTGCCCATCGCTTATTCGTAGCCGGTATTCGGGTAGAAACAGACCTAAGGAACGAAAAGATCAGTTATAAGGTGCGTGAGCATTCACTTAAAAAGATTCCCGTTATTTTGGTCTGCGGTGCCAAAGAAAAAGAAAACGGAACCGTTACCATTCGGCGCTTTGGATCGGATAAACAGGAAGTTTTGCCGTTTGAAGAGGCTCTTAAACTCTTTAAGCGTGATGCGCGCTTCCCCAGCGTTGAATATGAAGATTAATCTCTTGGGGGCAGGTTTTATCCTGCCCCTTTCTTTTAGGGGAAAACCTCATGCTTTTAAAACACGTTCTTCATCAAAATCAAATTTGTGATATTCAAATTACCGGCAATAAGAATGAAGATTGCGGCTTTATCGGCTGAATCCAGAGCCCGTTCCGTTACGGCCAACCCATTATGCCGAATAAATGCGTTCCTCATGAGGCTGAGATTATATCCGAATTCCATGACGTCTGCCGAAAACTGGGGATTGAATAAAAAAAAGATTGACGCTCCTCATAAAATAGTATATGATACCCCCCATGACAGAAGATAGAAAACCTAGAATTTTAAGTATCATGCTCGGCCGCGGTGCCGGTGGACTCGAGAGTGTTTTAATCGATCATGCGACTGCTTTTGATCAGATGGGCTACTATTCCAGTATTCTTTGCCATCAAAAGTCATGGGTTTTGCCCCGTTTAAAGGCTCAAGATAAAATAAAATTTCACACAATCCCGTCATCGAGTTTGTATAATCCTGTGGCTTGGGTTGCGCTAGCAAAAGTCATTCGGGAGGAGCGTCCTGATATCCTTTGCTTGCATGGGAATAGGGCAATTTCGTTTTGCACGTCGCCGATATTAAAGGCGCTTGTTCATCCGTTTCCGAAAGTAATGGCTACCACGCATAATAATCGAAACAAACTCTTTCATCGCTTGGACGGTATTTTTTCCATCAGTCAGTTTTTAACCGATGGCCTAATACATGATTTTCATATTGATGCAAATAAAATTTTTGCTTGCCCAAATATGGCACCTTTACCGAAGGATATTCCTCAATACAAAGAGAAAACACCTCTCCGCATTGGCTTTTTGCGGCGGTTAGAAATTGATAAGGGTGGCGATGTTCTTTTAAATGCCTGTAAAATTCTAAAGGATAAAAAAGTTCCCTTTCATGTCGTCATGGCGGGCGATGGTTCTAAGCGCACCGAATATCAAGAATTCGTCAACAAAAACGGCTTATCCGATAATATTTCTTTCATCGGTTGGGTTAGTGATAAAGCCAAGTTTTTCAGCCAAGTTGATATCGTTTGTATCCCTTCGCGCGCCGAAGGACAACCATTGGCTTTATTAGAAAGCATGTCGTATGGTAAACCCGCCGTCGTCAGCACTTGCCCCGGTATGTTAGAGGCCATTTCCCCACTTTCCGCCGGATTATCCTTTCCGATCGGGGATGCCAATGCTCTGGCGGATCGTTTAACAACGTTAATCCAAGATCCCAAATTGCGTGCGGATTTGGCCGAACGCTCTCGTCAGACCTATTTTAAATTTTACACACCGACGGCACAAAAAAAGAATTTAGCCCACGGGATTGAAAGCCTGATGCATCAATCTCATCATACGAGATAATTTTTTTCTTGACAAGCGCTTTAAAAGTGAGTATAATGCCCCCACAAGATGCCTCTGTGGCGAAACTGGTAGACGCGACAGACTCAAAATCTGTTGATGGCAACATCATGCTGGTTCAAGTCCGGCCAGAGGTACCAATAAAAATACCGTCCATTTTGGGACGGTTTTTGTTTAAAAGTGCTCAAATCCGGTATAAATCCCCTGATTTACAAAATTATGTTGTCTTTTCCCCAAATTATGATATACTTTAATTAGGAGGGTTGTAAAGTATGGCCATAGCGATTACGGTAACATGGTGGAAAGAGTCCAGGATAAATTTACCAAATTCTATAGGAGGTTCTTTATGGCTTTTAAAATAGTCACGGCAAAAACATCAATAAAAGAGAATAGTGAAGAAACTGTTTCTAAAAAAACTTCTCTAAATAATTCCATGGATAACATTTTGGTAAATTATGGGGTTTCTTTTACAAATGAGGAAAGAAGAACTCTCCGCTACGGAAGTAATCCTCAAAAAAGAGAAGAACTAAAAAGCAAAATAAAAACATGTACGATTTCTGAGTTCATTTACCCAGAGAGATATCCAAATAATCCTCCATTGAATTTAACAGAAACAGAAAAAAAGATTCAAGAAGCACTTCGTAAAGTATATGAAATCAACGGTAAAGAATCACCATTATATAAAGAATTCCCAACCTATCGTTCAGACACAAATCCTTTGTCAATTGATATAACAACTGTAGGATTGGTAGATGATTGTGCGGCCTCATATTCCCCTCTCGATAATATTATTGAATTTGTGGAAATTGACAATCCAATCTCGTTAGTGGGTTCTATCGCACATGAACTCAAACATGCAGAAAATCACACAGAAGAAATACATAAATTACGAGAAGACTTATCAGATAATAATAACTATGGATTACATCAGTTAAGATTTTTGGATGAGGCAACAGCTTATGCGTGTGGGGAACGTGTAGCTTATATAGCAGGTGATCTTTCTGATGACAATGCCTATAGGTGGTGGCACGATACCTATGCTAAAAAGGGATGGGTATGGAATGAGGAGGAAGTTCGAAATTCTATGATTAGAGGCAATCTGGCTTGGCTTTATGATTCTTCATATAAAGATAAATATGATTCGGGTTATCCTATTGGGGAAAACGATGTGGGTCTGGATCATATTCCAGAGGTTTTCCATATTTCCGATGAAGATACCATACAAAAATTAAAAGAAACCCCGCGAATTGCACGAACTTCTCAGAATAAACTCAAACAATTCATAAAGAATAATCAGCATCAAGAAGCCGTAGCATTGATATTTGATATCTTGTCAAAAAGTGAAAAAATTGATTTTGATATAAATTATCTTGTAGAACATTGTCCGACAGAAAAAGTAGAGAAAATCTCTAATCTGCTATTTGCCCCCCCGGTTAAAGACCAAAAAATATATTTTGATATAAATTATCTTGTAGAACATTGTCCGACAGAAAAAGTAGGGAGAATCTTTGATTTGCTATTTGACGCTCTATCCAAAGGCAAAAAAATAGAATTTGATATGAATGATCTTATGAAACACTGTCCGACAGAAAAAGTAGGGAGAATCTTTGATCTGCGAGAACCGGATGGAAACCCCTTGCTAGACAAAGAAGAATTGTTATATCGTTTCGCAAAATACATGAACGGGGAGCCTCCAAAAGAAATGGGTAAGAATTTTCAAGCACTCCTAAACTGTACAGATATTACATCTAAAGATGGGCATAATGAAGATCTTCTTCGTTTTGCTGGTCATTTAGCACTTAAAGATGCAAATGAATTGACTAGCCGATTGCCAATTATAGTAAGCTTAAAAGGAAAAGATGGAAAACCACTTGTTTCAGAAAAACAATTAGTTGAAAACTTATGCGATTGGCATTGTTGCCATGCTGCCTGTAAAAGTGCATCCGTTGCAAAAGATTTATTTCAATGTGTATCAGATGAAAATGGAAATTTGCCGGTTGACAGAAAACTTTTTGATGTCCAAAACCCTATAGATAAAGAACAAAAACCCGGATCAAATTTATTGTTTGATAGACGTTTTAATGAGTATTATTTACATTCCGAAGAAAAAAAGAAGGAAGCTTTTGATCGTGTGTTTTTATATATGTCACTAAAAGACAAAAATGGGAATCCGATTATCAGTCCAGAAAATATTCAAGCTATTCCCAAAGAAAATCGCACATTAATTTCAGCCATAAAAGCCTATAAAAGACAACAAGCTAAAGATCGACTAAAAAGATTTTTTGGTTTTACACGAACAGGGAATTCTGAAACACGGAAAGAATGGAAAGAAAAAGTTGAAGAGTTAAAACTTGAAAAGAAAGCAGATAAAAAAGGTCGTTCAGATACATTTAAAAAACTGTTAAAGGCAAGTTCAAGAGAAGTGAAAAAAGAAATTTTAAGAGACTTTCACTCACAACAAAGTCCTGCGGGCGTGAAACGTCGAACAGCTTTGAAATTTGATAGATGACTTTTTTCTTCAAGCTGATGAACTTAATTTGGGACGTCGACGTCCTGAATTAAAATTTCAACAGGTCAATTTACCTTACCATAACCCCGTCTGTAATGGCCTTTTCTTGACAATTTCCATAAATGAGGTATAATGTATCTAATAGGGTGCATATAATTAAAATGCATACAGGAGGCGGTGTAAATGGCGATAAATGATCGGTTGAGGCAAATTACCAATATCGGTCTGACCATGGCGACTATGGCAGCGGGGGGATTGGATGTTTCCAAAGACCAAGTCTCTTTGCCGGCACAAGAACCGCAAGTTCAACGGGCTCTGCCACAAGATTATTCCGACCTTTTGAGTGGTGAAAATTCCGAGAAATTACAGCCGTATGTGGATTTAATGCGGGAGACCAAAACAGGGCGGGAATTATTGAATTCTATGCGTCAAAACGGGGTGCGCTTAACTTATACGGAACCTTTTGTAACGGATGCCGGTACGATATATATGGGTGGGTATATGCCCAAGGATAATTCTATTCGCCTCGGGGCTCAGGGGAATCCCCCGGATATTTTGTGGTCCGTGTTTCATGAGGCCACTCATTCCAGAACGCACAATAAATTGAAAAAAATGGGTTATGCCCGAATGCCGACCAGCACCTTGGATGACGCGTATATTGCAAACGCCATTGATGAAGCCTTGGCCGAAAGAACGGCAGCTCAGGGCTTTTTGGAAGTGATTGAAAAACACCCGGAAATAAAAGATCAAAAAACTGATTATTATAAGAAAATGGCTCAAAAATATAAAGAAGATCATCCGGAATTAGCAGCTTATGACATTCGGGAAAATTTAGGAAACCCCGGTTTGGAAACTGTTAAGGAATGGTTAAAGCAAGGATATAAAGGTGCCGAAATTGTTCAAGGACTTTATGAAGCAAGGTTATGGGGGTACGAGGATAGCTTGGCGGATTACGAAAACCAGGCTTTGGCCTTTTATAATTCCGGCGAAAATAGTGGGTATAAGATGGAAGTTAATCCGGATTGGAACCAATATGTAACAAAATTAACTGACGGACAGGTGACAAGTGTTCCGCACTTTCCGGAAGGTTCGGTTTGGGGATTACATGATCGGATATCCAGTGAATTTTCGCGATTGGGAAATGATATGACCAAAATCCAACAAATGGATTTATCCTGCCCCATCAATCAAGAATACAGGGATGCATTTGTCCGAGAGGGTATCAAAGTTTATGCAGGAATGGCTTTTGCATCACTGTATAATGAAGTCCCCTCCGTTCAAAAAGATATTTTGAAATTAACGGGATGTAATCCTTGTGAAACCTATAAAAATAGTGCCGGTATAGATGTCGCATACTATGATACCGAAAGTTTTAAGAAGGCCTCCGGGGCCTATTCTCCTCAAGAATATATGGAACAAGCCTGTAAAATATATACTCGTCCGGATGTTCAAAAGTTTTTGAATACAACCTATCCGGCAACGAAGTCGGAAATTTTGACTATTATGACCATGAAAGAAGTTTTATTTACCCCTGATGGAAAAATGCCGGAACATATCCGACCGATTAAGCAAGTGTACGACGGGCCGACAGAAACCAATCAGAAAGCGAAAAATAGCAAAATTTTTCAGCAAGAGGCTTTAAAACACCTAAGAGATGTGCACTCGTAAAATTTGATTTATAAATCATTTGGTTATTTCAAGTATAAAAGTTTTTAGTATATAAAGAAAGGCAAAACAACAACCAAATACGCAGAGAACTGCCCAAAAGTAGGTAAAAAAAGACTGGCGTTGCGCTATTTCAAATTGCTCATCTTTACTATTTAAGAAACGATTAATCTCCTTTACCGAATCATCAAAACATCAGAAAACGCTTGACACCGTAAGATGCCTATTTTATACTAGGCACGTAGATTACAAAATGAAAGGAGATATCTATGTTTGACTATTACATGACTTGCCTAAAAAAATATGTGGATTTTTCCGGTAGAGCCACACGTTCAGAGTATTGGTATTTTGTCCTGGTTAACTTTTTGATCGGTTTGGTACTGGCCTTAGTTAATCTCGATTTATTGGGAAGTATTTACCAGCTATTCGTGTTAATTCCTGGCCTTGCCGTCTTTTGGCGACGCATGCATGATACAAATCGTTCCGGTGCAAATTTCTTCTGGCTGTTTCTACCGATTATTGGTCTTATTATCGTATTGATTTATTTAATATCACCGACAAAATCAGGTGAGAACAAATATGTAAAAGGTAATTAAGTGGAAGGAGGCAATAATATGACAAAAAAACAGATATTGGGTTTTATAAAAGCACCATTTAGTAAAAGTTTTATTATTGCCTACCTTTTTTCTTTTTTTTCACTTTTAGTTGTTCCTCTGATCTCTAATGCGATTTCTGCCATTTTTAGTAAGCTTAATGAAATAGAAAAACTTTCTCAAGATGAGGCAATTAAACGGATTTTTGGGATCCTTAAAGACCAAATAAGTTATGCTGATGTTATAGCGGCGGTTGTGGGAATCTGTATTTTCATCTTTTTACTTTCTTTATATTACTTCCTTTTGGTTCATAAAACGGTTGTTGAAAAAAAAGATATTTTTGAAGCTTCTCAAATTTCATTAAAAATATCCGAAATTTTATCGGTTACTTTTAAGTATTTGGGTTTTCTTTTAATATTTTTAAGCGGGTTTTTATTACCGATATTATTTACCGCGGTATTGGTGCTTATTGGTACGTTATTACCAACCATACTTACCGTTATTATTTCTTTTTCCTCTTTTTTCCTTTTCTTTTTCTTATTGTATAAAATGATTTGCCATTTATATACTGCCAGTTTGATCTTTTATAAAGAATTTAAATTATCTGTTTTTTTTGATAGAAAAAGAGTCAAGGCATTTTTTATAGACCACAAACAAAATATTTTTATTTCCTTTTTGCTTTCTTATGTAGCGGGGCAAATGGTTTATGTAATTTATTCTTCAATATGCTTCAATCTTCTTCAAAAGATTTTTTCTATCGGTTTAATTCTTGAAGTTTTTCATCTCTCCGGACAAATTATTACTGCCATAGGATTGTGTATTTTTAATTTTGCTTTTACTTACTTGACTATTTTACAGGCAATCATTTTTGGTAAAATTATTTTGTGGGTGGAAAAAAGCGGCTCAAATAAATAGAAATAATTCTCTAAGTTGATATGCTGTTAAAAAAAACTCCCCAACTCTTATCTCGGTATACCCCGTAGGATTAAAGAACATCTTGACTTTTTGCCCGATTTATGCTACCTTCCTTGCCACTAAAAAAGAAAGGATAACAAAAATGTATGAAGATATAGAAAGCATGACCCCTGCCGGCGGAAATACTATGCCCAGTCGCCACCGGCTCGGCTCCAAACGTGGAACGGATGTTGATTCCGTATTTAGAAGCATGGATCGAGAAGAATTATTGCGTAAAGTTTCTGCATACCCCCCGTGTGTAAGAAGAAAGTTATTGAACTTGTTAAGCCGAAAATCTTACTTTCGGGGATAATGGCATCCCTAATCCCCGCTCAAAAAAATGCATTTTCAAACAGATATTGCATTTTATAGAAAAATCAGTTACGATTAAAAAAACAGAAAGGGGATGAATTTTTAGCTTTTATTACTGAGCGGTAGGTCTAGCATATCGAGGTCAATTTTGTTCCTCGGGAAGGAATGTTAAAAATATAAGAGAACAATTCGTTTTCATGTTAACGATGGTATTTCCCGTGTTCCTCAACCAGAACAGTTTTGACTCGAGGATTTTGAAGAATAGATAAAAAATGGTTTATATCTTTTAATTCTTCAAAGGTTTTTTCGTCAAACCATATGAGTAAAGAAACATTAGGGTTTAATGTCAGAGAATTAACAAAGGAGTAATAGTTATCAGCGAATGAAATTGCCCGAATTTTTCCAGAATACGAAATTGCTTCAATTTCAGATTTTATCTTTTCACTTTTATCGGTAGATACTTTATCAAAATTGTAGTAAGGTAAACGATAACTTGTATTCCAACCATCATTGGTAAAAACTTCCAGTGCTTCTAAATTGGAACTTTCCAGCCAAACTTTTGATTTTGAAATATTATATTTCTTTGACAATTCATCGAGACATTTCTTAGCGGCCACTTGATTTTCGAGTGTCAAATTTTTAAAATCAAGCCATAAATATTGCCAATCTCGATAGTATTTCAGGGTTGCTTCCAGAGGATACTCTTTTAAATTATTTTTGTCATGCGAATTTTCAAAAGCATCTTCTTCCTCGTGGTAAATGATATCTAATTCAAAACCGACATATTTTTCCCGTAATTCTTCTAATTTTTGTGGAGAATTAACCCGTCGAAGATAAATTTTGAAACGATTTTTTAAAGCAGTTTCTTCCCCTTCTTTAGATAATCGTTTCTGCCCCAGAAGTGTAAATAAATCATCTACAGAATGGTTGTATTCCTTGTTACTCAAATCATTTTCAGGGCGATAACTTTCATCCTGTATTCCTATAATCCCCAGCAAAAAATCAAAGAGCATCTCATTAACAAAAGGCTTATTTTTATGATCGCGCAGAATTTGTATTTTTTTATAGTTCTTTTTAATATAATTTCTTGAAAAAAAAGCATAGAAAGGAATTTTTACCATATCCCATGTAAATAAGGAAGCATTGTGCGAACAAAATCCACTATCAACATCATCGGCATGATCTGACATATATACTAAAGCGGAGAAATTCTTCATTTTTAAAAAATGGTTGTAGATTTTTGAAACAATATAATCATTATACAAAATTGAATTATCATATCTATCTGTTGCGCTATTTCCAAATTTATTCCATTCGTTAGGATATCGATCTACATATGCCATATGATTTCCCATCAGGTGGATAAAAATGACTGAATTTGAATTGTTCAATTCAATCTCTTGCGGTAATTTGTCTAGGATAATTTCATCGTAGGGGTCAGTTTCTTCAGAAGGCTCATTTAACCATAGCTGATGTTGACTTTGGGAAACCATTGAGGCTAGTGGTTCAGTCTTTTTCTGGTTGCTAATCCACCATATCTGATACCCATTATCGTTTAATATGTCTATGATATTTTTTGACTCCGATAATTTTTTCTGATTAAAAGAAGTAATATTTGTTAGAGCCCATGTCATGACTTCAACAGTATGCGTATAGCTGGCATACGGATTGTCAAGGAAAACCCAATCTCCGTATGTATGATTATCTTTTTTTGAATCTAAAAAGGGTGTCGTTGGGCGATTATAGCCATAAACAGACATATGACCTCTGTGCTGGCTTTCTCCAATTACAATTACAAATATGCCTTTATCCGCATTCTGTTTGGAAACCATAATTTTCTTTGTGCCCTTTGACATTTTTGCTTTTTCCGAGAATTCCCGATACTCCTGTAATTTTGTTATGGCTCTTTCAATCGGTTCAGTTAATGTATTATGAAACAGTGAAGAAGATAATATGAGGCCAAATAAAAGCGTTACTACTTTTGAGAGAGGTTTTTTTGTATTTTTTTGTTTAAAAATACAAAAAATCGCAGAAAAGACAAATAATATAAAGATAATACTCACCCATGCAAAACTGTTCCAGTCCACATTTGAAGTAAAGTATGTAATTGCTTCTTGCTTATAAGATTTAAAAAATGCCAACAGATCAGCTTCTGTTAATGCTTTTTTTACTGTGACATATGGTACCAGATTTGCTAAATACATCACACCAGGAAGTAACAAAAATAAGAGTGCTATTATTTTTCTAAAAAAAGAAACAATTTTAAATTTCAAATTTAAATTCATTAATAAAAGAAATAATGAAAAGGAGATCAAGAAAACCCCCACCAAGAAACCGATCGATAATAAAATGGCTTCATGGGTATTTTGTTCCATTGCCCATTTTATTGGGAAAAATGATACCCAAAATGCCATTATCATGTAAAATAAAATGAATTTATTCTTCACTATCTAATTTCCTTATAGATACGGGTGCAGGGATTATGTGTATCATATGCTTTTATATATTGCAAGTATTTTTGCTTAATAAAGGGGAAAATTTTTGAGTATAGCAGTATATGAGAATTTGCTTGGAAAGATGTATCCTTTTGTGCTTTGTGTTTGGAAGGATATTTGCTTTTTCTTAAAAAATACCTGCTGTGTGTTTTAAGGCTACTTAATTCATTGGCTATGTTTTTACAGCGAATGCTGAATTTTGCTTTTTGCAATAGAAATTATTGCATTTTATAGAAAAATCAGTTACGATTAGAAAAACAGAAAGGGGATGAAATGAAAAAAATTTTATCGATATTGTTTTTCTTACTCTATTCTAACGTAGGGTTCTGTTTTAGTTACGGATATCGGGATTTTTCCAGAGGTGGTGCTAAAGAAATGGAACAATGTCAGGCAAATTTATGTCCCGACAGTAAACCGATTATGCTTGAAAACGGGGAATGTCGTGCCTGTCCGATTGCTTTTGAGTCTTTTGAGGCCGCAAGCGAACTTGAATGCCTTAAATGTGATGACAGATATACCTACAAAGACGGTGTATGTCAGGCCTACAGTGCTTCAAATTGTCCCAACAGGGAAGGCTTTTGGTTAGATGACGGCAATTGTCGAGATTGTACGGGAAATTGGTGCCGACATAACATTTCATCCAAAAAGATGGCTGATTGCCTTGATGCATGCCCCAACCGTGCCAGCGAAGATGACGGATGGGGCCCTTCCTGCGTTTTGAAAAATTATTGTTCGGGGCCGAACCAATTTATCGACTCTTGGGGGGATTGTAAAACCTGCGGTGTTGATGTCCAATATTGGGGAAATTGCAATTCCAGTCCCTGCAAAGGTCAAAAATTTGTGCAGGGAAATTATCATGATGACTGCCGTCGGATTTGTGATTTCGATTGTTGTGCCCCGGGTGAAGTTTATCACAAAACCGGAACAACGGCGTATGGTGCGGACGATTGGGTTTGTTGCCCCGCCGCACGGCCTATATGGGATATGGATTTAAAAGCCTGTGTTTCTGAACAAGCCTACTTTGATAAAGCCTACAAAGAAAATACTAAGTTTTAAAATCAGCCAAAAAGGAGACCTTAAAGGGGAAAATGCACGTTCTGATAGATTTGGATAATGTTTTGCTCAACTCTTTCTCCAGAAAGGATGGTCAGACTTTCTTTTATTGGACTCAAAATTTGAAAAAAGATCTGGGGGTTGAACCCAAAACATTAGGGCAACTTTTTACAAAAGATTTTCTATTGAAAGGGCCAGCCGAACTTTATGCTTCCGTTAATAAGTACTTGGCGTACAACTCAATTCCTCTCTCGGCGGATACTTTCGTAAATTATTGGCTGGAGCATGATTCAAATTTAAATACCGCGGTGTGGACATGGGTTTGGGATAACTATAACCTTAAAAAACATACCTTTCATATCGCCAGTGATCAAGCGTGCCTCAGGATGGATTACCTGTTGAATAAATTCCCCATGTGGCGGGATGTTTTTAAAAAACTTTTTACATCTTATTCTTTGGGCGTATGTAAAAATAATCCTTTGTTTTTCCAAAAAGTTCTATCGGAATTGGGGGCTCCTGCTGATGAGGTTTGTCTAATTGACGATAATCGCGAAAACATAACCATCGCGGCACAATTGAATATCAAAACGATCCTGTTTACGGATTCAACTGTATTGCATCAGATATTCTAAGCTTTATCTTTTCATTGTTTAACTTTTAAAATAGACACTTTTATTTTTTTTACATAAATTGTTATTTTTTTTCTTGACTCAATGAAAAAAGTATGCCATACGGGGTTATAGATTTATATAAATTTATGAGGTCCCATATGTTTTGTAAAAAGATTGTATTAACTGTTTTGACATTAACTACGGCACTTTATGGCTCTGTTGCCTATGCCGGTATATCCCCCAGAGATGCTGTTTACCAATTCGCACATCGCGCGAACCTGAAGGCGTTGGAACGAATCAAGGACATGGGATATGATATTGATGCGGTTGATAAAAAAGGAAATACATCTTTGTGCGCGGCCGTTTTGTCACGAGATGTTGTGGCCTATAATACATTGGTGGAGGCCGGTGCAGATAAAAAGCATGATTGTATGAGTGATATATCGGCCGATCATAAGGCGATTTTCTGTTCTAACCAAGATTTACGGGATAGATCGATCTGTAATGACTTACCCAAGGGAACAATCGGGACGGGCGCCATGATTGGCGGTGCGGCCATATTGGGAACTTTGGGTGCTGTGGCCATTGCCGGCGGCGGTGGTGGCGGCGGTGGCGGTAGCAAGGAATCCTCATCTTCGATAAGTTCTTCAATAAAACCATCAAGTAGCAGTTATTCATCGGTAAGTGTGGGTAGTAGTACTGTATCATCGGGTTCGCCGTCAACGACATCTTCGATATTGCCAATAACAGTTTCAACTGTGCCGCCTATTATAGTTTCTTCGGAAAGTTCTTCATTGAGTAGCAGTAGTGAATCTTCTGTCAGCAGTGAATCGTCCAGCAGTTCGTCTTCATCGGAGAGTTCGGTGAGTTCGGAAAGTTCTTCATTGAGTAGCAGTAGTGAATCTTCCGTCAGCAGTGAATCGTCCAGCAGTTCATCTTCGTCGGAGAGTTCTGTAAGTTCGGAAAGTTCTTCATCAAGCAGCAGTAGTGAATCTTCTGTCAGCAGTGAATCGTCCAGTAGTTCATCCTCGTCGGAGAGTTCGGTGAGTTCGGAAAGTTCTTCATCAAGCAGCAGTAGTGAATCGTCCAGCATGTCCAGTAGCAGCAGTTCATCATCTTCATCGGTGGATCCGTGTGCGGCAACGGTGTGCGGTGCGAACTCTCATCCGGTTGCGGAAGGGGCTACATGTGCCTGTATTTGCGACCCCGGTTATGTGCAAAAGTATGATGCCGGTACTTATGTGTGTGTGGAGGCAGCAACGGGGGATTCGTATATATACGTGAAGGGTGTCGGCCAAGGTGAAGGTGTTACCTACCATGAGCAAACAAGCGATTTAAGTGTTGCGGATAAACAAGTTGGTATTATCGCCCTACAAGGTTCGACAGCTGAGTTGGGATCCGGTGCAACGATTACAATGGAAGGTGCGGGTACATATATCGGTATGGCCGGCGGAAATAGGCTTAATTACGAAGCCTTCGGATCAACTATTGTTAACAACGGGGCAATTCAGGCAACCGCGAATGAAAGAGTGGGAACAGCGGGCGGTGCTTTCCGTGGTATGACGTTATATGGTGTGACAAATACCCAAGATGAAGATCCTACAACGGATGACGAAACGGTAGAATCAAGGAATACATACTATGGGAAGATGATTAATAACGGAATAATTAACTTTAATCAGGTTTTGCCCGATGGCGATCCGACGGCCGCTTTTACGACTAATTTTTGGGGTATGTCGGGAACCAGCGCAACGAATAACGGAACGATTAATATGACGTTTGAATCCGGTTTAACCGAACAACAGGGTTATCATTATGCCATGCGGGGTAATTTGTTAACCAACAATGGTGATATTAACATCCGTTTATTGGGTGGTGGTGATCATATTGAAATATATTCCATGTATCCTTCTGATTATACGTCCAGTAAGTTCGATTATTCGGTTATCAATAACGGGAATATTACATGGCAGTTGAGTCC
This sequence comes from Alphaproteobacteria bacterium, assembly GCA_017539265.1. GTDB lineage: Bacteria > Pseudomonadota > Alphaproteobacteria > CAAHEQ01 > UBA3637 > CALXZG01. The sequence continues at coordinate 2,227 of JAFYHG010000022.1, read as the reverse complement.
GAGTACCAAATCAGCATCTTATCATGAATCATATTACGGATTTGGCGATGCACAGGGGGTTAATAACGGAAACGTCCTTGTGAATTCGAACTGGTTAATTGGTAGGGTGTATGGGGCCCAGAATATTTCCGAAAATGCGGCGGGGGCAAAAATTACCCTGAACGTATTGCGGAATAATGAAGAGGGCTATAACTATGGTCTAGAAGGTACTTATGCCAATAGATATTGGTTCGGTGTATATATCGGAAATGGAGAGAATTTCACAAACAACGGGGATATTCTGGTGAACATGGTTAACGAGTTGACAGAAAACGAGGGGACATTTAATAATAGTGATACTGATGGCCTAAAAGGTGTTAGGTATGGTAGCACCGGACGTGCCAGTTTCGTTAATACCGGATCAATAGAGGTTAATAAATCGGATTCGAATTATATATTGCCCGCTATGGGGGTGCATGTTGAAGATGACAGTGTTACCAATCAGGCCGGTGCGAATATAGATGTTACCTCCTATGGTGGTGGGGATGCCTACGGTATTTATCAAAGATGGGCAGATACAGCAGCAACCGGAGATTTGTTGGGGACAGATATAGCCCTGACGAACAGTGGGACGATTTCCGTGGGTAAATTGGGTACAACGGCGCAGGGGAATGCGTATGGAATTGACCTGTATTACGAACGCGATTACCTTATTACCAACAATGCCGGTGCAAAGATAATCGTCAGACAGGAAGGAAGCGGTAATGCCTATGGTATTATTGGCGATGATTATTCGGCTACAGATGGGAACATTACCCAGATTCGAAATGACGGTGTGATAGATGTTGCGGCCACAAAGGCGAGCAGAAAAGTGAGGGGAATTGCTATGTCTGATGTAAAAAGAACGAATACCCCGATACTTATTGAAAATACCGGCATAATTAAGGTGACGGCCAGCAGTGAAGGGACGCGCACCAAAAATAAAGCCAACAAGTGGATAGAACCCAACCATTACGGAAGTGATGTTTATGGTATTTACTTGAATTCCGGAACGTCGAAGAGTAAAGATGAATTATCCTCTATTACAAATACCGGGCGTATTTTGGTGACGAATGATGTTAACAATACGGATGTGGCAGTGGGATATCAGGGTGAATATAATTCCCACACATATGGTATTTATGCGGAGGCATTAAAATCAGATACCGGAAATGCGTATTTGGAAGTTTATAATGGGCTTCCTGAAGATAAGGAAGACGCCCTTATTCAGGTAAAATCAACGGCGACCAAAGATAATCCCGGGGTTCTTGGCACCGCTATATATCATCATGGAGCAGATACCTATGGTATTTATTCGACCGGTTTGGTTTGGGTCTATAATTATGGTAGGATAGAGGTAGAAGATACCGCCGGTGCAACGATGGATTGTGATCCTTATCACACCTATGGTATTTATGCGGATGGCCGCGGAGTTGTCGAAAATCATGGTGTGATTTCCGTAAAATCAGTAGAGCCACTGTATGGGGATAGGCCGCATTATACCTATGGTATTGTCGGTAAAAATAATGCACAAATTTATAATCTTGGTAAAATCTATGTAGAAGGTAGGGCTGGAACGGATAGCGACGGTAAACCCTATACAGGACAGATAAGAATAGATGACGCCTATTATGATGATGTGAAATATGATTATCTAGTCGTCGGGGCGGGAGATCATCCGGAAGTCGGCGGTGGCATGAGTTCAATTAACCCGTTGGCGTTAGAGGGTTCGTCCAAATTTGTGAACCTTGGGCTTTTGTCCACCAATACAGATATGAACCTGACGACAGGGTATAAGGCAGGTCTGGGCGGAACGACCGAGGCACCGGCTATTGCCGGATTGGTCGGAACGGATAACGGCGCATTGATGAATAATAACCTGACAACCGTGACGATGAAGGATGCCTTCATATCACCGGATGTGAGTAAATTGGGTGTCGTGTCTGATTCGGCCCTCTTTGATGCGAAGTTGGTGTCAACATCCGATACAACGCATGATGTTGTGATGACGATGCGAGGGTTTGACACGGCGACGAAGAATGCGAGCTTAGCGGAATTCTTAACCCGTAACTATGCGGCAGGGAAGAATGAAGCATTCTTCAATCAACTGAAATCCTTCGGTGATGTCCATAGCTTGACGAACAGCTTGGATAAACTGACGGGTAGAGAGATGTTGAGCCGCTTTAACTTCGAAGACATGACGATGATG
>JAFYHG010000021.1 GCA_017539265.1 Alphaproteobacteria bacterium | reverse complement strand
TACGATGAGGAGGGGGAAATTATCATTACGGGTGATGGCCCATCATTGGAAGAAATTGTCGAAGCAACGGAGATTTTAGAATCTGAAGAGAAAAGTAAGGCATCTAAAAAAGAAATGACACCTGAAGAAGCACGAAAGATTATGAAAGCCGCCGCCACCGGCATGAAAATTGATCCGTCGGACGGTTTGCTGATATCAACGGGGAAAGGGCCGGCAATGGATAAAATTTTTGAGGCCGTAGAGGTCTTGGCACGGGAAAAGAGAACAAAGGGGGCTAAAAAAAGTGCCCAACAGGGAATGAGTGTGGAAGAAGCCCTTAAAGTTTTAGCAGCGGCTGATGCGCATACAACCCGTGATGAAGATGGGGCAATCGTCTTTACGGGGGATGGTCCGTCATTGGAACAAATTGTCCAGGCAACGGAAGTTTTGGAACAAAAAAAACAGAAGAAAGAAGCGCACTCTGGTGAAGAAAAACCCAAGAAGATGTCTCTTTTTGAGGCACAAAGAGTTTTAGATAAGGTAAATCCGGCCGAGAAAATGGTAGATGATGACGGTAAGATGCAAGAAGCATGGCAGGTTGTAAAGCGGGCTATGGAAACGGAAGAAAGGAAATTGAAATCCGGTGAAATTTGGCCGACTCAAGTAGAAGCTATGTCACCGACAGAAGCCTTTGAAACCTTGCGGCAACATGCTAGAGAAGCACGGGAAAAAGGCGGAAAATCATTTTTGGGGCGCTTATTTTCTAAGAAAGAACAACCTTATCAGTGGGAAAATTCATTGAGGTGGGAGGATGTGAAATTTGAATCTCCTCGTGGACAAGTCCTGTTTAGTCATCGGATTGATTTGGAATATTTAACTCCCGATCAGGAAAGACAGGTGCGGGAAGGTCTGAAGAAACACGGTATTAAATTTACAGAACGGCAGGCTACAAGCACCGTTGGGGCGATTCAACAAGGTGATAGGACTTTGCGAATCAGTGATAGAGAAAGTGTTGAAAAACTACGCTATATGGTGTTCCATTGGGCACAGGGACGTTTTTCAAAGCCGGTATCTATGCCTGTTGAGGAATATAATGCAATGCAGGAAAGGATTGCCCAGAAAAAACCGTCCGTCCCGATACAAAAACCGAGAGTGCCCGAACCGGAACCGGAACGCCCCTTTGATTGGAAGGATCCGATGTGTTGGCAGAGTGTGAAATTTAAAGAGGGTGATGAAATATTATTCAGCCACCGGCTTCGTTTGGAAGGGTTAACCTCCGAGCAGGAAAAAGAGGCAAAAGAGGGCTTGACAAAATACCATATTAACTTTGAAGAACGGGCGGCCAGTTCCGATGACGGGAAGATCAAAAAAGGCGATCGTACTTTGCGAATCAGTGATAAGGAAAGTATTAAACAGTTGCGGGCCATGGTCTTTAATTGGGTACAGGGAACATGTGCCAAACCAGTATCGAAGCCTTTTTCTGAGTATGTGGCAGATGAGGCAAAGCGGGCGGTAGCCGAACGGGCAGCCGATAGCAAATAGGGATATTGATACATAAAATTACTTTATTTCCAAAAAGTTCTTGACTTTTGGAAAAAAGTGGTGTATAAAACTCACCTGTCAGTTTTTAATAATTTATTTTTTAAGGAACAAAAATGGCTAATATCAAATCTGCAAAAACACGGATTAAACGCAACAAAAAGCGCGAAGTTGTGAACTTGAATCGTTTGAACGCTGTTCGGACCGCGGAAAAGAAAACACGTAAAGCGGTTGCTGCCGGTGATAAAGAAGGGGCTAAAGCTGCTTTTAAAGCCGCGGAATCTTCGTTGGCTCGCGCAGCCGGTAAAGGCACAATGCACAAGAAAACGGCTTCCCGTCACGTTTCCCGTTTGGCGGCGGCTGTTAAATCTTTATTCGTGAAATAAGCGGATAAATTTTTTAAGGAAATTTTGCAAAACGGCTTGACTTTTCCTTTTAAAAGCGCCATAATGCAAAAACTTTCCGATGGAAGGGTGGCCGAGTGGTTAATGGCAGCAGACTGTAAATCTGCCGACTTATGTCTACGAAAGTTCGAATCTTTCCCCTTCCACCATTTTAAAAGCACTCGTTTGGGTGCTTTTTCTTTGTGGGAACACTAAAAATCTTCCTGGGAATTCAACTTGACATTTCAATTTTGGAATAATAAACTCGTATGTATAAAATGAAAGGATTTCAGATGGAGGAGATAATTGCTCTTATTCTTTTGCTTGTCTATACCGTGGGTGAATCTATTGCCTATATTCCATAAGTAGTGAAGTTAGTTAAAACAAAATCGGCTGATGATTTAAGTATCACAACTTGGCTGATATGGGTTTTTTCGGCGGTTTGTTACCTTTTTTATGTTTTGTTAAAATGCCCAGATAAGGGGATTATATTTATCTCTTCTTTAAATCTCATTTTTATTGTTATTGTATGCATTTTAACTGTATATTATCAAAATAAGAAATTGCGAAAAAAAAGCAGAAAAAATAACCATTAGTCTATGCTATGCAAGACTTCAACCATTTAAAAAGCACCCGTTGGGGTGCTTTTTGTTTTATGTGAAGTGTGGGGGAGTTTTACCTTGAATAATCGGGTGTGGGTTTGGGGTCATTTCCCGAACGGGAGGAAACAATGGATGCGCATTGCTTATCCGACTGCTGTAATGTTTCGGTCGGCAGATGTAAGACCTCAGCCACATCATCTAATGTTTGGCCGGTAGCGCAGGCCAGTTTGGCAAACGATATCGGGTGTGAGGCGGATTGTTGCACCTCTTGGGTCAATTTCATAAATTTTTGGGGATCATGATCCAGTAATTGACTGGCCAAGAACCAAACAGTCAGGTATTCATGCGGATAACGATAATCCTTGGTTGCGCTTCTGCCGTCTTCCAGTGCCGGGTCTTTTCCCGCGGGATTACCATAGGCGGATAAAGCCTGAAACAACGGGATTTTGTTGAATGAGACGGCTTCCCCACCGGTTTTCTTTTTGGCCGCTGTTGAAAGTGTATCCAAAAGGCCAACCTTATCAAAATACAGGTGGCAAAAGGGGGTAACGGCAAAGCAAGGGCCTTCGCCATTCCAAATATTAATCATGTAATTATCGTCCTTAACCTTTGGCATGGGAACCAACTGTAATTTTAAGGGGTTGATACCTATGCCCTCAATTCCCAAATCGGCCAATTCTTCGCGCATTTCCCGCAGGACGTTATTTTGCCGAATCATATCAATATTGTCGGTAAGGCAGGCTTTTCCGCTTTTGATGACAATATCGTCTTTGTGCCCGATGAGGGCTTTTCTTTCCGATTCCGACAAAGATTCAAATTCTGAAGCGGAAGTCCTTTCGGCAAGGCCCCCCAATGCCCCCAAACCGTCGGCATTCCCTTTCCTGTTCTTGCGCCAAATAAGGCCGACAAAAATATCCCCGAACATTTCCGAAAAAGTAGAACCTGATTTAAGGCTACCGGAAAAAATGGTTACGTTGGCGCCACTATTTAAAACGAGGGCGCGCAGGTTCTCGTCTTGCAACAATTGGGCACGCGCGGCCCCTTTGGGTGCGGCGGCAATTTGGGATAAAGCTTGGTCACGGGATATCATGTTAAACTCCTTTGTCTTACTGAATTTTAAACGTTCATAAGAATAATGTCAAGGTTTTTTTGTAAATGGAAAAAGAGGGTCTTCTTTTAAAAAGGGATGAAAAAAAACTGGACAAGGGAAAAAAAATGGTATAAAGTGACTTATCACTCAACAAAAAGGAGATACTATGAAAAATATCGGTGAATTAATGAAAAAAGCACAACAAGTGCAAACGCAAGTCAACATCCTGCAAACCAAAATGGGACGCATGGAATTTACGGGTAGAGCCGCAAACGGTGCCGTGTCCGTTACTTTGACGGGGGCAGGGGAAGCCAAAAAAGTCCAATTAAACCCGTCGGTGGTAAATCCGCAAGATGTGGAAACTTTGGAAGATTTGGTGTTGGTTGCGATTAATGATGCTCGGGCGCAATCCGAAAATTATCAACTGACGGAAATGGAAAAAATTCAAGCCTCGTTGGGCTTACCGCCAGACTTTAAAATGCCGTTCTAAAACATGTCGGCACCCGAAATCGAACAGTTGATACAACTATTGGCAAAATTGCCCGCGTTTGGCCCCAGATCTGCCAGACGCGCTGTTTTGCATTTGTTGAATAAAAAAGAAAGCCATTTTACCCCCTTAATGGCGGCGATGAAGAATGTCTACGATAAAATTGTTGTCTGTCCGATTTGCGGAAATATGGATACGCGGGCGCCGTGCTCAATCTGTAGCGATACTAAACGCAACCAGGCGCAAATTTGTGTGGTGCGGGATGTGGCGGACCTATGGGCCTTGGAACGGTCGGGTGCTTTTAAAGGATGCTATCATGTGCTGGGGGGCGTTTTGTCGGCTCTGGACGGGGTGGGACCGGAAGATTTAAAAGTGCAAGAGTTATTGGATAAAATCGCCGGCGGTGGGATTGAAGAAGTAATCTTGGCCTTGCCCGCAACGGTGGAAGGACAAACAACAGCGCATTATCTGGCGGACAGGTTAGAGGGCTATCCGATTAAATTATCCGCATTGTCGCGTGGGGTTCCGATCGGGGGAGAACTGGATTATTTGGATGATGGAACTCTGCAGATGGCATTTAAGACTAGACGCGCGGTTTAAAATATGTTATACTGCCACAAAAGGAGATAACGATGGAACAGACAAAAGCGGCTTTAACAACATTGGAACAAGCGATTTTAAAGTTAGAATCGGCAATTTATGCGTCCAAAAAAACACAGGCACAATTGTCCGAACAGGTTTTGGAATTAAAACAGGCAATTAAAACGACTTATGAACGCTTGGATAAGGCGATTGAGACTTATCAAAAGGAGAGTGAATAATGGCTGTTGTAACACTTAAAATCGGGCCGAAATCTTATAAATTTTCGTGTGCAGACGGGCAAGAAGCCCATATGCAACAATTGGCGGCGGGTTTGAATGCACGGGCGGAAAAATTGATTCAAACCCTTGGTTTTATGCAGGAAGGGCAAATGTTGGCCATGATATGCCTGTTGCTTGCGGAAGAAAAAAGTAAGTTGGAAAAAGAAACAAATGCGGAGATTTTGGAAAAATCCGAATCTCAAATGGCGGAAAGCCTAAAGAACTTGGCTCTTAAAATTGAAACGTTGGCGGAAAATTTAGGGGCATGAAGATTCTTTTTTGTGGCGATGTGGTGGGAAAATCCGGTCGGCAGGCTTTAACGGCTGTTTTACCGGGCTTGAAACGGGAATCGAAACCCGACATAATTATCGTAAATGGTGAAAATGCGGCGCATGGGTTTGGCTTGACCCCGAAACTTTTTCAGGGATTTATGAAAATGGGTGTGGATGTCGTAACGATGGGCAATCATACCTTTGATAAAGCGGACATCAATGATTTGTTGGATGAGGAAGAACGGCTTGTGCGGCCGATGAACTATCCGGAAAATACAATCGGTCACGGGTTTTGTATCGTGGAAAAAGCAGGCGCTCGTGTGTGTGTGGCGCAATTGTTGGGTAAAGTCTTTATGCGGCCGGTAGAGGATCCTTTTGCGACGATAGAGGCTTTTGTTAAAGCCCATCAAAAAGATTATGATGTCTTGATTGTGGATTTTCATGCCGAAGCTACAGCGGAAAAAGTCGGTATGGGATACTTTTTGGATGGGGAGGCGGCTCTCGTATTGGGGACGCATACGCATACGCCGACCCTTGACGCACGGATTTTGCCTAACGGGACGGGATTTCAGGCCGATGTGGGAATGTGTGGCGATTATGAATCCGTAATCGGAATGTCGGTTGCAAGTGCTCTTCCCCGTTTTTCGGGTGTGGTGCAACGGCTGGTGCCGGCAGAATGCGAAGGCACTTTTTGTGGCACATTTGCTGAAATTGATGATAAAACGGGACGGTGCCTTTCTATCCGACCGATTATTATCGGCCCACACTTGATGAATTTAAAATAATCAATTGACAGGCTTTCAATTTTTATGTATCCTAATAAAAAAGGAGAAATAAAATGAAGAAGAAATTTAATCTTGCCGGATTGGGAAAGAAAGAAGTTATTTTATTGGTCCTGTTGGGGATTATAACTTGTTGCCTTTGGGCATTCATGATCAGGGGACGGTTGGATATGTTCTTTGTAATGATAATCACTTTTGTGTTTTTGGGTACTCCCATACTTAGCATTGTATATTGGATCAGACATAAAAAATGGGGTTGTTTAATTGCTTGTTTGCTACTTGTAGCGTTATTTTCTGCCCTTGTATATTATACAAATTCCTTGCAGGACGGCAAAATAGTGCACTTCCTTAGAAGGGTTCGTGCAACCCTATTTATTATTTTGCCTTGTTTAATTGTGGGGCAGGGCTTCTTGATGCTGTTTTGGAAACGAGCCCAAAAATTAGGCTTATGGTTACTTTTTATCACATTAACAACTCTTTGTGCTATTACCAATCAGATACTCGATTATGTTATAATGAGAAATGGCCAACACCCAGTTGCAACAGGAATTCATTATAGTGATTACGGGTTTGTAAGTAGTGGGTATGATCAAGAAGAGGCCTATTATAATAATCAGGAGAAATAAAATGATTTTATCCGTTTTTTAATGGATTAGGTTGTTTTCCATTTTTGTGAATCGGTCTAAACAGAAAAAGTCTGTAAAAAATAATAAAAAGTGCTTGACTTATGGGGAAAAATAGTGTAGAATGACTCGACTTTTGAGGCGGTTTGGGTGCTTAAAAGTGCCAAAACCGATGAAAAAGCTTCAATGATAAAACGGGTTTTTCTCTTTATTATTGAGATATTTGAGCCTTTTGTCTGCCCGAAACGGGTCGATGAGAGATTTTTTTGATACTAGGTAGAAATGAAGGAATAAAATTAATGCCTACAATTAACCAATTGGTCCGGAAAAGCCGGAAATTGCAAGTAAAGCGGAACAAAGTGCCCGCTTTGAATGCGTGCCCCCAAAAGCGCGGTGTTTGCACGCGTGTGTATACAACAACCCCGAAAAAGCCGAACTCGGCTTTGCGTAAAGTCGCCCGTGTGCGTTTGACAAACGGGTTCGAAGTGACGAGTTATATCCCCGGTGAAGGTCATAACCTGCAAGAACACTCGGTTGTGATGATCCGTGGCGGTCGTGTGAAGGACTTGCCTGGTGTTCGTTATCATATCATCCGTGGTACGCTGGATACTCAAGGCGTGGCCAATCGTAAACAAGCCCGTTCGTTATACGGTGCTAAACGCCCTAAATAATAAGGAGAAAAGATTATGTCAAGAAGACATGCTGCAGTTAAACGTGAAGTGACGCCGGATGCCAAATATAATGACATCGTGGTCGCCAAATTTATGAACAGCCTGATGTATGACGGCAAAAAAAGCGTTGCCGAAGAAATCTTATACGGGGCTATGAGTGAACTCGAAAACAAATTGAAAAAGCCGGCTTTGGATGTGTTCAAAGAGGCTTTGAATAACGTGAAACCTTTGGTGGAAGTACGTTCCCGCCGTGTGGGTGGTGCGACCTATCAGGTGCCGACAGAAGTGCGCCCGGATCGCCAACAAGCCCTTGCCATTCGCTGGATTATCGGTGCGGCCAGAGGTCGGAGCGAAAACACAATGGAAGAACGCTTGTTCAATGAATTGCAAGATGCCTACAATAACCGCGGAACGGCGATTCGCAAACGCGAAGATACCCACCGTATGGCCGATGCAAACAAAGCGTTTGCTCACTTTAAATGGTAGGAGAGAAAAATGGCAAGAACAACTCCTATTGAACTATACAGAAATATCGGTATTATGGCGCATATTGATGCCGGTAAAACAACCACAACGGAACGAATCCTATATTATACAGGTAAAACCCACAAAATCGGGGAAGTTCACGACGGTGGTGCAACGATGGACTGGATGGAACAGGAACAAGAACGCGGTATTACGATTACTTCGGCCGCAACAACGGCTTTCTGGCGCGGTCACCGGATTAACGTGATCGACACACCGGGGCACGTGGACTTCACGGTTGAAGTGGAACGGTGCTTACGGGTACTTGATGGTGCTATCGCCGTGTTCGGTGGTGTGGAAGGCGTTGAACCGCAATCCGAAACCGTTTGGCGGCAAGCCGATAAATACGGTGTTCCTAGAATTTGCTTTGTGAACAAAATGGACCGTATCGGTGCTAATTTCCCGCGTTGCGTGGCGATGATCAAGGATCGTTTGGGTGCGCGGCCGATGGCTATGACTTTACCGATCGGTGCCGAAAATGACTTTAAGGGCGTTGTGGATATCTTAAAACGCAAAGCCATTATTTGGCATTCCGAAGATTTGGGCGCAACTTTTGAAGAACAGGAAATTCCTGCAGATTTGAAGGCTGATGCCGATAAATACTATAACGAATTGGTTGAAATGGCCGTTGAAATGGATGATGCGGCGATGGAAGCTTATTTGGAAGGTAAAGAACCGGATATGGAAACACTTAAAAAATGTATCCGTAAAGGAACAATCGAACAAAAATTTGTGCCGGTGTTCTGTGGTTCAGCCTTTAAGAATAAAGGTATTCAAGTCCTGTTGGATGCGGTGGTGGATTACTTGCCTTCACCGATTGATATTCCGCAAGCCAAGGGAATTGATGGCAAAACAGGTGCCGAATATGTGTGTGCTTCCGAAGACGGAAAGCCTCTGGCAGCCTTGGCCTTTAAGATTATGAATGACCCGTTCGTGGGATCGTTGACATTCGTCCGTCTCTATCAGGGAACTTTAACGGCGGGAACTTATGTCCGTAACAGCGTTAAAGACGAAAAAGAAAGAATCGGCCGGATGCTCTTAATGCATGCGAACCATCGGGAAGACATTAAAGAAGCTCATGCCGGTGATATCGTCGCTTTGGTGGGCCTTAAAGAAACGACAACAGGTGATACGCTGTGTGCGGAAAACCTGAACGTCATTTTGGAAAAGATGGAATTCCCGGATCCGGTGATCGAAATTGCCGTTGAACCGAAAACAAAAGCCGATATCGAAAAGATGGGCTTGGCCTTGAACCGGTTGGCGATGGAAGATCCTTCTTTCCGCGTGGCATCCAATGTTGAAACGGGACAAACCATCATTAAAGGGATGGGTGAACTTCACTTGGAAATCATTGTGGATCGGTTAAAACGTGAATTTAAAGTGGAAGCCAATGTCGGTGCGCCGCAAGTGGCTTATCGTGAAACAATTTCGAAACTTTATGATGAAGACTACACACACAAGAAACAATCCGGTGGTGCGGGGCAATTTGCTCGGGTTAAAATCAAATTTGAACCCTTACCGCAAGGTTCCGGATTCGTGTTTGAAAACACGGTTGTGGGTGGTTCCGTTCCGAAAGAATATATTCCGGGTGTTGAAAAAGGTTTGCGTCAGGCTTTGGAAACAGGTGTTTTGGCCGGCTTCCCCTGCACAGACTTTAAGGCAACACTTTATGATGGCGCTTATCACGAAGTTGACTCTAACGTGATGTGCTTTGAAATTGCGGCTCGGGCGGCTTTCCGCGAGGGTATGGCAAAAGCCGGTCCCAAGTTGTTGGAACCGATCATGAAAGTTGAAATTGTGACACCGGAAGAATACATGGGAGATATCATCGGTGACTTGAACTCCCGTCGTGGTCAGGTTGGTGGTATGGATACTCGCGGAAATGCGCGTGTGATCGATGCAACCGTGCCGTTGGCCAATATGTTCGGTTATGTGGGAACGTTACGTTCAATGAGCCAGGGACGTGCCCAATACACAATGCAATTTGCCCACTATGCGGATGTGCCGCAGATGGTGGCTGATGAAATTAAAGCGAAAATGGCTGGTTAAGAAAGGAAAAGACTATGGAAAACCAAAACATTCGTATCAGATTAAAAGCGTTCGACCACAGGTTGTTGGATCAATCAACCCGTGAGATCGTCAATACGGCAAAACGGACAGGAGCTGAGGTTGTTGGCCCGATTCCTTTGCCGACCCGTATTGAAAAATTTACCGTGAACCGTTCCGTGCATGTCGATAAGAAATCACGTGAACAGTTTGAAATCAGAACCCATAAGAGGGTGCTTGACATTATTGATCCGACACCGCAAACGGTTGATGCTCTGATGAAATTGGATCTCGCCGCCGGTGTAGATGTTGAGATTAAAGTATAATAAAGGAAAATAGACTATGCGTTCAGGAGTAATTGCAGAAAAAGTCGGCATGACCAGTCTGTTCCAAGATAACGGAAACCGCGTTCCCGTGACTGTCTTAAAAGTTGACAGCACGGTTGTGGATGTCCGCACTAAGGAACGGGACGGATATGTCGCTGTCCAGTTGGGATGTGGTAAAGCAAAATCCAAAAATGTTGCCAAGCCGCAACTCGGACACTTCGCTAAGGCAAAAGTTGAACCGAAGAAAACGCTTGTGGAATTCCGCGTATCGGATGATTGTGTCATCCCGGTGGGTTCGGAACTCAGCGCTTCCCACTTTGTGGTGGGGCAACTCGTCGATGTGACGGGTGTTTCCCTCGGTAAAGGATATGCCGGCGTTATGAAAAAATATCACTTCAGCGGTGATAACGCGACTCACGGTGCGTCCAGAACCCATCGTTCCGGTGGTTCAACCGGACAACGGGAATGGCCGGGTAAAGTTTTCAAGAATTTGAAAATGCCGGGTCAAATGGGCAACTATCAAACAACGGTTCAAAACTTGGAAGTTATGGCCATTGACGAAGCCAGAAATTTGGTTCTCGTGAAAGGCAGCGTTCCGGGCTTTGATTCCGGTATCGTCACAATCACAGATGCGGTCAAGGTTTCAAACCAAAAGAATTTGCCGATGCCGGCAGGTTTAAAAGCCAAGGCAGAAGCAGCGGCTCCCAAAGCGGAAGCAGCCGCGGTTGAAACACCGGCCGAATCACAGGAAGTGAAGGAATAAACCATGAAATATGATGTGATTAATTTAGATGCCAAGGCTGTCGGCTCCATTGATTTGGCCGATTCCGTCTTCGGTGTTGATTTAAATAAAGGCGTTTTGGCCCGTGTCATTCAATGGCAATTGGATAAGCGTCGTCAGGGAACACATGCCACAAAGGATGTCGGCGATGTTCACGGAACGGGTAAAAAACCCTTCAAACAAAAAGGAACAGGTCGTCACCGTCAAGGTGTGAAAACAGCTCCGGGAATGTACCATGGCGGTATCGCTTTTGGTCCGGTGGTGCGCTCTCATGCTTATGGCTTGACAAAGAAAATTCGGGCTTTGGCCATGCGGGTTGCTTTGTCCATGAAGGCCAAAGACGGGAAGTTGTTCATTTTAGATGACATGACCGCTAAAAAACCGAGTACAAAGGCTTTCCAAAAATCGTTTAAGAAAAACGGTTGGGAATCGGCTTTGTTTGTCGGTGGTGAAAAATTAGACGACAATTTTGCTTTGTCGGCACGTAATATCGTTAATGTTGACGTGTTACCGGCACAAGGGGCAAATGTCTATGATATCGTTCGTCGGGATGTTTTGGTCTTATCCAAAGACGCCGTGGCGCAACTGGAAGGTCGGTTGAAATGATTAAAAAAGTGAAAAAAGCCGAAAACGCCGTATCGGTTCAGGATATGGAAATTATCCGTAAACCCCTTATTACGGAAAAGGCAATGAAAGGTTCCGAACACAATCAAGTCGTGTTTCAAGTTTCTTTAAGCGCGACAAAGCCCGAAATTAAAAAGGCTGTGGAATCGGTGTTCGGTGTCAAAGTTAAATCTGTGAATACACTGCGTCAAATGGGCAAACAAAAATTGTTCCGCGGACGGAAGGGTGTTCGCTCTGAGACAAAGAAAGCCATCGTCACTTTGGCTGAAGGTCAAAGCATTGATGTGACGGCAGGAGTTTAATCATGGCATTAAAAACATATAAAGCAACAAACAATGCAAATCGGCAATTGATCGGTATCGATCGTTCCGAATTGTATAAAGGTGGCCCCGTTAAATCTTTGACGGAAGGTCAAAACAGTACCGGTGGCCGGAACAATCACGGTCATATTACTTCCCGCAGACGTGGTGGCGGTCATAAACAAGCTTATCGTTTGATTGATTTCAAACGTAAGAAATTGGATATGCCGGCAACTGTGGAACGGTTGGAATATGATCCGAATCGGAAGGCTTTTATCGCCCTCGTGAAATACACAGACGGGGAATTGGCTTACATCTTGGCTCCGCAACGGTTAGCCGTTGGGGATACGGTTGTGTCGGCACAACATGCCGATATTAAGCCGGGGAATGCAATGCCGCTCAAAAATATGCCGGTCGGAACCATTGTGCACAACATTGAATTACAACCCGGTAAGGGCGGCCAATTGGCTCGTTCTGCCGGTTGCTATGCGCAATTAATCGGTAAAGATGCCGGTTATGCTCAAATTCGTTTGAATTCGGGTGAATTGCGTTTGGTGCGTGCGGAATGTTTTGCTTCCATTGGTGCGGTATCCAATCCGGATAACCAAAACCGTGTCTTATCCAAAGCCGGTCGGGCCAGATGGCTCGGCATTCGTCCGTCCGTTCGTGGTATTGCCATGAACCCTGTGGATCACCCGCATGGTGGTCGGACAAACGGTGGTCGTCAGCCGGTCTCTCCGTGGGGTTGGAAGACGAAAGGTAAGAAAACTCGTAACAACAAGCGGACGAATGGGCTTATTGTGCGCTCTCGTCATGCGGTTAAGAAAGCATAAGGAGGCATAAATGACAAGATCCGTATGGAAAGGACCTTTTGTTGATGGTTATCTGTTGGATAAGGCAGAAAAAGCCAAACAATCCGGTCGTCATGAAGTAATTAAAACGTGGTCCAGAAGATCCACGATACTTCCTCAATTTGTGGGCTTGACTTTTGGCGTTTATAATGGTAAAAAGTTTATCCCTGTTTTAGTCAGTGAAAATATGATTGGTCATAAGTTCGGTGAGTTCGCTCCTACCAGAACGTTTGTGGCCCATACGGCAGCTGATGCTAAGGCAAGTCAATCGTAGAGGTGTAATATGGTAAAGAAACAAGAAACAAAAACAGCCAAAGCGAGAGCGCGTATGATTCGCGTATCGCCGCGGAAATTGAATTTGCTGGCCGAATCCATTCGTGGACTCAAAGCCGGTAAGGCTGTGGCGCAACTGACTTTTTCGAAAAAGCGTGTTGCGGAAGAAGCCAAGAAAGTATTGCTCTCGGCGATTGCCAATGCGGAAAATAACCACAACATGGATGTTGATCGTTTGGTGGTTAAAGAGGCGTATGTCGGTAAGGCTATGGTCATGAAGCGTTTCCAATCGGGCGCCAAAGGCCGTGCCAATCGTATCATTAAACCTTTTTCAAATATGACGGTTGTTTTAGCCGAACAAGAAGTTGCCCCGAAAGCGGCAGCTCCGAAGGCAGCAGCTCCGAAAGCGAAAAAGGAAACGAAACAGAAGGAGACAAAATAATGGGTCAGAAAGTAAATCCGACAGGCTTACGCCTTGGAATTAATCGGACATGGGATTCTCGGTGGTTCGCCGATGATAACTATGCAGATCTGCTCTTGGCCGATATTGAAATTCGGAAGTTCTTAACGAAGAAACTGGCTGCCGCAGGCATCAGTCATATCGTGATTGAACGGCCGGCCAAAAAAGCTCGGGTCACAATCTACTGTGCACGTCCGGGTGTCATTATCGGTAAAAAAGGTCAGGATATTGAAACATTGAAGAAAGACTTAACGAAATTATCGAACGGTCAGGAAGTCAGTGTCAATATCGTGGAAGTTCGCAAACCGGAAATTGATGCTAAATTGGTTGCGGATAATATTGCGCAACAGTTGGAAAAACGTATTTCCTTCCGTCGTGCCATGAAACGGGCCGTTCAATCGGCTTTACGTCAGGGTGCGGAAGGTATTCGTATCAACTGTGGCGGTCGTTTGGGTGGTGCTGAAATCGCCCGAATGGAATGGTATCGTGAAGGCCGCGTGCCTTTGCACACATTACGGGCTGATGTAGATTACGGTGTTGCTACGGCACATACGGCCTATGGCACTTGTGGTGTGAAAGTTTGGATCTATAAAGGCGAAATTCTGGCTCATGACCCCATGGCTCAGGATAAACGTCTGGCAGATCAACGTTAATGAAGGGACATTAAAATGTTACAACCAAAAAGAACTAAATTTCGTAAAGCATTTAAGGGACGCATTCATGGTGTCGCTAAATCAGCTACGACATTGGATTTTGGCTCCTTCGGGTTAAAGGCTTTAGACGCGGAACGCGTGACGGCTCGTCAAATTGAGGCGGCCCGTCGTGCGATTTCCCGCGCTATGAAGCGTCAAGGACGTTTGTGGATTCGGATTTTTCCGGATGTCCCTGTGTCCAAGAAACCGCCTGAAGTGCGTCAAGGTAAAGGGAAGGGCGCTCCGGAATTCTGGATTTGCCGGGTTAAGCCGGGCCGTATCATGTTTGAAGTGGACGGCGTTTCAGAGGAAATCGCCCGTGAGGCATTTACATTGGCTTCCGCAAAGTTGCCGATAAAGACAAAATTTATTGCGCGTTCTGCGGATGAAGAGGTATAAGCTATGGAAAAATTTAAAACAATCGTTGCGAAAGATGAAAAAGAATTGCAGGAAATGGAAGCAACTTTACGTAAAGAAGCTTTGAACCTGCGTTTCCAACAAGCCAGTGGTCAGTTGAAAAATACGGCCCGTCGGCGTCAAGTTCGTCGTGAAATCGCACAAATTAAAACAGCTGCGGCTCAAAAAGCCAAGGCTAAAAAATAGGGTATAAGGAGATTTAATCATGCCTAAGAGAATTTTACAAGGTGTTGTCGTTTCTGACAAAATGGATAAATCTGTCGTCGTTCGTGTTGAACGGCGGGTGATGCACCCTGTTTATAAGAAATACATCAAGCGTTCGGCAAAATATACCGCGCATGATGAACATAATGCGTGCAAAGTCGGTGACATTGTGCAAATTATGGAAAGTCGGCCACTGTCCAAGACAAAAACTTGGGTTGTTGTGTCGGAAAATCAATAACTTGAAACTAAGGAAGGAAATACTATGATTCAAGTAGAAAGTAATCTTGATGTGGCTGATAACTCCGGAGCCCGGAAAGTTCAGTGCATTAAGGTCATCGGCGGCGCCGGTCGTCGGTATGCTTCTGTCGGGGACGTGATTATCGTTTCCGTGAAGAAGGCTATTCCCAAAGGAAAGGTTAAACAAGGCGATGTTCAACGTGCTTTGATTGTCCGGACCAAAAAGGAAATCCGCCGTGAAGACGGAAGCACCATCCGGTTTGACAGCAATGCTGCCGTTTTAGTCAACAAAGACGGGGAACCGATCGGAACGCGTATCTTTGGACCGGTAACCCGTGAATTGCGTGCTGCGGGATTTGTGAAAATCATGTCCTTGGCACCGGAGGTCTTATAATATGGCTATGAAAATTAAAAAAGGCGATCAGGTCATTGTGATTACGGGTCGCGACAAAGGTAAAACTGGCGAAGTCATTCAAGCAATGCCCAAAGAAAGCAAAGTGCTGGTCCGCGGGATTAACTTGGTGAAACGTCATACAAAGCCGACTCAGGAAAATGCGGGTGGTATCGTTTCCAAAGAGAAACCCATCCATGTTTCTAATGTGGCGTTGATTGATCCGAAATCGGGTAAAGCAACACGTGTCGGTATTAAACTGGACAAAGGTCAAAAAGTTCGGATTGCTAAAAAATCCGGCGAAGTGATCGCAGAAGTAGGGAGAACCAAATAATGACAACAAGATTGCAAAAACAATACCAAGATGTCATTGCTCCGGCCTTACTGAAAGAGTTCGGATACAAGAACAAAATGGAAATTCCCAAATTGGATAAGATTGTCCTGAACATGGGTATCGGTGAAGCAACCGAGGATCGTAAAGCATTGGAAGGTGCTTTAAAGGATATGGAAGCTATCTCCGGTCAAAAACCGATTTTGACTCATTCCAAAAAATCCATCGCAACATTTAAATTGCGGGCGGGTATGGCTATCGGATGTAAAGTGACTTTACGGCGTGAAAAAATGTATGAATTTTTGGATCGCTTAATTACGATGGCTTTGCCTCGGGTGCGTGACTTCCGCGGTGTGTCGGCCAAAAGCTTTGACGGACACGGGAACTACGCAATGGGATTAAAAGAGCAAATCGTGTTCTTGGAAATTAACTATGATACCGTTGATAAAGTCCGCGGATTGGATATTGTCATCGGCACAACGGCAAAGACCGATAAAGAAGCCAAAGCGCTTCTCGCCGGTTTCGGAATGCCGTTCATGAAGTAAAGGACAACAAAATGGCAAAATTATGTTCCATTGAAAGAAACAAAAAACGCGAAGCCTTGACAAAAAGATACGCCAAGAAGCGTGCCGCGTTAAAAGCAATTATCAAAGATAAAAATTCAACACCGGAACAGGTGTTTGAAGCCACTTTGAAATTGGCTAAGTTGCCGCGCAACGGATCGTCCACGCGGATTCATCATCGGTGTGAATTGACCGGTCGGTCGCATGGTTTTTACAGAAAATTAAAACTCAGCCGTATCCAATTGCGGAAGTTGGCCAATGAAGGTCAAGTTCCGGGTATGGTTAAGTCCAGTTGGTAAGGAGAAGACACTATGTCTATGACAGATCCTTTAGGAGATATGCTCGCCCGTATTCGTAACGGCGGGATGGATCATAAAAGTTCCGTAGTTGTTCCGGCTTCAAATCTGCGCGCCAGTGTGCTTGATGTTTTGAAACGGGAAGGCTACATTCGTGGCTATGAACGCGTCAATGTCCGTCCGGGTGTTGATGAATTCAAGATTGAACTCAAATATCACGAAGACAAAATGGTGATTAAAGAAATCGCTCGGGTTTCGACACCGGGTCGTCGTGTGTATTCAAAAGTAAAAGATTTACCGAAATTCTATAACGGTTTGGGTATCTATGTATTGTCAACCCCGTCGGGCGTGATGTCCGACAACGAAGCACGCAAAGCCAATCTGGGCGGCGAAGTGCTTTGCAAGGTATTTTAAGGAGGAGTTACCATGTCGCGTATTGGAAAACATCCTGTGAAAATGCCGGCCGGGGTCAGTGCTGTGATTTCCGCCGAAGAAATTGTCGTTAAAGGAAAACTTGGGGAACTGAAAACCCATATTCCGCACGGTGTGTCCGTCAAACAGGAAAATGACAGTATCGTTGTAACACCTGTTTCGAATGATACGGCCCATCGGGCTTTGTGGGGAACCGTTCGCGCCAACATCAATAACTTGGTGAAGGGCGTTTCGGAAGGTTTTACCAAAAAATTGGAATTGATCGGGGTCGGTTATCGTGCTCAGTCCAAGGTCAAGTTTTAAAACTGACACTGGGGTACAGCCATGATATCGACTATAAGTTGCCGGCCGGCGTAAAAGCCGCTTGTCCGGTACAGACAACCATTGAACTCAGCAGCAGCGATAAGCAATTGTTGGGTCAGGTTGCTTCGGAAATTCGGTCATATCGTTCTCCGGAACCGTATAAGGGCAAAGGCGTGAAGTATGATACTGAAACGGTCTTGCGTAAAGAAGGTAAGAAGAAATAAGGATTATTCAAGATGAAAAATATTGAACAATTTAATCGTCGGAAAGCGCGTGTTCGTTATGCGCTGAAAACGAAAGCGGCCGGAAGACTCAGATTATCTGTGCATCGTTCGGAAAAGAACATCTATGCTCAGATTATCGATGACAAGGCTGGTAAAACATTGATTTCTGCCTCTTCAAAAGATAAAGAAATCAAGGCCAAAGGGGCAACTGTTGCCGGTGCTGCAGAAGTTGGTAAATTGGTGGCAGAACGTGCTCTTAAAGCCGGAATTAAGGAAGTTGTGTTCGATCGGGGCGGATATTTGTTCCATGGTCGGATTAAAGCAATCGCCGAAGCGGCTCGTGAAGCCGGATTATCGTTCTAGGAGGACACTATGGCAGAAGAATTAAAAGAACAAGTTGAAAAAACGCAGGACAAACCGGAAAAGAAACGGCGTCCTCGTAAAGAACGCGCTGAAGAAGCTCGGGCCGATAAAATCGCCGATGAATTCGTTGATCGCGTTGTTCATGTGAACCGTGTGTCCAAAACCGTGAAGGGCGGTAAAAGATTCGCTTTTGCAGCTTTGGTGGTTGTCGGTGATCAAAAAGGTCGTATCGGCTTTGCCCATGCGAAAGCCAAAGAAGTTCCCGATGCCATTAAAAAGGCAACGGATCGCGCTCGTCGGCACCTGATTCGGGTTCCGATGCGGGAAGGTCGGACTTTACACCATGACGCCTACGGGCATTTTGGTGCAGGTCGTGTGACGATTCGGACGGCTCCGGCCGGTACCGGAATCATCGCCGGCGGTCCGATGCGTGCCGTGTTCGAGGTGTTGGGGATTCAAGATGTCGTGGCTAAATGCACGGGATCCAGCAATCCGCACAACATGGTTCGGGCTACTTTTGATGCATTGATAAGCGCTGATTCTCCGCGTTCCGTTGCTGCAAAGCGCGGTAAAAAAGTCGGTGACATTGTTGGTCGTCGCGATGGAGAAACGGCTGCTAAAGAAATTGCTGAATAAGGAGATTTCAAGATGAAATTAAATGAAATTCGTGATAATAAAGGAGCCAGAAAATCCTTAATGCGTGTGGCTCGCGGTGTCGGATCGGGAAAAGGTCGGACCGGCGGTCGCGGAATTAAGGGACAAAAATCTCGGACCGGTGTGGCTATCTACGGTTTTGAAGGTGGTCAAATGCCGGTGTATCGGCGGGCTCCGAAACGGGGTTTTAACAACATCTTCCGTTTAACTTTTGCGGAAATCAATCTGGGCACAATTCAAAAGGCCATTGACGCCAAATCATTGGCGGCCGATAAAGAAATTGATGCCGTTGCTTTGATGGAAGCAGGACTTATCAAAAATGTCCGTGACGGTATTAAATTACTGGGCAAAGGTGATTTTTCGGCCAAAGCCACGATTAAAGTGGCCGGCGCGACAAAATCGGCTATTGCCGCGGTAGAAAAAGCCGGCGGAAAGGTTGTTGTTGAACCGAAGAAAAAAACTGTTTTGACAAAAGGCGAAAAAAAGTCTAAAAAAGAAAAAACAGTTAAAAAAACAAAAAAAACAGTTAAAGCATAATTTATAAAAAAGGAGAGTGTGAACAATGGTTTCTATGTCGGAAAAAATGGCATCAAGTATTGATTTTTCGTCTTTTTCAAAAGCGAAAGATTTACAAAAAAGGCTTTTGTTCACGCTCTTTGCTTTAATTGTGTTCCGTTTGGGAACATATGTAACCATTCCGGGGGTGAACCCGTCGGCTTTAAGCGAATTCTTTTCGGATAAAAGCGGCGGACTTATCGGAATGTTTAACTCCTTCACGGGAGGAGCTTTATCCCGTATGTCTATTTTTGTATTGAACATTATCCCCTATATTACGGCATCGATTTTGATTCAGATGGCCAGTTTCATTTTTCCGCAGTTGGGAACTCTTCGTAAAGAGGGGGCTTCGGGGATGCAAAAACTTAATCAATACACGCGTTATTTAACGGTTTTAATGACCACAATTCAAGCTTTTGGTATGGCAAAAACTTTGGAAGCCGGTGGGGCTGTTATTATGCCGTCGCACTTTATGTTTGAACTGTCCACGGTTGTTTCTGTTCTGGGCGGTACGATGTTTGTGGTGTGGCTGAGCGATCAAATTACCGCACGGGGCGTGGGGAACGGTTCATCCTTGTTGATTACGATCGGTATCGTGTCCGGTATTCCGGGGGCTTTTGCCCGCTTGCTTGAAGAAGGTCGGGCAGGGGCTATATCGACTTGGGTGTTGTTTGCGGTTGCATTCATCGTGTTTGCGGTTATTTATTTGGTGGTCTTGTTTGAACGGGCGCAACGGCGGATTATTGTTCAATATCCGAAACGCCAGATGGGTATGCGTATGGCGCAGGCCAGCAGTTCTTATCTGCCCTTGAAAATTAACCCTGTCGGTGTGATGCCGCCGATTTTTGCAAGTACCTTGCTGGGTATCCCGACAATGATTGCAACATTCTTTCACGGGGATAATTTCTTTCTGCGGGCCATGAATATGTTGCTTCAGGAAAAATGGCTTTATATGTCGGTTTTTGCCGCATTGATTGTTTTCTTTACATTTTTCTATGCCAGTTTGCAACCCTCTACCAATCCGGATGAAATTGCGGATAACCTGAAAAAACAGGGTGGCTTTGTGGCAGGTATTCGGCCGGGGAAAAATACGGCAGAATATTTGGGATTTGTAATGACACGTTTATTGGTGTTGGGTGCGCTTTATTTGGTGGCGTTGTGCGTGCTGCCGATGGTGTTGACATCAACGATGAACATCCCGTTTGCTTTGGGAGGAACTTCGCTTTTGATTGTGGTTTCGGTCACAATGGATACGGTCAGTCAAATTCAATCCCACTTAATTGCACATCAATATGAAGGCTTAATTAAAAAAGCACGTTTGAAAGGACGGTTCTAAAATGGTGGAAAACAGGGTTTTACCCAGACGCATTGTGATGATGGGCCCGCCGGGGAGCGGGAAGGGGACACAAAGTGCAATCCTATCGGAAAAGTTGGGTCTTAATACCTATTCGGCCGGTGAACTTTTACGGGAAGCGGCTGCCAGTGGAACGCCCGAAGGAAATGCCATTAAAGAAATTATTGATAAAGGAAATTTAGTTCCGGCGGAATATATCGTCAATCGGATAGAGGCTAAAATTATTGAACCCGAAAATCATAAAGGATATATTATTGACGGTTTCCCGCGGACGTTAGATCAGGCAAAAGTTTTTGAGGAAATGCAACAAAAACCATTCTTTCAAAAAAACAATCTGGCGGTGGATTTGGTTTTGTTGCTTCAAGTTCCCGATGAATATGTGATTGATCGTATCATTGGGCGCAGTCAGTGTGCCGAATGCGGTATGCTGTATCATGAAAAGTTTAAACCCACGAAAGTTTTTGGTGTATGTGACAATTGTGGGTGTAAAGAATTCACGCGACGAGCGGACGATACCTATGAAACGGTAGTATCTAGACTCCGAAATTATCGGCGTGTGACGGCTCCGGTTATACCTTACTACGAAGACAAGGGGCTTTTAGTGTGCGTTGATGGGACGGGACCCATTGACGTGGTTAGTGAAAAAATAAGAAAAATAGTAGGATATTGATTTCGGACTTGACATCTGACGAAAAATTGTGTATAATTCCCGCTCGTCTAGATGTTCGGACTAAACGGTCTGAATTGGTTTTTTATTATTTTTTATAAGGTTAATGGAGAAAATACCTTGGCTCGTATTGCTGGTGTAAATATTCCGACAAATAAATTGGTGGTTATTGGACTTACCTATATTTATGGTATTGGTCGGAAAAAAGCAGAGGAAATCTGCACAAAAGTGGGCATTCCCGCTGGAAAACGCGTGAGTGACCTGACAGATGATGAAACATTAAAGATTCGTGAACTGATTGATGGTTCCTACCATGTGGAAGGTGACCTGCGTCGTGAAGTTTCTTTGAATATTAAACGGTTGATGGACTTGGGATGCTATCGCGGTCTTCGCCATCGGAAAGGTCTTCCGGTACGCGGACAACGCACGCACACCAATGCGCGGACCCGTAAAGGGAAAGCAATTGCTATTGCCGGTAAAAAGAAAGTGACGAAGTAAGGTGAAAGGAATTATCAATGGCTGAAACAAAGACTCGCACAAAACGCGAAAAAAAGAATATCGCTGTGGCTATTGCGCACGTGAATTCTTCGTTTAACAATACTATGATTACCATTACGGATACGCAAGGCAATGCTATTGCGTGGTCCTCGGCCGGTTTAAAAGGTTTTAAGGGCTCTCGGAAATCAACCCCGTATGCGGCACAAGTTGCTGCGGATGATGCCGCCCATAAAGCGATGGAACACGGTGTGAAATCAATTGATGTTTATGTGATGGGACCGGGTACCGGTCGTGAATCGGCTTTGCGTGCTTTCCAAGCCGCCGGTTTGGTGATTACATCCATCAAAGATATTACCGCGTTACCGCACAATGGTTGCCGTGCCCGTAAACGCCGGAGAGTTTAATTTGATCCGGAACGGTTCGCCGTTCTGATTTACATTATCTTACAAAAGGGGAAACATCTGATGATGATACAAAAAAATTGGCAGGAATTGATTAAACCGGATAAATGCACGGATGACCAAGCGATTCCCGGAATGAAGTCTACAATGGTGGTTGAACCGTTAGAACGCGGTTTTGCTACAACACTGGGAAATGCTTTGCGGCGGGTTCTCTTGTCTTCACTGCAAGGTGGGGCAGTAACCGCGATTAAAATCGCCGGTGTGTCGCATGAATTTTCGTCTATCCCCGGTGTTCGGGAAGATGTGACGGAAATCGTCTTGAATATTAAATCTTTGGCCTTAAAGGTCGAAGCCGAAGGTCCGCAACGCATTTACTTGAATGCGACAGGTCCGGGCGTGATTACGGCCGGTCAAATCGTGACAAATCATACAGTGGAAATAATGAATCCGGATTTGGTGATTTGCACTTTGGAAAAAGGTGCCAGCATTGAAATCGAAATGATGGTCAATACCGGTAAAGGCTATGTGCCGGCTTCTCAAAATCGGCCGGAAGATTGCCCGATCGGATTATTACCGATTGATTCGATTTATTCGCCGGTGAAATCCGTTGTCTATAAAACGGTTAATGCCCGTGTCGGACAACAAACGGACTATGATAAATTATATTTAACGGTGGAAACAAATGGTGTTGTAACGCCGGAAGATGCGGTGGCTTTGGCCGCACGTATCTTACAGGATCAATTGAAGGTCTTTATTAACTTTGAAGAACCTGAAGAAGCCACAATTGAAGACAAGATTGCAGAATTACCGTTCAACAAGAATCTGCTGCGGAAAGTGGATGAATTGGAATTGTCGGTGCGTTCGGCAAATTGCCTCAAGAACGACAACATTATCTACATTGGGGATTTGGTCCAAAAGACGGAATCCGAAATGCTCAGAACACCGAACTTTGGTCGGAAATCTTTGAACGAAATCAAAGAACTTTTGGCCGGTATGGATTTGCATCTTGGAATGCAGGTGGAAGGGTGGCCTCCAGAAGATTTGGAAGCGCTGTCGGCCACAATTGATTCCGAGAGCTAAAACAAAATCGCCCGAGGTTGGCTCGGGCGTCTGACCTTTACATTACCTGACGGGTGTGGATGGTTGGCAACTTTATCGATCTTGTGCGCAAGATCAAACGAAACTGAAAGGAAAACAAAATGCGTCACGGTTTTAAGAAAAGAACACTTAATAAGAAAATTGCCCATCGTCGTTCTATGTTTGCAAACATGGCGGTGGCTTTGGTTAAACATGAACAAATCAAAACAACTTTGCCGAAAGCAAAAGAATTGCGTCCTATCTTTGAAAAGATGGTGACAAAAGCCAAAACAAACACATTGCATGTCCGGCGGCAACTTTTGTCTTTCCTGCGCGATGAAAAGGCTGTAGAAAAGATGCTGACCGTTTTGGGCGTTCGTTATAAAGAACGTAAAGGCGGTTATGTGCGTGTTTTAAAAGCCGGTTTCCGTTTTGGGGATTGTGCTCCGATGGCTATTGTGGAATTGATAGATCGCGATGTGACGGCCAAGGGTAAAGATTCCGGTCAAGTTGTGGAAGTAGCAACTGATGCGGAAAAGCCTGCCGAAAAACCGGCTAAGGCTGAAAAAGCCGCTAAGGCCCCTAAAGCCGAAAAGGCCGAAAAAGCCCCGAAAGCTAAAGCAAAAACAAAGAAAGCTGAATCCAAATAAGGTTTAGTTGATTACAGGAAAACCCTCACCGATCGGTGAGGGTTTTCTGTATGAGAAGGATTAAGTCCTTTGATATTGTTGATTGGCGGACAGAAAATTCAAGCGATATTCCAAATCTATAATCCGTTGTCGCAGTATGATATTTTCGGCCTCAATCGCCTGTGCGCGTTCTTCCGATGAAAGAGGGGCAGATTGGTTGGCGGGTTTCCCCAGAACCTGAATCTCTTTTATGGTTTTGTTCCCGAATGTTTTATCGCCTCCCCTGTAGATGGCTTCTTCAATCAAAGAACCATCTTCCCGATAGGATAAACATAAACCTTCCCGATTATTATGATGATAGGTGCATTTTTCGGATATCAGACCGTTTTCGTGATAAGATTCGCATAAGCCTTCGATGGAATCGCGCTGATAAGAGCAGCTTACTTCCAGTTGCCCGTTCGACCAAAATCGTTTATAGGAGCCTTCAAGTTTCCCAGTTTGATAAGTGCATTCTTCTTTTAATTGACCGGAAGAATAATAAGTTTGAAAAAGACCGTTTTTGGCACCACCTTGATAGTTGCCGCTTTGCCAAAGAGTACCGTTTTCAAAATACATTTTAAAAGGGCCGTCATATTCGCCGTCTTTGTAGGCGCATTCAATCCAAACTTGCCCGTTCGGATAATACATTTTGAAAGGCCCTTCCTTTTTGTCATCCCGATAAAATCCCGTTGCCGATATATGATTTTCCTTATCGTATAGGGTGAAGGCACCCTGGCGAAAGCCGTCTTCGTCCAAAGAATAGATTTCGCGCCCTTCTGTTTTTTCAGTTTCCATTTGTTGATAGTTCATATTTTCCTCCCTGGTAATGTACAAGGTACCATAAAAATATTTTTTTGTCAAGAAAAAGCGAAAAAATTTTATTTGAACGCTTAATTTTAAAATTGATTTTTAAATTTCTTTATGTTAGTTTTAAAAAAAATGAAAGGGGTTTAACATGTATGATAATGATAAAAATGCCGGTATTGAACGTAATGTAAAGACAGGATCTGTAACGCCTGTAATCGTTGCGGTAATAATTGGGGCGCTTTTGTTTATCGTGCCGCAGCTGAGTTTTCAAAAGATTGAAAATTGGATTGAGGGGTTATCCGAACAGGATACAAAATCGGCACAGCCGGATAAAGTTTTCTTGGATGCCTCAAATCGGGTTCAACAAAATTTAAAAGTTCGCAAAGAAAAACAACAAGCCATTGAACAGGAAAAAGCCAAACAACGGGAAAAGGCTGCCAAAGTTTCTAAACGATTGCCCCTGTTGATGGTGGCGGTGCAGTCAGATAACCTGTTTTTGGTGAAGATGTTGGCTAAAAATGGAGGAATCGATGTTCAAGACGAAGATGGAAATGAAGCTCTTGCCTATGTAACGAATAACACTTCAACGGAAACAATTGCTTATCTTTTGGAACAGGGACTTGATATCAATCATCGAAATAAATTCCAAAATACCCCCTTGATGTTTGCAATCCGATATGAAAATGTACCGGCGGTGCGGTATATGGTAGAACACGGTGCCGACGTAAGGGCTACAACAAGATCGGGCCGGACAATGGTTTCTATGGCACGAGGACCCAAGGTAAAAGCATACCTGATGTCTTTGGAACAACCGGTAGAAGCACCCCTGACACGCGTATGGTGGCGACAGGCAAGTTTGAACGATGTTGAAAGAACTTTTAAACAAAAACCGCAGATTTTTAAGAGCCGTAAGATTTTTGCGTTGGCATCAGCAAATACGCCGGATCCTCGTGTGATACAATTCCTAATCGATAGGGGATTTGATGTCAATCGGGTGGATGAAACGGGAATTACCCCTATTTTTTCGGCGGCATCCAGTAACGGAAATCCGGAAATTTTGCGTTACTTGGTTGAAAAAGGCGCCGATGTGAATCGTACGGATGAAATTTATGGGACGACGCCATTGATGGCGGCAGCCTACTTCCAAGGGAATCCTGAGATTTTCAAAACGCTGCTTGAATTGGGGGCGGATCCGACGATAAAAGACGTGAGCGGACAAACGGTTTTGGATTATGCTGAGCGGTCTAATTCACGGGAGGTTGTTTCCTTATTAAGACAGGCAATCAGAGACCATGAAAGGAGAAAATAAGATGAAGAAGTATGTGTTGTTGGTTGTATGTTTGACGGCGTTGTCGGTCGGCGCAACGGATATAAAATATAAGAACCTGATGAAAAATGCGGAACCCACCGTGAACTTGAACGGAATAACGTTTGTGGCGAAACCCGAAGCTTTTGTTGATTTTGAAAAAGATGCTGTTGGGCTGGGATGGACGGCCAACTATTTTAGTGATCCCCAAAATCATTGTCTTGCCTCGTTATACATATACGATAAAAATCCGATGGAATTCCAATTTAATGAACAAACGGGGAAAGTTGATGTTAATTCGGATGAACGGGGTCGGGCCAAAATCGATTGGGAAAATATCCCTGTTGAAACATGGCGGGCGTATAATGATATTGCCTATATGAATCGGGATTTAACCCCAAAGCCGCCCGAGATGGAAAAAGCGCTTGAAGATGCACTTCGGGTCCATGTTAAAAAATTGGAAAAGCAGAAAAAATTGGGAAAGGAGGCTAAAGCCCCCGTGAGTGTTTTGACCGGTCGGGCGGCAGGTAAAACAATGGGGGTGGGGGTAACCGTCCATCAGGGAAATTTCTTGAAGGTACGGATGACATGCTCGGGCAACGTGTCCGAACAAAAAATGACAAAAGCCATCGCCGATGGGGCAAAATGGTTAAGGGGGCAGGTGACAAAACCTGCTGAGAAGAAATAATCAAAGCATTCTGATATTCTTGATACCCGATTCCCAAAAATTCTTGATTTAAGCGTGTGGGGTTTCTATGCGAAATAAGGGGAATCTCAGCATATAACCTATTGGTAGCCCGTGAATATTTTTTGATAATATTCTGAGAACAAGATAAAAAGAAAAAGCCTTATATTTCAAAGGCTTTTAAATGGTCGGAACGACTGGATTTGAACCAGCGACCCCTACGTCCCGAACGTAGTGCTCTACCAGGCTGAGCCACGTTCCGACAAATCTATCCCTTTTTACACTTTTTTTTTGTGAATGTCAAGACATTTTTAAATTTGACCTGTAAAAAATTCTTGACTTTGAGGGAAAAATTGGTTATAATGGCGCCACTTCCTGAAATGCGGGCGGTTGGAATGAGCCAAAAGCCACGTTTTATCAATCGGATAAAGACTATCGGGAAACAACGAAAGGAAAAAGAATGTCGAAAAGACTTCAATCTAAATTTAAAATTGATCGCCGTTTGGGCGTGAATCTCTGGGGTAAAGCAAAAAGCCCCGTTAATAAAAGAAACTATGGACCCGGACAACATGGGGCTAATCGCAAGAAACCGACGGATTACGGTTTGCAGTTGGCAGCTAAACAAAAATTAAAAGGTGTTTATGGGAACGTTTCTGAAAAGCAATTGCGTAAATATTATGCCGAGGCTATTCGTCGTAAAGGCGACAGTTCGGAAAACTTGGTCGGTATTTTGGAATGCCGTTTGGATTCCATTGTCTATCGGATGAAGTTTGTGCCGTCTGTGTTTGCCGCACGTCAATTCGTCAGCCACGGCCATGTAACAGTCAACGGGAAGAAAGTGGATATTCCTTCCTATTTGGTAAAAGTCGGTGATGAAATCGCCGTCCGTTCGAAAGCCAAGGAAATGGCTATGGTGATTGAGGCCGCTGCCTCCACCGAACGGGAAGTGCCTGATTATATGGAAGTTGATGCCAAAGAATTTAAGGGCAAATTTGTCCGTATTCCGAAATTGGCCGATATTCCGTATGCGGCCCAGATGGAACCGAATTTGGTTATCGAATTCTACTCTCGTTAAGAGACAGATTATTCAAAAAAAACGGGCGATTTTTTCGCCCGTTTTTTGTATTATTTTTTCTTTTTATTTTTTGAGTCTTTTTGTTGTTGGCGCTCTGTATCAAATTGATACCATGTGATGGCCAAGGCTGGCACAAAGAATAGCCAAACAGCAACAACTTTAACCCAGCAGTAAAAGTGTAGAATGACGCTTTTGGCTTCGGCGATGCTAACACCAAAGAATTGATGCACCAATGTCAAAATGGTGTGAGGTGCCATGCTGTAGACATTATAGGCCACAAACAAAAAGGCAATGGCCAAAATGAAACTTCTGAATAAAATGCTTCTGATTTGTAATAACATGAAAAAACTCCTTTGTTGACGAATATACCATGGGATAGGGTAATCTGTTTTATCAAAGTTGTCAATAATTTTGTTGCAATCCGGGTAGAAATCTTTTATCGTAACAGAATAAGGAGATATGAGCATGCAAAAACAGTTGAATTTTTGGATTTGGTTTGGAAATGTTATTTTATCCTTATTAATTTGGCCGTTCGCACCGTTATGGATTTCGAAAATAGGTATTTTAGATCTTTTGCCGGGCAGGCTTATCATGGCGCTTGCTTTTCTGTATTTTGCTTTGGGAGGGTATTTGACCTCTCGGTTTTATCAATACAGAATGAAAAATTATGTTTTTCCAAAAAAGAATAAACCTTGTTCGGTCTTAAAGGGAATAGGAATATTCCTTCTGATTTGGCCGGGGATTTCGATATTATTGGTGTTCGCAGATGAGTGGATCGGTCCACTCTTTGAAACGACTTTTTTCTTTGTTTTAAGGCTTTATTATGGCGTATTTGGATGGATGCTGGCGGCAAGTGTTGTTTGTTGGCACCGAAATTGTTCTTTGCCGGATCAACCGGAAAAGCCCAAAAAGCCATCGGGTATTGTAATTCGGATTATTCGATGGATTATCGGGTTGAGTATTTTGGGGTTAGTCGGAATGGTTGTATTTAATATCCTTTTTGGCATAGATAGTATGGAAAATATCGGTTTTGATGACGGGCATCGAGATTTCGGACCGAGTGGTGCAACAATTCGGCTAGCGATATCGGAAGAGGAATGCCAACAGTATCCCAACAGATACTATTTTAAGAATTTGTGCATTTTGTGTCCGGATGAGCAACCAATGGTGGACGGACATTGTCAGCGGTGTCCGGGGAATGACTTTGTGATTTCAAACGGGTGTAGAAGTTGCGAAGATGATAATAACTATATCACGCCAAAGGTGGAATGTGATGCCTGTCCCAATCGGGTGTATGAAGGCGGGTTATGTAAATTGAAATATAAAACACGAATGAAATCGTGTTGGGAAAGGTATCCGTGGAAAGGGACAAAAGAAGAATGTGATGCGTGTGAATATAGGCGATACACCGAAGAAGGATTATGCGAATTGTATTATCATGGTTGGGTAAATGGTGATCCCCAACAATCTTTTGGTGGTGTCCGAGCCGATAGCTATTATGAGAATAACAAACATTTAGGAACACGTTACATAGATAGAAATAATCATATTATTCGGGAAGAATATTATGAATATGAAGGATATGATGATGCGGATCATACTTGGACAAGGCGCCACACGAACAAGTATTTAACCTATTTTAAAAACGGGCAGTTACGGACCAAAAAAACGTCCGATTCTATGGAGGGATATTATGAAAACGGCGTTCTTGCCTTTGAACAGGATGATGAAATCGTAAAGTTCTATGACAGGCAGGGATACAAAATCGGTTTTGGCTCTTTAGTTAAAAAACATAGGGCATATGAAATCTTGGAAATTTATGTATGGATGGGTGATGATTATTATCCGTTGGATGATGCGGCATTGTTGGACTATTTTAAAGAGAATTACCCCATCGAGTTTGAATTACCTTTCAGTTTTAAAGTTCCGGAGGGTAATCCTTATCCGATCCGTTACTTGAGATATAACGAAGAAGCAGAACGGAAATTTGAAAAAAATACCAGATTCTAGAAAAAGCGGGCGAAAAAATCGCCCGTTTTTTTGTGGGAAAGAGGGAAATATATACTTTTTATAAATTTGTTTGTCGAAAATTTTATAAAATCAATAGAAACACCTTTAAAATAGGAATTTTTGTTATGCTGTGTGGCAGAATATGATATGATGAAAGTGTGACTTCGTTAAAACAGGAGGTATAAAATGATTACAAAACAAGAAGCTACAAAAAAAATGCAAACGAAAGAATTTTGGACGGCGTGTCCAAGCGTGGAGACTATCCAAGAATATATTAAAGCCGGTATTGATCCGAATATGATGGTTCGCCGTTCAGACTATTCTTATGATAAGTACCCGATTTTGACAATGGCGGCACAATATGTACCAGACGCTATTCCGGTGCTTATCAAAGCGGGGGCCGATGTGAATAAGACCGACGATCAGGGTGAAACACCGGTGGAGGCGGCTTCCTATTGGTCGGCCATTAAACCAAAGGCACTAAGATATCTGTTGACGGCAGGCGGAGATTTCAAAAAGGAAACAGATACATCTTTGGGGTGTGCTAATCCGGAAGGACAGGCGATCTTGGATCAGTTGAAATCTTCAATCGGATTTTTCTTACCGTCACCGGGGAGATTGAACTGTCTGGGGTGGTTGCTTGCAGAAGGGGCTAATATGTATGATGATCCCGATGATAAAGTGGCCGAAGAAACGCGTCAAAAGATGAAAATGCTCTTTGAAGCGGGAATTGACCCGAATGCGCCGGCACATTATAATGAGCCGCCTATCTTTTCGACAACTTGCAACAGATACATAAAAGCAACGCAAATTATTTTGGATTGTGGCGGTGATCCGAATGTGCGTAATCCCGACGGAAATACGGCTTTGATTGAAATGGGGAAGAGAATGGCGGATGACGTAAATCGTTGGGGTCGTTCACAAATCGAAATTTATCGGGAACATGCCGAGATTATTGAGTGTTTGATTAGCCGTGGCGCGGATCCGACACTTCAAAATTCAAGAGGCGAAAGCTTTTTGAGCTTGACGGCCTCTATGCCGTATATTCGGGATTTGGTAAAGGCTTATGTAC
The DNA here is from genome assembly GCA_017539265.1 of Alphaproteobacteria bacterium. GTDB lineage: Bacteria > Pseudomonadota > Alphaproteobacteria > CAAHEQ01 > UBA3637 > CALXZG01. The sequence goes on along the minus strand of JAFYHG010000021.1, from coordinate 19,331 downwards.
CCGAAACACCGCGCAAAGTGATTTCAAGTCAAAAAACGAAGATTTCAAAATCCAAGGTTGATGAGTATCAGAAATCATAATCGGGGATAATAAAAACGGGCGGAGAAAATCCGTCCGTTTTTTATAGGTTGATTATTATCGGCTATTTTGATAGGAACACGAATTCCACCACCATGATTGAGGGGCAGAAGTCACAATAATCGGTGCCGCAATAGCCGGTGCCACAGCAGCCGGCGCCGGAATAAACGGGGCCAGTGCTAACGGGGTTATGGCACCACCCTCATAGGATATACAGCCACTTAATGATCCGGCCAAGCTGGCGATCAATGCGAGTTTTTTAACGTTCATGATATTACCTCCAATGTAAACGTAAGGCACATTATATCATAAAAAAAGGAAAAAGTCAAATTGGGCTTGATTCTCTCTATGCCTAACACATCGTGCAAAGTGGTTTGAAATCAAAAATCGAAGATTTCAAAATCCAAGGTTGATGAGTATCAGAAATCATAATCGGGGATAATAAAAACGGGCGGAGAAAATCCGCCCGTTTCTTTATAGGTTGATTACCATCTGTAGCGCCAATAATGGTGATGATGGAAATACGGATTCCACCCCCATGAACGATAAGCAGGAGTCACAACAACCGGTGCCACAACAGCCGGTGTTGTCACAACAGCAGGTGTTGCCACAGTCGGTGCCACATAAGTAGCCGTTGCGGGAGCTACATAGGTTCCGGTTGCATAATAACCACAGCAACCACTTAATGTTCCGGCTAATCCGGCAGTCAACGCGATTTTTTTAATGTTCATGATATAACCTCCAATGTAAACACGGGGGCATTATATCATAAAAAAAGAGGAAAGTCAAATACCCTTAATATTGGCGCATGAGGCCTACAAGAATACCTTGAATTTCAACGCGATCGGCACTAAAAATACGGGTTTGATAAGCGGGGTTGGCCGGTTCCAGTGCCACGGAATTGCCTTTCATATGCCACTTTTTTAAAGTGACCTCAAAACCGTCGACAAGGGCAACCACAATTGTGCCGTCATTCGCACGATTTGCCCGACGGATAATAACCGTATCACCATCCATGATGCCGGCATCCTTCATGGAATCCCCTTCTACCACAAGGGCGTAGTGTTCCCCAAGGCCCATCATCTGCGGCGGAACGGAAATGGTATCTTGGGTGGCAACGGCTTCAATCGGATAGCCGGCCGCAATTTTACCCACCAAGGGAAGAGCCACCGAATCATCATTGGATACCCCGTAAAAAGAAGATATATTGGGTTGGTGGGGAATAATCTCAAGCGCACGAGCCTGATTGGGCAGGTGACGGATGTAGCCTTTAGCCTCTAATCCCGCGACCAAGCGATGTATTCCCGATTTGGATTTAAGGCCCATAAAGTCTTTCATTTCCTCAAATGAGGGGGAAACTTTTTGTTCGGCCAAAGTTTTTTCAATGAATTGCAGTAATTTATATTGTTTGGGTGTCAGCATTTTTGTTCTCCTTTTGTTCTAGAATATACGAAAAAAAAGCGGTTGTCAATAAAATTTTTTCATAAAAATTATCTTTTAAATTCAAATAGATATTTATACATATCTTGACAAAAAAGGGAAAGTATGATATACTAAACCCCGAAATATGGAGAGAGAAAAATGGATTTATTTTACTTTTTTAGAAATAAAGACAGCACAAAGGAAAAATTAACGGCGGCCGCAGCACGACAAGCGGCCGAAAAAATGTTCGCCGGTCAAATGACAACATCTTTGGGCGAGACAAGATATGTGCTGGCCTATGGTGGCGATGGCACAATGTTGGATGCTTTGCGCGAAATGGCGGAATATAAAAAATCCCATCCGGAATGGGTGGTGCCGACGGCTATCGGATTTAACTATGGTGATGTGGGCTATTTGATGAATAAACCGACACCGAATGTTAATTCTTTGATTGCGCAGGCAACGGTTGCCGTTGTGCATCCGCTAGAGGTCTCGATTACGGACGAATCAGGGAAAACTTATTCCAGAACGGCTTTTAATGATGTAGTTGTGCATGGGGATAGTCGCAACGGGCAAAGTTGTCATATTGAAGTGCTATCGGATGGCGGTAAATCTATTCGTGAAATCGTCAAAGGCGACGGCGTAATTATTTCAACCCCGATGGGAAGTTCGGCCTATTATCGGAATGCGGGTGGAGAGCCTTTCCGAATTGGCTCTGAACTGGTGGGTGTGCGCCCGATTTGTGCCCGTGATTCAGCCGAAAGAATAGGGGGCCTGTATCCCGCGAGCCAAAAAATTGTAATGAATGTCCTAAACGAAAAAAAGAAACGTCCGGCCTATGCCAATACTGATAATGACGAACGTATTGATAATGTAGCTAAGGTTGAAGTGGTGACAAGTCAGGCGGCCTATCCGATCGCGATGGGATATCATTGCCCCGCACGAATGAAGTTCAGAGGATAGGTAAAACCATCAAAAACGCTCCCTGTGTTATGCGGTGATATTGTGATGGACAAAATCGGGGAAAAGTGGTATAATATACCTATAGAAGGGAGCGTGTAATGGGTATAAAAGGATTTAAAAAAGCCTTGGCAATGGGTAGTTTTGCGTTGGCCTCAATCGGGCCGATGAGCTTGAACAATGCCCAACCGCAAACAAACAGGACTGATGCCGTTCAACTGTTTCGTGAAATTGCTTCCTCCCGTGTTATCAATGAAACAGGCAATCCCACTTTTTCGCAATTGTTTAACAGCCAATTACAAATAATGGCACAAACAGAGGTTGGAGCCGCTGTTCTAAGGGATTTACCGAGGAATGTGAATTTTGCTATCAGAGAAAAACCGGAATATGCCGAAGAAGCCGGCTTTTGGGATGGACAAAATTGTGTAATTTATGATGATGTGCTATTATCTGCGACGGCCAGTCCGGCAACCCTTATCGGACATGAGGCTCGTCATGCCATCCAAGGGTATAAGTATGATAAAGATTATGCGCAAATGCCGACCGAACAGCAAATTATCCATAATAAAATGATGGAAATTGAAACGCGCCTGCAAGATGTTTTGATGAAAGAGGAGCTTTTTCAAAAAAATGCCGTCGGAACACGAGATTATGAATTTGCAACAGATGATTGGATGGATTACAGACACCTGAAAGCCGGCATTCAAAAAGAAAATCCGACCTTACCGGCAAGCAAAATTGACCGAATGGCGCGCACGCAGTTTGTGGTCGACAGTTGGCAGGGAAATTATCAACGGGGAATTTATGATCAGAGAGATGACGGTCGAACGTTTAAGGGATGGTTGAACACTTATAATTCTAAAGCGTTACAAGGGGCCAACAGGCGTTGTTTATTAACGCGACCCGTGCCGGATTTGACGGTTGATGAAAGCAAGGTGGGGCGCCATCATGAGATTATGCAAGAATACATTGCGCGCATGGGTATTGATGTGGCGCCGGATTTCTTTGATACATTGGATCAGGATAAATCGTTAAGGGTTATTCGGGATCCTAAGGTTTTGGCGGGGCTTCAAAAACACTTTGATAAGGAGGTTAAATTGATGGTTATGCCCCGTGATGATTTCGTTCCGACGGGAGGTATTATGGTTGGAAAAGATAATTCTACCTTTATATTTATACCTGAAACAGGAAAGCAGATTGAACAGGAAATTCAGACCACCAATTTAGGAGTTCGGGCCAAGCAGGCAGAGCGATAAACCACCCGAAAGTTTAGATTGATTAAGGCGAAAAAGGTATCCATTTAGTCTAAAACGAAAGGAGATTATGATGGATCCTACCCCGCAAGAAAGCCCAAGTTCCAAACATCCTTTAATCGGTGATTCGGCGCCGGCCTTTGATGCCGAAACGACCGAAGGACCTATTCACTTTCCGAAAGATTATACCGGTAAATGGGTTATTTTGTTTAGTCATCCTGCTGATTTTACCCCCGTATGCACAACAGAATTTATTGCTTTTTCACAATTGGTAGACGAATGCCATAGGCTTAACACAGAACTGATTGGATTATCAGTAGACAGTTTGTCAAGTCATATTGCCTGGCTTTATGCCATCGAAGAACAAGTGCGATTTCGGGGGCTTTCAAATGTAAAGATTACTTTTCCCTTAATCGCCGATTTATCGCAAACCATTGCCCGCCGGTACGGAATGATTCACCCGAAAGTTAATGAAAATAAGACCATTCGTGCCGTTTATTTTATAGATCCGGACGGAATTATCCGGACAATTTTGTATTATCCGGTGTCCACGGGGCGTAATTTTAATGAGATTTTGCGCATTTTATACAGCCTTCAAACCGCGGACGCTTTCGGGGTGGTAACACCTGCGAATTGGGTGCCGGGGGAAGACGTGATTCAAAACCCGCCGGAAACGTTAAAGGAGGCACAAAAAAAAGCCATGTCAAAAAAGGTTTGGTTCATGAATTTTGAAAAATTATCGTGCGATAAAATTAACCGAAAGTTAAAGAATAGACACCATAAAAATAAAAAGTTAAAGTAGATTCCTAAAAAAACTTTACAAGGATATATCCTTATGCTATAACGAAAACATAAAGTTAATTTTAGTGTATGAGGTATTCATGTCATTTTCAGAGACATTAAGAAAAGCAAAAAAAAGCATGGTGGCAAGTGCTTTGGCCGTGGCGGCGATGATTGCCCCGATTAAAGGGCAATCGCAAGAGGCTAGACCGGAAGCAGAATCCGATAAGACGCTGGAAGCATCAGAAACCCAAAAAGAACGGCAACAGATGCTTGAGCGGGCTGTGAAATCAGGGGCTCCCAAGGAAGAAATTGCAAAATATGTGGATTTTCCGAAATTTTTCCCAGTAACCCAGGATGGTCAATTTGACGAGGCAAAGGCCGGTGAATTGGCAAAAGCATTGGTGCCATATGTGAAAGCGTTACAAACAGAATTGGGGGAGGTGGGCGCGCCCGAAGCATATAAGATTTTCAAAAAAACGACCGGCAAGGAAGATGTGTCATTTGAAGATTTTCAGGCTGTTCAAAAAGTTGCGGAAACGGCAGCAAAAGAAGACTTTTTTAAGGGGGCATATGGAGCAACATTTATGTCAGTGGGGGTATTGACTGCCGGAATGGCCGTTCTTTCGGGGATGTATGCATCAGATTTTAAGGACTATTTTGATAGAAAAAGTATTGATCCGTTGGCATTAACAGGAACCGCCATTGCAGGGGTGACGGCTCTGGGATTTGGGGTTGCGACGGTGTGTTTTGCGGGTGCCGGCATGGAAATATTTAAGAGGACACCGGAGCAGGCAGTGCGCGATGCTTACGCCAACGCGTATAAGATTCATGTGGATGAAGCCATTAAAGGTCAACAAAAACAATTTAAGATATTGGATATGAGCCAAGCCAAACAGTTGATTCAAAATATCCAAGGGGGGAAGCAATAAGTTCGTCTTAAGCCATTAAAATGCCTTGCCATGGGTGGGGCGTTTTTTATTCCGCTAAGTCGGCAAAGTAGGCCTTGACGGCACGGACTAAGGCTTCGGCCAAATCTTGGCGATAGGATTTTTTCTGTAGATTTTTATCTTCCGTTTTGTTGGATAAATATCCTAATTCTACCAATACGGATGGAATGTTGGGAGATTTAAGGACCACAAACCCCGCCATACGATGTGCATTGGGGACCAATTGCACTGTCTTTTTCATTTCGCGCACCACGTATTTTGCGTATTGGGCAGATTTGTTCATAGTATCTGTTTTTGCTAAATCAAGCAAAACGTTCCCCGCCAAAGGATCTACGTCCGATAAATCCATTCCAAGGATGATATCGGCCTTATTTTCGCGTTCGGCTAAAGCTGCTGCTTCGGCATCGGAAGCACGCTCGGAAATCGTATAAATGGATAGCCCGCGTGCAGATGGATTTTTAGCACTGTCGGCATGGATAGAAATAAATAAATCCGCGTTGGCTTCGTGGGCTTTTTTGATCCGTCCCCTTAAGGGAATAAAGATATCTTTATCGCGCGTCAAGACAACTTTGAAACCGGCTTTTTCCAATAAGGCTTTTGTTTCGCGTGCCATGTTAAGGGTAATGTCTTTTTCATAGTGACCGGAGCGTGAAATAGCCCCCGGATCCTGACCACCATGACCAGCATCCAATACAATGATTCGTTTTTGGGGTGGCGGTGGAACAACAGGCAAGGGGGTCGGTGTTGATACCGTTGCCTGTGTTGTAATGGGGCGTATCTCCTTTGTTACAACGGGTGCTTTGGAAGGCGCGGGAATAATTTCGGGAACGTTATCAAACAAATCCAACACAAAACGCCAATTTTGACCGACCTGCGGTTTTAATAAAAAGTGCTTTTCAGTCAGACTGGATTTCGGTAAATCCAAAACGACGCGCGCTGTTCCGGCAAGAGGCATGCCGGTGCGAACGCCTCCGACAAATCCCGTTTTGCCGAATTGCTGCGCTTTTGCTTTTTTGGAAAAAGTGGCTTCGGGGAAATCAATAACCAATCGGGCCGGATTTTCAAGACGGGATACTTTGGGATTATTTTCTTCGGTCAATTCCGCCACGAAACGAACGGAACCTGGGGCACCTTCGGCCAGGCGCATTTCAGCAATTTCAATTGCAAATGCCTTACCGATCAGCATAAAAATGCCGCAAAAAAGAATACCCCAAAAACCCCACTTCATAAAAAATACACCTTATTGTTAAAAAAAACTTGCTTATTTACTCATATATCTATATAATAAAAAACGCAACCAAAAAATGGGTTGTCCGAAAATTTTTTTTAAAACCGGAGAGTAAAACAAATGAAAACATACTTTGATTTCACAAATTATATGGGAGGAAATCTGCCGGTTTTATGTGTCTGTGAAGCCCAGGACGGCTTTGAAACGAAACTATTTATAAGGAATTTTAAACTATGTCAAAACAAATGCTTATTGATGCGACGCATTCGGAAGAAACACGCGTCGTGGTGTTGGAAGACGGGAGATTAGACGAATTCGACGTTGATACCTCAACCAAAAAACAAATTAAAGGAAATATCTATTTAGCAAAAGTGATTCGGGTAGAACCGTCGCTGCAGGCTGCTTTTGTGGATTACGGCGGAAATAAACACGGATTCTTGGCGTTCGGGGAAATTCATCCGGATTACTATCAAATTCCGGTGGCCGATCGGGAAGCCCTTAAAAAACAAATGATGGAAGAAGCCGCAGCGGAAAAAGCGGCCCGTGAAAATGAAGAAGAAACCGAATCGGATACCGAAGTGGAAGCCGTGTCGGATTCGGATGTGGATGACGTCATTCGCCACAGATCTTCTTTCTTCAGAAAATACAAGATTCAAGAGGTCATCCGACAAGGTCAGGTGATGCTTGTGCAAGTGATTAAAGAAGAACGCGGCAATAAAGGGGCGGCACTGACGACCTATCTGTCTTTGGCTGGCCGTTTCAGTGTTTTAATGCCGAATAACAGTCGTGGCGGCGGTGTTTCCCGTAAAATCAGCAGTTCAAAAGACCGCAAAACCTTACGCGAAATTGTGGATAAGTTGCCTATCCCCGAAGGGATGAGTGTTATTATCCGGACCGCGGGGCAAGGCAAAACAAAATCCGAAATTAAGCGCGATTTTGATTACCTGATGAAGACATGGATGCAAATCAGAAAAATAACTTTGGAATCCATTGCACCGAAATTGATTCACGAAGAAGGAGATATTATTAAGCGGTCACTCAGGGATGTCTTTACACCCGATATTGATGAAGTTTTGGTCGGCGGTGAAGATACCTTTAAAACCGTGCGGACTTTCATGAAAACATTGATGCCGACACAGGTGAAAAAGGTAAAGCAATATAAAGGTGATTTACCCCTTTTTCAACAATATCAGGTAGAAGATCAATTGGAATTGATGCACAGCAATATTGTGCAACTGAGGTCCGGGGGCTATCTGGTTATTGATCAGACGGAAGCATTGGTGGCGGTTGATGTGAACTCTGGGCGGGCTACGCGTGAGCATAATATTGAAGAAACGGCTTTGCGCACCAATTTGGAAACATGTGATGAGTTGGCACGGCAATTAAGATTGCGTGATTTGGCGGGCTTAATCGTGATTGACTTTATTGATATGGATGAACCGCGCAACAATGCGGCTGTGGAAAGACGGTTAAAAGAAGCCCTGAAACGCGACCGGGCAAGGGTTCAAGTCGGTAAAATGTCGGGCTTTGGCCTGATGGAAATGTCACGCCAGAGATTACATTCCAGTTTCTTGGAAAGCAGTTATCATGTCTGCCCGCATTGTGGCGGAAAAGGACTTGTGCGATCAACGGAATCCAGCGCAATGCATGCCTTGCACCTGTTGGATGAAGCGGCAGCCAAAAACCAAAATACAACTTTGGTAATGACGGTACCGCCGGAAATTGCTTCGTATGTCCTAAATATGAAGCGGGAAACACTTCGCGATATTGAAACACGTTTCGGTGTTCAGGTTCAGGTCATGGCTGACGCCGGACTTGTGAAAGCGTCTGATTATCGGATGGAACGTATTCGGGCCAATGGGGATAAAGCTACTGTGCATTTGGATGCACCGGTGGCTCGGCGTGTGGATAAAAATAGTGAACGCGCCGAATCCATTGATGCGATTGTTCAGGCTGCAGCGGCGGAAGAGGCCGAAAACGGCGGTGAAGGTCATCATCGGCGGCATGGACGCAATCGGCGGCGGGATTGGCGGCGTAAGCAAAAACAATTGGCCGAAAATCAAGCCACGATTAACGAACAACATGCGGCGGATGAAAAAGCCCCTGAAAATGCTGAACCGAATTTCACGATTGTGGAACAGGCATCGTTAAATGAAGTTACCGATGAACATAAAAAAGGAAAATATCGTAACCATAAACGCCGGTCGGATAAGAAGGATGACCAAAACTTGCCGGCCGTTCATGAAGATAAAGTACCCGCGGAGCGCACGGAACATGTGCCCGCACCGGTAATTGAAGAAGCCAAAAAATCTAAAAAAGGCGGTTGGTGGAACCGATTGATAGGTGAATAACAGGAGGTTATAAATGGCATTACAAAACACGCGTCAGGGAAATTATCCCGAATGGTATCAAAATGTTGTTACGGCAGCAGATATGGCGGAAATTTCTTCTTCGCCGGGATGTATGGTCATTAAGCCGTGGGGGTATGGAATCTGGGAACGGATTCAACGGATTTTGGACGATGGTATTAAATCGACCGGTCATGAAAATTGCTATTTCCCGATGTTCATTCCCTTAAAATTTTTTCAAAAAGAGGCCGAACACGTGGAAGGCTTTGCTAAGGAAATGGCAATCGTTACCCATAGTCGCTTAACAATGAAAGACGGTAAATTGACGCCGGACGGCGCTTTGGAAGAACCGTTGATTGTGCGGCCGACATCGGAAACCATTATTGCGGATTCGTTTTCTAAATGGGTGAAATCCTATCGGGATTTACCGGTTTTGGTGAACCAATGGGCCAATGTGGTCCGTTGGGAAATGCGGCCACGGATTTTCCTGCGTACACGGGAATTCCTGTGGCAGGAAGGGCATACTGCCCACGCCGATTATCAAGAGGCTGAAGCCGAAGCCAAAACCATGTTGAATGTTTACGTGGATGTGGCGGAAAATGCGTTGGCAATGCCGGTATTAAAAGGTAAAAAACCCGAATACGACAAATTCCCCGGTGCCATTGATACCTATTGTATTGAGGCCATGATGCAGGACGGACGTGCTTTGCAGGCAGGAACTTCCCACTTTTTGGGGCAGAATTTTGCCAAAGCCGCCAACATTAAATTCCAAAGTAAGGAAGGAAAATTGGAATATGCCTATACGACATCATGGGGGGTTACAACCCGCTTGATCGGAAGCTTAATCATGACACATGCCGATGATGAAGGAATGGTTGTGCCGCCCCGTATCGCACCGTATCAGGTTGTGATTGTGCCGATTATTAAAGATGAGGCTTTGCGGGATCAGATTGAAACCTATGCCAAGAATATCGGCAAGCAGTTATCCGAACAAACTTATGCCGGTGAAAAAGTGCGTGTGAAGGTAGATTTGCGCAATAAAGAATCCATGGATAAAGGTTGGGAATGGGTGCGTAAAGGGGCACCTCTGGTCTGTGAAGTCGGTATGCGGGATATTGAAAAAAATGCCCTGATGTTGAAAACTCGGGTTAAGATGAATACGCCCGATTGGAAAGCATCTGTGCCGGTGGCGGACTTTGTGGCCGGCATCGGGGAAAGACTTGCGGTCGTGCAACAGGAAATGTTCCAAAAAGCCAAAGACAGATTGTTGAAGAATATTCGGACGGATATTACGTCAGCAGCCCAATTGCGTGATTATTTTTCGAAAAGTAATGCTTTCGTGGACGGAAATGATAATCCGGTGGCCTTTGTGCGCGGTAAGTGGAGCGGTGATCCGGCAACGGAAGAACTTTTGAAAGAAATGAAGATTTCTATTCGGTGCATTCCCGAGGATCAAAGCGGGACAGTGGGAAAATGCCTGCTAACCGATAAAGAAGCCACGATGGATGTAATTTATGCCAGATCGTATTAAAAAAACTTGCATTTTGATAAAAATGGGTTAAAATACGATTTGAAATAGAAGTAGGGGGTTATGATATGAAGCAGAATTATACGTTACCGACGCGTGAGGAAATCGATGCTGTCAAGCTTAATTGGAGACGGTATCTGTTGCCGGCTATCCACAAGGAAGGTGTAAAAATTTTACTTTGGGAATTTGCAATTTTGCTTTTTTTTGATGGATTGATGCATACATTTTTGCATATCGGCGGTATTTGGTATATCGGAATTCCGTTACTGATTTTTTCATACTATTTCTTTCGTAATCCCGTGCGGGTGTCGCCTAAAGGAAAAGATCTTATTTTGGCGCCGGCAGATGGTATCGTCAGTAATATTACCAAAATGGTTCCGCCAAAGGAGTTGGATTTGGGAAATAAACCCCTAATTCGAATCAGCACGTTTATGAGTGTCTTTAATGTTCATGTGAACAGATCGCCGGTGACGGGGGTTGTTCATCGCTTGAATTATCGGCCGGGAAAATTTGTCAATGTGGCCGATAAGGACAGCGAGGATAATGAGCGCCAAGAAATTTCCATAATCGCCGAAAACGGTCAAAAAATCGGGGTTATCCAAATTGCGGGATTGGTGGCGAAGCGTATTTATTGTCCGCTGTATGAAAAAGATAAGTTGACGGCCGGTCAAATTTTTGGGATGATCCGGTTCGGCAGCAGGTTAGATGTCTATTTACCCGAAGGTGTCTATCCCGCCGTTTTACCGGGGCAAAGTATGGTGGCCGGTGAAACAATTTTGGCCGATATGTCACACTTAAGCAAAAAGAAGGGAGAGAAATAATGAAACAAAGAAGAATTAAAATTCCGCCCAAAGTGCCCGAAATTAATTTAAGACCTTTATTTCCGAATGCCGTGACAATGTTGGCATTGGCGTTTGGGGTGTCGTCTATAAATATGGCTTTGTGGGGAAACTGGGAACTGGCAGTTGCCTTTATTTTCGGTTCAATGATTTTTGATTTCTTAGATGGAAAAGTTGCCCGTATGCTTGGGGTATCATCGAAATTTGGGGCAGAATTGGATTCCTTATCCGATTTCGTCAGTTTCGGTGTCGCGCCGGGTGTATTGGCTTATTTGTGGAGTATGAAAGTTTCTATTTTTAAAGGGTTATCACGGGCTGATTCGGTGGGCGTCTATTGGATTTTTGCCTTGTTCTTGGCCATGTGCTGTGCAACCCGGTTGGCGCGGTTTAATTCGCTTTTGGATGAAAAGCAACCCAGTTACTGGCTGCATTTCTTTATGGGGGTTCCAGCTCCTTCCGGTGCGGGACTTGCCCTTTTCCCGATTATTTTATGGAAAGCAACAAATGAGTGGGAGGGTTTCAGAAATCCGATGTTCGTTGGCTTTTTCCTGTGCTTTAGTGGTGTTATGATGGCCAGTCGAATTCCGACGCTTAGTTTGAAACACCTGCATATCCCGAAAGAATATAGTATGGTTTTGTTGCCGCTAGCGTTATTTTTTATAGCTGGCTTGTTTGGGGCACCGTGGATAACGCTGAGTTTGTTGGGTTTCGGCTATATTCTGATGATACCGGTTTGTATCTATTATTTCTTAAAATTTAAAAGGGAGGCTTCATGAAAATAAAATTTTTGATTATGGGGGGAATCTTGTGCGCATTTGCCGGTGGTGCAATGGCACAATTAGCAGCTGATCCGTGGGCAACAAAATCAGCAGCACAGGAAAAAATCCAAAAACAATCATCTGCCCCAAATACGCTTCATCAACAATTACCGCAATTTGTGGGTGAAAACACAACTTGGAATACGGCTATGGGTCAAAGAGAAATTGCACCCGATGCAAATATTACCAATATGTTGTTGATGACGCAGCACTTGCGGAATATGGGCTATCAAATCCCGGACGGATTGGATAACCTGATTAGCACGGCTCCGAAAAAACTGAGGAACGAGATTGCTCAGGCAATGGCGGAGTTAAAAAGATCGTCTCATCCGATTGCACGGATTGAGAACGAATTAGCGGCAATCTTTGAAAAGAACACGGGATTGTCATTGGAAAACTTAATTATGAATTCATTGAGGATCATCGATGCGCGACGTTAATTTTTATTTAGCTTTGGTTTTAGGTTTAATGATTGGAACGGGGCCTGTTTATGCAGCCGAACCGGTAGAGGAAGATGAAGAAGAAACCGTTCAGGAAGAAACGGTTCAATCGGATGTACCGGCAGAAAAAAATCCCCTGCGGCCGAATTTGCAAAATGAGGTTATGTCTAAACCCGTTATGGCCAAAAAACTGTATCGGGAGGCTTGGACTGACGATAATGTGAAGGGAATGTCTAGCTTAGAACAGTTGGAACACTTTCGAAAAAATGGTCCGGCTTTGGATCCGGATCTTGAGGCCATTATGGACAGCGGTATGAAGATAATGGAAAAAATGAATTACGGTATGGAAAATGTAGATTTGTCGGAAAAAGCAGAGGCCATTCAAAGTAATCCCCCTCGTGCTATTCAAGATCTATCGGAAAAACCGACTGCAGAAATGTCAACATCTGAGCTGTTGTCGATAATAGCAGAAACGTCCGAGGCAACTCAAAGATTAGGGGAAAAGGTATATAAAGACAAAACGTTGGGAAAAACGAGTTATCCCGTTGATGTTGATTCATTTTAAATGAGTAAACGTATTCCTTTTATCAGTGAAAATGCGCCGATTATTATCCTTGTGCGGCCGCAGTTAGCCGAAAATGTCGGGATGGTTGCGCGGGCAATGATGAATTGCGCTTTATCGGAATTGCGTTTGGTGCGACCGCGAGAAGATCATTTATCGGAAAAAGCCGTAGCGGCAAGTTCGGGGGCCGGAGAAATCCTGTCGCACGCGAAATGCTATGATACACTGGAAGAGGCAGTTGCGGATGTGCAGTTGGTGCTGGCAACGACGGCCCGCCCCAGAGATATGACAAAGCCTGTTTATCACCCCGAAAAAGCCGTGGATTTGTGTAAAAGTTCCTTGGGAAAGGGGGAACGGGTTGCATTGTTATTTGGGGCGGAACGAACAGGTCTTGAAAACGAAGAAATTATATCAAGTGACGGTATTATTGAAATCCCCTTAAATCCGAAACATTCATCCCTGAATTTATCTCAGGCAGTTTTGTTGATGGGGTATGCCTGGTTTCGGATAAGCGGTGATCATGACAATACGCACCTAGGGACCGGTCGGTCGCAGGTGGCACCTAAGAAAGAATTTGAATTATTTTGGAACTATTTGGAAGATTCCTTGGATAAAAAGGGTTATTTTCGGCCGGCCAATAAGAAAGTGCGTATGCGCCGAAATCTTAAAAATATTTTTGCACGCAATCAACTAACTTCGGCCGAAATTAAAACCTTATACGGCGCGATTGGGTTGTTGATGAAAAAATAAAAATATTAAAATTACCGATCGGGTACGATGTTATGGGCAGTCCAGATACGTTTGCTCATTTCTTCTTTACCGAGCATATCGGCGATTTCGGTATGACCTTGTTCCCTTGCTACCATAGCCGGGGTTAAACCGTTAACATCTTTTTTGCAGGGGTCAGCATGGGAGTTGGTCAGCTCCGTACATACATCTTTAAAACCGGCGCGGGCGGCCAAATGCAGGGCCGATGAGCCGCCTTTGTTTACCGCATTCACGTTTGCATACAGTTCGTGAATAAGGCGTTTGACGATTTCCGTTTTTCCCCGTGAAGCCATGTGCATCAAAAGGGTATTATCGTTGGCGTCTTTCCAATCACTTTTGGCCGAGGCCAGTGTTTTGGCAAACAGGTCCATGGCTTCCCGATCCAAAATCTTGGGATTTTGATCCAGTGTGTTTAAAAAACCATTCCAAGGGGAATTGTCGGGGGTATCTTTTAGGCGTGCCGCTCCGTTTGCGGATTTTGATAAAGTGTTTGAAAAATAATTTTCTGTCATAGGCATCTCCTTCACATTATAGCCCCATTATATCATGATTTTTAAAATGTGTCAAATTTATCTTGCATTTTGATTTTTTTTATGTAATCTTTGGGAAAGATTTTGAAACAGAAAAGGAGATTATGATGAAAAAAATATTATTGACAACTATCTCGATGATGGCGTGTTTTACGGTTCAGGCACAAAATGTGTCTGAGGGGGATATTGAAAAATACCTGCAAGCCCATCCCGAAGCCATTGAACGGTATATGGATAATAAACAAAAGCCGACACCCAAAGGAAACTTTATGGAAGGGTTAAAGTCTGCACCGGCCTCGGTCGTGGATGAAATTACACATAATCCGAACTTTTATTCCTTGGGGAATCCTCAGGGTAAATTTGTTATTATTGAGTTTTTTGATTATCAATGCGGGTGGTGTAAAAGAAGCCATAAGGCTTTATCGGAAATGTTGGAATCGGAAAAAGCCAAAGATATCCGAATCATTCCCGTGGCAACGCCTATTTTTGGGGCGGGCAGTGAGTTAATAGCCAAATATGTTCTGGCCGCCGGCAAACAGGGGAAATTTAAAGAAATGCATCATGCAGTCATGACGGCCGGCAGGCATTTGGACGAAGGAGGTTTGTTGGATTTGGCCAAAGGATTGGGATTAAATACGACACGCCTTGCAAAAGAGGCAGAGGGGGATGAAATCGCCCGGGTATTAGAGACGGCCAATGGATATAGAACTAAAATGAGAGTATCCGGTGTTCCGATGTTTATTGTAAACGGCAAGGTCCAATCGGGGGCTATATTGGATGACAAAGCCCAAGAAATTTTGGCAGCCCAAGGAACAATGCCGATTTATGGAGGATCGGATGATATTAAGGCGGCGGATAATCCGACTCGTACATATCCGAAACCGAACAATTTCAATGAACCGCAGCCAATGGAACCCGCGTCAACAATAGCACCTGATATTATGGGGGTTATCAAAGAAGCCCGTGCACGGGGAATCATTAAGCCAGACGGTCGTCTTGAAATCAACGAAAATGGCGGAAAGCTTTCAGGGAAACTTTTGTGCTCGGATTCGGAAATAGAGAAAAATTTAGAAGCATGGGATACAGAAGTGAATTTGGCCAATCCCGATGAAGAAAAAATGCGCCAACATTTAGATGGTGCTTTGCGGTGCATATCTATTTCTGATTTTGAATTTGAGGACAGTGATTCTTCAATTAAATTTACGGGTAATTATAAATTTCCTGTTTTTGCGGATAATTCAAAAGGAACAATTAAAGCAAACGATAAAGTTATCGATATTTCATTTAAGTTAGCGGGGAATAATCAAACAGCCAATATTATTGTCCGATCAAAAGCAGGGGCAAAGTTGGCAGATATCTCCGTTCAATATGATGCCGAACGAATGGCAATTCCGTTTGAATGGGGTATGTCGGGACAGTTGATGGATTATATGACACGTTCAGGGGTTTCCAAACATTCGAATGATAGAATGATACGTCAACTTCAAATTTGGGCACAGGAAAATGAACTGTTGACCGATGGCGTCTTTAAAATCAACAAGGCCGAAATTTACCAACCTGATGGTAAGAAGGTTTTAATCTTAAAAGGTGATGATAAAGATAAGTCTATTTTGCGGATATTTAACTCTGTGGAACGGGAATTTTTTAATGCCCTGTGGACAGATAAGGACTTAAAGGTAAAATTGAGTTTTCCGCAATCGGGAGGACGAATCTTGGAATCCGAAACGAAATTTTCACCGAACTTTAAGGAAAATTACAAGAAATTCTCAGCAGAATATCAAAAGCAAGTTTTGAAAAAAGGTAGACCATCCGTTCGTTTGGAGGCTTCAGTGGAACAAATGATGCAATTATTTGCCGGATTAAAAGAAGAAGCAACCCTCTACGGCTTGGATGGGCAACAGTTGGCCCGATTGAAGATTAAATTAAACGATACGATTACTTCTACGAAACGACCGGAAAATGTAATTGATTATGCGACGGTGTCTATTTTAAAACCGAGTATGAATTGTCAGGTCAGGTCCGTCACTTTTAGTAAGGTGTCCCCCGATGAAATGACGGTGTGCGATTCAAACGGCTGTACACAACAACCTGCCTATACTGCTGTTTCGAAATTACAGCCTTGTTTGGAAGATGACATGGATGTTCTTTCCAAAAAATTCGGTGAAGAAATAAAGGATGAGATGAGTAAATTGGAGAACGTCTATATCCCTGGTGTTTCGGACGGATATAATATGGGTATGAGCCGGTACCGCGCCAATGAAATTTTAAATGCGGCGGCTATGGTGGCTATTGTGGCCGCATCTGCAAACGGTGGAATGGGAAATAAGGCGGATTTATCCGATTTGGGTGGTTATCAATCAATGAAACTGGATGGAATTGCACCGTTTGATTCGGCTATTCGATCAACCCCAGAGGGTGTGGTAACAATTGAATTTGATCCCAAAACAGCCAAAGATATTATGCCGACTATTAAAGAATTATCGGGAAAGAGGGTTGTATCTGATTGCACACCGGATACCAACACTTGTGTTTTGGATATGAGAATATCAGTCAAATAACGGCTGTAAAATGATAAAAAAATAAACCGATCATATGACCGGTTTATTTTTTTTATTGCGCGGTGCATGTTTGGATTCGATTATCCCATGTGCCGCCACATTTTTCACAGGCTTCACGGTTCTTTAGATCCCCCTTCTTTTCTGGGCATTTTCGGCACCAGGAACCGAACAGATACCGCCCCGAGCAGTGGAGGCATTCTTCGGGGTGGCCTTCAACGGAAATAGCTTCCTCATCTGAATGACAAGATTGACAGGCTCCTTGGGCATTAATAATTTCTCCGCCGGCGCAATTCGGTTTTATTCGGCAGGTCTCCTCAACAAATGACCATTGACGATTAGGGCACTTTTCACATTCTTCTTGCCGTGTACCGGTAACGGATGCTTTGTCAAAACAATCATGACAGGTCCCGAGTTTATCCACAAAGAAATCCAGCGGGCAATATTGAAGCATGCAATAAGGGACAATTTGATTATCCAATTGGTGTAGGAGAATCGACCTGTTGAGGCAGGTGGAGCAAATGGCTGTCTGTAAAACGGGATAACTTCCTAAATCGAAGCAAGAATGGCAGGTGCCGAAAGCATCTCGAAATTGGCCGGTCTCACAGGCGGCAAAGCAATAGCCGTTTAACCCCAATCTTTCGGGGCATTTTTGACACTCCAATTCATTAAGGACAACCGGCACAGCAGCCGGATTGGCACAAGATACGCAGACGCCGTCTTTATCGCGGAATGTATTGTCAGGGCAGGGAGTTAAACATTTACCATTTTCATAAACGCGATTGGGACATAGTGCACAGGATTCGATTGATACATTGGGTACAGCCTTGGGCTCTTGACAATCAAAGCAATCGCCGATGGTATTTGGAGCAAAGCCTTCGGGGCACTCTTTTAAAACACAGACGCTTGATTGTTGTTCCCGATTCGGACAAGAAGCAGAACAATCAATACCATCGGCAACTTCAATCCTTTCCGGAGAATCACAGGGGGTACACTGATTTTGTTTATCGAGAATGGTTCCTTTTGGGCAGGGAGTCAGGCACCAACCGTCTTGATAAGAACGATTAGGACACTTAGAACATTCTTTGGAGGATGTTTGATAGCCTCCGGCCGCCGAACAGGCAATGCAATCCCCGTTGCGATCGGTGAATTCACCTTTTTGACATAAAGGCAGCATGCACAGGTTATCTGCACCGAAGTCAACTCGATTGGGGCATAAACGCTTGCATAATCCTAAATCTACCGGTTCACCGATACCCCAGACGTGTTTGTCATAGCAATCCGTACAGGTCCCGTCGGCTAACCGAATCGGCTTTTCCTTGGGACAGCACTGATTTCGTCCCCAACAGCACTTATTTCCTTCCACAAAAGAACAACACATGGGATCGGATGTTTTTGTCTCTGAACAGCAGACGCTACGACCTTTTAAGGTTAAAGCACATTTTTCACCAGCTTTACAACCCGAAATGCAGCGTCCGTTTTGACAGGCTTCGCACCCTGAACAATCCGAATCGGATTGGCAGTGTTTTTGAGCGGGTTTAAAAGCATTGGAAACGTTTCCATTTAAATCGCGAGTGAATTCAAAAGAAATTTGATTGTGTGTTCCACACATAAAGACTTGCTTATCACTTAATCGTCCGTTGATATAAATAGATGTCGGTAAATTCCAACCGCGGGTAGCAATTCCTTTGCACACGTCTTTGGGGACGTCGGTTAAGGTAATCTCAAAAAATCCTCCTTCTACCGGATAGGCGGAGACAGGAAATCCGCGCGCCGTTGTCGGAGAACCATCGTTATCTATTTTATCTTGACCGCTGATAAGACGTGTAGAGATGGATAGGGCGCGTCCGGAAACCTCCTTGATTGTTTCCTCAACAATCGAATCGCCGAATAACACCCCCAGAAAAAACTTAAGAACAATTCCTAAAACCAATAAAACAGAGGCTATCGCACCGATTGTCCGAATAACATGCCATAAAGATTTGCCGTTTTCACTTGTATCGGGTATCATTTTAAATTCCTTTCTTAGGGAATTATCATAATCTTTTTTTGAAAAAGTGCAAGGTTTTTTATGAAAAAAGAGACAAAGAATCAAATAGATGTTAAAAAAACAAAAAAAAATAAAAAAGTTCTTGACAACACAGAATATATAGTATATAATGCGTTTCGCTGTCGGAAGGCGGCGGATGTTAGAGAGAGTGAATATAGGATAGGAAACGGATGCACGGACGGCTATTTAGGTAGATGGGCCGTGAAGTGCATTAGGAACTAT
>JAFYHG010000020.1 GCA_017539265.1 Alphaproteobacteria bacterium | reverse complement strand
TTGGAATTTTAGCTTTAATTGCTTCTTCCACATCCTGTAATGCCCGCGCCGGCGTTGAAAATACAACACTGATAGCAGGTTTCGTGCGCCGAACGGCTTCTTTAACCGAGGTAAAAACGGGAATATCCTGATACATCTTAATACTTTTATCCCGCGTGGTTCCGGCAACAATATGGCTCCCATAGGCCAATGCCTGTTCCACGTGTACAGCCCCCATTTCGGTTGTGATGCCCTGACACAAGATTGGTGTATTTTCCGTCGGCAATTTAAACATGGGGGACCCCCTTTACCTGCTTAACGATTTCATGAACGCCTTCAATCATGTCTTTAACAACCGTAAACGGCAGTCGCGATTCAAATAAAAGCCTCCGCCCGATATTGGCATTTGTTCCATCCATACGCACCACAATAGGAAGGCCGGCCAAAATATCCCCTGCCGCGGATAAAAGTCCCTGCACAATAATATCACACCGCGTTACCCCACCGAATAAGTTCACAAATACACCATCAACATCCGGATCCGACAAGGCCAATTTCAAAGCCCGTGCCACCACATCTTTTGACGGTTCTGTTCCCATATCCAATAAACACGCCACCGTTCCACCATTTTGGTTGATTAAATCTACCGTTGCCTGACTTAAGCCTATTCCGTTCACCAAACAAGCGATATTTCCTTTTAGTTTTGTATATCTGCATTGATACTTACGCGCAATTGCCTGCCGTTCCTGACCGGTTTCTACTTCTCTTAACGCCTCAATTTCCGGCAACCTGAAGAGAGCATCATCATTAAAAACGATTCTCCCATCCAACACCACAAGCCCTTTCGCTGTTTCCCAAACAGGATCGAACTCAACTGCCACGGCCTCATATGTTTTAAAAAGATTCATTAAATGTTTTAACAAATCCTGCATTTCTGTGGCTTTTGCACCTTTTAACTTTAAATGCTGAATAATCGTTTTGATACGCGCCGTCGTTAATTTATACTCTTCCAATTCATATTGGCGCATGATATTACCGGCCGTATAGACACTTAAGACCAACTTTTGCGACAAAAAATCTATCCGCAGAGATAATTTATATTCCGCCTGCCCAAAACAGGCTTCCTCCACATAGACTTGTTTAATTTCATGTCCTTGCGACGTATCTGGTGTCATAAGCCTTCGCCCCAGCATCTGATCAGTCAAGGCCGCCACCATTTGCGGTGTATTGGCCCAACAAATGCCCAAAGGTCCCTCTGCATTTAACCCTTTAAAATGCGATACACTCCGATTTTCGGCCGTGGCCTGAGCTTTTACTACCCACGCTTTTCCACCAATCTCTTCAGCATTTTGACCGGCCTCTTGCGGCAGATAGGCCACCCGCCCCTTTAAAATCGGGACACCTTCTTTCTTGAATAAGTGCTTTACCTGATATTCCTTAATAATCATTTGGCCAAAATTTCTTCCACTGTTTTAAAAAAGGATGCAACAGAAATCGGCTTTGAGAGGTATCCATCACATCCGCCGGCCAAAATTCGCTCGGCATCACCTTCCATGGCAAAGGCCGTCACGGCAATAATCTTTGTTTTGGAAATCCCCGGTGCTTTACGAATCATCTTGGTCGCGCTTAAACCGTCCACTTCCGGCATTTGAATATCCATTAAAATTAAATCCGGCTTAATTTTTTTTGTTTGCGCGACGGCCTTTGACCCCTCCGAGCATTCAAAAACTTCGTATCCTTTGCTTTTCAAAAGATCCGAAAAAAGCCGCATATTCATTTCATTATCTTCAACAACCAAAATTTTAGTCATACTACCCCCAAAAGTTTTCTGGGGTCATTTTGGTCTAAAATAAAATAAAAATCAAGTAAAAAAAACTTGATTTTTGAATAAAAGTAGGTTATAAAGATTTTGTTTTCAAGGACAGGTGGCCGAGTGGTTGAAGGCGCACGCCTGGAAAGTGTGTTTAGGTCTAAAGCCTAACGCGAGTTCGAATCTCGCCCTGTCCGCCACTAAAGAAGCCCCGTTTACGGGGTATTTTTTATTATGTGGATAGGGAAATTAAAATCCGTTTTAAATAATATATTACCGTCAAAAAAACACCCCGCATATCGCGGGGTGTCCTTTAACTGTCAAATTATCTGACATCATCATCAACATCTGCGAGAGTTCCGCTCGAATATCCTTCAGAACCTTCTGTAAGAGTATCTCTGAACTTAATACCAGAAGCACTCACAGCATGTTGGGCTGAGTCGTGTTGTGTGACATAGTCCACAACCTGACCGGCAACAGCCACAATGGCCAGACCGCAAGCCAAAGCCGCTAACCATTTCCAGTTCACTTTACCGAAAATAGCAGCAAAGCCT
>JAFYHG010000006.1 GCA_017539265.1 Alphaproteobacteria bacterium | reverse complement strand
CCAATTCCACATCACTGGGTTTTCTGTTTCCCGGGGGACGCCACGGAATCAAAGCAGCCACATACGCATTTTGATTAAGGTTAAGACCGATTGCCCCTAACATTTTATCCAATAACGCACCAGATTCACCACTCATCAGGTAACCTTCCCGATCGTCCGCTGTATCGGGGGCTTCTATATAACATAAAACCTCCGGTTTTTCCGCACCCCATCCATTTAGGGTATGCGCCGCCGTCTTTTTAAGGGCGCAACCGTCAAAAGCACCCCGACACCTATATAACTCCGCCAACGTATTGGCACCTTGGGCCAAACTTTCTGCCTGATACAGGGCCACATCTTTTTCAGGAGCCTGGGCAGGCGCAGAAACATCTGTCTTTGTTTCCATAGGCATTGGCGTTGCTAAACAAAGGCGATTTACGGGTTCCTCGGACGTCGTTTCCGTAATGCCCGATAACGTTAACCACTTTAATTTTTGAACTTGATTCATTTTTTACTTTCCTATTTCTAAATTATATGATACCATAACCGCATTCAAAAAGGAAGAATAAAATGAAAAAAACAAAAAGAAAGAAAAATTATACTTATTTGTGGATTATCATCAATATGATATGCTGGGGTGCTTTTATCGTAATGGTTCGGCAGTTGATTACAACCATTAACACGGTTCCGGAAAAACATTATATCGCCCCGGAAATTCCCATAACAAACAATAAATACGGGGATTACTTGGTGGGATTGATGGCTAAACAAAAACACGATTACGGCACCATGATTGATTCGTTTGAACGGGCACTCAAACAAGATCCCGAAAATTTAAAACTTAAAAAGAACGTATATCTGTTAAAAGCTATTCGAGGCGATATTACCGATATCATCCCAATTGCACAGGATTTAAACAATCTGCGTGAATCGGAACTTTTGACCGATTATGTTTTGGTGGCAGATAAAATTAAGCAAAAATCCTATGACGAGGCTGCCCGCATACTATCGGAAAAACCGGATTACGGGGCGGATAAAATTTTAAAACCGACACTGAACACTTGGATTTTTGTGGGGCAAAATAACAGGGCAGAAGCCGAAAAATCCCTTGAGGTCCTGAACGATCCGAAATCGGAATCGCTATATCATTATTACATGGCCTTGGTCGCATTGGCGTTTGATGATGATGTGGCGGCCGAAAAGTCTTTTCATTCGATGAACGAAACATCACCTAAGGGGTATCCGTCTCTGACGGCGGTTGTCTTTTTACGGGATTTCTATAAGAGCAGAAATAAATGGCAGGCAGGGCTTCCCGAATATGACAGGTGTCAACATTTATTGGAAACATCTACAACGGTCAAAGAAATTGTGGATGGCCTGAAGGCCCCTCAAAAAGTGACGCCGGCGATCGGGGCAGCCGTTTCTTTTTATGACGTATCGGTAGCTTTATCCCCTCTGAAACTGGAGGAAACAAGCCTGCTTTTAAACGCTTTGGCTATTTATCTGTTCCCTGAAGAAACATCTTTTAAAATCTGGGCTGGTGAGCTCCTTGAAATGTCGGGCAATCATCAAGCGGCCAATCGTATCTATCAGAAAATAGAAAATAAAAATGATGTTATTTTGATGAAAATGGCCATTAATTTGGTAACATCGGGCGAATATCAGGAATCCCTTATTCCCTTAAACACTTTGGCCGAACATAATCCGGATGACGCCTATATTCAAATGATGTTGGGTGATTCACTGTTCCAGACAAAAGATTACGCAAAATCCGTTAAATCCTATCAAAAAGCGGCCGATTTCTTTCAAAAAACAAAAAATAATGTTGCCGCCGGTCAAGCCCTTTTAATGATGGGGAGTGCCTATGATAATATCGGTAATTTGGAAAAAGCGGAAGAAAAATTATTGGCGGCGTTGCGTGTTGTTCCCAACAATCCGGAGGTTCTTAATTATTTGGGTTATTTGTGGTTAGACGCCCGCAAAAACATTAATGAAGCCTTTGAAATGGTGCAAAAAGCAGCCCAAATGCGGCCGAATGACCCTAATATTATGGATAGTTTAGCCTTGGGCTATTACCTTAAAAAAGATTATCAAAAAGCATTGGAACTTGCCGAACAATCAACGGATAAACTTTCATACAGTTCAATCGCCTATGCCCATTTAGGGGATATTTATGCAGCCTTAAACCGCCTGCAAGAAGCACACTATCAGTACAGAAAAGCGTTAGACCTGACGGCCGACATTACCCCAAAATTGAAATCGGAATTGGAGAAAAAACTAAACTTGACCCGATAGACTTTCAAGGACAACAGTTCCCTTCTTTTGCCGGGCAAGGGTATATTGTTTTCTGAGGCTGTCGCGCACAAAATGCGGATTGGGAATTTTCCGCATCCTTAAAGATCCCGTCATATCCGTTGAATCAACATCTATCGTCCCTAAATCAGCCCAAATGTCGATTAGGGTTTGAGATGTAGAACTGTTCACCACACGAAAGAGTTCAATTTCATCAACGGCTTTACTAAAAATACCGGAAATAACAATTAAACGTTGATTCGTCAAAACATAGGCATGATAAACTCGGCGGTAATAAAGAATAATCAAAAATATTCCGCATGTCGCAAGGGTTAAAACCCAATAAAGCGGATTAAATTTAACGTCCGCAATAGACCCCGTCACATGCCAAATAAAATCTTCATCGTTATTGATAATATTTTGAATAATACGTTTATTGCTCATAGAAAAATTCCTTTCATCTGCCTATATCATATCAGAAAAAAATGAAAAAACAAGATATTTTTATTGACACCCCCAAAAAAATCTAGTACTCTGGGACAAATTATTTATTGTTGAGGGATGGAAACATGCATTTTTCTTTTAAATCCAAACAAGAAACCGGCCGTACTATTGTCGAAATGTTGGGCGTTTTGGCAATTATCGGGGTTTTAACCATCGGCGGGATTAGCGGTATTCGTTACGCTATCGATTCGAATCACGCCAATACCATCGTTGCCGAACTCCATAAACGAATGGTGGCCCTGTCTTTCGCGGGGGCTTCAACGGATGAGGCCACAAGCCGGAAAACATGGAAAGGCTTTTGGAAAACACCGGAAGGCGATTTTATTATGGATAGGTATCAGGTAACCCTTTCCCAACCGGTAGGGGAGGGTCCGACATTAAGTGTTTTAGATATTTCCCCGGGTGTTTGCAATCGTTTAAAAGCCATGACCGGCATTCCCATGAAATTGAATGATGAAGAAATATCCGTTGCGGTTTGTGATACAAAAAATGCGGCTAAATTCGATTTATCACTGGTAGCTTTTGATCCTGAGTTTGCCGGCTCATTGGTGTCCTCGGGCGGAGGAAGTGGTACCCATGTTTCAGCAGGTGGTGGTTTCGTGGTCACACCCGGCGGTGGGTCGGAAGTTTCCTCTATAAGTGGGAACGTTGTTTCATCAACTGGCGGGGAAGCCGTATCTTCCAGCAGTGGTAGCGAAATATCTTCTAGTGGTAGCGAGGTATCTTCCAACAGTGGTAGTGAGGTATCTTCCGGGACCGGTAATGGCACTATGTATTCCTCTTATTTCATGGAATATCCTTCAAATGAGCCGGAAAGTTGTACAAAACAAAGTGATTGTTCAACCGGTTATTGCCGGTGTGGAACTTGTCAAGATCAAGGGGATTTATATGATTGTTGTGAGGAAAACTATCAATGTAAAGGTTCATACAGATGTTCCGGGGGGCAATGCGTTCCCCGTGCAGCACAGGGAGAAAGTTGCAATTCAAAATATGATTGCGATGATACCGTAGACCTGCCGGAAGAAAGCGGTGTTGTTTGTCGCAAAACTTTCGGAACCAATTATACATGTACGCATGCAAAGGTAGGGGATCCTTGCTCGGTTGATAATCGTGATAGTGATTGCCCCTTTGGAAGCTTGTGTTTAAAGGGTATATGCAAATATCCGACCGGCGCACTTCAACCTTGGCATTGGGTAGGAAATATGCTCTGTAAAGATGAAATGCGACCGGATGGGGATATAAAACAAGTTTGTATTGATCCCTGTAATTTTGACGTTATGCTGGATCCATGGTGTTATCGTCGTAGTGATGTCATTATTAATAAAAATGCCTGTGTACTGAATCGTGGTATACCAAGCTGTAGCTGTTATGCGAGAAATAGGTGTATAGTCTATTGTAAAGAAATACAAGACCCTTAAATTAGTAAAATAATATTGGAGATTAAATTATGGCCAGACGAATTAAAAGATTTTTTGTATTTTTGTTTTTTTCCTTGTTTTTTTCAATGAACTCAGAGAAAGAACCACGGCAGAATCAACTTGCATCCGTGAAAGAAAAGAGTATTTTCAGCTTTTCTTTTAACTCAGCAAAGGCAAAATGTCCCCCTCCTCCACCTGATATACAGACAGATGCCAAATGCGAACCGGATGACCCGTATTGTTCACCGGCCTCTTTTTAGAAATTTCATCTTGCTTTTTTGTGTTTTAGGGCGGTAATATTTTATCCGAGAAATCATCGCATAAAAATACAAAAGAAAACGTTTTTCTTATTGACACACCACAAAAAATCTGATACTTTGTGGGAAATTGTTTATTGATGAGGGCAAAGAATATGCATTTTTCATTTAAATCCAAGCAAGAATCCGGACGCAGCGTTGTTGAGATGTTGGGTGTAATCATTATCGCCGGTGTTTTAACGATCGGTGGAATCGGTACCTATCGCTATGCCGTTGATTCAAGTCATGCAAATACAATCCTTTCCGAGGCCAGAATGCGTATGGTGGCCTTGTCCCGACATGGGGCGGCCAAGGATGAGGCAACCAGCTTGAAGACCCTGAAAGGTTTTTGGAAAACACCGGAAGGCGACATCATTTTAAATAAATATCAAATAACTTTATCCTAAGCGCTTGGAGAGGGGCCAATCCTTAACATTTCCGGTATTTCGTCGGGGGTGTGTAAACGGTTAAAGTCTATGACAAATATTCCAATGAAATTAAATGATGAAGAAAGATCCGTTGCCGGCTGTGGAGAAGAAAATGCGGTCAAATTTGATATGGCTTTGGTAGATATAGATCCCGAATATAAGTGGCCGATCGGTTCGCATTCGGGCGTATCGTCACATGGTGCAAGCCCTATTTCATCCAATGAAGATAGCGAAGTTTCTTCAATTAGCGGTAGTGAAATATCTTCGCATAGTGGGAGTGTGGTATCTTCCACAGGTGGTAGCGAAGTTTCCTCAGATGACGATAGTGGTGTATCTGTTGGTGGCGGAAGCATTCTTTCATCAGCAGGCGGAGAAACAATATCATCGGGTAGCGGAATTTTAACCTCTTCCACGGAAAATTCCAGTGTATCATCCAACACAGGCTGTACCGATGATAAAAATTGCGAATTTTGGCAAGAGTGTATTCATGGTAAATGCAAGGTAAAAGAGGGATATTGTGATCCCAAGAGTGATCCTAGTGATTGGAATTGCTTGTTTCATTCTGTAAAACATCCTGAAATATGTACTACCCAATGTGGGGCACTTTCCCATAAATGTAAATATGGCCATTTTACTGGATGTGGTACGCCAGAAGAATGTGATGAATGTGCACCTGATCATAAAAAGTGTTCTTGTGAGTATGATTTCACAAAAACAGAAACTTGTTGGACTGATGCTGATTGTTATCCTAATGGGATAGTTTTTAATATTCCCTGTGGTAGGGGTTTTGAGTGCATTAATAATATATGTGAACCCTATTGCATTTCAGGTGGAGATGATAAGGATGGAAAACCTATAGATTGCTGTAAGGGACGTTACTGCCAAGCCAACGGCCTTACATATGGAAGTTGCGTTTGTTTGAGCGGTTTATGGACGCCAGAGTGCGAAGTGACATGTGGCCCCGGTAATTATGAGGATTGCGATTCTGAGGACGCATGTAAAGCAGCCGGTGGTGAATGGTATTAGAAGGAGGTTAAATTATGGCCAGACGTATTAAACGATTTTTTGTGTTCTTATTCTTTTCCTTGTTTTTTTCAATGAATTCGGGGAAGGAAACACAGGCATTACCGACAACCGGTAAGGGAAAGATCTTAAATACTCAACCCTCTGATGCTTTATTCGCACAAAGTTGCCATCCTCCAGGTGGTGGTGAAATCCCTGGTGGTGGTTCTGGGTATATTGTTTAATATCCCCTTAAAAATCCCGTCAATTTTTCCAATGCTTTAGCGCGGTGGGAGATTTTGTTTTTGATTTCAGGTTCCAAAACGCCACAGGTTTCGGTGTATCCGTCGGGTATAAAAATCGGATCATAACCGAACAGGTGTGTCCCGCTGGCTTTTGGGGCAATTTTCCCCGTCATTTTACCGATAAAGACATGCTCATCCGCAGGCAATGGCCCTGTTTTTAAAACCATTGAGCAAATGAAATAGGCCGACCAATCCTGATGCGGTTTTAATGCCTGCCATACCGTATCAAATACGGCAGGATACCCTCCATGTTCGGCCGCAAATCGGGCAGAATGGAGCCCCGGTTTATCCCCTAGGGCCTTAATACATAATCCCGAATCATCGGCCAAAACGGGCATTTGTACCTGAGCATAGGCAGCACGGGCCTTTAGGCGCGAATTTTCTTCAAAGGTTTCACCCGTTTCCTCTATGTCTTTAAGGCCTACCTCATCGCCCCCCAGAACCTCCACGCCCAAGGGTTTTAAAATCGCGCGCACTTCTTCCAGTTTATGGGCATTATGTGTTGCCAAAACAATTTTTTGTATCATGACTACCCCTTTAACAAAACTTCCCGTTGCATATGGATAAGGGTTTGAATTCCTTTTTGGGCAAGTCTTAAAAGTTCGGCATATTCTTCCGGGGAAAATGCGCCGTGTTCGGCCGTTCCTTGAATTTCAATAATACCGCCGCGCCCGTTCATGACAAAGTTTGAATCCGTTCCCGCATGTGAATCTTCGGCGTAATCCAAATCCAATACGGGTACTTTATCCACAATGCCGCAAGATACCGCCGCCACAAAATCCGTAATCGGCAGGACTTCCCATTTTTTTTGAGGCATAATTTTAGAAAGCGCCAAATACAAAGCCACAAAGCCACCGGTAATAGAGGCCGTACGCGTTCCGCCATCGGCTTGAATAACATCGCAATCAATCTTAACGGTCATACCGTCAAGGGCTTTCATATCCACGCATGCCCTTAAGGATCTGGCAATCAGGCGTTGGATTTCTTGGGTGCGCCCTTGTTGCCCTTTTTTGGATTCCCGTTCCATCCGTGTTTCGGTTGAACGCGGCAACATCCCGTATTCGGCCGTTACCCAGCCCTGCCCTGTTCCTTTAACCCAAAGGGGGACTTTATCTTCTAAATTTGCGGTACACATAACTTTTGTATCGCCCCATTCCACAAGACAAGACCCTTCAGCCCACTTATTGGCATTCGGGATTAATTTTACGGGACGCAATTCATCTGCTTTTCTGTTATTATTTCTGGACATAAATAAACTCCTTTATTGTTGAATGTTTGCATCATACTCTTTTTGGGCAAAAAAATCAAGGTAAAAGGCGCCCCTCCCCCTTGATTTTTGATAAAAAAACATCTACATTTATGTCAAACGAAAGGATAACACATGAATATGAAGAATAATTTTCAAGAGACGAATAAACCCCAAAATCCACCCAAAAACGTGGAAAAGCAGCAACCACAGCAACAACCCAACCCCGAAGCAAAGGGCGATAAAGAGTTGGAAAAGTTAGCAGAAGAGGTTGCGCATTGGAAAGATCTGGCCATGCGGGCAACGGCCGAAATGGAAAACGTGAAAAAACGGACGCAAATTGATATTGCCAAAGCCAATCGCTATGCAACCGGTGGGTTTGCCAAGGATTTATTGCCGGTGGCCGATTCACTTGAGCAAGCGATTTCCTTTACTCAAAATGAAATTGCCCAAGAAAAAGCCAAAGGGGAAACAATCAATCCTGTTTTGGAAAACCTCCTGAAAGGGGTTGAAATGACGGCCGGCAATTTAGTGAATGCCCTTAAAAAGCAACAAATTGAAAAAATGGAAAGTCTGGGTAAAGTATTTGATCCGAACCTGCATAAGGTCATTCAAGAGGTTGAAGATGCCACCAAACCGGCCGGCACCATTATTCAAGAGCTTCAGACCGGATACACCATCGGTGGGGATAGAGTCCTGCGCGAGGCGATGGTTATTGTAACGAAATAATCTCTATAATTCGGACAGCCCGTCCAACAATTCCTGCATATCTGCGGGCATGGGGGTTTCAAAGTCAAGGCGCTCGCCGGTGCGTGGGTGTGTAAATCCCAAAAAGCCGGCGTGTAAAGCCTGACGCGGAAAGTATTTTGCAAAATCGGGGGCAACACGCGGAATGGAACCGTAAAGCGGATCCCCGATTAACGAATGACCGATCGATGACATATGCACCCGAATTTGATGTGTGCGCCCTGTTTCCAGTATGCATTGGATGTGACTGGCGATTCCTTTGCCGAAAACGGCCAAACGTTCATAATGGGTTACCGCTTTTTTTCCGTGCGGCACAATCGCCATTTTTTGCCGATTATGCGGGGATCGGCCGATATCCCCGACGACAAGGCCCGATTGCTTTTGCACGTATCCCCAAACAAGGGCCTGATAAATCCGCTCTATGGTATGTTCGGCAAATTGTTCGGATAATCTTGTATGCGTGAAATCATTTTTAGCAACAACCAAAATCCCACTGGTATCTTTATCAATCCGATGGACAATTCCGGGGCGCTTTACCCCGCCAATTCCCGACAGTGAATCTTTACAATGTGCCAACAGGGCGTTCACAAGTGTCCCCCTGGGGTTTCCCGCCCCAGGGTGAACGACAAGCCCTGCGGGCTTATTTACAACCAGCAAATCATCATCTTCATACAGGATATCCAAAGGGATATTTTCCGGCTCCGGATTCGCTTCAATAGCATCGGGGGGAGTCAATTCATAAATATCACCCAATCGAACCTTATCATCGGAAGATAATATTTTTTGCGGATCCGACAACAGTCTAACCGCGTCAGATTCTATCATTCGGGCGATTTGACTGCGCGAAAATTCGGGAAAAGATTCGGCCAAAAATTTATCCAAACGCATTTTTATTTGCGATTCTGTCACTTTTGACGTGACAAACGAGTTATTTTTGGTGTATAATTCGTCCAGTTCATCTTCTAGATCAGAAAGGTTCGTCATGAAAACACTTACACTCCTTAAAATTACAACTTTTGTTTTGGCCTTGGCACTTGCCGCCGGACTCTTTTTTATGGCTTATAAAATAACAGGTTTCGAACCAAAAAGCAAGCCTCAAACACTGATTCAATCGGAATTTGTTTTAAACTTCCCCGAAACAATCAACACCATTACGACATGCGGGGAAAAATTATGCCTGATGACCGTGGGACATGAAAACGGCAGACGCTTGTTGATTGTTGATCCAAAGTCGGGAAAAATTTCATCAATCATTACTTTTAAGGATCGCATGTAAAGGAAAGATAAGTGAAACCACACGCCCCGATAAGAATTTTCAGCATTGTGATTATAACCCTGTTAACAATAGGGTTAGGGGCTTATTGGGCACCACGCATGGGGGAATTGTTATCGTTAAAGGTCGTCAACTGGTCCGTTTTGCCGGAAAAAGAAGAAACCTCAACCTCTTTGTTTCGGGAACAAAGTCTTTTGGAAAAGCAATACGAATCAAGCCTTATAAACGATATTACCGAAACATTGGAAAAAATAACCGGTAAAGGAACGGTCCATGCCATTGTTCGGGCACCGCTTGACTTTATCCAAGAAACGACTTATCCGGCACCGGATGCGCAAATCAGCGCCGTTGGTACCGAAGTTCGACGCCTGTCTGTTACGGTATTGCTTGATGATGATAAAATTTCCAATAAAATGGGGCGAACCGTTTATCAACCGCATTCCAAACAAGATATCAAAAAATATACCGGTCTGGTTAAATCTTTAGTCGGATTTAATGCCGAACGCGGGGACAGTGTAGAGGTTCAAAATATGCCGTTTGCCCCCGAAAAGGGAAAAATTTTCGGTATTCCCCGCCCCGTTTGGGCAAACGGGATAGCTTTTCTCCTCTTTACAGGCTTAATAATCGGCATTATCTTCGGATTTTTATTTCCGATCATGCGCTTGATGATTCGGGAAATACGGGAGAAACTGCCCACACACAGATATCCCTTGATAAAGAAAGTTATTCTACTATGTCAAAAATATCCCGAACAAAGTTTATCGGTGCTTCGGGGATGGCTAAATGCACTGCCCGTGCGTAAAAACAGCCGAAGTTATACTTTTGCCGAAAAGGCCGCTATTTTGGTTTTGGCACTGGGGCCGACATTAGGCCGAAAAATCCTGAAAAATTTACCGGATTCGGAAGCAAAAAATCTGGCCAAAATCATTTCAAGACTCGGGCGCCTTGCCCCTGAGGATATTCAAGAAGCCCTAACCCGCTTCATGCGTGATTTTTATGCGCCCTCTTACCTGAAAGGTTCCCCAAAAGAGGCACAAGAAATTCTACAGGGCGCCAAACCGAACGGAGCGGAACTGTATGCCGAAATTTATCCCCAAAAAGATAAAGTCGACCTAACCGCGTGGCAAGATATTTGCAACCTTTCGGACGACAAAATCAAAACACTTTTAAGGTATATCGATAAAGATGTTATGGCTTTTGCTTTGGCAACGGAAGGAATTGCCGCCCGCACCGTATTTGCCCGCAACATTCCCCTTTCAATCTGGCAGGAATTGGAAAAACACTTTGCCGACATAAAGGAAGAGGATAGCCTGCGCGCCCGTCAAATTATCGTTCAAACAGCCCAGGAGCTTCATTTATTCGGATAACCTATGACAGAGCCTAAATTCATACACCTACGCGTTCATACCGAGCATTCTTTATTGGAAGGCGCCATTAAAACAGCCAAGTTGGTTGCCTGGGCGGCCGAGCAAAAAATGCCCGCCATAGCCATGACCGACAGCGGCAATATCTTTGGGGCGATGTTGTTGGCCAAAGAAGCATCCCATAGTGGTGTCCAACCGATTTTAGGGTGTCAATTAACGATTAAATCCCCTACCCTGGGTCAAAACTCCTTTTCTGCGGAAGATCCGACCTTTGATAAAGTTGTCTTACTTGTCCAAAATGAAACGGGATATAAAAATTTGCTCTTGCATTTTTCCGAATATTATATGGGTGCAGACAAGCAAAACACGCCACACCTGACGTTTGAGGAACTCCTTTCAAAAACGGAAGGACTCATCCTACTGACCGGTGGGGTAGAAGGCCTGTTGGGACGCCCGATTTTAGCGGGGCGTGAAAAAAGCGCCCTTGATATTTTAAATCGCCTTTCGAATGCCTTTCCGGGGCGGATTTATATGGAATTACAACGCCATGGCCTTCCCAAAGAAGAAGAATGCGAATCCCTATTTTTAAAAATGGCCTATGATAACAATATCCCGTTGGTTGCCACAAATGAAGCCTTTTTCATGACACCCGACATGTATGAGGCCCATGATGCCATGCTGTGTATCGCGGAAAAAACTTTCGTTACCGAAGAAAATCGCCGCCGTGTAACGCCCGAGCATTACTTAAAATCCGCCGATCAAATGGTTGAACTGTTTTCCGATCTACCAGAAGCGGTTCAAAATACCGTTTTAATTGCCAAACGGTGTGCCTTTATGGCGGAAAAGAAAAAACCGGCTTTCCCCCTTTACGATTGTAAAGGGAAAACGCCGGCCGAAGTTCTGCGCGATATGGCCGAAAAAGGCTTTGAAATGCGGATGAAAGATCGCACGCCCGAAGAACGTAAAAAATATCATGACCGAATGGAATATGAACTCAGCATCATCGAACAAATGGGCTTCCCCAGTTACTTTTTAATTGTGGCAGACTTTATTCAGTGGTCTAAGGCCCATGGTGTTCCCGTAGGTCCCGGCCGCGGATCAGGGGCCGGCTCGGTGGTAGCCTGGTGCCTGACGATTACGAATATTGATCCGTTGCGGTTTAACCTGCTGTTTGAGCGGTTTCTAAATCCGGAACGCGTTAACATGCCGGACTTCGATGTGGATTTCTGTCAGGAAAACCGCCAAAAAACAATTGAGTATGTTCAAAACCATTACGGATTTGACCATGTGGCGCAAATTATTACCTTTGGTAAATTACAGGCTAAAGCCGTCATTCGTGATGTGGGACGTGTGTTGCAAATCCCTTATCCAGTAGTGGACAAACTTTCAAAACTGGTGCCAAATACCCTAGGAATTACGTTAAAAGAAGCGATTGAGCAAGAGCCCGAATTTGAAAAACAGGCCGCCGGTGATGAAGCTATTAAGCAACTGTTAGAAATTGCGTTGAAATTAGAGGGATTATATCGAAACTCCTCAACTCACGCGGCGGGAGTTGTGATCGGGGATAAACCGTTGGATCAAATTGTGCCGATTTATAAAGATCCTTCTTCTGATATGCCGGTAACACAATACAATATGAAATTTGTCGAATCGGCAAGTTTGATTAAGTTTGACTTTTTGGGCTTGAAAACCTTAACAACCATTGCCAAGGCCGAAGATTTGGTTCGAAAACGTGGTATTTCCATTAATACCGAAGATTTACCTTTAGATGATGAAGAAACCTTTAAACTTTTAAAAGCAGGTGATACCACAGGTGTGTTCCAGTTAGAATCGACGGGAATGAAAAAAATTCTGCATGATATGCAACCCGATAAAATTGAAGATGTGGTAGCCCTTGTATCCCTCTATCGACCGGGGCCGATGGACAGTATCCCCAGTTATATTGCCCGTAAAAAAGGTCAGGAAGAACCCGACTATATGCACCCGCTATTGGAGCCGATTTTAAAAGAAACCTATGGCATCATGATTTACCAGGAACAGGTTATGCAGATTTCCCAAGTCATGGCCGGTTATTCTTTGGGTGGTGCGGATTTGTTGCGCCGCGCGATGGGAAAAAAGATAAAGGAAGAAATGGATCGCCAACGCGGTATTTTTATTGAAGGCGCCATCAAAAACAACATTAAGAAAGAAACAGCAGAACTTGTTTTTGATAAGATGGCCAAATTTGCCGAATACGGCTTTAATAAATCCCATGCGGCGGCATATGCTTATGTGGCCTATCAAACGGCGTATTTGAAAGCGCATTATCCGGCTGAATTTATGGCCGCCACCATGACACTTGATAAAACAAATACGGATAAATTGGCGTTCTTTAAAAATGACGTGAACAAGCGTGGAATAGAGGTTTTACCCCCCGATATTAACCTGTCCGAAGTCAACTTTACCGTTGAAAATGGGAAGATTCGTTATGCCCTTTCGGCCATTAAAAACGTGGGTGAAGCCGGTATGAAAGCCATCGTGAGCGAACGCAGTAAAAACGGCCCCTTTAAATCTTTGGAAGATTTCTTAAAACGCGTGGACAGTTCCGCCCTTAACAAGCGATATCTGGAAAACATGGCACGCGCCGGCACGTTTGACAGTTTGGATAAAAACCGCGCCAAAATCTATAATAATGTCGAAAAAATGATTGCCTATGCCAATGAAGCGACATCATCCCGCAAAAGTGCGCAAATCGGCCTGTTTGGGGCAGATGCCAACGTGAACAGATTAAAACTTGACCTATGCCCTGATTGGCCGCATGTAGAACGCCTGGAGCATGAAAAAGAAGCCCTCGGGTTTTATCTGTCGGCGCATCCGCTGGATACCTATGATGCCGTTTTTGAACGCCTGAGGGTTGTATCATCCGGCGATATTACCGATATGGTGAAATTATCCGGTTCGGCACATGTGCAAATGGCGGGGATTGTTTCTTCCGTTCGCGAACGGATCAGCCAAAAGACAGGCAAAAAGTTTGCCTTTGTTACCGTGTCGGACAAAGCGGGCTCTTTCGACATGATGTGCTTTGCGGAAACATTGGCCCTTAATCGGGATAAATTGAAGTCAGGACAACCTCTTCTCTTCAGCGTTTCAGCGGATAAAAAGCCCGACAGTGATGAAATTCGGATGAACCTGAACGCGGTAGAATATTTATCGGACGTGATGGCAAAGACGGCTTCAACCTTAATTATTTCGTTGGATTCGCCGGAAAGTGTTCAAAAAATCCGCACGATTTTATCCGCCGATAAACCGGGGAAGAGCCAAGTATTTATATTGGTGCAAGTTCGTGGAAATGAGGTTGAAATTTCCCTACCGCAAAAATATATGCTCTTACCCGAAACAATGACAGCCCTGCAACAAACACCGGGAATAGATTATAAGCAAGTGTAACATTTTCCAAATGAAAAACACCATCCAAACGGGCGGTGTTTTTTGAATATCACAAATTAACCCTGACGTGCTTTTAACTTGGGTTTCTTTTTGTTAATCACATAGACCCGACCTTTACGGCGGACAACTTTGCAATCTTTATCACGCGCTTTGGCGGATTTTAACGAACAACGAACTTTCATAGCTTTTCCCTTTCAATAATAATTTTGGGCGTAATATACCCGAAAAATTTGACTTTGTCAAGGATTATTTTCGCTTCCGCAAAAAAATCAGCAAAAAGAAGCAAAATCCCAGTGGAATCCAAACCCCGAATCGGGCATAAACGGTTGGCGGTAAAGCCTCAGGTAGAGCTGTATCCAAGACACCTTCGGTCCCCAAAGCCAAACTGCCCAGAGTATGCCCATAGCCGTCAAATACGGCACTAATCCCCGTGTTGGCCACACGCACCAAGGGTAAGCCTTCCTCTACCGCGCGCATTTTCGCCATACCCAAGTGTTGATGAGGGCCCGCGGATAAGCCATACCACCCATCATTCGTCACATTCACAAGCCATTTTGGCCGATTTTTCTTATCGGCGACCTGACCGGAAAAAATAACCTCATAACACACCAAAGCCCCCAACAGTGGCGTTTTCGGTACGCGAATCGTTTTTATACCGGAGCCCTCTTTAAAATCAAAGGGTATCGGCACCAATTTATCCAAAGGTAAAAGCCCCCGAAACGGCACATATTCCCCAAACGGCACTAAATGCGATTTATCATAAGTGGCTTTTATGTTTGCCATATCGTCCAGGATAAACAGGCTATTGGCCAGGGTTCTTTCCTCAGGTATCAGGCGCATTCCCCCCATGATCAAGGTTCCGCCCTGCCGCACCGCTTGCATCAGGCGCAATCGTTCATCCTCATCCCGATTTAGGATAAACGATACCGCGGATTCCGGCCAAACGGTATGCGTAATATCATCGTTGTTCTCCCGTGACAGGCGCATAATTTTCATAAAGGAATTTTCGGCCTCTTTCGGATCCCATTTAAGGGTTTGGGGAATATTCGGTTGAACCAGACGTAATTTCACACCCCAGACCGTATCTTGCGTTCCCATATATAGGCGAAGAGCCCCCAACAAAAACAAAAGTAAAAAGGCGCCAATTACCGCCATAATCGGCTTTTTCTTAGGCCAAAGGGCAAAAATACCCCCCGTAATAATTGTCAGGAAGGTCAATCCGTAAACCCCAACAACTGCTGCAACCTGCAAAATAGGAAGAGTATTTTCCCAAACCGAACCGATTAAATTCCACGGGAAACCGGTGAACAGCCAACTGCGAACCCATTCCAAAATTGTCATGGCCGCGGCAAATGCAAATAATCGCCGACCGCCTTTGGGGTAAAATGCGGCTAAACAACCTGCCAGTCCGTAAAATAGGCCGAATAAAATACCCATACCGCATAGGGCTAAAGGCACGACCCAAGTCAAATTTTCATCCAATAAAATCGCATTAGCTATCCATGACGTTGAAACGGCACCAAATCCAAATCCGAATAGGAAACCCCTAAAAAATGCCGTTTTTTTTGAATTGGCCCCATTTAACCGAAACACCAAAAAGGAGATTAGAAACGGCACCAAAATAATCCAGTAATAAGGAGCAAAACATAAACTGAATGCTGCACCGGCCACTAATAACGACAGGGGTGAATTCGCGATTTTTCTGATAATATTATATGTCATTGACTCACCCAAATAACACGCGCTATCCAAACAACGTCTGACCTGTTTAAGTCAATATCGGGATGCCCCGCATTTAAAGATTTCAAACAAATTTGACGTGCTGATTGATGCTCCAATTCCTTTACCATCACTTCACCGGTAACGGTTTTAACAACAACCCGATCTCCTTTGCGAACCTCCGAATCGGGGGAGATTACTAATTTATCGCCTTCCCGATAGGCAGGTTCCATACTGTTTCCCGATACTTCCAACGCATAAATACCCTTACTGGTAGCAAAGGGAAATTCAATACCATCCCACGATTCTGTCCCCAAGGGGTACCCATCCGAATCGAAATATCCTTCCCGACCGGCCTTGGCCAAACCCAACAGCGGTATAATATGCGGTTTCGGGCGATAAGGCTCACCTGCCAATTCCATGAATTCAAACAAAGACGTATTTGTCGCCTGCAAGAGTTTATTCATGCTTTCCGTTGATGGCCACCGTTTACGCCCGTCCGAGCCGACACGCTTGGACTTATTAAAACTGGTCGGATCCAAGCCGGCTTTCATCGCCAACGCCGACAAGGACAACCCCTGACTTTCAGCCAAATTTTCAATTCCGTTCCAAATTTCACTATAGGATAATTGCATCAGATTCCTTTCATTTAAAACTCTACATAAACAGGTATGCGCCTTTTAGTTGTATTTCCTTATAGCATATCCTTTTTATCCTGTCAATAGGTTTTTTTTCATATTTTTATCTTGACTTTTGAATTTTTTTGATTTAGTTCTTGTTTTGTTCTCATTATTTTTAACAAAAGGAGTTTTTATGAGGAATAAATACCTATCTTTTACGGATAATCGCGAAACAACACCATTCGAATCGGCAGAAGAAGCTTGGTTCTGGTATTGTCTATGCGAAGAACTAGGTTTTGAACGTGCCAAAGGGCATTCAGGACAAACCGCGAGGCCTTGCGAAACATCAGATATCATCCTGGCCGTTAAGCGTTTATTACACGATAGACTGCTTGGCCCCGAGCATATTCGAATCCTGCAAGAATACGGGTTTGAGCAAGCTCCACCTCATGTCAATTTTGGCGCAACACAAAAAATTTGTGCTCTTTGGAAAGAGGCGATGACCTTCCTCGATTCGATTCTGAAACGCAAAGGAATTGTTCGCTGTTTCTTTTTATTTTAAAGGAGTTATCATGAAGCAAACCCTCGCGAAAGGTTTTCGTTATCCCTATGCCTATGTCGCTTTTGGCGGCACCTGCACCCATTGGTGGATGCGATTCCTTAAAAAAGGATTTTATCATTGTGCGTTGGTGTTAGGAAACGGACACGATTGGATTTTAATTGATCCGCTTGTCCATTTTACGGATCTTATTATTCTAAAAAATGTATCAGTAAAATCGGCATTTAAAAATAAAGGCTACCGCCTTGTTCGCACAACACCCCGCATTCCCGAAATAACGCCCGTTCAATTTCGACCGATGACCTGCGTGGAAACAGTTAAACGTTTTTTAGGCATTAACCAGGCAAAAATTTGGACGCCTTATCAGCTATTTAAATTTTTATTCCTAAAAAAGGAAAATAATCCTTGACATTTTCAAAAAAATGTGCTATATTGATTTTCAGTTAGCAGGCAGAGGTCTATCCAAACAGGTTTTTGAACAGTTCAAAAGCCTGTTTTTTTTGTATGCAACTACTTTCTTTTTTTAATATTAGGAGATGTTATGACGGATATAAAAAATCTTTACAGCCGTTTTCAAAAAGCACGGGGACGGCGCGAATCTTGGGAATCCGTATGGCAGGAATGTTATGAGTATGCCCTGCCGCAACGCGAATCCGTATTTTCAAAAAACCAAACACCCATTACCCGCCTGTTTGACGGCACTGCCCCCGATTCGGTGGACCAACTGGCAGCCTTGATGCTGTCTGAGGTAACACCCCCTTGGATGCGGTGGTTTCATTTAAAGGCCGGTTCGGATATAACCGATTCGGATCGGGACCGCATTGCACCGGAATTGGATTCCATTTCGGAAATCATGCGGGCGCATTTTGATCGGTCCAATTTTTCTTTGGAAATTCATCAATGTTACTTTGACCTTATCACGGCGGGAACGGCCTGCCTGTTGTTCGAAGAAGCACCGATCGGTTCAACGTCAGCCTTTAAATTTACGGCAGTACCGTTATCAGAAGTCTATTTGGATGAAGGTCCCTCCGGTCGGTTGGATGTGACATTCCGCGAAAGTCGGTTGGATTTCGATTCGTTCGTGACCCGCTTTCCCGAATTTGATTTATCATCAAAAATCAAAAAAGCCGCCCCGACAGAGGAGATGACTTTTTCTGTTATCGAAGCGGTCATTCCTGCCAAAAACGGCGGATATGATTATACAGCTTTTTTAAATCCCGTTGGCCAGTATGATTCCCTAAACGGCACGGATATCGTGTTAAAAGAAGCCCATTTTGCGTGCTCACCGTTTATTTCTTTTCGCTGGCTTAAGGCACCGGGCGAGATTTATGGTCGTTCGCCCGTCATGAAGACGCTGCCGGATATTAAAACAGCCAATAAGGTTGTTGAGCTCATCCTAAAGAATGCGTCTATTTCCGTGACGGGTATTTGGCTGGCCGAGGACGATGGCGTCCTGAACCCCAGCAACATACATCTCGTCCCCGGTGCCATCATCCCCAAGGCGGTCGGATCCAAAGGTCTGACCCCTTTGGAAGCACCCGGAAAATTTGATGTTTCACAACTGATGCTGGACGATCTGCGTAAGCATATACGTCATGCTCTGTTGGGGGATAAATTAGGGGAAGTGAACGCATCCAAAATGACGGCTACCGAAGTTTTGGAACGATCCGACGAAATGATGCGCATATTGGGGGCGACCTATGGTCGATTGCAAACGGAATTGTTGACACCGTTAATTGAACGCGCCATCGGTATTTTACGCAAGCGCGGAGAAATTCCCGAAATTTTTCTGGACGGTCGGTTATTAAAAATAGCCTATCAATCCACACGGGCTGAAAAGCAATCCCAAATTGATGCCAACAATGCCCTTTTGTGGTTGTCATCGGTGCTGAAATTAGGGGAAACAGGCCTTAAGCAAATCAATGTCGGGGCCTTTGTCCGGTGGTTAGGGAACAAATTAAATGTGCCCGATGAAGCCCTTAAACTGACATCACCGGAAGGAATCATTTCATGACGGTCCCACAGTCCTATACCCGTCTTTTCCGTCATGCCGAGGGGAAAGAAGTGCTTAATCACCTGAAAAAGATCACTTTTGAGCGTACTCTATCCCCTGCGGCAACAGATGCCGAGCTTCGTTTTCTGGAAGGCCAACGTGCCTTGGTGGCTCTGATTCTGTCTTTCATCAAACAAGGTCAACAACAAGGAGAAAACATATGACCAAACAAAACAAAGAAACACCCGAAATCTTACCCGAACAAGAACCCGTTCTTCAAATTCCGGATAAATTTAAGGATAAAGCCGGTGATTTAAACACAGCTGCCCTAATTAAATCCTATTTGGAATTGGAAAAAAAGATGGCTGCCCGCGCGCCGAACGATCCGCAAGATACATGCCCCGAAAATCCCGAAGGTTATACCATTCAAATCAACAGCGAATTGATGAAGAATGATCCGGATGTCAATAAACGCCTCTTTGATTTGGGTTTGACCCGCCGGCAGGCCCAAGGCATTTATGATTTAGCGGCCGAAAAAATCATTCCCGTCATTCAAAACCTGTCGGAAACATTTAAAATGGATAAAGATTTATCGGCGCTAAGTGCGGCTTTTGGCGGCGAAGAGCAATTCAATACCGTTGCCCGCCAAATTTCGGCTTGGGGAGAAAAGAATTTAAACCCCAAAATTTTTGAAGCCTTATCAACCAGTAAAGACGGTATTCTGGCTATGTATCAAATGATGAAAAACGGCCAAGAAACACCCGTTTTATCCCGTTCGGAAAATCTGCCCGATACGGACACGGAAGAAGATTTAAAACGCCTGATGCAAAATCCGAAATATTGGAAATATCAGGATCCCGAAATTACAAAACGGGTTGAAGCTGGTTTTAAACGTCTTTATGGTTAGTTTTTTTGACGGATAACCGTTGGCCCGTCAAACCCTCGGGATATTGTCCCGTTTTTTGTGGCCCCGTGGCAGAGGGAAATCTGGAACCACGGAGACATTTTTAACAACAAGAAAGGAAATTTTATATGACAGTTTCTACGGCAATTGATGCCTCTTTTATCAAACATTTTGAAGCCGATGTGCATACCGCTTATCAGCAACAAGGCTCCAAACTTAAAAACACGGTCCGGTCCAAGAATAATGTTCAAGGATCATCCACAACTTTCCAAGTTATCGGCGCGATGACCGCCACAACCAAGAACAGAAACAGCCAAATTACGGCTTCCAATGTCACACATGCACCGGTGGAATGTTCACTGACGGACTACTATGCCGGCGAATGGGTTGATCAATTGGACGAATTAAAGGTCGGACATGACGAGCGCAAAGCCCTGGCTTTGGCTGGGGCTTATGCCTTGGGCCGCAAAACAGATGATTTAATCATTACGGCCCTGAATACCGCAACACAAACAGCCGGTGATGACACCGAAGCCTTAACAAAAGATCGAATTTTATCCGCTTTCACGACATTGAACAATAATGATGTTCCCGATGATGGTGAACGGTATGCCTTGGTTTCGCCGGCGCAATGGAATCAACTGCTTTCCATTGAGGAATTTTCATCCGCCAATTATGTGGGTGATGCTTATCCGATGTTGAACGGTTCGGAAAGCCGTAAATGGATGGGCATTGTATGGATTATGCATACGGGCCTACCGAAAACAAGTACGACACATACTTGCTTTATCTACCATAAATCCGCGGTCGGACACGCCAGTGGTCAAGATATCTAAACCGACATTACGTGGCACGGGGATTATGCGGCGCACTTTGTGAACAATATGATGAGCCAAGGTGCCTGCCTCATTGACCCGAAAGGCGTGGTCAAGATGGTTTGCCTTGACACACCACCGGCCGAAGAAGCCGCAGCGGGTGAAGGCGAAGGTGCCGGTGGCGGCGGTTCATAAGACAATTTTGTTTTATCCGAACGAAAGGGCGGTGTTTCATCGCCCTTTTCTTTAATTTTTTTGGGAGTTTTTTATGAGTTTTACATCCATTGATATTTGTTCCCATGCGCTTGTCAAATTGGGCGCAAACAGTATTTCTTCTTTTCAGGAAGAAACAACCGAAGCACATATTTCGGCACAACTTTATAAAATCGTTTTGGAATCTCTGCTTGCTTCCTATCCGTGGCGTTTTGCCTTAAAACAGGTTAAATTGGCGCGCCTTAATGATACACCAAAGGCCGATTACAGATACGCCTATGCCCTACCAAATGATTGTTTAAGGGTTTTATCCGCCGGTCAAAGCACACGCGGTAAAGGATTATCCTATCGTATTGCCCGCAAACAACTTCATACCGATAGCGACAATGTCCTTTTAACCTATATTTGTCGGCCGAATGAAACGGATTTTCCACCTTTTTTCACGGAGGCCCTGGTTGCCAAATTGGCGGCGGAATTTTGCCTACCACTGACGGAAAGTACCACAAGAACGGACTATTTGCGTAAATTGGCACTTGATGCCGTTCAAACCGCCCGTTTGGTGGACAGCCAACAAGCCCTGCCCCAATCGTTTCAAGACTTTTCTTTAATTGAGGTTCGCGAATGACAAACCTATTTACCAGTAAAACAAATTTTACTTCCGGTGAACTTAGCCAAAACCTACTGGGACGCGTGGACTTAAAAGCCTATGACAACGGGGCTTTATCCTTAAAAAACGTGTTTATCGAACCCACCGGCGGTGTTTATCGCAGACCCGGATTAAGATATGTAGCTTCTTTATCGGGAACCGGCCGATTAATTACTTTTGAAAAAAGTTCATCGGAAACCTATCTGATTGTGCTTTTAAATCAAAGTGCCAAAATTTATCATAACGATTCACTTGAGGCAACCGTATCCACACCTTGGACAATTAATCAGATTCCGCGGGTGCGGTGGTGTCAGGGAGGCGATACACTTTACCTGGTCCATCCGGATGTTGCACCGCGGAAACTGACAAAAACGGGAAATAACTGGCAGTTAAGTTCTTTTTCTTTTTTAAAGGAAAAAAATTGCCTATTGCAACCCTATCATAAATTTTGCGCCGATGATGTTACACTAACAGCTTCTGACGTAACGGGATCGATTACGATTACGGCTTCAAGCAGTGTCTTTTTATCCAAGCATGTCAATCGTCAATTCAAAGTCGCCGAAGGATATGTCAAAATTACCGCCGTCACGGACGCAACACATGCCGACGCAACCGTCCTTAAAAAACTGGATGCCGACGGTAGCGGTTCTTTCACCACACGGGCATGGGGTGAGCCTGCCTTCGATTCCGACTACGGCTACCCGATGACGGTGGCATTTTATCAATCCCGTCTGGTATTCGGGGGCAGCAAAAGTTTGCCTAATTACCTGTGGTTCAGCCAAAGCGGTGATATCGGTAATTTTGAATTAGGTGACGGTTACGATTCCGAAGCCATCGAATTCAGTATTCTGTCCGACCAATCCAATGCCATTTGTGCCATGTTTGCCGGCCGACATTTGCAGATTTTTACGACTAATTCCGAGTGGATGGTATCAGGGGATCCGCTTTCACCAACAAGCATTCAACTGAAACGCCAGACACAGGTCGGATCACCGGATTTACGCTATGTGCCGCCCATCGGTATAGACGGAGCCACCATTTTTTCGTCTCGAAACGGTATGGAGATTCGGGAATTTTTGTTTGCCGATATTGAACAGGCCTATCAGGCTACTGACCTGTCCATCATGTCGGGACATTTAATCAATGTTCCGGTGGATATGGCCTATGATAAAAATCATCGCCAGGCCTATATCATTATGCAAGACGGGAAAATGGCTACTTTAACCAGTTTTCGGGCCGAAGATATCCAAAGTTGGTCCGAACAAACAACGGTCGGCTATTTTATTTCCGTGGCTGTTGTCGGGGACGAAGCCTACTTTATCGTTAAACGTTCCGGAAATTACTTTTTGGAAACTTTGGAT
Organism: Alphaproteobacteria bacterium; assembly: GCA_017539265.1. GTDB lineage: Bacteria > Pseudomonadota > Alphaproteobacteria > CAAHEQ01 > UBA3637 > CALXZG01. The sequence continues at coordinate 19,429 of JAFYHG010000006.1, read as the reverse complement.
GATACCGTCCACACGGATTGTTCAATTGTTTTGGTTTCCCAAGAACCGACAACCACTTTTTCAAATCTTTCCGTTTTGAACGGAAAAACGGTTAAGATTGTTGCCGACGGGGTTGTTGTACCCGATAAAACCGTCCAAGACGGATCCGTTACATTGGATTATCCGGCAAGCCAAATAGAAGTCGGCCTGGGCTTTACGCATCAGGTCATACCTTTGCCGCCCGGAGTAGGTGCCAGTAACGGTTCGGCCCCCGTTTCAAGCGCCCGACTTGTAAAAGGCGTTTTTCGCATTGTAGATACGGCTTCTTTGGAAATTGATACCGGCACCGGATTACATCAGGAATTACCCCGCCCGATGAATACTTATACGCTAAATGCCGTACCCGCGCCCCAAACGGCAGATATCGTCGTTCGTTCACTCGGCTGGTCGCGTTCACCCACCACACCTTTGTGGCGGATTGAAGGAGACAGCCCTCAACCTTTTAAACTTGTCAGCGTTACAACTGACCTACAGATCGGAGGATAAAATCATGGAAGTAACACCCATTATCACAACCGTAGCGTCGCTTGCTTCATCCTGGTATATGAAGGAAAGTGCCGATACACAAAAAAAAGCTTTAAAAGCCGAACGCGCCGCCAACCAAAAAAAGTATGACTTGGATGTGGCACAGGCCAAATTAGCCCTTGCGGAAGAACAACGCAAAAATTTAAATTTGCTGACGCAACAACAATCCGCATACAAGGCGAAACTCGGGGCCGCAGGGATGAGTCCCAAATCCGGTAGCGGCGAGGCCGTTTTGGAATCTCTTCAAAAAGAGCATGATGCCGAGGATAAATATCTGGTTAACCAAGCCAATATTTCCTTGGAAGCCCTATTAAACGGAATCAATGCCCGCAATACACAAAATTTGCTCTCGCTTTCATCTGCAAGCAGCCGAAATACGGCTAATGCGTTAAATTCCATCAACACATTTACATCTGCGGCAGGACGGTCTGTCCTGAAATAGGGGCCGACATGACGGATAAAATTGTTTCGGAAGATATTTTAGGCCCTCTTCAACAGGGTCTAAAACGGGCGATTGAATCCTATCAAGCCTTAATCAGGCAGGATATCCCTTCTGATCCGAAAGGATTCACCGCCTATCATAACGCCTGTAAATCGGCATTGATGCATATTGCTCTGGCCGACAAAATCATGAGTGGTGCAACACCGGATTTATCGGCGGATAAAACGGATTGGGTGGGCCTTGCGAAAGAAGCCCTGAAAACGGAGGAAGATAATGAAGTCATCTTTTCTTGAATTTATCTGGATTTGGGATAAAATACAAAACTTAAATCTTCCCAAACACCACCGAAAAATGGCCGTTTTTTTGACCGACCTCTATCAAAACCGTAAAAACGGCCTTTTGATGGCGTTTCGAAATTCCGGTAAGTCCACCATTGTCGGTCTTTTCGGGGCTTGGCTCTTGACCCAAGATCCGAATTTAAGGCTTTTAATCCTGTCGGCAGATCATAATCTTGCGAAAAAGATGGTGCATCATATGCGACAAATTATTGAAAGGCACCCCTTAACCGTCGACTTGAAACCTAAAAATTCGGACGAGTGGGCCAGCGATCGTTTTACCGTTCGCCGCCCACAGAAATTAAGGGATCCGTCCGTTTTGGCCGCAGGTTTGATGGCGAATACAACCGGGTGCCGCGCCGACATTATCATTTGTGATGATGTGGAAATCCCCAAAACTTGTGATACCGCCGGTAAGCGCACCCTTTTAAGGCAAAAATTAGGGGAACTGGATTATATCCTGACGCCCCAAGGCTTTATGCTTTTTATCGGAACACCCCATACCGCCGACACCCTTTATAAAACAGATGTCGGCGGGTATCTGGAAAATTGGGCTACCCTTAAAATTCCGATTTTGGATAAAGGCGGTCAATCTGCCTGGCCGGAACGGTTTAGTTTGGAAAAAATTGAAAAACTGCGCATCCGGTCAGGCCCCAATAAATTTTTAAGCCAAATGATGCTTAAGCCCGTTTTGCTTATGGAAAGCCGACTGGATATCAATCGCCTGAAATTTTATGACGGTGATTTAGTCTATCGGGAATCCAACGGGCGAGCTATCCTGACCTTAAACGGAATACGGCTTAAAAGTGTATCTTGTTGGTGGGACCCCGCTTTCGGTTCACCCAACGGGGATAAAAGCGTGGTGGCCTGTGTGTTTTTTGATGAGGCAGGAAATGCCTATCTGCACAGGTTATTATACCTATGCGTACCATCGCAGGCAGAGGCAACAGCCTATCAATGTGCTGCCGTTCGGGAGCTTGTTCAAAATTGCTTTATCCCAAGCGTTCATTTGGAAACAAACGGGATCGGTAAATTTTTGCCCGCCCTGCTCCGGCAAGAGTTTGCAAAAACCCATACTTCATGCGCGGTTTTAGAGGAAACAAGTCGTCAAAACAAAGTTGCCCGAATTGTTTCGGCGTTTGATGCCCCTTTGATGAATGGCTCTTTATGGGTTCACGAATCGGTTAAGTCCACACCTTTTTTGGATGAAATGCGGGATTTTCAAACGCATACAAATACACATGATGACGGGTTGGATGCCGTGGCAGGCTGTTTATTGGCCGAACCCGTTCATATCCATCGCCCGTGGACATCTTTTACAAAACAAAATTTAGAATGGAGGTTTTAAATGGATACAGAAACAGAAATTTTGGCTAAAACCCTGTATGGAGAAGCCCGCGGGGAAGGTATATCCGGATTGGAAGCCGTTGCCAATGTTATTTTAAATCGGGTTAAACACCCTTGTTGGTGGGGAAAAAGCATACGGGAAGTTTGCTTAAAACCGCTGCAATTTTCCTGTTGGAACATAGATGATCCCAATCGAAAAAAATTGGTATCAGATTTATCCGATGACCCGATTTTTGATACGTGCCGGCGAATTGCGGTGCGCGCTGTCCGAGGACTTTTAAAGGACACCACCAAAGGATCCACGCATTATCATACCTTAAAGACACATCCGAAATGGGCCAATGCCCTTGTCCCCAATGTTCAAATCGGGAACCATCTATTTTATACCTGTTTTTAAAGGAGGCATCATGCCCACACTAACCATGGAAATCGGAAAATTGATGGCGCAAGTTGATTCGCTTCAAAAACAACTGGGTGCCATTCAAAAAGAAATCTGCCAAACCAAAGAGCAGATAACGGATGTGCATACCGAACTGATTAACTTTACGTCGGTGGTGCAGAAAAAATCCGTTTGTGAGGCCATTCATGACAAATTGGCAAAAACCTATGTTCCCCGATCGGAAATAGCGCCTCTTAAAGCCGTTGCCGGCATGATAGCCCTCACAACAATTACGGCAATTGTTGCCGCTTTTTTCAACTTAATTTTAAAATGAAAGGACCAATACATGCTCGCTTTTTTAATGAATTATTGGGATGAAATGTTGATTGCAATTTCTTCTGTCGTTTCGGGGGCCAGTGCTTTAGCCGCCCTAACCCCAACGTCCAAAGACGATAAACTTTGGGCAAAAATCAAAAAAGGATTGGATATTTTAGCCCTTAATGTCGGAAACGCCAAACCGGCTTAGTATGATACTTTATCCCCGACTTTGATTTTGTATTTTTGAACCGTGCCGGCCGGCAATTCCACCATTCCCAACGAGGGAACAGTCGTCCGGTGCGGTGTTTCATCCAAAGGCTTTAAGTTTTCAAAAATCTGCGTTACTTTTTTATCCCCACCAAAGAATATCACATCCAAGGGGATAAAAGTATTTTTCATCCATACACCCGACATATCAGGCCTTTCATTAACAAAAATCATTCCTGTATTTTGAGGAATTTCCGGTCGATACATCAGACCATATTGCTTTTCCTGTAAGGTTTTAGCAAATTCCATCTTAAATGAGTGCGATCCGACTTTAACCGTACCCGTCGGCATTTGCATCGGCCGAATAAAGGAAAGATTATCCGGTACCAAATAATCCAGTTCACTCCAACGATCCATCAATTTTTCCCTATATTCAAGATCGGATGGTTTATACTCCCCCAACAACTGCAGCATTGAACTGCCGATTTCATCACTGCCTTCAAGCATTTCACGAGATCTGAAATACCGCCAACCGTTTAAGGGAGGCATCCCGTTCATTTCAAGAGCATAACTTTCCGTGGCCCGAATTAAAGATTTAAAGGGCACCCGCGCAAAGGTTTTCGCATCAATCCAACCGGTTTGTTCAAAAGGAGATTCCCAATGTTTTCTACCCCAATCGGTAGCCTCAGCCGCCTGAATAACAGCCATTAAGGGCGGAATGGGATTTACTTTTTGGGCTAAATCCGCAATTTTTCCCGTCACGGTTTTGCGGGAACGCGAATCATATCTTTTGACCAGACGGTCAAAATATTCCGTTTCTTTGGGCGTCCATTTTTTGCCGTCGGGACTTTTTTGCGCCAACATTGCCAAAATGGCCCGTTCTTTGATAATCTTTTCATTTTCCTTTAAAATCAAGGCAGAAATAACTGCGGCAAACAATTTTTTATCCCCGTAGTATTTAAAATCTTTCGGCATTTTATCCACAAATACACGCGGCACATGATTTTCATCAGCCCCTTGAAACCAATTTTTTAACTCGGCCGTCGTTTGGGGCTTAATCACAACACCCGCGATGGGACGATCGACGCGCTCAATTAAAAATTCAATCGGATTAAATCCCGGCTTTACCGTCCGCTGCCAAAAGGGATGAGGCATCGGCCAAAATTTAGGTATTGAAACACCGACACCTATCGCAACCAAAACCGCAATAGAAACAGAAATAAATAATCCTTTTTTCTTGACCATAAATCCTCCTTAAGTCAACGACCGCCGCTTTAAAATTGCCTTGATTTGAGTCAAGGGAATACCGCCACTGATAATCAAAGTGCCCAAAAACACCATTCCGCCCAAGCAGATAACACTACCCAAAGCCACCAATGACATAAATCCACCACTATGATCCCAATTCGGCAGGACCCGGGATACCAGATATTTTAGCCCAAAAATAACCGCCCCCATTACCACTCCTGATAAAATAATGCGGTAGATGCGATATTTAAAGGTTTGATCCAATTTAAAATCACCCCTGTGGGATAGGCGCACCATATATTGCCCCGCGTTAATCCACACGGAAATACTGGTCGCCAAGGCTATCCCCGCATAGCCCCAAAATTGCATAAAAGTTACCGCCATAATAGCATTTAAAATTACCCCGACGACGGCTATTTTAACAGGCGTTGTGGTAACACCCCGCGCATAGAAGAACGGCGCCAGCGTCTTTGTCATCATATAGGCCGGAAGTCCAAACGCGAAGATTGTCAAGGCCCGCGCCGTATGAACGGTATCTTCACGGGTGAAAGCCCCATGTTCAAACAAAATCCCGATAATGGGTGTTGCCAATAAAATCAATCCTGCCATGGATGAAATTGCCAAAGCCACCGATACTTCTAATCCGCGGTTTAATTGTGTATTGGCCTTATCCGTTTCACCGCTTTTGATATACTTTGAAAGTACCGGCAATAAAACAGTTCCGATGGCAACCCCAATCACACCGATCGGCAATTGAAACAGGTGATTGGCATAGTTCAGCCATGAAATCGCCCCTGCTCCCACAAACGATACAAACAGCGTATCTAAAAAGAGGTTAATTTGATATACCCCCGATCCCAACACGCCCGGTGCCATTTTTTTCAAAAGGGTTTTTACCCCCTGTGTCATATGGCATAGGGCCTTCACGGGACCGATTAATTTAAATGTCATACCGCTTTTTTTAAGGTGCCAAAAAAGAAATAAGAATTCAACAACACCCGCGACAAACACACCCCATGCCAATGCATATGCCGGTGCAAAAGGAGATGAAATAAAAGGTGTCGCACACACCAAAAAGGTAACCATGACAATATTCAAAAGTGTTGGCGTAAAAGCAGCTGCCCAGAACTTACCCACGGAATTGAGCATTCCCGAAAACAGCGACACCATTGAAACACACAATAAAAACGGGAAAGTAATACGGCTAAGGCAGGTTGTCAGGGCTAATTTACCTGCCGTTTCTTCAAACCCCGGTGCCAAAATAAACATCAGGGACGGCATCAAAACTTCCATCACAATTGTAAAAATCAGCAAAACATAAAATAAAAATCCGAATACGGATCGGGCAAAAGCCAACGCCCGTTTTTTTCCGTGTGCCTGTAATTCTCCCGAAAACAGCGGAACAAACGCAACGTTTAATGTTCCTTCCGCAAAAAGGCTTCGAAACAGATTCGGAAACCTGAGGGCTACGAAAAATGCATCCGCCATCATACCCGCGCCCAAATAGCGTGCAAGCAATACTTCCCGAATAAAACCGACCACGCGACTGATCGCAGTGCAACCGCCGACCGTGGCAATAGATGAATGCAAAGACATATTCCCCTTATACGCCAAAATCACGATTCTTTCAACGAAAAAATGTTATTTAAGCAAACTTTAAAAATAATCTTTATTTTTTAATCAGTTATCATTTTTTTCTTGATTTTTTAATTTTTTTGGTGTATGAATAGTTATTATTACTTAATTTTGAAAGGAAAACAAAATGGCTCGTGTTACAGTTGAAGATTGTGTTAAAAAAGTTCCCAATCGGTTTGATTTGGTTTTGTTGGCAACCGGTCGGGCAAAGGCTTTGGCATCCGGTTCACCTTTAACGGTGGAACGCGATAACGATAAAAATACGGTTATTGCCTTACGCGAAATTGAAGACGGCACCATTGATTTGGGCTTGGTGCGCGATAATGTGATTGCAGGTATGCAAAAATATGCTCATCCGGTGGAAGCTTCAGAAGACGCCGCCGAAATTAAAGAGGTTGAAGCCGAAATCAGCGGTGAAGCCCCTCTTTATGCGGATACAGAATTTGTGGAATCCGATTCTTTCCAAGTCGTGGATGATGTAACCGAGGCTTAATCTTCTTATCTGGGGGGATCGATGGCTTTAATGCGACAGTATGAGCTTGTAGAACGGGTCAAATCCTATGACCCAACGGCGGATGAAACCGCCCTTAATCGAGCTTATATTTTCGCCATGAAAATGCACAGCGGTCAAAAACGCGAATCGGGGGAACCCTATTTTTCCCATCCGGTGGCGGTTGCCAGTATTCTGACGGAATATAAACTGGATGCGGCAACCATTATTACGGCACTTCTGCATGATACAGTGGAAGATACGCCGGCTTCTTATGCCGATATTCAAGAACTCTTCGGCGAAGATGTGGCCAAATTGGTTCAAGGGTTAACGAAATTATCCAAAGTTCAAATTCACTCTGAAGCCTCCAAACAGGCAGAAAATTTCCAAAAACTCGTTTTGGCGATTAGTTCCGATATTCGGGTTTTACTGATTAAACTGGCGGACAGACTTCACAATATGCGCACACTTCATTGTTGTGCAAAAGAGGAAAAACGTCTGCGTATCGCCCGTGAAACGATGGAAATTTATGTTCCCCTCGCGGAACGAATCGGGATGCAGGCCCTTAAAGACGAATTGGAAGATTTGGCGTTTCAAACCCTGCACCCTGAGGCCTATGAATCCATTACATCGCGTTTGGCTTTCTTGGCGGAAAAGGGCGAAAAAGAAGTTGCCGACGTGATTGAAATCCTAAAAAAAGATTTAGCGGAAAATAACGTTTCCGGCGAAGTATCCGGGAGACAAAAAAGACCTTATTCCATCTGGATGAAGATGCAGCATAAAAATGTCACGATGGAGCAAATCTTTGACATTATGGCTTTTCGGATTATTGTGGATACGGTGGCCGAATGCTATCAGGTTTTGGGGATTATTCACACGAAATATAATATGATTCCCGGCCGGTATAAAGATTATATTTCCACCCCGAAGGCTAATGGTTACCAATCTATTCACACAGGCGTTTTGGGTCCGCTTAATCGCAGGATAGAACTTCAAATTCGAACCCATGACATGCATCAGGTTGCCGAATTCGGTGTGGCCGCGCATTGGGAATATAAGCAAGGTGTCCATCGGGAAGGAACACAATATCGGTGGCTAAGGGATTTGTTGGAACTTTTAAACCACTCGTCGGATCCGAATGAATTTTTGGAACACACAAAAATCGCCATGTATCAGGATCAGGTTTTCTGCTTCTCGCCGAAAGGGGATTTAATCCCGCTGCCCAAGGGAGCAACCCCGATTGACTTTGCCTATGCGGTGCATTCGGGTGTGGGGGATACTTGCGTCGGGGTTAAGATTAACGGGAAGATCAGTCCCCTGCGTACCGTTTTACAAAATGGGGATCAAGTTGATATTTTAACGGCCAAAAATCAGACACCTTCGGCCGAATGGGAACGCATTGCCGTTACGGCCAAAGCGCGTGCCTGTATTCGGCGTTTCTTACGCGTCCAAAAACGGCAACAACTGATTGAAACCGGTCGCGCTGCCCTAACGGCGGCAGCCAAAGAATACAATCAAACTTTTTCGGATAAGGACCTTTCCGGTATTTTGGATAAGAGCCGATTTAAAACAACCGATGACGTTTTAACAGCCATCGGTGAAGGCCTTGTTTCGGCAACGGATATTTTCCATAAAATCCATCCCGAACTTAAGCTGTCTTTATATCAAAAGACGATGTCCTTGTTTAGGAAATCGCCTGATAAACCGGCCGCGCCAACAGATAAAAAAATGCCGATTACGGGGCTGTTCGAAGTGCTTTCCTATGGTTTTGCAAAGTGTTGCCATCCGGTGCCCGGGGATCCGATTGTCGGGATTGTTACCAGTGGTAAAGGCGTTACAATTCATACACAGGATTGCCCAACCCTTACCCAATACACAGATGAACCCGAACGTTGGATTGATGTCGGTTGGAATAAGGATGGATTACCCAATTCCGTTTTGCCTGTTCGAATTAAAATTACTTTATCGGATCAATCCACTTCCATGCCGGAATTAATGACGATTTTGGCCCAGCAAGGTGCAAAATTATCGAACCTGACGACCCAACGGCGTGGTGGTGGGTGGATAGATTTAACGGTTGATATCGATGTTCGGGATAAAGAGCATTTGGATACAATTTTACAGGCTCTGCGATCTTCCGAACGCATTTCGTCCGTTTCCCGTGTTAAGGCCGGATAATTAATATTTTAAAGGTTCTTTGTTAATAAAATCCAGTTGAATACCGGCGGTTTTCATCATTTCTTCCGCTTCCGAACCCGCATGATAGGGATATTCGGCAACAATTCGCTTTATCCCGCACGCAATCAACAACATGGCACACGTCCGGCACGGAGCCAACTTACAGTAAAGTGTAGCGCCTTCAATGGATATACCACGTTTGGCTGCTTGGCAAATTGCATTCTGTTCGGCATGAATGGTACGCATGCAATGTGTGCTTTGGTGTCCGTCTTCATCGACTACAACCTTTAACAGATGACCTACTTCATCACAATGTGGCAAACCCGCCGGTGCCCCGACATAGCCCGAGCATAAAATTTGGTTATCTTTTACAATCACACAAGCCGTGCGTCCCCGATCACAGGTTGCCCGCTTTGCGAGCGCATGCATTACTTCTAAAAAATACTCATCCCAACTGGGGCGAACATAGGGTGTTGTTTCAACGGACATAACATTTCTCCTTTAACTGTTTTTCTTAAAGCATTGAATAAAAAATATGCAAAAAGACAGTAGGCCTATTATCAAAAAGATGATTCCCATTGCATAATCAATGCCGGTATATTCTTGTTCAATTTTTAGTTCTTTAATATCCGGTGTATCCAAAAACTTTTTCATTTCTTTGGTGTGATCCAAAATATTATTACCAAACGGGAGAGGATATTGACATCCCAAAGTCATTGCCATCGGTAATTTTCCCCCGGGATAAGCATAAGCAGTTCCGTCTTTCAACTTAAAATGAATAAAAGGTCGCTTACCGCGCCTATACCCGCAATTATAAAAATCCAAAAAAACGGTATCAATCTGTTCAATACTGATTTCTGTTTTATCAGTCGGCTGTTGTATCAGACACGTATCACCGGCTTTATCACATAAAATTAAATAGGGAAGCGGGTTTTGAGAAAACAATATACCACACCCAAACACAAGTCCCAAAACTCCAAAAAGAAAAGAAAAAAATAATTCTGCCCGTTTCATGTTCTTATGAATAATTTTCCTTAAAAATTTCAATGAATCGGGTATAACCGGCGGTTTTTAGTTGTTCTTTTTGGAACTTGGCATTACTGTTACGCCAAGAGATCAAAACACGATTACCTTGGGCACGCAGAACTGATGCTTCCTCAATCGCCGTGCGAACTTTTTCTTTCGGGGCTTTTTTATCAATTAAAATCGCCACGTTTTCATGCGTGTCGGGAACGGTAAAATGATTATCTTTTAAGACAGCGAAAATACGCTCAAACCCGATGGAAAAACCACATGCGGGGACCGAACGACCCAGGTATTTTCCAATCATATCGTCATAGCGTCCGCCTCCGGCAACGGATGAACCAAAGGTTTCCAATTCGACTTCAAAAATCGGGCCGGTGTAATAGGACATTCCCCGCACCAAAGTCGGATCAAACACGATTTGCGCTTTATCCTGCAACAAATCCGCAGACACCCGAATAATTTCATCCAAATTATCCGTAACCGCCGGATCAAAATCGGTCATCCCCCGTTCGGTTAAGTAACTGCGACTGGATTGATAGGTATCATTCATCCCCTGATAAAGGGCAACATATTTTTCAACGGCGGCCGCATCAAAACCTTCTTCTTTCAGCATATCGCGCACACCGTCCAAGCCTACTTTATCCATCTTATCCAAAATGATAAAAACAGTATCCAATTGGTCTGCGGGAAGTCCGCTGGCGAGGGCCATTGTTTTTAAAAGCCGGCGATCGTTAATCCGCACTTTAAATTTGCCCAAATTCAGGCGACTGAGCATTTCGGAAGTTGCCAAAATCAGTTCAATTTCGGCCAGATTTGTCGCATCACCCAAGATATCAATATCGCATTGAATAAATTGGCGAAAGCGTCCTTTTTGCGGGCGTTCCGCACGGAACGAGTATCCCATTTGAAAAGCCTTAAAAGGATTCGGAAGCTTATCCATATTGTTGGCATAAAAACGCGCCAAAGGAACGGTCAAATCATACCGAAGCCCCGAATCGCATAAATCATCCGCACCGGATTCAGCCAATTTTTCCCCGCGTTTTAAGATTTTAAAGATTAACTTCTCATTTTCACCACCCTGCTTACCGGTCAAGTTTTCAATGTGTTCAATAAGGGGCGTTTCAATTAAATTAAAACCATACAGGCGGTAGGCATCCTTAATTTGGCGCATCACATATTCGCGAATAACCATATCTTCCGGCAACTGTTCGGGCATGCCTTTTACAGGCGTTTTAATAAATAACATTCTTTATCCTTTCGTTTTTTAGCAAGGATATCATAATTTGGTACCAAAGACAAGATTTTTTTTAACCTCTATTTACACTTAACCTGAATATAGCCGTTGCTTTTATTGTAGGTTTTGCATTTTACTTTTGACGGACGTTTCCCTTTCTCCTTGGCAACCCGTTCTCGTTCGGCGTCAATTCGGTCTTGAAGTCGCCGTTCCGCATCCGCATCTTTTTGACCGTTGGCGATGGATCTGGTTAAAACATCTTCCTTTTCCTCCAATTCTTTTTGGTGGATAGCCTCGTCAATAAAAGCATTTTCTTTCTTTTGAATACAAGACCACAGGGCCGAACGCGTCATACCCTCTTGCCCCCAATAACGGCGACATTCGGCATTCGTGCTTTCAATCCGATTTTGAATTTGACTGACGCGACTATATGATTTTGTGCCGGTTAAACCCGCATATTGAAATACTTCATCATAGAACATCCGACAATTCATATACCCTTCCGTCCCCGAGGAAAAGCCCAAAGTTTGCCCACATTGATTACGCATTACTTCCTCATAACGATAACTGGCTTCACGTTGTTCCTGTTCGGACACACAGGCGGAAATAAGCAAACACAAGCCTAACATACAAACTGATTTTTTCATTTAAAAACTCCTTATTTCTGATGCAGAACGCTTTTATTTTAAACATATCTTATTTAAAGTCAAGTTTTTCTTGATTTTTTTATGCGCTCTGTGGTAGTATGCAAAAAACGAAAGGATTATTATGAGGAAACTTTGGAATAAAATTACACGAAAAGTATATGATTGGACAATGGGAATGGCCTCGGGCGAAAAAGCGGTTTGGGCTTTATGTGCGGTTGCGTTTATCGAAAGTTCTTTTTTCCCGATTCCGCCGGATTTGTTGCTGATACCCTTGGTATTGGCCAATCGGGGAAAGGCTTTTCGTTTGGCGGCCTATGCCACGATTGCAAGTGTTCTGGGCGGAGCCTTTGGATATGCTATTGGATATTATTTATATGAATCTATTGGAATACCACTCTTGAATTTTTATCACTATACAACACAATTTGAAAAATTTTGTTCGGCTTACAATGATTATGGTGCATGGGTTGTCTTTGGTGCTGGTATTACACCATTTCCCTATAAAATTATCACTATTGCAAGTGGTGTCACAAAGTTAAATTTCCTTATTTTCATGATCTCATCTGTAATTGCACGAGGTATTCGTTTCTATTTTGTAGCATGGCTTTTGTGGAAATGGGGAGCCCCCATGAAGACATGGATTGAAAAAAACTTGGGTTGGCTTTCGATTCTCTTCTTTATTTTACTGGTCGGCGGATTTTTAATGATTAAGTTGTTCTAGGAGACATTTATGACCCCCAAAAAGAAAAAATTAATCCCCATGGCGATTTGTTATGATTTCGATGGCACTTTATCACCACGGTGTATGCAAGAATACGGCTTTATTCAAAAAATGGGATTAGATGCCGATACGTTTTGGACGAAATCGAACGGTTTGGCCGAACGGCAACACGCCGATCAGATTTTATCCTATATGCAACAAATGAAAATTGAATCACAAAAGCGAAATGAACCCTTTAACCACAAAGCCCTTAGGACATATGGTCAAGCCGTCGAACTTTTCGCTGGATTGGATACCTGGTTTAAACGCATTAATGCCTATGGGCGAAAGAAAGGACTGGATGTAGAACACTATATTATCTCGTCGGGGTTAAGGGAAATTTTGGAAGGAACGGTTATTTCCAAATTTTTTAAGGCGATTTTTGCCTCATCTTTTATTTATGACAAAGCAGGCAACGCTATTTGGCCGGCGCAAGTTGTGAATTATACCAATAAAACACAATTTTTGTTCCGTATCAATAAGGGTTGTCTGGACATAGCCGACACCAAAAAAATTAACAGACGCATTCCCGAATCGGAAAAGCATATGCCTTTTTCCCGTATGATTTATATCGGTGACGGCGAAACAGATGTACCATGTATGCTGACCTTAAAATCTGACGGCGGTCATTCTATCGCGGTGTATCAACCTAAAATTCCCGCCTCTTGCCAGGGCGCACAGCTGCTATTGGATGACAAGCGCGCCGACTTTGCCGCTCCGGCCGATTATCGTGAAGGCAAGGCCGTTGAGACGTATGTCAAAGCCCTTATCGACAAAATTGCCGCCGATACCCGAATTCAAAACCTAAAGAAAAAAATCGTGGTGGATTAAAACAAACGGAATAATCCCTAAATTTCCGGTGTCGCTTGTGGCGGTCGTATGCTACGCGGGGTTTTGCATTTCTGTGGGATATTTCTGATTGAACGAATGTGTTTTGCCATGTTATTAAAAAACACCTTAGCATCATTATTGCCCCGCATTTCTATTACCATTTCGGCATATGAAATCCCTCTTTCAATTTGCGTATTCGTTAAAACTTTACTGCCGTCCGGCCCTTCCATACCGATAAGAACATCCATCATTTTCGTCCTTATTTCAAATAGATCCTGTGTGGCTTTCCCTTTATGAGGAATCACCAACGATAAGAACATATAATCAACATCATCTTGTGAAACGCGACCGGATTTCAGGTATGTTTCAAGCATACCTGTTTTTTTCTGTTTTTCACAAGCTTCCACTATATTCTCATTAATCAAATCCATTTCCGTATCCGGAATTAAAGGATTTCCGGCTCTATCTTTACTTTTAAGCAAAATTAAGAGTGCTTTTTGATCACTGTTTTCAATGGCTTGCCACAGTTTACCCATTGGAGTTAGGGCAACCCTGGAAACATTTTCATTTAAAATCTGTAAAACCTGATCTGCATTGGCAACAGGGAAACCTGCCGGCATTGCGGGTAATGGTTTATCATCCCTATGGATAGGATAGCACCGATCATAATCTTCTTTATAGTAGTGATACTTTGAACTTTTAAAGAAATTTCTCAAATACTGAAGTGTCCATTGGTCCCTTTTCTTTTTAAACGAAGCGGATACTGCTTCCCGTCCCACAAATGCGCGCATCAACCTATAATTTGGGGCATCAGTATGCAGGCAGGTAACGACACCGGTTGCACAGGCATCGGCTTGTGATTCGATATAAAATCCCCATTGATGGTTTTGATAATTATTAAAATGACTCGTATCCGCAATTTCCTGATATACATGCATCAATTCATGAGAAAGGATCCTTGTTAAGACCTTCTCTTGAAACCCGACTATGTTCAACATTTCTATTGCATGCATGTCTCTTGCATATACCCCGTCGGCTCCTTTTTCCTTAGGAAGACAAGCCGTCAAATCAATGCACAAACTTTTCCCGTTTTTTTTGGGAATAATGGGATAAATACCGATATCACCGTTAAGTTCATATATATCCTTTAAGACAGATTGAACTTTCCGCTCATCCTCTGACAAAGATTTGGGATCTATTTTTAAAAATTTTGGTAAAGTGGTTTCTTTCCGCTCACTCTCTTTTGAACAAGAATCATGATTATCCGGTCCTTGCATACATATTTCATCAATGACCCCGCATAATTCGTCTTCCAAGGTCTTTTGTTCCTGCCCGTAGCGGACAATAATTTCTGCCATAGAATTTTTTCGAGTTGTCATTTTTACCCCTCCGTTATGGGCATAATAGCATAAATTTTTCTTTTTGTCAAGTTTTATTTAAAAAAACATGTAAATATGGTTCCCCGGCACAAAATCATGGCCTTTTAATAAAAAAATGCGCTTTTCCAAAAAAAGTGCTTGCATTTTTTATTTTTATCTGTTATAGTGTCCCCCGAAGTCGCCTTGGGGGTGTAGCTCAGCTGGTTTAGAGCGTCTGCCTGTCACGCAGAAGGTCGAGGGTTCGAGCCCCTTCACTCCCGCCACTTATCTCGCAAATTGTTGTATTTGCGAGATTTTTTAATGCCTGATTTTCCGCCATTTTTCCTGGACCATGGCCCTGGACCATTTCCTTGGACCATTTGAACATTTTTACCCTTTTCTGACACCTTTATTTTTACCCTTTTGAAACAGGATGTTTCATAAGACATTTCACCATTTCAGCGAATGGTTTTTGATGACATTTTACCGAAATGTCCCTTTTCATGCCATTTGCCAAAACAGGACACCAAAGACATTTGCCCTTTTACCCTTTTGCCCTTAATTGACGTATGACATATGAGTCCATGAATGACATGTGCAATTTTGACATCTCTTTTTGTATCGGATAGTTAATTTTCTTCAATTCTGAAAGCATTATCCGAATATCTTTTTTATGGGCATAAAGTCGTTGCCCAATTCCTTGGTCTGTCCATCCACATATAGCATTTTGATATTCTGCAGGAATTCTCTTCTCAACTGCTTTGGTTTCCCAAGTATGTCGGAAAGAATGGAATACTTTTGTTTTACTCTTAATACCGATTGAATCTAAATACCTGCCGAACCAATGTTGTATAGGGCCACCAAATCCGTTCCGTGATTGTTTGACACAGTTTCCAAAGAGTTTTGTTTGTTTCTCTTGCCGTTGATATTCCACAAAGTATAGAAAACCCATTTGTAACAGTTTCGGATGAATGGGTATAACTCGTTTAGACCCTCTGTTCTTAACCGATTTATCGTTCCCATTATCGTTAATACTGATACAAGGAATACCTTGTTCCTTAACTATGTCAAGGACGTCTAATTGACAGATTTCGTTAAGCCTTGAACCATGATATAGACTAATAATTGGTATCCAAAACTTTGCCTGATTTGCTTTGGCATGTGGGTCGGGATAAGTCTTTGGATTAAAGATTTTATGTAAATCATCTACCGTAAAAGGTTCTCGGGTAGTGCCAGACAAATCCTTTGGCAGGTCAATAAATTCGTTTAAACTGGTTAGAATAATCTCTTCTTTGACGGCATAACGCATAAATTCCTTAAAGGTTATCAGGTATCCCTTGACCGTCTTTTTAGAAATGACCTTTGTCTTAGCAGTTGTTAAAATATCCTCTATTTTTACATTGTCCTTTAACTTTTTAGACCATTTCTTTGGGACTTGATAGATATCTTCACACAGTTTTCGGCAATGTTGCTTAGTCACATCTTCCACATATTGCAGTTTCATTAAGGCAAAGGCAAGTTTTATACTTAAATAATTGTCGTTAATGCGATTATCCGTAACCCCTTTCAGGTTTTTCTTGCTCTGGGCAAAGCGTTTAAAGAGTTTTTCCCAATGGGTAGATGTCATAGACCTGTTAATTCTTGCCGATGTTTCCATAGCATCGTATGCTTTTAAAAGGGTCACAACCTTGGGATTACTGGGAATATATGGTTTATCCAGTTTAATTGCCTCAACCGCTTTGGTAGCATAGTTATTTAATCCCTTGATATGATTGGAAAACGATTTGACAACATCATATTGGGCATTCTCTGATAGACCTAATTCAATTTCTTTTTCCCTTAATTGTGCATAAATGCCCCTTAAGGTTATGTTTGCCTTACTATCATCAACCAATCGTTTTAAGTATCTGATTAAAAGGTCTATCATCAATTTTTTGGTTTGAACGGTTTTGTTGATAATATCTTTTTCAGACTTTGTTCCTGCCCTAATTTCCTCAATATTCTCTTCAAGAAAATGCTGTATCTCGGTCAACCGTTCCAAAAGCAGTTTATCCACATCTGCTTCGTTTAGAATTAGTTTGTTTTGCTCATTTAATTTCATAATAATATCCTGAAATAATGTTAAAAATAAATGTAAATGAGCAAATTCCACCTGCCATCTTTGGACTGCTTCAGAATAGTTCGCTGTTCGAAGAGAATACCTAATCTCTTTACAGCGGGCAATATTCTGCAGTTTTAAGGGGATTCTAACCCTGATATAAAACTGTCCGTATAGTAAAAACAATCCTTGATAGCGATTTGACATTTTTTTCTCCTGGTGGCCCAGGATACGGATCTGATCCGAAAAGTCAAGATCCTTCGTGCGGAATTTGCTCGGGTTTTATTAGGTTATATTATAGATAACTATGTGATGTTTAGTCATTAGTATCTTTTCCCAAAAAGAAGTCCAGTAACACTTCGAATGCTTCTTCCTGCTTTTTAGTAGGTGCTGGTGTCTTTCCCTGACCATTACGCCAATCATCTGAAAAATCAATTTCATTTCCTGGTTCTTCTGCCTTAAACTTAAATGTTAGCGTTGGATACTGTTTAGACAGTTTTATCATAGCCTTAACAGGTGGTTCCCATGGGGTAATAAAGCATATACGACACTTCTTTCTCTTGTGATATTTTATCCATTCTAGTGTAGAATCATATGCATTGCTCTTGACACCCCAATGTAACAAATGCCAATCATACCAAGAATAACGACCATATTGTTCCTTACAGTGTAATGCTTTTTTTGCATTTTCTCTGTTATTTTTACCATCAAAGCGTGCAGAATTCAATTGTTCTTTTTCTTCAGCAGACAACTCCTCACCTGATAGTTCTTTTTTAAGAATCTCTACATCCTTCAACAGATGTGGCGATGCTATAACTTCACTCAATTCTTTTGGCATAGGATCAATGTTATTAAGATCAATAACTTCGCCTTCATCTTCATTCTTGATCTGATCCAAACACTTTTTGATTATTTCTTCATCACCACGGATAGTTAAAGTATTTAAACAACAATTTGCCATCTTATTCTCCTTTCAATGTTTTCAAAACAAGTTCTTTGAGTTCAGGAATTGCTTGACGATCTTCTACCAGACCTAATTCCTCTTGAACTTTTGGTTGTGATTTGAAATTAAAGTTTTGTAATGCCCATTCCACGACATCCTTTCTTGGATTGACAAGTAAGAACCAAGGACTGGCATAATTTCTAAAACCTGTATCCTGTAGAAAAAGGTCATTAGGATCCTGTTTCTCAACAAGTATATTTTGTTTAATGGTATCAAGATTGCAGGTAGAGAACAACAGTGCTTGATATTTAGTGTATGCTTTACAGATTAGATCAAAGCACTCTTCATAAACTTCCGCTTCATCTTGTCCATACCAATAAATGGTCAGTCCGTCCACAGAAGGAAAGCATTTCTCAATGGATTCTAGGTTAAGATCGTCTGGAATAAAATTCAACTTTGTCCAGACATCGTTTGAACAGTTCCATACTACTTCAATAGAACCAGGTCTATTGTTGTGCAGCCATTTATCAGGTATCATGTACGCCATACCATTTGCAGCTAGGTCACAGATCTCATAGACAATATCTTCAAATTCTTCTTGAGTCATACTATTCTCCTTTCATTACGCTGGGATATAACCTTTGGTAAGTATTGTATTGACGATGTTTTCAACAAATGCTTGATTTTCAGCATTAGTTGGCATCAATTCATCGTAAAAATATTTGGGTTGTCCTAATTTTCTCAATTTTTCTTTTAGGGTGAGTTGAGAAACACCTTGACTTATATTTTCTATCATATTATAATTCCTTTTGTTGATTATGAGAGCAGAAGAAGTTCCAGTTCTTCCACTCTCGGTTGATAATTAAACATTCTGGGGCCGATGTTTCATAGCATCTGCCTCTTTTTGTTTTAATGCTTCACGCTCTGCTTTTCTTTCTGCTTTGCGCTTTTCTCGTTGAATTCTCTTACGATCGTTTGCTAAAGCAACTTGCTGTTCACAAAAGTTCTGAATTTGTTCATCCAAGAGACCTTTAGAAACACCTTCATAGAATTTGGCAAGAAACTCCACTTTTTGTGGTGTTGTTAAAGTTGCGCAATTGCACCTATAAACTCTTTTACCACCCAAACGGACTGTGCAAATGGATTTGTTCTTCTTCTCGTCCAAATCCACCAACATCTTCATCATGCGGTTATCAATATCCCACGTGTTGTTTTTAAAGTGTTGGATGTTTAACTTAATCATACTCAAGATTCTGTCCTTACAATTTTTGAATGAAAGCAAACCTTCATCCTTCAAAGTTGTCATTGGGACAATCCCGAAAGAACCCATAAAGGATTCCATAGTTTGTGTATTTTCTAACATTTTATTTTCCTTTCTTTCGTTAGATT